>CARPYP010000018.1 GCA_949045875.1 uncultured Clostridia bacterium | reverse complement strand
CCCCATGTTATGATAGTATGTCATAACATATAGGGGGTTAGGACTTCCGTCAAGACGAAGTCCTGTGCTACGAAGAAATTTCAAAGGAGGGATTCTATGGAGCAAGAATTAGCTTATTCTTTTCACTTGGGTAGTGATAAAAACAAAAGTAAATTAGCAAGAAAAGTTGCAAAAGAAAATGTATCTGGTACTACTTCTTTAGCTAATAATGCAATTCAAACTGCAAAAGATTTATCAGATGTAAACAAGCATAATTTAAGAGATTATGATAATCAAACAGAACTAATTAGAACTATATATGGGACAAGTGATATTGTAAATGATGTAAAACAAGTATATTTAGACGAATTTGAACAAGCTAGAATTGAATATAACAATAATCAAACTAGAAATGATAGAAAAATAGATAATTACTTTACAAAAGTATGTGAATCTCAAAATGATATTGCGTGTGAAATTATAATAGAACTTGGAGATATGGACTTTTGGAATGATAAAGACGAAAGATATAGATTTAAAATGGTTGATGTATATAATGAGCAAATAAAAGACTTGATTAAACTTATCCCAGACTTCAAAATAGCAAATGCTACAATACATTTTGATGAAGTTTCTCCCCATATGCACATTGTAGGTGTTCCAGTAGCCACAAATTGTGCTAGAGGAATGAAAAAGCAAGTAGGAAAAAGTAAGTTATTTACCAAAGCAACACTTACTGAAATACAAGATAAAATGAGAAATTCTTGTATTAAGTCATATAACAAGTTTTATGAAGTTAATACTAGGTTAAAACAAAAGCAAAAAGGCAGAAATCAAGACATCAATGTTAATGAAATGGGCAATTATAGAGAAATCAAAAAACAGCTAAAACAGAAAGAGCCAAAACTTGAAAAAGCGAATAATCAAACGAAAGAACTTGATAATACAAGCAAAGATATAAATACAATATTAAACAATTTAAAGCCTACTTTGATGAATAAAAATAATATGGTTATTTCAAGCGAGGATGTTCAGAAAATCAAAAATTATACAGAAGATGTAAGAGATATAACCCAGACAGTTAGAAGTGTAAATGACTTAAATATAGCGATTAAAGATTTTGAACATTCTGCTTTTGATATAGAAAAAGAAAATCATTCACTTAAATATGAAATAGAACTAAAAGATAATGAAATTGGCAGTTTGAAAAAGGAACTATCGACTAAAGACAAGATTATTAGCAAATTACAGACTGAAAAAGAAAAACTTAAACAAGAATTACAGAAATTTAAAGGATTTTGGCATAGTCTTATGAGCCATTTTCACAAAAGAATTTGCTATGATAAAGACGAAAATTATAAGATTGTAAGTGATGACCTATACAAGAACGGTATATTTGATAACAATGATAATGAAATTGCTAATAATATTCATAGAAGAGTAACTATACCAGATGAAAACAAGCAAATCAAGAATAAAAAGAAAGATAATGATACAAGATTTTAAAAGGAGGAAAAAATTATGGAAGAAAACAAAGTTGAAAATGTAATAAATATAATTAAAGATATGAATACAAAAGATAAATTAAGATTAGGAATATGCTTAACTACAAGTGATTGGGCTAATATTTTATATGATAAAACTGAAATGTATGAAAAATTTGATACTATGCTAAAAGAGGTTGATAAAGAATATAGAACTACTTTAATAAATTTTGCAAAATACAAACTTGTAATGTTCACAATGACTAAGGTTATGGAAATGCAGGAAGTTGAAAGAAATAAAGTAGCTTTGTATTTATTTAACAGTGTAAAACATACAGTATAATAAAGTTGAAAAATAATTAGTTGCAATTTTATGTAAAATATGGTATGATATTGGAGTAAAATGTTCGTGGGCACAGCGAAATATAATAAATGTGTCTATTCAATAAGTATCTCTGATAATTTAGAGATATGGACTTGTGAAAGGAGTTTTTATTATGGCTAAAGCAGAGAAAAACTTCGAAGTAGTTAAAAAGTACTACTTTCGGAAAAAAGGAGTTTTAGAAACTCAGGGGTATGACTGGATAGGCGAAGCTCATTTTGAATTGTATCCTGTAGAACTTGACGGAAAACTTGGATTTGCAGATAGCAATGGTGAAATTGTAATACCCATTATCTATGATAGGGAGCTTCATGTGAATGATACAGTATTATGGACTGGAAACCGTGAATATCTTGATTTGAAAAAGAATGGTTTATACGGTTTAATCAAACATGACGGCTCTATTGTGGTTGATTTCTGCTGGGGTGGCATAAGACTAGACAAATTAAGTGAAGACCTTATTCCAGTTGCGATTGACAAGAAATGGGGATTTGTAAATGTCAAAACTGGCAAAACACAAGTAGAACCTGCTTACGATGAAGTTGAGTTTTTCAAAGATGGATTTGCTCCTGTTTGTATCAAAGACAAGTGGGGAATGATAGATGTAAACGGAAATATGATTATTAAACCCAAATATCTATTGGATTCTCACTTCGTAGGAGATTTTGCTATTATGTTTGAAGGAGGCTCTTGGCACTATGGCTATAATTGCAGAGAGATATCAGACTCGAACTGTAAGATTGTTAGCAAGAAAGGATACGAAATAGTTTTTGATTGTTCTTGGATTGACAGAACTGGTATTAACATCTTTACTCTAACAAGAGAAGAAGATGGCAAAAAAGTTAAAACGGTAAAGCAGTTGATTGCATTTCCTGATTATATTGCTGTTATCAACGATGGCGAGTATTTGAAAGGATACATCACAGCTAGAGGTAAGTATTCAGAAAAACATGAATATGACGAAGAACTTAAAAAATGGTCTGTTTATCATACCCATGCAAAGTACATTGGAGGTGGAACTTGGTCAGTGATTGATTATAGTGGTAAACCTATTGAAATTCCTGACCACGAACTGCAAGAAGTAAAAAAATCTTTGTTAGCATAGTTAACTCTAAAGGAGAGGTAGATTTTTGTCAATGCAAATTTCAACCTCTCTTGTCCTATGTTTTTGTAATGAACAAATTAAACTTTTTTATAATTTTGTTATAATTTTATTGTAATTTATAAAAAATATGATATACTTTAGTAAATTGATTGATATTTGTATCAATCGTCAAGAGAGAAAAGTTGTAGATAACTACGACGTTCGCTCCATGAAATTTGTTTTTATTATATTTTATAAAAAGTTATTAAAATGTATTATGCTTTTAAAATGGCTTAATTTCAACAGCTTTTTTATTTCTTAATTTTTTATTCTATATAATTTTTTATTACTTTTTATTAATTATTTTAAAAATCGCATTAAAATCGCATTAAAATCGCATTAAAACGTAAAAAATAATTGCATTAAAAAAATAAATTGCATTAAAATAACGAAAATAACTATTTGCATAGATTATACGATATTTTAATGCTTTAATATATTTATGCACAAGAATGTGCTTTTAATTTTTGGTTTTCATAATAAGAACGGCAATTAAATGTATATATTAATAGATAAAAACCACAAAGCTTGGCAGAGCATATGTGGTTCTTTTATTATTTGATAAAATAAAAGCATAAAGTTATTTGTAAATCATATAATCAATATCTGCAAAAACTTTATCTTTTTTTGAAATTTCATTTAGAAATATTTTATCAATTTCATCATTTTTAATTTGATAATATAGTTTAGTAAATCTACCAATATGTTCTTTTATTCTTTTATGAGCATAATCAACCATTGTTTGATTTGTAATAATAAAATTCCAATCACTACTTTGTGCAAGCAACAATTCTCTAGCGCATTGATTTAAGGCTTTACGTTTTAGACTAGTTTTAGGCTCATTAGGAAATAAATTTGCAAGTTCAACCATTCTATCACCAGCAATATGATAATGTTTATGAACATAATCATTTAAAGGGTTTAGCCAAACCTCACTATAACCATTAGCACCCCAACTCGACCTACAAGGTATACATTCTTGAATTTCAGGGTATAAGTCAATATATTCACTAGGTGTAATTAATTTGTAATCACATTTATCATAATATATTTTTTTAAACAAAAGGTATAACCAATCTGGTCCTTCATACCACCAATGCCCATAAAGTTCAGCATCATAAGGGCAAACTATTATAGGTTTTTTTCCATCCATTTGGGAGTAGAGATAACTAATTTGAGATTGTCTACAATCAAAAAAGTGACCAGCTTGCTTTTCTACAGAATCCATAGCCCATTTAATATTATAATAATCTTTGTTTTCAGTTTTTCCAGTAATTCTATAATATTTAATTTGAGTATTAACTCTAACACCATTATTAGCTATATATGGTTTTATATAATCATAAGGTGCATCATAACCAACATCCCTATAAAATTCACGATAATTGGGGTCGCCTGGATATCCGTTTATAGAGCTCCAAACCTGTCTAGAAGATTCTAGATCTCTACCAAATGCAATTATACCATTAGGAGAAACAATAGGTGCAAAAGTACCATATACAGGAGTAGGATTAGCATATAAAATTCCATGTGTTTCTGTTATTATATATTGAATTCCAAATTCTTTAAGATATTTATCGGCTTCTGGAACATATCCACACTCAGGAAGCCAAATTCCCCTAGGTTTTCTTCCAAAATATTTTTCATAAGTCTGAACACCAACTGCAATTTGTGCACGAACTGTTTTTTCATTTAAATAGAGGATAGGAAAATAACCGTGTGTTGCGCCACAAGTAATAATTTCAAGAAAACCAATATCTTGAAAATACTTAAAACCCTCTATTAAATTACAATTATATATCTCTTTAAAAATATATAAATCATCTGAATATCTATTTAGGTAATAGTTTGCTAATTCACAAACTTTATCATTACCTTTATTACGAATAAGTTCTTTTTTTGAAAGTTCAATATGTTGTTTAAGATATTTTATATAACGTTTTTGTAACATTTTATTATTAAGCATAGATAGAAGAGGAGGAGTCATAGACATAGTTATTCTAAAATTAACCCTCTCATTTTCTAATTTTTTAAAATTTTTTAGTAAAGGTATGTAAGTTTCAGAGATTGCTTCAAATAACCACTGTTCTTCTAAATAATCTTCACTTTCTGGGTGGTGCACAAATGGTAGATGTGCATGTAATATAAAACAAACATAACCTTTTTCATTAGTAGTCATAAATAATTCTCCTTTTATTAAATTAAGCTACTGTAGTGGTAGCCAACATGAAAAATTTGCTTTTCAAAATTCTGTATCGAAGGTGCTTAGATAGCAAGACCACTTTCTTTCTTCTAAAATATTAAAACATTTCAGATGAAGGATTACTAGAAGATGGATTAGAAAACATTTTACTATTTTCTAGAATTTCATCTTTATAAAAATTATTATAAAATTGGTAAATTTTGTGTTTCTTATTAAGTATATTTTCTACATTTGTCATAAAACGTATACTGCCAAAATCTTTATTATCCATAGTACCAGTTTTTACATTTTTGAATTTAATATTTGTAAAATCAGTTTCTTCAAATAATACATGGTCATTAGGTGAAATTAGTTTATTAGAAGAAGAAACATAAGTGTATTTAGAAGGATTTTCAATATTACGTCTTCCAAGTTCTATTTCATATTCACAATCTGGTTCTTGCATATGTAAATACCAACTATTAGCAAAATCATTAATTTCAACCTCAAAGGAAATATTTTTAGTTTTGTTATGAATAAGTAAAACAGGTTTTGTAATATTGAAAAAATTTTGACCATATTTTTCTATAAAAATCATTCTATCATCATCAGAAATATCCCAATATACAAACAAGGTTGTAGGAGTTTGGGCTAAAATTCTAACTATAGTTTGATTATATCTATAAGGTAAATCATAATATTCTAACATAGGGGAAGGTTTTTGGGGAATGATTGAATTATTATCATTACTAGTAGCTTTGGCGGTATTCTTTTTAGATGTGGTACTGTTTTTAGTAGAAGCCTTTTTTATATTAGATTTAGTAGTGCTTTTCTTATTAGCACTATTTTTTGTTTTTTGAGTAGATACCGCATTTGTTTTTGTTGTTATATCCTTCTTAACTTCTTTATTTTCATCATTTATAAAATCTTGTTTTTTTTCTTTTCTTGTAACTCTTGACATGATTTTACTTCCTCCTTAGTAAAAATATATTAAAACATAGTATATAATATATCAAAAAAATAATTAATTCAATAGAAAACACAAAAAAATCAATATAAATATTGTAAATAAAAATAAATCGAGTTATACTATTAAAAGCAAGTAAATATAAGGAGGGGTAATGAAGAAAATAATTTTAAGAATAGATGGTATGAGTTGCAGTGCATGTTCAAATGGATTAGAGAAATATTTAAATAAGCAAGAAGGAATAAATAGTGCAAGTGTAAATTTAGTAATGGCAAATGCTTTAATTGAATTTGATGAAAACATTTTAAATCTAAAAAAAGTAGAAAACTTTATAAAAGAAGCAGGCTTCAAAAGCTTAGGAATATACAATAATGAAATTGAAGAAACAAGAAATAAAAATGAAAAAATAAAGTTTATTGTATATGGAGTATTAGCAATTATTTTACTGTATATTTCAATGGGACATATGATGGGATTACCAATAATAGATAAGCTCAATATGCATAAACAGCCTTTGATTTATACAATAGTTTTATTTATTTTAACAACAGCTTTTTTGATATATGGATTTGATATTATAAAAAATGGAATAAAAAATTTGCAACATAAAGCACCTAATATGGATACATTAGTTATGATAGGAGTACTTAGTAGTTATTTTTATAGTATATATGGAATGATAATGATTTATAAAGGTCAAAATTTTTATGTAGAAAATTTATACTTTGAATCAGCTGCCATTGTTATATTCTTTGTAAAACTTGGTAGATATGTAGATGGAATTAGTAAAGATAAGACAAAAGAAGCAATAAAGAAATTAGTTCAGATTACTCCTAATAGTGCAATTATAAAAGTAAATGGAGAAGAAAGAGAAGTTACCATAGATGAAATAAAAAAAGGAGATATAGTTATTTCTTATGCAGGAGATAAAATTGCAGTAGATGGAAAGATAACAAGTGGAAAAGCACATTTAGATGAAACATTTATAACAGGCGAAAGTAAACCAATTAGTAAAAGTATAGGGAATAAAGTTATTGCAGGAAGTATTAATTATGATGGATATTTAGAATATAAAGCAGAAAAAATAGGAAAGGAATCTACTATATCTGAAATTGTTAGATTAGTAGTAGAAGCAACAAATACAAAAGCGCCAATTGCAAAAATAGCAGACAAAGTTAGTGGATATTTTGTACCTATAGTTATTGTTCTTGCTATTTTAACATTAATAATTTATTTAATGCTAAAATTTACATTTAATGAAGCAATAAATACATTTGTAACAATTTTGGTAGTAGCATGTCCATGTGCACTTGGATTAGCAACACCACTAGCAATAGTAGTAAGTGAAGGAATATGTGCAGTTAATGGAATATTAGTTAAAAAGAGTGAAATATTAGAAAATGCAGAAAAAATAGATACAATAGTCTTTGACAAGACTGGAACTTTAACTTATGGAAAACTAAAAATAGCAAGCATTATTAATTATAGCGATTTAGATGATAAGGAAGTTTTAAAGCTTGCTGGAAGCATAGAAACAAAATCTACTCATCCAATAAGTAAGGCGTTTGTAGATTATTTAAAAGAAAATAAAATAGAGACATTACAAGTGGAAGATTTTAACAATATGAGTGGATATGGAATTACAGGAACAATAAATGGAGAAGAAATAATATTAGGAAATGAAAAAATATTAAAACGATTTGAAATAGAAAATAATCATTTAGAAGATGAAAGAAGACTGGCAGAAAATGGAAATAGCATTATATATGTAGTAAAGAACAAAACTATAATTTCAATTATTGGAGTGAATGATATTGTAAGAGAAAATGCAAAAAAAGTTATAGAAAAATTGAAAAAAAGTAAAATAGAAGCAATAATGCTTACAGGAGATAATAAAGAGACAGCTAATATTATAGCGAAGAATATTGGCATTTCAATTGTAATTTCAAATGTTTTACCATCACAAAAAGCTGAAACTATAAAAAAACTAAAAGAAGAAAATAAAAATGTAATGATGTGTGGGGATGGTATAAATGATAGTCCAGCTTTAGCAAATGCTGATATTGGTGTAAGTGTTAATAGTGGAACAGATATAGCAATGGATTCATCTGATGTTATTTTAATGAAAGACGATTTAAATAAGATTTTAGATTTAATTAACATTAGTAAAAAAACAATAAGAAATATCAAACAAAATTTATTTTGGGCATTTTTCTATAATAGCTTAATGATACCAATTTCCATGGGATTATTAAAACCTATTGGAATATCTATAAATCCAATGATAGCTGGATTTACTATGATACTTAGTAGTTTTACAGTAATACTAAATGCTTTAAGATTAAAATATATAAAATTGGAAAGGTGAATGTTATGTTTGGAGAAAAAATAATTAAGACAATGTTCATAGATGGTATGCACTGCATGCATTGTGCAAAAAAAGTAGAAGAAGAATTAAAAGGAATAAAACAAGTAAAATCAGTAAAGGTAATACTTGAAGAGAAAAAGGCAGAAATTATATTAAAAGAAAAAGTTGATGAAAAAGTTTTAAAGGAAACAATAGAGAATTTGGGATATAATGTACTAGAGGTTAGAGATTAGTTGGAAGAAATTGAAAGAAGCATAGAAATTTATGCTTCTTTTAATTGTATTACCATAACTACAAAAATAAAATAAAAAAATACTTGACAGTTGGCAATATTACATATAAAATATATACTAGGTTAAATATATTCTAAGTAAATAATAACCGAATTAACAGTTTCTAAATAATAAATTATTTAAGAAACTATAATATTCGCTATATTTATTTTGTATAAAGCTTTTATAATACAAATAAAACTTATACAATATAAAAAATATTAGTTATATATATTATCTGAACATTGAAAATTTAATAGAAAAGAGGAATGAATATGGAAATAATTGCCATAATCGCCACTCTTATAATCTCAGCAATAGTTTTTATTCCATTAGGAGTATTAATTAGAAAAAGAATAGCAGAGTCTAAAGTAGAAGGAGCAGAGGGAGAAGCAAAAAGAATATTAGATTTAGCCCAAAAGGAAGCAGAAACAATAAAAAAAGAAGAGGTTTTTAAGGCAAAAGAAGAAATAATAAGTGCCAAGGAAGACTTAGAAAAAGAGATTAGACAGAGAACAGGTGATTTAAATGCTAAGGAAGCAAGAATAACAAAGAGAGAAGAAAACATTGAAAGAAGGACTGAAAATTTTGAGCAAAAGGAAAAAGAATTAGAAAAAAAAGTACAAGATGTTGAAAATCAAAAAAAGAATTTAGAAGAATTAGAGCAAAGAAAACTATCTGAGCTTGAAAGAATTGCAAAATTATCAGAAGAAGATGCAAAAACAATGTTATTAACGGAAGCAGAAAAACAGTTAAAAGTTGAAAAAGCCAATTTACTTAAAGAAATGGATACCCAAATAAAAGAAGAGGCAAATAAGAAAGCAAAAGAAATATTAACATATACAGTTCAAAAATGTGCAGCAGATCATACAGCAGAAACTACAGTATCTATAGTGGCTCTTCCAAATGACGATATGAAGGGGAGAATTATCGGTCGTGAAGGTAGAAATATAAAGGCATTAGAAACATTAACTGGAATAGACTTAATTATAGACGATACACCAGAAGCAGTAGTTATATCAGGATTTGATCCATTAAGAAGAGAAGTTGCTAAAATTGCTTTGGAGAAATTAATTGAAGATGGAAGAATACATCCAGCGAAAATAGAAGAAACAGTTGAAAAAGCAAAAGAAGAAGTTGCAAATACGATTAAATCAGAAGGAGAAAGAGCAACTCTTGAAACTGGGGTAATTGGATTAAATAATGAACTTATAAAACTTATTGGTAAATTAAAATATAGAACAAGCTATGGTCAGAATGTATTAAATCATTCTATTGAGGTATCGAATCTTGCAAGAATTATGGCTGAAGAATTGGGATTAGATTCTAAACGTGCAGCTAGAGCGGGGTTATTACATGATATAGGAAAAGCATTAGATCATGATATGGAAGGAACACATGTGGAAATAGGTGTAGATGTACTTAAAAAATTCAAAGAAAATGAATTAGTAATAAATGCGGTACAAGCACATCATGGAGATGTTGAACCATTAACTTTAGAGGCAGTACTAGTACAAGCTGCTGATGCAATTTCTGCATCAAGACCTGGAGCAAGAAGAGAGACCTTAGAAGCATATATAAAAAGATTGGAAAAACTTGAAGAAATTGCAGATTCTTTTGAAGGCGTTGATAAATCTTATGCAATCCAAGCAGGACGTGAAGTAAGAATTATTGTTAAACCTGAAAAAGTTTCAGAAGCAGAAATGACATTAATGGCAAGAGATGTAGCAAAACGTGTAGAAAGTGAAATGGAATATCCAGGACAAATAAAAGTTAATGTAATAAGAGAATCTAGAGCAATAGAGTATGCGAAATAAAATTTTTTCTAAAATAAAGAAATATAACAAAAACATCCAGCTTAATATAAGTTGGATGTTTTTGTTATATTCTAGGAAAGTTTTAATGTCCTAGAGTATAATAGGCATTAAACGCTAATAACTTTGAGATTTCATATTGACATTCGGAAACTTAAACTGGAAAAAGAAAAGGTAGCAATACACTTGTATTGTTAGATAAATCATCATATAAAATTAAAAAAAATACTTGACAAAATCGGATTACAGATGTAATCTATATTATAAGATTACATCTGTAATCTTATAATTGAAGTATTGGAGGAAATATTATGTGTGGGATAGTAGGATTTGTAAGCCAAAAAGGAGAAAAAGGAATAATAATAAAAAAGATGACAGATAAACTAATTCATCGTGGACCAGATGAAGAAGGATTTTATATAGATGAAAATATTGCATTAGGTCATCGTAGGTTATCAATCATAGATTTAGATAATGGGAAACAACCAATTAGTAATAAAAAATTCGTAGTCATATTTAATGGTGAAATATATAATTATATGGAATTAAAAGCAGAGTTAATAGAAAAAAATTATAAATTTGAAACTGATAGTGATACAGAAATACTATTACATGGGTATGAAGAATGGGGAAATAATCTTCCTGAAAAATTGAGAGGAATGTTTGCATTTACTATTTGGGATAAAGAAAACAAAACTTTATTTTGTGCTCGTGATAATTTTGGAATAAAACCATTATATTATTATAAAAATGAAGATGTATTTATGTTTGCTTCAGAAATAAAAGCATTTTTAGAACACCCAAAATTTGAAAAAATATTGAACAAAGATTTAATTAATCTATATCTATCTTTTAGTTTTACACCAACAAATGAAACATTCTTCAAAGGTGTATATTGTTTAGAACCAGGACATACATTAACATTAAAAGATAATAAAATAAATATAGAACAATATTATGAGATAGATTTAAGGGAACAGAATAGAGAATTTGACGATGTAGTAGAAGAAATAAGTAAAACAATGAAAAGTTCAGTAGAATATCATAAAATAAGTGATGTTGAGGTTGGGGCATTTTTATCTAGTGGAATTGATTCTTCATATATTGTGAGTTTAGCAAAACCAAACAAAACATATACAATAGGATATAACTTACCAAAATATAGCGAAATAAGATACACAAAAAAATTAGCAGAAACATTAGGAATTAAGAATATAAGCAAAAAAGTATCTCAAAAAGAATATATGGATGGAGTTGAAAAAATGTTATATCACATGGATGAACCATGTGCTGACCCATCGGCTATAGCTTTATATTTTGTATCAAAATTAGCAAGTAATGATGTAAAGGTTATAATGTCTGGAGAAGGGGCAGATGAATTTTTTGGGGGATATAATACATATAGAGAAGTGGTAGATTATAAAGCATATGATAAAATACCATATTTAATCCGCCATTCGTTATCCAGAATTTTTAGTTATTTACCAGAATTTAAAGGACGTAATTTTATTGTACGTAGAGGTATTAAACTAGAAAATGATTATGTAGGAGTAAATAAAATATTTAGTGATGAAGAGATAAATAAAGTTTTAAGTTTTAAAAGTAAAATAAAAAATAAAGATATAACAAAATCTTTATTTGATAAAAATAGAGATAAAAGCGATATTGTAAAAATGCAGGCAGTAGATATAAAATATTGGCTTGTGAAAAATATTCTTTTAAAAGTAGATAAAATGACAATGGCAAATTCAATTGAAGCAAGAACCCCTTTTATAGATAAAGAAGTTTTTAAGGTAGCAAGTACAATGCCATTAAAATGTAAATTATCAAAAGATAATACAAAAATTGCATTAAGAGAAGCGAGTAAAAAAGATATTCTGAATGAAGCTTATAAAAAGAAAAAATTAGGTTTTCCAGTACCAATAAGGGAATGGATAAGAGAAGATGTAGTGTATAGCGAAATAAAGCAAACAATAGAACAAGACTTTGTTAGTGAATTTTTTAACCAAAAATATGTAATCAAATTATTAGAGCAACATAGAAATCATAAAAAAGATAACTATAAGAAAATTTGGGCAATATATTGTTTTATCAAATGGTATGAAATATATTTTATTAATAGCTAGAAACTATAGCTTTTCTCCTTACAATTGAAAACTGTGAATAAATTACTTGACAAAATAATTAAGATATTATAATCTTACATTTGTAATCTTACAGAAAGGAGAGAATAATGCCAAATAAATATGATATTACAGATGCAGAGCTAGAGATTATGCAAGTATTATGGAAAAATAAGGAATGTGACTTAAATAGCATTATAGAAGAATTAAAAGGAGAAACAGATAAAAATAGAAATACTGTAAAAACTTTATTAAGAAGATTAATACTAAAGGGTTCTGTTGAATCAAAAAAGATAAATTTAAAAGACACTGTATATGTGCCAAGAGTGGAAAAAGAG
Source organism: uncultured Clostridia bacterium (assembly GCA_949045875.1). Lineage (GTDB taxonomy): Bacteria > Bacillota > Clostridia > TANB77 > CAG-508 > CAKPSH01. The sequence goes on along the minus strand of CARPYP010000018.1, from coordinate 20,821 downwards.
AAATTTCTATCTAATCAAAACGACAGCTTTCTAAAAAAACTATATAATGGAAAAACTGGAAACTTATTATTAAATTTTGTAGAAAATAAAAAAGTATCAAAAGAAGAATTACAAAAACTAATAGACATATTAGAAAGTGAGGACTAAAATGTTAAAAATATTAATAAATGTAGGTAAAATTATATCTCCAATATTTTATAAAATATTATATATGTCAATTATAGGTACCATATTAGGAATACTAATTTTAATACTAACAAAACTTTTTGATAATAAACTTTCAGCAAAATGGAAATCTTTAATGTGGATAATACCACTAGTATTCTTAATGATACCAATACAAAGAACTGAAATAAAAATCCATAATAACATACCTATAAGTTCAACCATAGACAAAGTAGAAAATATTTTTAATAAAGTAGAAACAATAGAGTATAAAGAATTAAATGAAGGTACATATAAATTGACAGAACCACAAACAGTACAATTAGAAGAAATCCAAAATAATGAAAATCCAAAACATGATATAAAACAAATCATATTAAATATAACAATACCACTATTATGGTTAATAGTTTCTACAATGGGATTACTCATATTTATAATAGGAAATATAAATCTAGTCACAAAAGTAAGAAAAACTAAAAAAGTTAAAGATTATAGAATTAAAGCTATACAGAGAAAGTGTAAGAGAAAACTAAAAATAAACAAAAATATAGAAATCAGAAACCAAAAAGTTAATACTTCTCCATGTATTTATGGAATAATTTATCCAAAAATATTAATTCCAGAGGGCTTTACAGAAAAAGAAGATGAAATTATAGAAAATGTATTTATGCATGAATTATCACATTATAAAAGAAAGGATATGATAACTAATTTTATATTAATAATAATTACATCTTTACATTGGTTTAATCCATTTGTATATGCTCTTTTTAAAAAGATAAGACAAGAAATGGAACTTGCAACAGATGAAATAGCTTTAAGTAAAATGGATAAAGATGAAAAAAAGAAATATGGATTAACATTAATAAATTTATTACAAACATATCAAAATGAGCAACTAGCAAATAAAATGTTATGCATTATAGATGATAATAAAAGTATGGAAAAAAGAATAAAGATGATAAAATTATCTACAAAATTAAAAAAATATAGAATATCTATTATAATATTTATTATAACTATTTTACTATGTGTTATAAGCCCATTTTTATTAAAAACAACAAATGAAATAAATGCTTATTCTTTTTCAGATGAAGATAAAATATATGAACAAATAGAACAATACCTTATTAAATTAGAGGAGGAAAATCATTATTCAGAAAACCCCGAATTTGCAAATGATAGTGATAATTTTAAAGTATTTTTAGATATAGGAAAACTGGGAATTGAAGAAAATGGAGAGGAAAAATATGTATATGTATTAGCTTTAATTCAAAGTTACTCTGTACAAGAAGAATTAGTAAAGAATGAAAGTTTAATAGCTTATAAATTTACAATAAAAGATAATACAATAACAAACTATCAAATACCAGTAGATGGTATAAATTATGATGAATCTGTAAAAGAAATATTCCCAGAATATATTATAAAAAAAATGCAACAAAGTGAAGAACTTATAAATAGAAAAAAACTTGAAGATGAAGCAAACGAATATTATAACTTTAATAGTTCTTCAGAAAAGAAAAACTTAATTGATAGAGAATATATTAATTCAAGTTCTACTTATAACGAAGAAGAAATAAATAAACTAGTAGGAAAATGGAAACCATTTAAAGTAGAATATGGAGGACAAGAAATTCCTTTATCTCAAGTTTATGGCTCTGGAATAGCATATGGTGGAGAATTGATATTAAACCATAATGGAACATATTCAGAGTTTATAGGCATATATTCTGTTGAAAAAATTAACGATTTACAAGGAACATATAATATATATGGAAATGGAGAAAAAGCATTGTTAAAGTCTAATAATGGAGAAACAAAAGTATTAGAATGCTTAGAAAGCATTAATATAAATAGCAATGATGCTATGATAGTAGAAAGATTAGAAAACGGAACTTGTATATATTTCAAAAAACAATAATTTTAGGGAAATTTTCACGAAATTTGATAAATAATTGCCTATTATAAAAGTTTGTGATATACTAATTACAAAATTATTTATGGAGGATAGAAATGTCTGAAGAAACTAATGAAGAGATAGAAAAATTACAAAAAAAGTTAGATTATATAGGGCTTGATTTTAATAATATCCCTGAATTTTTAAAAAATACAGAAAACTTAGATTTTGTACCAGAGAAAACATATTCAGAAGGAGAATATAAGGTTTATCAGTATGTACCAATTAATGACATACAAATAATTTTTACAAAAACTAATAGAATGAATTCAATACAAGAAAAATATCAAAATATTAGTCCAATATATTCATATCTTGTGCCAGAAAATGAAGAAGATATAATAAAACATAGCACTTTTTTAAAGATGTTACAAGATATTGAAATAGAAGAAATAGAAGAAATAAGTGAACAACAGGATAAATTAAATAATGAAATACCATTTTTAATAAAATATGATAAAAATTATATGTGGGAGATATATTATTCTAAACACTTGCATAAATATTTTATGTTGGTAACAACCGAAGACAAAGAATATGGAAGCTTTTTCTATTTATTGAGAGAACAATTAAAAAATAGAAATGAAAATAAAAAAATATTTGTGCCAATAAGTTATATGGATTATTCAAGCAATCTATTAACTAAAGAAGAATTCAAAGATTTAGAAAAATATGTATTGAAATTTACTAGTGAATGGCCGATGATATATGAAATATATGATAAAGATGGAAATTCATCAATACAAATATGTGGAAAAACAGTAGTTTATGGAAAATTAGAAAGTATTTACAAGATAAAGCTAGATAATAAAGAAAGTGTAACAAAATTTTTCAAACTAATAAAAGCATTATTCATATTAGAAACAGAATTTCCACATGATTATAAATTTGAAGTACAAATATCTCAAAATGGTGGATTAGAATTAGTATATAATTCAAAAATAATAACATATGAAATTTTAGGAAACTTTATAAAAGAAGAATATAAAAAGAAATCAGAATATCTTCGTATATTAAAAAAGGAAGAAAAAATATTAAAAGAAGTATTAGATAACTTAAAAAGAATAGAATCAGAAAGAGAAAAAGAATACCTGCTAAAACAGAATCAGGTAGCAACATATTTAAAATGTAGAAAAACATTCTTTGGAAAAGTTAGATATTTCTTTAAAGGAAAATTAAAAGAGGAAATAAGTAATAGATTAGAGTTACCAGAACCAAAAATTGAAATAAACGAAGAAGAAATAAAACCAGAATATGAAAAAGAGTTTTATACAATAGAAGATTTAATAAAATTGTGTAAAGAATTAAATGAAATTTCTAATACTGTTAAAAATATTAAAATGGATAAAACAGCATTAGAAATAAAGAATAACCAATTAAAAGTCAAAATCAATAATGCTACAAAATTTATAGAAGAAATAGATAGCCATAGAAAAAGCATTTTTGAATTTTGGAGATTTGCCAATAAAGATAATGGATTAGCACTAGAAAGTGGAACCATAGAAGAAAAGAAAGAAGAAAAAAATAAAATATCAGAGCCATATTTTGATTACATAGAAGACATAGAAGAAATTTCTATAAGAATAGATGAATTGCAAAGAAAAGTGCTAACAAAAGAAGATACAGACAATATATTTTTAGCAGTAAAAAAGTTTTTAAATCCCATGAATGCTATAAAAAATGGTAAGCAATACAATTTTACAGCAGAACTAGAAGATATAAAAAACGATTTAAAAAGTATTGAATTATTATTTGGAAAAGAAGAATTTGATATATTTGGTAGCTCAGTAGAAGATATGACTAAAATAAATATAATAAAAAATAAGAAACATAGAGAGAATAAAAAAGAAGAATATAAAATACTAAAAGTTAATAAAGAAACTGATACAATAGACTTTGTATCACAGCTTCATGGTATTATTAATTCACTAGACAAGATTTATGAAAAAAATAATTTAGGAATAAAATTAAAAGTATATCAAGTTTCAGAAAAATCATTAAATACAGAAGGTTATGGGATTTTTAATATTAATCCCGAAAATGCTTTACAAAAAATAAAAGATGAACCTATAATTAATTTATATACTATACATTTAAAATCTACAAGTCCAGCAATAGGATTATCTAATATAATTTATTACGATAATTTTAATGAAACTTTACCTATTGGAATGGATATATCAGATGAAATACTATTAGATATTAGTAAATTAGATATAGAATTAAAAAGGCAAAAATTATTTAGGATAAATATATCAATTAGTGAACAAGACGTAAAAACTAAAACAATATGTGCATATGAATATGAAATTAGAGATAACTAAAAAACCGAAAGGAGAATAACTTTTATGAAAAAAAGGAGAAAACCAAACTTTTTAGCAATACTATTATTCCTTTGTATTTTGGTAGGTATTTTTATAGGAGTTTCATATTTATACAGTAAAGAACAAAAAAGGAAAATTTTAGCAAATATTGAAAAAGAAATAGTAGAAATTAATAATTATTATTTATATGGAACACATTTTAATGTGGAGGGTAAGATAAAACAAATATCAACAAATAGTATAAAAGATGTTAAGTTTACATTGGTTGATATTTCAGAAAATGAAAAAGAGTATGAGGCAATTTATGAAATTGATGGAAATGAATTAGCGGTTAAGACGTCAAAACTTATAAATGAAGGACTATATTTAGAGGACATTAAAAGCGGAGAGTATTTTCTGTTTTTAAAAATAAAATATTCAAATGATGAAATAAAGTACTATTCCATGAAAAATAATACTAATTATGAAGATTTGGAGTATTATACTATTACGAAAAATAAATCTAATAAAAAGATAAATATAGGATTTGATGTTTTTAAATCCAATGATGAGGATATGTCTTACATTAAGTTTAGTGTAGCAAAAGCAAAGTTACCTGCAAGTGTTTATGATATTTCTATTGACCCAGGACATGGTGGAAGCGATCCAGGGGCAATTTCAGGAAAATATAAAGAAGCAGAAATAGCAATGAAATATAGTGCAGAATTAAAACAAAAATTAGAAGATTTAGGATTAAAAGTAATATTAACAAGAGATGGAACAGAAGATACATCAGAAACTAGCAAATTCGGTGTTTATAGTGTATATGATTTTGAAGGAAGAGTTAACATTGTAGGTAGGGCAAAAGTAAAATACAATTTTTCAGTTCATGTTAATAGTTTTGATACTAATACATTAAGTGGTACAGAAATATATGCTCCATCAAATGCAGCCTTAAAAATTGCACAATCACTAGCAGACAATATTGTTAGTATAGCAAAAACCACATATTCAACGAGAAATACAGATAAAGTGTCAGATGGTGTTTATGTTAGAACATTTACAGAAGCTGAAATCATAGAATCAGCAGAGAGTGCTAATAAAAAAGGATTTGAACCATATAATATAACGACATCTACACCATATTTATATATGATAAGAGAAGTTGGAGGTAAAACAACTGGAGCATATATTGATGGAAGAAATAAAGGACTTGGAACAAATATGTTTTACGATTCAAATATAGGTGTAGAAAGCTATTTAATAGAATTAGGATATATAATAAATAAAACAGACTTAAATAATATGTTAAACAATCAAAAAGCATATATTGAAGCTATAGCAAAATCTATACAAGAACATATTTGTAAAGAATAAAAAGAATATAACTACACATAATAATAACAAATAAAAACAAAATATATTTTGTTTTTAAGAAAGGATTGATATTATTATGAAAGTTAAAGATTGTATGACAAATTCAGTATGCAATTGTACACCAGAGACAACAATTCAAGATGTAGCAAAAAAAATGTGTTCAAACCATATAGGTTGTTTACCTGTATGTGATAATACAAATAGTATTGTAGGACTAATAACAGATAGAGATATTGTATTAAGAAGTGTTGCATGTGGAAAAGACTCAAAAACTACACCAATAAGTGAAATAATGACTACAGATGTTTGTTGTTGTAATAGTAATGATGAAGTAAATGAAGCAGAAAAATTAATGGGAACAATGCAAATAAAAAGAATACCTGTATTAGATAACAATAAAGTAGTTGGAATGATAACAGTTGGAAACTTAGTAAATGACTCAAAAGTAACAAGTATAGAAGTGTCTAATACTGTGGAAAATATATGTCATTGTGGACCAAATGCTAAAAATAATGAATAATCTATAGCACGGAAATATCCGTGCTTTTAATAATCATAAAAAATATAAATACATAAATATTGTATGGTTTCCATTATATAATTTTAAGAAGAAAATTAAACAAAATTTAATATATATTGAAAAAAGAAAGCAAATAAGATATTATATTAATATAAAATATAAAAAGAATAAAAAAATTTTACATTAGAAATTAGGAGGAATGGTTAAGATATGGAAACATTTGACAAAAAAATAAAACAAATAAAGAATAAAAAGATACCATTAGCAATATTTACACTAATAATTGCAGTAATAATATTTATATGTGCTATAATCCAATTAATACCAAAAGATATTGAATATGTAGAGTTCAAAAAAAATAAAAAATTAGGTAAATATGCAAAAACAACAGTGTACTACTTAATGGGACCATTAGTACAAGTCAAGGATTCTAAAGATGAAATTATTTCAGGTTATTATGTAGCAGTTGGAAAAGAAAATGACATGTTTATTATAAGATTAAAGCAGGATAATATAGAAATACCAATACTTGGGAAAGATGTAGATGATAATTCAGTGAAGTCATTAGAAGGAAGAGAGATTGCAGGTAATGTTCAATTAAGTTCTTCTAGTTTAAGGGGTGCTTTAAACAAAAGTTTAAATACTATATTTAATGAAGAAATTGCAAATAACAATAATTTTGAGAAGGTATTTGGAGGATATTATATAGATACAGTTATAGAAGAAGAAAATAATGCAAAAAAGTTATTTATCTTGGATGCATTTTTTATAATAATAGTGATTATGTGTCTATTTATAAATAAGCGTATAAGAAAAAATATAGATAGAAGTCTTAATACATTAAAAGCAAAAGGAATATTAGAAGAAGCTATAAAAGAATTTGAAAGTGAAAAATTAATAAGTTATAAAAAATTAAAAGTTTATTTATCAGCAAATTATATATTTAGTTATTATGCAGGATTTGATATTATTGCTTTTAAAGATATAGAGCAGGTTAGTATATCTAAAAGGGTATTTGGAAGTACAAATAAAAATAAGTATATAGTAATTGCAACAAAAGACAATATGGAATACTATATAGCACCAATACAAAGAAGAAGGCAGAAATTTTTATTTAATGAGTTACTTACGAAAATTAAAGAAAAAATTTAATATGATGAACTATTTGATTGACTGAAAATTGTAATAAACTATAACAAAAATTAATAAATATTTCATAAAATACTTTATCTTTTAATTATTTTGTAATATAATATAAAATATTTATACCTATATGGGTACAAGACCTGAGTACCTAAGAAAGGAAGAAATAAACTATGAGTGATGAAAAAATAAAAAATAAAAAACACAAAAAGGGGAAAAAAGAAAAAAACAAAAAGGAAAATAAAAAAGGAAATAAAAAGTTAAAGAAAATAATATTAATTACATTTTTAACAATATTAATATTAGGAGTTATAGCAGTAGGAGTACTATTCGGAGTAGTATTTGGACTAATAAAAGGAGAATGGTCTTTATCAGAAGAAGACTTAGAGATAGAATTTGCAAATTCAACCATTGTAGACATGGATGGTAATGTAATTGGAACATTAAATGGAGATGAAAACAGGATAATAATAAGTAAAGATGAGATGTCTAAATACTTAGAACAAGCATTCATATCAATAGAAGATGAAAGATTTGAAACACATAAAGGAGTTGACTTAAAAAGAACATTAGGTGCAACTTTAACATTTGTAACACATAAAGGTAGTTCATCATATGGTGGAAGTACTATAACTCAACAATGTGTAAAAAATTTAACAGGAGAAGATGATAGCAAAGGAATAAATGGAGTACTAAGAAAAGTCAAAGAAATGGCTAGAGCATATCAATTAGAAAAAATTTGGTCAAAAGATCAAATACTAGAACTATACTTAAACCTAATTCCTTTAGGTGGAGATGTATATGGAGTAGAGATGGCATCAAGAAAATATTTTAACAAATCAGCGCAAGACCTTACAGTAGTTGAAGCGGCATATTTAGCGGGAATTACAAATGCACCTAGTACATATAATCCGTTTGGAGATCATGGATATGGAACAGATGAAGCAAAAACAACAAGAATAAATAAAAGAGTAACAAACGTATGTTATAAGATGAACGAATTAGGACGATTAAGTGATGATGAATACAAAAAAGCATTAGAAGAAATAGAAGCAGGAATTAAATTTGAACAAGGAACCACATCAAGCAATTCAAACCATTCATATCATACAGAAGCAGCAATAAGACAGGTATTAAAAGAATTAATGGCAAAAAATAACTGGTCAGAAGAAGAAGCAAAACTACACTTATATGGTGGAGCATACACAATACATACAACACAAGATACAAACTTACAAAAAACAGTGCAAGACGCTTACTTAAATAAGGATTGGATAACAACAAAAACAGTCACTAAAAAGGATGAAGAAGGAAAAGAATCCAAAGTAAAAGAGCAAATACAATCAGCAATGGTATTAATAGACCATTCTACAGGATATATAGTTGCAGGTGCAGGAGCTTTAGGCGAAAAAACAGCATGGGGAGTTAACAGAATGGTTGAAAATGGTTCACAACCAGGTTCATCAATAAAACCATTAGCAGTTATTGCACCATCACTACAAGAAGGTTTAATTACAGCAGCATCAGTTGCAGAAGATAGCCCAATAACCTTTGGAAGTTGGTCACCACATAATGATAAACAAGATGGATATTATGGACTTATGAATATTAGATGGATTTTAAGAGTTTCTAGGAATCTACCAGAAGTAAGAATGATGGCAAAATTAACTCCAGAAAAATCAGCTGAATATTTAAAAGCTATGGGTATAAGTTCACTTGCAGGAGATGAAGGACTATCTCTAGCATTAGGAGGTTTAACAAATGGTGTAAGTCCACTTGAAATGGCAGCAGCATATGCTACAATAGCAAATTATGGAGTTTATATAGAACCTACATATTATACAAAAGTAGAATCATCAGCAGGAAAAGTATTAATAGAAAAACAACAAGAAACACATAGAGTATTCTCAGAACAAAATGCATGGATACTTCAATCATTACTCACAGAACCAACAGGAACAGGATTAACAGGAGCAAGTGGAGCAACTGCAACAGGTGCAGTATTAAAGGGATATCAAACATCAGGAAAAACGGGAACATCAAATGATTCTTTATACACATGGTTCTGTGGATTTACGCCTTACTATACAGCATCAATGTATTTTGGATATGATAGTTATGAAAAAAATGAAATTGGAAGAGTAAAAGCACCAGGAAGTGGTACAGTAGCAAGAAGATGGGCATCAATTATGAAAAAAGCACATGAAGGACTAGAACAAAAAAGATTTGAAATGCCATCAGGAATAACAACAGCAAAAGTTTGTTCAAAATCAGGATTACTTGCTACGGGATTATGTAGCAGTTCAGGAACAGTATATACAGAATATTTTGTAACAGGTACAGTTCCTAAAACATCATGTTCATCACATAGTGAAACGGCTATATGTAGTGAAACAGGATTATTAGCACATGAAGGATGTCCATATGTAGTCAAAAAATTATTCATAAAGAAGGAAAATGAAAATGGTTCAACGGGTATGTTTAGTGCAGATAGTGAAAGTATACCTTTACCAACAGAGACATGTCCACATGGACCACAAACTCCACAAGAACCACCAGAAGGAGAAAATCCAACAGACCCAAATAATCCAGAAGAGCCTAATAATCCAACAAATCCACCAGAGGGAAACAATACAGTAGACCCAGGTAATCCATCAGAAGGAAATAATACAACAGACCCAGATAACCCATCAGGAGGAAATAATACAACAAAACCACCAGAAGGAGGAAATACAATACCACCAGAAGGAAATAATACAGTTCCGCCAACAGGAGGAAACACCGTAAATAATACAACTCAGTAAAAAAATAGGTATAAAATATATGGGATTATATGTCCCATATATTTTGAAGATACCATTAAGAAAGGAAATATTATGGGATTAAAGATATATAATACTTTAACTAGAGAAAAAGAAGAGTTTAAGCCTTTAAATAAAGAAGATGTAAAAATTTATTCTTGTGGACCAACAGTGTACAGTTATGCACATATAGGAAACTTTAGAACATACATATTTATGGACACATTAAGAAGAGTCTTAAAATATAATGGATATAAACTTAAACACGCTATGAATATTACAGATGTTGGGCACCTTGAATCAGATGCAGATGAAGGTGAAGATAAAATGCTAAAAGCAGCTAAAAAGGAGAATAAAAACCCATATGAAATTGCTAAATTTTATACAGATGCATTCTTTAAAGACTTTGATATATTAAATATAGATAGACCAGAAATAATATGTAAAGCAACAGACCATATTAAAGGAATGCTACAATTTGTTAAGGAGATTGTAGAAAATGGATATGCATATGAAACAAGTAGGGGAATATACTTTGATATATCAAAACTAGACAAATATCCAGTATTATCAACAAGAAAAATTGATGAGCAGATAGCAGGAGCAAGAATTGCAGTAGATGATGAAAAAAGAAATCCAGAAGACTTTGCAATTTGGATAAAAGCACCAGAAAATCATATAATGAAATGGGAAAGTCCTTGGGGGTTATCTTATCCAGGATGGCATATAGAATGTTCAGCAATGAGTAGAGAATATTTAGGAGATGAATTTGATATTCATACAGGAGGTATAGACCATATTCCGACACATCATGAAAATGAAATTGCACAATCAAAAGGAGCAAATGGTAAAATACCAGCTAAATATTGGATGCACTGTAATTATTTACAAGTTGATGGTGGAAAAATGTCTAAAAGTTTAGGAAATGTTTATACAGTATCAACTTTAAGTGAAAAAGGCATAAATCCTTTAGCATTCAAACTATTTTGTTTTTCATCACATTATAGAAATAATATAAATTTTACTTTTGAAGGAATTGAGGCTACAAATAAAGCTTATGTTAGATTAAAAGATGGATATAATAAGCATAAAGAAGGTAAAGAAGATATTAGTGAAGATATAATAAATGAATTTAAAACAAAATTTGAAGAAGCAATAAATGATGACTTAAATATGCCAATGGCAATGGGAATAGTTTGGGACGTTATAAAATATCCAATTAAAACAAAAAAACTTTCAGAGCTATTAGAAAAGTTTGATGAAGTTTTAGGTTTAAAAATAGATGAAATTGATAAAAATAGTATAGATTTACCAGAAGAAATAAAAGAATTAATTGAGCAAAGAAAAAATGCAAGAGAAAATAAAGAGTGGGAGCTATCTGATAAATTAAGAGATAGGATAATTGAATTAGGATATTCAGTAAAAGATACAAAAAACGGAATGGAAGTAGAAAAAGCATAGGAATAGTGTTGGAGGGATTGATGTAAAGTAATGGAAAAATCAAATAATAAAAAAATGAATTTTTTTGTTAGAGCATATAAAGCAATAACTAATTTTGAAACTTATACACAATTTGCAATAGAGCCAATATCAAAAGCGATAAAGTATTTAGCGATATTAGTTTTAATATTTTCAATAATTGTTACAACTATTTATATAACATCCTTTAAATCAAAAATTTCACAAGGTGTTTCATATTTAAAAGAAAATATAGAAGATATAAATTTTAATAATAAAACACTAAGTTATAATAATGGTGAATACTCAATTTATAATGATGACAAAAATATGATACCAATTATTATAGTTGATACTAGTGAAGAACCAAATATAGAGGAATATAGAAATAAGGTAAAATTATATGATTATGGATTTATATTATTAAAAGATAAAATAGAAATATTTATATCAACACAAAGTAATGAAAATCAATTTACAACAATGCAATATTCGGATTATAATATTGATAATATGAGTAAAGAAGAAATATTGAATAATCTTAATAATCCAATTATATGTGTTTATTTAGGCATAGCAGTATTTATAGTAGAATTTATACAGTATTTTATCTATATATTATTAAATGCAGTTGTATTAGCTGTAATGGGACAATTACTTGCAATGATATTGAAATTAAAAATGAAATTTAGTGAAACATATAGAATGGGAATATATGCCCTTACTTTACCTACAATACTAGAATTAATATATATTATACTAAATAACACCACAGGTTTAGTAATACAATATTTTTCATGGATGTATACAACAATATCTTATATATATATTTGTGTAGCTATACTTATAATAAAAACAGACTTTATAAACATGCAAAACGAATTAATAAGAATAAAAATGGAAGAGCAAAAAGAAGAAAAAGAAACATTAGAAGAACAGGAAGAAACAAAAGAGGAAAATACAGAAGAAAAAAAAGAGGATGACTCTAATGAAGAAAATGACTTAAAAGAACAGACAGAAGGCTAATTAGCTAATATAAAATATGGAAGGAATTTTATAATGAAAAAAGAACCAAGAAAAGAAAAAAATAATAAGAAAAAAATGCTAGTTGTATTACTCACAATATTACTAATTGCATTAATAGCACTTACAGCTTTATTGGTAATATACTCAGACACAAAGAACAAAGAAAACTTACCATATACTACATTATTAGATTACTTAGAACAAGACAAAATTGAAAAAATGGAAATGACATATGGTTCAACTACATTAAAGGTAACACTAAAAGAAAGAGAAAAAGAAGAAGATACAGAAACTGTAATAGTACCTAGTATACAAGCATTTATGGAACATGTACAGAATAAAAAAATGGAAGGAAAGGACATTAACTTAGAGCAAAAACCAGCAAGTATAATTACAACAATAGCAAGCAAAGCATGGTCAATTATACCAACAATATTAATGATAGCTTTATTTGTGATGATATTTCAAATGCAAGGACTTGGAGATAAAGGTGTAGTATATGATGGTGAAGAAAACAAAAGCAGTGTAAAATTTGAAGATATTGCTGGGTTAGAAGAAGAAAAAAATGAACTAGTTGAAATAGTTGGATTTCTAAAAGACCCTAAAAAATTTAGAGACATGGGAGCAAAAATTCCAAGAGGAGTTCTACTTTGTGGAAAACCAGGAACAGGAAAAACATTGTTAGCAAAAGCAGTTGCAGGAGAAGCAGGAGTTCCGTTCATAGCAATGAGTGGTTCGGAATTCATAGAAATGTTTGCAGGACTTGGAGCATCACGTGTAAGAAAATTATTCTCAAAAGCAAAAAAATTATCTCCATGTATAATTTTTATAGATGAGATAGATGCAATAGGTTCAAGAAGAACAGGAGGAAGTGGAGCAGAATCAGAAAATAACCAAACATTAAATCAATTATTAGTTGAAATGGACGGATTTGAAACTGATAATGCAATAATAGTATTAGCAGCAACAAATAGACCAGAGATGTTAGATAAAGCCCTATTAAGACCAGGAAGATTTGATAGACAAATAACAGTAGCACCACCAGATATAAAAGGTAGAGAGCAAATTTTACAAATACATGCAAAAGACAAAAAATTTGCAGATGATATAGATTTAGCAGATATTGCAGATGACACAGCAGGATTTACTGGAGCAGAATTAAGTAATATATTAAATGAGGCAGCAATAATTGCAACAGTAAATGACCATGAAGCAATACAAAAAGAAGATATAGAAGAAGCCATAAAAAAAGTAACAGTTGGATTACAAAAAACAAGTAGATTAATGTCAGAAAAAGATAAAAAATTAACAGCATATCATGAAGCAGGACATGCTATAGTTAGTAAATTCCTTCCAACAGTAACAGATGTAAAAGAAATATCAATTATACCAAGAGGAGTTGCTGGTGGATATACAATGTATAAATCAGATGAAGATAAATATTATGTATCAAAAACAGAAATGGAAGAAAAACTAATTTCACTTTTAGGTGGACGTGCAGCAGAAAGATTAGTATTAAATGATATATCAACAGGAGCAAGTAATGATATAGAAGTAGCCACAAAAATTGCAAGAAATATGATAACAGTATATGGAATGAGTGATACATTAGGACCAATATCATTAGTAGTAGATACACCAGAAGAATTACGATTATTTGGGCATAATATAGAAGACGAAATAGGAACAGAAATAAAAACTATAATAGATACAGCATATGTTAGAGCGCAACAAATATTAAATGCAAATATGGCAAAATTACATCAAATAGCACAAATACTATTAGAAAAAGAGACAATAACACAAGAAGAATTTGAACAAGTATTTATGTCGTAAGGTATACTGTAAATTAGAATGATGCCTTTAGGATTTCCTAATTTACAGTAGAGTGATGTAGGGGCGGCGTAGCATGGGAAATTTGCAAAGCAAATTTCACTTGGCGAAGGCGTCCGCGTGGAGAAGCGACTTTTATTTTAAAAATTAATAAGCTTATAATAAAGGAGAGATTAAAATGGAGAAATGTATATTACTAGGAAATGGAGCAAGAGAAGCAGTAATCGCTGAAAAAATATCAGAGGGATTTGAATTATATTGTATAATGCCATATGAAAATCCAACAATTTCAGAATTTTCACAAAAATCAAATGGAAAAATATTAATAGGAGACCCATTTGACAAAGAATTAGTAAAAAAATTTATACAAGACGAAAATATAGAAAACTGTGTAATAAGTAGTGATAACTTATTAAGAGATGGATTAATAAACTTAGCAAGAGAATTAGGACTACAAACATTTGGACCAACATCATTAGGGTCAAAAATAGAATGGAGCAAAACATATGCTTTAGACATAGTACAAAAAATAGCACCAGAAATGGTAATAAAGAACTTTGAAATAAGAAGCAAAGAAGAATTAAGAAAAGTAATAGATGAAAATTATAAAGATGATAATTTTGTTATAAAACCAGAAGGATTAACAGGTGGAAAAGGTGTAAAAGTAGGAGGAATACATTTTAAAGGTAAAGAAGAAGGATACACATATGCACTATCATGTTTAGAAGGTAGTGGAGTAGTTATAGTACAAGATAAAGTAGAAGGAAGAGAATTTACAGTAACAGGATTAACAGACGGAAAAAATCTTGTTATAACACCAACTACTTTTGATTATCCATATAGATTTGATGAGGACAAAGGACCAGGAACAGGTGGAATGGGATGTTTAAGTTTTGAAACAGGTCTATTACCATTTTTAAACCAAGAAGATATTAATCAATGTGCCGAATTAATGAAAAAAGTAATACAATATATAAATCGTGATAATAATGAATTTACAGGACCAATCTATGGAGGATTCTTTAAATGCGAAAACGGAATAAAATTCATAGAATTCAATGCAAGATTTGGAGATCCAGAAGCACTAAACATATTGAATACATTAGAGACACCATTTAAGGAAGTATTTGATAATATTCAAAAACAAGAACTATCAGAAGAAAACTGTAAATTCGCAAAAAAGGCAGTTTGTACAGTTTATATGGTAAGTCCAAACTATGCGATATCTTCAAGTAAAGAGCCTTGTAAATATACACTAAACAAAGAAGAAATAATTAAAAAAGGTGCTAAAGTTTATTTTGCAAGTTCAAAAAGAGTACAAGGTAATTCTTATGAATCTGTTGGAAATTCAAGATTAGTAGCTATTGTTGCAGAAGATGAAACCCTAGAGAAAGCAAAACAAAAAGTATATACAGCAATAAAAGGAAATGTGGATAGTGTATTGAATTATAGAGGAGATATAGGAACAATTTATATTCACTAGTCAAAAAATATAAGGAGAAAAAATTATTGGATTATAATAAATTAGAGGAATTCGAGAAACAAAAAACAAAAGTAATGAACTACATAATGTATAAAAAAAGAACAGAATATGAAGTAAGACAAAAGTTTTCAAAAATAATAGAGAAAGAAACTTTAGAAGAAATCATCGAATATGTAAAAGAAGCAGGATATTTAAGTGATACAGACTATATTGAAAGAGCAATAAATGAATTTATGGCATTAAAGAATTTATCAATATTTGAAATAAAAAACAAATTATATGCAAAAGGAATTTCAAAAGACGATATAGAAGATTATATTTGTGAACACAGGGAAGAACTAGAAGAATATGAAGAAATGTCAAAAGAAAACATAATTGCAAAAAAATCTGCTATAATGGATGAAAGAGAATTAAAAAATTATTTATATAAAAAAGGGTTTTATAAGGATTAAAAAGAGCAAATAAATAGAGTGAAAGGAAATAAAATGAATAAAGTACTAGCATTAGAAACAAATAAATATGCAATAAAAATAGAAAACTTTGAAGGACCACTAGATTTATTAGTACATTTAATAGATAAAAACAAAATGGATATATATGATATAAAAATTTCCGAAATTGCTGAACAATATATAGAATATATACACAAAATGGAGGAACTTAATTTAGTAATAGCTAGTGAATTTGCAATTATGGCATCAACTTTATTATATTTAAAATCAAAAAAACTACTTCCAAAACATCAAGAAGATGAAGAAGAACTAACAGAAGAAGAACTTATAAGAAGAATTATAGAATATAAGAAATATAAAGATATAACACAAAAATTAAAAGAGAACTTTTTAACTTTTTCTAATAGGTATTATAAATTTGCAGAAAAGATTGAACTACCTAAACAAGAACTAGATGAGAACTATGAAGAAGGAATAATAACAAAAATATACAAAAGATTAATATATAGAAATGAAGAAAAGATAAATGTAAATGCAAAAAATATTGAAAAAATAGCATTAGTAGACACATATACAGTACATGATAAAGTAAAAGAAATGTTTAAGATATTATTGCATACGCCAAACTTTGTATTTAATAAAGTATATACTTTAAAAAAGCATAATAAGCAAGAGGTTGTAACTGCATTTTCAGGACTTTTAGAATTATCAAGAAGAAGTAAAGTATTGACAGAGCAACAAGAAAACTTCGGAGATATAAAAGTTGAAAAATTAAAGAAAAATAAAGAATAAAATTAAAAAAATTGGAAAAAATTAATAATATAAATTCTAAGAAATGGAGAATTTTATGTTATTAATTTTATTTTTTTTAATCATAATTATAGCCATATTTACTCTAAAAATAAAAATTAATTTTAGAGATATACAAATATCAAATATAAATGAAAAAAGAGAAAAAACAAAGCTTAAACATCATTATTATATAGAATTTGAAATTTTCATATTAAAGATTATTAAAATTGCAAAAATAAAATTCAATAATGAGAAAATGAATAAAGCAATAAGCAAAGTGAAATATAAAATAGAAGATTTCGGAGTACAAAGAGAGATTAGAAAAGAAATAAAAAATAGAAGACAATTAATAAAGGCATTTAAACATCTAAACTTAAAATTGGAAAAATTGAATTTTAACCTTGAAATAGGCACAGATGGAATAGTAAGTACAATAGGAATATTCACTGTTATATCAACAATAGTACCTATATTAATTAGAAACAATGCAAATAAAGTACAATATAAGATATTACCAATATATAATACTGGTAATGTTGTAAATTTTTGGGCAAATGGTATAACAGAGGTTTATTTAGTACATATTATCTATGCATTATATACGATTAAAAAATAATTCTACTATAACATTGTTAGGCTTAAATTGAAATAAATCATCTACACCATTATACCTTATTATTTTAATTTTGTCTGCCTAGTTATAGAACAATTCTTTTTCAATCTAAATAAATTTTTTAAGAAAGGAACGTGAATAGAAAAATGGGAGAAGAAGCCAAAGGACAAAGTCATCCTATAGAAGGACTTATGATAACAGCAATGGATAGCATACAAGGAATGGTAGATGTTAATACAATAATTGGAGAACCAATAGAAACATCAGTAGGAAGTGTAATAATACCAATCTCAAAAGTAACATTTGGATTTGCAGCTGGAGGTAGTGAATTCAAAGGAGAAACAGTTGATGAATATACAAAAAAGGAAAAAGAAGAACAAGTACAATATAGGTTACCATTTGGAGGAGGAAGTGGAGCAGCAGTCAACATAAATCCAGTAGCATTTTTAATAGTACAAGCAGACACAGTAAAACTATTACCAGTAAATCATGCATCATCATTAGATAAAGTATTAGACTATGCACCAGACATAATAGAAAAAATAGACAAAGTGCTATGTAAAAAAGATAAACAAGAAAACTAAAACTAATATATAAAACAAGTGGGCGAATAATCGTCCATTTTTATTCATACAATAGAAAGTTTTATTTTTACTAATTCAACTTAAAATATTGAAATTTATAAAAAAACATAGTATAATATATAACGAGGAGAAAATAAAATGAATCAAATTTTGGTTACAGATAAAGTTATAGTCACTAAGGAAATGCGAAAAAAAAAGAATTTCTATAAAAGAAATATAATTTTATCAATTTTTCTAATGTGTATATTATGTACATATTATGTGTATGCGGAATATGATAGAAATAGATATGAACAAAAGTCACAAGATATTTTAAATGATTTGAATATTTTAGAAATGACAACTGAAGAAGATGATACTACTATGGATAATAGTACTTTTATAGCTACTAGTTCAATAATGGTAGAAGATGATATATTAAAAGTAATTTTAGGAAACTCATCAGAAACAGCAGAAGAAGTAAAATTAGGGAATATATTGAAAAATGTTAGACATGCTGTTGAAGAACAAGACAATGAATCACAACTACCTAATAAATATATGACAGAAAATGGAGAAATAGAATATTCAGCTGAATCTATAGTAAAAGTACCAACTTTAGGAATAGAATATCCAGTTTTATCTGAAACGTCAGAAGAATTACTCAAGATTTCTATAAATAAACTTTGGGGACCACAACCTAATGAAATTGGAAATTATGTAGTAATTGGACATAATTATAAAAGTGGAAAAATGTTTGGAAAACTAAAGAATATAAATATGGGTGATATAATAGAGCTTACAGATACAAAAGGAAAAACTATAAAATATGTTGTATCAGAAAAATATATCATAGAGCCTACAGATGTAAGTTGTACAAGTCAATTAACAAATGGAAAGAGACAAATAACATTAATAACATGTTCTAATTCTGGTAGCAAAAGATTGGTAGTACAAGGATATGAACAGGAATAAAAAGGAGAAAAGAGGGAATAATATGGTAAAAGAGGACACAAAAAAGGCTAACCCTAAAGAGGAGGAACCAATGAAGATTTATGATAAATATATGTATAAAAGTCAGGAAAAGATAAAAAATATTGTACTTATAATAGCTGTATTTATAATAGGATTCATAGCTGGATATGCATCTGAAATTAATACAATTAGTAAATTAAATAAAGAGATAAATAATTTGCAAGAAAATAACTCTTCAACTCAGAATTAATTATATTTAAGAATTATAAAATTAGGGCAACTTTGAGTTTGCCCTAAATTTATTAGATAAACATTTAAAATAACAAATATTAATATTATCGTATTTGATACAAAATATTATAATACTTAAACAATAAATAGAAAGGAAAGATTAAAATGTCAAAAACATTGTGGAAGCCAGGAACATTTGAATATCCAATACCAGCAGTAATGGTATCATGTGGAGATATGGAAAAGTCAAATATAATAACAGTTGCTTGGACTGGTATCATTTGTACTAATCCTGCTAAAGTATATATATCAATACGACCAGAAAGATATTCATATAATATAATAAAAGAAACTGGTGAATTTGTAATAAATCTAACTAACAAGGAGTTAGCATTTGCAACAGACTGGTGTGGAGTTAAATCAGGAAGAAGTGTTGATAAATTTAAAGAGATGAAGCTAACTAAAGAAAAGTCAAATTTTTTAGAATGCCCAATGATAGGAGAAAGTCCTGTATCAGTAGAATGCAAAGTTGCAGAGATAAAAAAAATAGGAAGTCATCATATGTTTATTGCAGATGTACTAGGAATAAATGCAGACGAAAAATATATAGATGAAAATGGAGCCTTTGATATTTCAAAATGCAATTTAATAGCATATGCAAATGGAGGATATTATTCATTAGGAGAAAAAATAGGCAAATTTGGATTTTCAGTGAAAAAGAAGAAAAAATAACATAAAAATTTCCAATAAAAATATATTGACAATTACATATTAAAATGATATGATAATATAGACGCTGATGAGAGCAACATAATATCAAAAATTGTATATTTAATATATACAAACTGGTAATATGATAAAACATTATATGATAAACAACATTACTAGTTTTTCTTTTGCCCAAAAACATAAAGATAATACGAGTTTAGAGGGAAGAGGCTATATAAGTATACTGAAAAAATATTAAAAAAAATCAAAAAAAGTATTGACAAATTAAAACAAAATGTGCTAATATAAATAAGCACTGCGCATGAAGTATAAGTAAGAACAAAAAAATTAAAAAACTAAAAAAAAGTATTGACAAAATAAAATCAGCGTAGTATACTATATAAGTTCCTAAACA
>CARPYP010000017.1 GCA_949045875.1 uncultured Clostridia bacterium | reverse complement strand
CCTCTACAATTTTAAATTTTACCTAAAAATTCATGCTCCTCACAAACACAAATTTTAATGAATATTTATTTTATAATTTTTTATACTAATATTATAAAGGAGGTCTGAATATGAAGACTACTGTTAATTTATATAGTCAAAGGAATGGAGAAATTTCTCGTTTTCTTACTAATTTTTATAATAATAATGGTATAAATGTGCAAAATGATATGTTAAAATGGAACAATTCTTATGATAATCCTATTGAAATTTCGGATATTATTGGAGTTTTTGTTGATAATAATGATAAATATGATATAAATATGTGGATTAGCTTAGATGATAATATTTTTATTAATGTTACATCTTCTAATTCTGATAAAATAATTAGGTATCTATTTGAAAGATACCCCTATTAGTTATACTTCATTATTATCATTACTTGCTTTTTCTTCTTCTGTGGCTTTTGTTGCTATTGCATCATTAATCTCTATTTTATCTTCATTTTTATTTTCTTCTTTACTTTCTTTTTTAATTTCTTTCTCAGTTTCTTTTGCTTCTTGTGTTTGTTCCATACCACAATTTGAGCAGTATTTTGCGTCTTTTTCTATTTTTTCATGGCAATTTGGACATTGTTTTCTATCTTTTAAATTTAATAATTCATCATTTTGTTGCTCTATTTCTTTTGAAATCTTATCTATTTCTTCACAAGCATTTTGTATTTCTTCATCAAAGTTCTCCTTCGTTGTTGCTATGTGTCTTCTATATACTGCTTCTCCTATCTCATTGTATAAATCTTCAATTTTAGATTTGTTTTCATTCATCTTCATTTTTATCTTTGTTTCTTTTGCAATCTTGTCTGCTTTTTCTGTTGTGTATTTATATGTTTGTGAAGCTACCTCTCCTATTTTTTCAAATATCTCCATGCCTATCTTCCTTTCTTTTATTATTCTATTATAAATATTATTTACGATTTTATGTTTTTTATTCGTAGTAATTGTTGTCAAAACAAACATATTCAAATTTATTTTTTCTGACGCACACTGTGCGCCCCTACATTTTCTCTACGATTTTAAATTCACTAAAAATTTATCAACTCTACAACCCCCAATTTGTTTTAGAATTCTGATTTCTTATTTCGTATCATTAAATCATTAACTGCTATTTCTGGTTTTAAATTTTCAAATAAAACAGAATAAACTGTGTTTAATATAGGCATTTCTACATTATGTATTTTTCCTAATTTATAAGCTACCTCTATATTGTCCACGCTTTCTATTACCATTCCAATTTCTTTTCTGGCATCATTTAATGTCTTCCCTTGTCCTATTAACATCCCTGCTCTCCTATTTCTACTATGTTCACTTAAACAAGTAACAATTAGATCTCCTAGTCCTGTTAGTCCATAAAATGTCTCTTCTTTACCTCCAAGTGCGACCCCTAATTCTGTAATTTCCTTTAATCCTCTTGTAATTAGCGCAGCAAAAGAATTATCTCCTAATCCTAAGCCTGCTCCTACACCTGCACAAAATGCTATTATGTTTTTTAAAGCACCTCCTAGTTCAACACCTTTTACATCTTCAGATGTATAAATTCTTAATTTTTCATTCATAAATTCTTTTTGTATTGTTTTGCATAGTTCTTTATCTTCTGATGCTATTACTAATGCAGTAGGTATTCCTATAGAAACTTCTTCTGCATGACTTGGACCTGATAATACTCCTATTTTTGAATTTGGTAGTTCTTCTTTTAATACATCGTCTAAAGTCATTAATGTACTGCTTTCAAATCCCTTAGAACATATTATAATTGGTTGGTTTGTAACATATTCTTTATATTTTTTTACAGTTTCTCTTGTAAATTTTGATGGTGTTATGTGTAAAATTATTTCGCTATCTTTTATTGCTTCTTTATAATCTAAAGTACAAGTAACATTTTGGGGAATTACTGAATTAGGTAAAAATTTGCACGTTCTTTTATCATTAATAAAATTTTTTTCTTCTTCATCAAAAGACCATATTTTAATTTCCTGTCCTAAGTTTCCTAAGTGAATTGCCAAAGCACATCCCCATGAACCACTACCTATTATACATATTTTTTTCAATTTTATCCTTCCTTTCTTATGTGTATTATTATTTTTTAAAAGATAATTTATTCTCTGCCCCTGTTAGTATTCTCTTTATATTTGTTCTATGATTAAATATTACTATTAATGCTAGTATTATACTAAAAGCTATATATTTTCCTGGTACTATAAAATATTCTGAGCCTATCCTAAAGATGGTTAATACTGGAAATAAAATTGCAGTAGATATTGAACCTAAAGATACCATTCTTGTAACTGCCATTACTAATAATGCAAATACTAAACATATTAGTCCTATTTGCCAATTTATAATTAATAATAAACCTAAAGATGTTGCTACTCCTTTCCCTCCTTTAAATCCAAAATAAATTGGAAAGGTGTGTCCTATTATTGCAAAGATACCAGCAATTTGTACTAAGTATTCTGTTTGCACTCCTGCTTCAAAATGGTTAGCAATATTTCCAGTTAATACCGCTAGTAATACTGGAACTATTCCTTTTAATATATCACATACTAATGTTATTAATGCTGCTTTTTTTCCTACAGTTCTTAACATGTTGGTTGTTCCTGCATTTCCGCTTCCTTTTTCTCTTAAATCAAAACCTGCCATTTTTTTACTTAGTATTATTGAAAAATTTATACTTCCTATTAAATAGGCAATAATTAATATTATTACATATAAAATCATTTTATTCTCTCCTTTTATTTTCAATATTATTTATTATATTATAATAAATTGCAAAAATTTCATTTTTAATTTCATTCCTTTCTAAGGCACAAACCTGGTTGGAAAAGAATTGTTATTTTTCAACCTTTTCTCTTGCAATCATTCTAATAGGACTCCCCTCTAAACCAAACTCTTTTCTTATGTGGTTTACTAAATATCTTTCATATGAAAAATGAAATAAGTCTTTATTATTTACAAACACAATGAAGGTTGGTGGTTTTGTACTTGCTTGTGTAACATATAATATTTTTAGTCTTCTACCTTTATCTGTTGGTGGTTGTGTAATAGCAATTGCTTCATCTATTACTTGATTTAATACTCCTGTTGGTACTCTTAGTGCATTCATTTTTGCCACATTGTTTATCATATCAAATAATTTATCTACTCTCTGACCAGTTTTTGCTGATATAAAGATTATTGGTGCATATGTTAAATACGCTAGTTTAGTATAAATTTCTTTCTTGAATTTATTAAATGTATCATTATCTTTTTCTATTTCATCCCATTTATTTACTACTATTATTATTCCTTTTCCTGCATCATGAGCTTCTCCTGCAATTTTGGTATCTTGCTCTGTTACTCCTTCTTTAGCATCTATCATCATTAAACATACATCTGCTCTTTCTATTGCAAGTAATGTTCTCATAATACTATATTTCTCTATGTTCTCTTTAATTTTACTGTGTCTTCTAATTCCTGCTGTATCTATAAGTGTATATTTTCCATGTTCATTTTCATGATATGTATCTATTGCGTCTCTTGTAGTTCCTGCAATATTACTTACAATTACTCTATTTTCTCCAAGTATTCTATTTATTAGAGAAGATTTACCTACATTTGGTTTTCCAATAATAGCTACTTTTGTAATTTCTTCATCATTTTCTTCATCTGATTCTGGGAGTTTTTTACAAACTGCTTCTAATACATCTCCTATTCCTAATGCATTTGTTGATGATATTGCTAATGGTTCTCCTATACCTAAAGCATAAAATTCACTTATGTCTTCTGTTTTTTTTCCGAAATTATCTGATTTATTACAAACTAATATAATTGGTTTTCTTGATTTTTTTAACATTAGTGCAATATCTTTGTCTGTTTCTAATATCCCATTCTTTATATCTGTCATAAATATTATTACATCTGCCATGCTTATTGCAATATTAACTTGTTCTAGCATATTTACTATAATAGTGTCATTTGATTTTGGTTCTATTCCTCCTGTATCTATTAGTGTAAAATTTTTTCCACACCAATTGGCTTGTGCATATATTCTATCTCTTGTTACACCTGGTTCATCTTCTACTATAGATATTCTTTGACCCACTACATAATTAAAAAATGTTGATTTTCCTACATTTGGTCTTCCTACAATAGCAACTATTGGTTTTGACATTATATTCTCTCCTTCTTTATTTTTATTGATTTTTTACATAACTATCTTTTAATATACCATTTTACCTTCTAATAAATCATCGTTTTTTATCCAATCATCTACATTTATTTTGGTGTATTCTTGCTTATTACTTCCCCTGATTACAACATCTTTTATTCCTGCATTTATTATCATTTTTCTACAAGTTTGACATGAATTAGCACCTTGTTCGTATTCTTTTGTATCTTTTCTTATTCCTACTAAATACATTGTTCCTTCTATCATGTCTTTCCTTGATGCGCTTATTATGGCATTTTGCTCTGCATGTACAGACCTACAAGCATCATATCCTCCATGCCTAATTTCTGGAAATATCTTTTTCTTAGTGCAATATCCTAAGTCTATACAATTGTATCTTCCTCTTGGTGCACCTGTATATCCGTGTTGCAATTATTTCATCATTTTTTACTATTATACATCCAAAATTTTTTCTAAGACAGGTTCCTCTTTCTGCTACTGCTTCTGCTATATCTAAATAATAGTTGATTTTATCTACTCTATCTTCTTCCAAATTTATAATCCTTCTTTCTTAGTTAGCAAATTCTTCGAAGCACAGGCGATTGCTAATCGCCCCTACTCTTTTATTTTAATTTTGTGAATTGTAACCAATGGTAATTATAACATATCTATTTTTTTTTAACAAGTATTGACAAATTTAGAAATTGCTAGTATACTATTATGGTGTTATAAATGAATAATACTAACTATGAGGGTACAGTACACTGTATCTTTACATATTAAAATAAAGACATTAGCTAATTAAGGAGGGAATAAAAATGGCACAACCAAAAAGAAGATGGTCAAAAGCAAGAACTGGAGCAAAACGTTCTACTTGGAAATTAGAAAATCCTAACATTGTAACTTGTCCTCATTGTCATGAACCTATATTACCACATAGAGCTTGTTCTAACTGTGGTTACTACAATGGAAAACAAGTAATTAATGTTGAAACTGCTGAATAAAATATAGAGGAGTACATATTGGTGTACTTCTTTTTTAGTTTCAAAAATTTTGGAGCACAGTACATTGTGCTCCTAGTTTTTTTATTTATTTGTTGTAGCAAACTAAGTAATTGTAATAGTTCTCGTCACAATCTATTTTGTTCCAAAGATTCTATCTCCTGCATCTCCTAATCCTGGTACTATATATCCAATTTCATTTAAGTGGTCATCTATTTTTCCACAGTAAATTTTAACATCTGGATGTTCTTTTTGCATTCTTTTGATTCCTTCTGGTGCTGCTATAACACATAAAAATTTTATGTTTTTTACTCCTTCATCCTTTAACATCTGAATTGCTGCACATCCAGAACCTCCTGTTGCAAGCATTGGATCTATTATTATTGTTTCTTTGTCTTTTATATTTTGGGGCATTTTAAATAAATATTTTACTGGCTCTAATGTTTCTTCATTTCTATATAAACCTATATGTCCTATTTTAGCATTTGGTATCATTTTTATTATTCCATCTATCATTCCAGTACCTGCTCTCAATATTGGAACAAATACATAGTGGTTTTCATTTAATTTGCTTACAGTCATTTTTGTTATTGGAGTTTCAATTTCTTCTTCATATATTTTAGCATCTTTCATAGCTTCATAACATAAAAATAATGTTATTTCTGAGATTAGTTCTCTGAATTCTTTTGTTCCTGTTTTCTTGTTTCTTAATATTCCTAGTTTATGTTCTATTAGTGGATGTTTTATTTCAACAATTTCCATAAATCTCATTCCTCTCTATTTTTATTTCTCTCAAATTATATTATATATTATATTGTTTTGCAATACCTTTAGATAATCCTAAGATTTTTGTATATTTTTCTTTTTTTGGTAAATAATTTTATTAAATATATTTTATAGAAAGGTTGATTTATGAGCAATTTTTTAAATACAATACGTAATATATTTGAATATAAAGAAGAACAGTCCTATGATTTTGTTTTACTTGACACTGCTGTAGACCAAAATACAACAGACTTTTACTCTACTATCACTGAAAAGGTTTCTACAGTCTGTGATAAGAATATTGAATTTATTAAGGATAAATATTCTGCTTTAATAAATAGTGATATTAAAATTCGTGAATTCTATCTTAATGTTCAAAATAAACAATATAAGTCATTTATTTTTTATATTGATGGAATGATTAATGCTGATTCTATTAATCACTTTGTTTTAAATCCCTTAATGTTAAAAAATAAATCTAATACTAACACTTCTGAAGAACAAATTATAACTTCACCAGATAAAGTTACTATAGTTAGGCAATTTGATATTCAATCATATATTATGGATTCCCTTATGCCTCAAAATGATGTTAGTACTTCAGAAGAGTTTTCAGATATATTTTCTAAGGTTAATACTGGTGTATCAGCCCTTTTTGTAGATACAATTCCTACATGTTTTTTAATTGATGCTAAAGGGTTTGAAAAAAGAGGAATACCCGTTCCCCAAAATGAATTTGTAATTCGTGGTTCTCAAGAGGCTTTTATTGAATCTGTTCGTACAAATACTTCTCTTATTAGGAGATTAATTAATAGTGAAAATCTAATTATAGAAAACTGTTCAGTAGGAACAGTAAATAAAAATACTTGTTGTATTTGCTATATGAAAAATATTGCAAATCCTGATTTGATAGCAGAAGTAAAGTATAGAGTTAATAATTTAGGTGTTGATGATATTACTTCTTCTGGTGAACTTGAACAATTAATAAAGGATTCTTCTTTTGCTCTCCCTCAAATGATAGCTACTGAAAGACCTGATAGAGTAGCGCATTACTTATTGGAGGGTCGTGTTGCAATTATTGTAAATGGAACTCCATATGTGTTAGTTGCTCCTCGGTATTTTCACAGATTTTCTTTCATCTGCTGAAGATATAAATTTACAATATCAGTTTACAAATTTATTAAAACTTATAAGATTTTTTGCATTAATTATAACATTAACCCTACCTGGTTTTTATATTGCTATTACTACATTTCATCAAGAAATAATTCCAACAGAATTGCTGTTTGCAATTGTTTCTTCAAGAAGTGCAGTTCCTTTTCCTATAATATTTGAAATAATACTTATGGATTTATCTTTAGAATTAATAAGAGAGTCTGGAGTACGTGTTCCTTCTTCTTTGGGACAAACTATTGGAATTGTTGGACGGTCTGATTCTTGGAGATGCAGCTGTTAGTGCAAATATAGTAAGTCCTATTTTGGTAGTTGTTGTTGCTCTTACAGGTTTAACTGCTTTTGCTATTCCTGATTATTCGTTTGGATTCCATATTAGGATAGCAAGATTTATTTATGTTTTTGCTGGTTACTTTGCTGGTTTCTTTGGTTTAGCATTTGTATTTTTTATACATTTAGGAATTTTTGCATCAATAGATTCTTTTGGGGTATCTTACCTAAGTCCACATGCTCCTTTTACAGCAAATAATTCTGATGGATATTTATTATCTCCTATTTGGAAAAGAGAGGATAGACATTCTTTCTTAGATACTAAACGTAAGAAAAGAGAAGAACATGTTAGTATGAAATGGAAATTTGGAGGTAAAAGTTAGTTTAAAAAGATATAAAATCTCTTATAACTATATACCTTTGAAAAGAAAGGAATGAATTTTTATATGAATTCTTATAAATTAAAATTACTAGAAGGCATTGCTATTGTTTTAACAATTCTTTTATCACATATCTTATTATCTCTTCCAAGTGAATTAGCAACTACAACAGCTTCTTCTACATTATTAAATATTGTTTTTGTTACAATAATAACTTTAGTCTTCTTTTTAATAATATATAAATTGTTCTCTGTATTTCCAGGATGTAATATAATAGATATTTCTGAATTTCTTGGTGGAAAAGTTTTTAAGTTTATTTATGGTGTTTGTTATATTGCTTATATTTTAGTTTTATCTTCTATAATGATTAGGTTATTTGCAGAGGGACTTGCACTTATATCTTTTTCACATATAGATGTTGATTTTATAATGCTTACATTTGTTATTGCTGTTGGAATTTTAAATTTTTTTGGATTAAAGGCTATATCTCGATTAAACTTAATTATAATCCCATTAATGATATTGAGTATTGTTTTTATCTTTTTTGGCTCTTTTGGAGAATACACATTTCAAAGGGTATTTCCTCTTTTAGGATATGGATTAAAGGAAACCTTTGTTGATGGAATTAGCAATATATATTCTTTTAGTGGTTTATATGTATTATTCTTCATATTTCCACTATTAACTAAAATATCTGAGTTTAAAAAAGTTGGGATTGCAAGTATTTTATCATATGCTTTTTTCTTATTATTATCTGTAGCTGCTTTACTTTTCTCTATTCCACAAATTGCAAATACCACTTCTCCTCTATCCTTATATGTACTTGCTAGGCAAATAAGTCTTGGGGATTATATTCAAAGCATTGATGCAATATTTTTATTAATTTGGATACCTTTTATGCTTGCATATTTATCGACTAACATACATTTTGCACTTACCACATTTAAACAATTGACTCATATAAAATATATATCTGGTGTAGTTTATTGTTTTTGTGCTGTAATCTTTGTTATTTCTCTTGTTATTAAAAATATGTCAGAAATAAATGTATTAAGTAATGTTGTATATAAATATCTTTCAATAGGCTTCGTATTTGTTTTGAGTCTTATAATTTTAGTTTTAGCTTGTCTGAAAAAATTAATTTTAAAATTACTTAAAAAGGAGGCAACATCTAATGTTTAAAAAAATGTTTTATGTAATGGGTATTATTATTTTTTGTGCTGTTGCCTTTAGTGGATATTTACATGAACAAGATATTAATGATTTAGCTTATGTAATAGCTATTGGATTTGATATTGGAAATGATGATAAGTTAAAATTAACATTTCAAATTTCCATTCCTTCTGGTAATAGCTCTGGTTCTAGCGGTGGTGGTGGTTCTAGTAGTAGCGAAAAAGGTGTAAGTGATACTTTAAATCAAACTGTTGAATGTAATAGTTTTAATTCTGGATTGAATACTGCAAATAATATTATAAGTAAAAGGCTTAATTTATCACATTGTAAATTTATTATATTTTCTGAGGAACTAGCCTCTCTTGGTATTTTAGACTATATCTATACATTAGAAAATAATATTGAATTACGTTCTAATTGTAATGTATTAGTTTCTACTTCTACCGCAGAAGAATTTATTAATAGTTCAACACCTATTTTAGAACATTCTACTTCTAAATATTATGAAATAATAACTACTTCTAGTAAATATAGTGGTTATACTTCTAATGCTACTTTAAATACTGTATATACTTCTATTGTCGATGATTTTAGTGAGACTTCTACTATGCTTGGTAATGTTCAAAAAGAAGAAGGTTCAGAAGATGAAAGTTCTTCTGGTGGTGAAAGTTCTTCTGGAGAAGGTGGTTCTTCGGACGGTGAAAGTTCTTCTGGAGGAAACAGTTCTTCAAGTGGTCAAACATCTTCGAAAGATGGAATGGAATCCGATATTATAATTGGAGGTATGGCTGTTTTCAAAAAGGATAAATTAGTTGGTACACTTTCTAAAGAGGAAACTGTTCCATATTTAATTGTAACAGATAAATTAAAGGAATGTGTTGTTTCAATACCTAGCCCTTTTTCGGAGGGTAATTATATAGATTTACACATTTATGATTTTTCTAAAACTAAAAATAGTGTAAAATTGGATAGTTCTGGTCCTCAGATTACTACTAATGTAACTTTAAAATCTACTATCCTTTCTAATGATTTTGATTTTGACTCTTCTTCAAACGAGGATATTGAGAAAATAATATCTGCTGCTTCTGATTATTTTAAAGAGCAAATTATGAATTATTATGAAAAGACTGCAAGAGAGTTTAAATCTGATATTACAGGATTAGGAAAACATGCTGTATATAAATTCCCAACAATAGCTGATTGGGAAGAATATAACTGGTCTGAAAAATTTGAGACTGCAACTTTTGATGTAAATGTTCAGGTTAATATTGAATCAAGTTATTTCATTTCGTAGTGTTTTTGGGACAGAGATAAAAAAATAGCAATTTGTGTTTGTAGGGAGGATTATATGTTTTAAAATTTATATAAAATTATAAATATACGTTGTAGGGGCACCGTTTGCGGGAATACCTACGATAAATTTGGCAGAGCGTGAAAAATTTGCCATAGCAAATTTTACTCGTTCTACAAATTTAACTGGGCTCGAAGAGGGACATGACACCACTGTGCCCTTGAAATTACAGAAATTTAAACCTTTTTGTTGATAACAAATATATTGTAATCCATTGTAGGGGCGCCCTTTGGGCGTCCGTGAAATAAAGACATTTACGTTAATTATATATATTCAATTTCACTGTAATTATAAATATATTTGTAATAATATAAATTATTGCTATATTATCATTAACGGACGCCCAAAGGGCGCCCCTACAACGTGTAATCATAATCCTTTATAATTTTAAAACATATAATCCTACCAACAAACCCAAATTTATATATTTAAAAGGAGGTATTCTTTATGCATTTTATTATTTTTCTTTTTTCTATTTATGCTTTTATTGAGACTATGTCTTATGGAATTTTTGAATACAAAAAAAATTCCAACAAAATAGCTGGAATTTTTATTTGTATTCTTGCATTTTTTACATTAATAGTTCCTAATTTAATTTTACATTAGTTATTACCTTTTGCTGATTCTTTTAATAATTCTAACTGAGATATTAACAATGATTCCATTTTAGCTTTATATATGTCAAATTGCTTTTGTAAATCATCTAACTCTTTTTGTTTTATAATTATCTCACTTTCAACATTTTTTAATGCCTCTTTTGCTTTTACTTGTGCTTCTGCAATAATAGCATCTGCTTGCTTTTGGGCTGTTTTTTTAACTTCATCTGCTGTTGTTTGTGCCATTAATAATGTGTTTTGTAACGTTGATTCTATTGATTGATATCTAGTTAAGTCATTTGCTAATTTCTCAGTTCTTCCTCTGTTTTCTGTTGCTTCTTTATATATTTTCTCATATTCTGCTGTTAACTCATCTAAAAAGTCATCTACTTCTTCAACACTATAACCATTTAAAACTTGTTTTGAGAATTTTTTATTTTCTATATCTAAAGGTGTAATCATCTTTTTTCCCTCCCTATATATTGCATGTACACATAAGGACAGTCTTTAAGAAGCTGCCCCCTAATTACTATTTCTTTTATTATTTAAGCCATGATACTGAAAGTTTATTTTTCATTTCTTCTCTTCCTGTTTCATTTGATATTTCATAATTTGTTGGAGCTATTAAAAATATTGAATTAGATACTTTTTGAATATGTGCATCTAATGCATATACTCCTCCACTAATAAAGTCAACTATTCTTCTTGCTACATCTTTATTTACATATTCAAGATTTACAATACATGATTTCTTTTCTTTTAAAAATTGACAAATTTCTTCTGATTGTTCAAAAGTTGTTGGTTGAGAAATCACCATTTTTATTTGTGGTGTTTGTGGCATATTTACCACTTTTGCTCTTCTATTTCCAAATAATTTTTTTCCTTCTACTTCTTCCTCTTCTTCTTCATCTTCTTCATAATCAGTACTATATCCTTTGCTACTTAATACCTCTTCTTCTTCATCTTCATAATCTTCTGATGTAAAAAGTTCTAAAACTTTATTCATTATCCCTGCCATTGTTTTACCTCCTACACGTTTCATTCGTGATTTTATACATATAGTATCTAACTTTTTGATTTATTTGTCAATACTTTTTTTGATTGTAATAAATTTTTAATGTTTCTGTAATATTTTTGTAATATAATAATAGGGCACAGTGGTGCCATGTCCCTCTTCGAGCCCAGTTAAATTTGGCTCTGCCAAATTTATCGTAGGTATTCCCTCAAACGGTGCCCCTACAACAGAATAATCCATTTTTCCTATAATAAAAAAGGACATATACAATGCCCTTTATATATTTATGCAAGACCATATTTTTGTTTGAATTTTTCTGCTCTTCCTCCTGTTGTATTTTGTTTAATATTTCCTGTCCAAAAAGGATTGCATTTTGAACAAATATCAACACTCATAGATTTTTTTGTTGATTTTGTTTTCATTACATTTCCACATGCACAGGTTATTGTACTTTCTATAAATTCAGGATGTAAATCTTGTTTCATTTTGTGTTCACCTCTTCCTTATTTTTTCTATGATTTTAAACTTTTATTTTTCAACAGTATTGTTATCTTTCTCCTGTTGTAACATATATTTTGCTGACTCAAGAGCTTCTGTTTTTAATGAGGTTTTATTTATTAGCTTCAATGTTATATTAAATAATACTGCTATTATTAAAATAATAAAACCTATTTGTTTCCAATATTTTGCTAACATTTTAACATCACCTCTAAAAAACATAACAATATATATTATTATAGCTATTTTTTATGTTTTTGTCAATAAAAATCTTGTTTTTTTTTATTTAATGTGTTATTATCATTATATTAATAATTTGGGAGGCACTATTATTTTAATGGAAAAGTTAAAAGAATTAATAAAAAAGTTTTGCACGCGTGAGGTTATTTTATATGTGATTTTTGGTGTATTAACTACTTGTGTTAATATTGTATCTTTTATGATTTTGTCTTCATTTTTTCATATAGAAGAAAACTTCGCAAGTAATATTGGTATTGTTATTGCTGTACTATTTGCTTATTTTACTAATCGTAAATTAGTATTTAATTCAACTGCTTCTACATTTATTGAGAAACTTAAAGAATTTGGTAAGTTTATTTTAGGTAGAGCTTTTACAATGATAGTAGAATCTGTTGGTTTCTGGCTTTTATTTTCAATTTTTAATATCACTTATTTTGACGGCTTAGTTAGTAAGTTGATTATAAGCGTTATAGTCATAATTTTAAATTTCTTTATAAGTAAATTTTTTGCATTTAAAAAATAGTATTTGGGGGCTAATCTTATTTTAGGAGGTCCTTATTTTATGTTTAAATCTTTTTTTAACACAGTTTTATTATCTTTTATTTTTATTGTTATTTTTGCTATTTTTATTCCATTTTTCTCCTCTACATCTGTCACTTTATCTGAAGAATACTATTTACAATATAATATTAACTTTTCATTAATTTCTTCTAGTACATTGGGGTTTTATTGGCCACTCCCTTCTAATCATAAAATTTCTTCTTATTTTGGTCATAGAGTCTCCCCTACTACTGGTGCTTCTAGTTATCATCAGGGGATTGATATTCCTGCTAGTGAAAATACTTATTTCTTATCTATTATGGATTCTAAAGTGCTTTCTACTGGATTTAGCGGTAGTGGAGGTTATACTATAGTTTGTTCAAGTGATTCTTTTAGGATTTCTTATTGCCATGTTTCTCCTAACTTTTTAGTTTCTGTTGGTGATTCTTTAGTTGCTGGTCAAGTAATTGGTCAGGTAGGTCCAAAATATGTTTATGATGTTGTTGGTAATCCATATCATGATTCTACTGGAAGACCTACAAATGGCTCTACTACTGGTTGTCATTTACATGTTACTATTAAGCTTGATAGTAATGCTGTTAATCCTTTGGATTATATTGAGGTATAAAAAGTTGAAAAAGAATTGCCATTTGGTGTAGCTGAAAAAGTTTATCGAAAGAAACTCTCAACATACACCAGTACGCCTCTGGTATTCTTTCTTGAACGCCTAATCAAATAACAATTCTTTTTTAACTAAATTTTTATCTTGAATAAAGATAATTATATATTCTTTACACTCTCTCCATATATTCGCCTGTTCTTGTATCAATTTTTATAACATCTCCAATATTGATGAACATTGGTACACTTATCTCTAATCCATTTTCTAATGTTGCTGGTTTTCCTGATGTAGTTGTTGTGTTACCTGCAAATCCTGGTTCTGTATATGTTACTTCTAATTCTACAAACATTGGTGGTTCAACTGCAAATACTTTTTCTTTAAATGAAAGTATTTTTACATTCATGTTTTCTTTTATATATTTTAAACTATCGCCTAATTGGTCTGCATTAAGAGGCATTTGTTCATATGTTTCATTATCCATAAAATAATATAAGTCTCCATCGCTATATAAATATTGCATTTCTCTTTTTTCTATTTCTGCCCCTTGCAATTTTTCTGATGGGTTAAATGTTCTTTCAAGAACTGCACCAGTTATTACATTTTTAATTTTTGTTCTTACAAATGCTGCTCCTTTTCCTGGTTTTACATGTTGGAATTCTACTACTCTAAATACTGAGTTATCTAGTTCAAATGTATTCCCGTTTCTTAAATCTCCAGCCATATATACTTCTGCCATTTAAAATCTCTCCTTTTTATTATCTTTATATATTTTTCTATATTATAATACTATATATCTTTAGAAAAAACAATAGTTATAGATAATTTTCATGGAAATTAAATCATATTTTTACTATTTATATACCTTCATGCCATTTATAAATTTGTGTTTGTGGGGATGATTATATGTTTTCGATTTTTAAAACCCAATTTCTATATAATTATATATCCCTTATATGATTTTGTTAATGGTTCACATCCAGATTTTGTTATTAATACAGTGTCTTCTATTCTTACTCCGAATTTCCCTGGTATATATATTCCTGGTTCATCTGTAATTACCATATTTTCTTTTAATATATTCTCTTTTCTTATTCCTATTGAAGGTTCTTCATGTACATCTAATCCTACGCCATGTCCTAGTGCATGTGGTAATTCATATTTATGTATTTTAAAATCATTTTCTACCATTTTAAATAATATTTTTGTGTTTGCTCCATCATACATTTCTTCAAGTGTTTGCTTTTGATTTTTTAGCACTAAATTATATATTTCTTTTATTTCTTCTTTTACATATCCTACAAATATTGTTCTTGTCATGTCTGAGCAATACCCATTATATTTACATCCAAAGTCTAATGTAATTATATCTCCATTTTCTATTATTTTATCTGTTGGTACAGCATGTGGCATTGATGAGTTTACTCCTGATGCAACTATAGAGTCAAATGCTAGTCCACTTGCTCCATTGGAAGTAAAATACCTTTGTATTTCATAAGATATTTCTTTTTCTGTTATACCACTTTTTATAAAGTTTAATAAATGCTTAAAACATTTATCTGTTATTTCACATGCTTTTCTTATATTATCTATTTCTTCTTTGTCTTTTATTGTTCTCTGTTTTTCTATTATTTGCTCTGTTTCCATTAAATTATTTATTCTATATTTATGCATATATTCCTTATATTTTGAGTATGTTACATAATCTTCTTCAAACCCAACATTTTCACAAAAACTAAAGAAATTTTGGTAGTCTTCTCCTGTTATGTCTTTTACATCGTTTACAATGATTTCATCTGTTATAGTTAATGTTGATTGTACCATTTCTATATATCTTGAGTCTGTAATATATATGTTTTCTTTTCTAGTTAACAATAAAATTCCTTCTGCCTCAATTCCTATTAAATATTTTATATTTACTGGATTTGATATTATCATTCCTTCTATGTTTTGAGCCCTTAATCTATTTCTTAAACATTGTAATCTTGGATTCATATAATTCCCTCCCATTCACAAATAATTTTTTACTATGCATTCCCTAAAGTAAATATTTGTAATAATAAGTTTAATATAGAGTTAAGTGGAACAAACATTGCTATATAACATGATATTACAATAAATGGTCCGAAGGGAATATATTCACTTGCTTTCTTCCTTTTAATTAATATTAGTATAATACTTAATATTGCTCCAATTAGGAAAGATATAAATATAATAGATACCATACTTGCAAATCCAAAGTATAGTCCTAATGCTGCCATAAATTTTACATCACCATATCCCATTGCTTCTTTTCCTGCTATAAGTCCACCTATTAGTGTAATTACAAAAAATGTTCCTCCTCCAACTAACATTCCTTCTATAGCATTTATTGCAAAATTTATATCTGATATTCCACCAATTACCGCTATTATTAAACCAATTTCAAATATAGTTAAGTTTAGTCTATTTGGTATTATATGTAATTTATAGTCTATATAAAAAGCAGATATTAGCATTGGAGATAGTATTAAATACTTGTATAGATTAATGTTATCACTAAAGTTTTTTTGCATTCCATATAAATATAGTATTATTAAATTGATTACCGCATTTAATAGCATCAATGGATAGTTTATTTTTAGCTCTCTAAAAAAATCTATTGTAAATATTTTCTTTTTTTCAGGTAATCTTTTATTACACCAATCTATAATTTGACCTGTAAGCATTCCTATTATTGCAACTAGTACATAATATAATATATGAACATCATTTATATACATCTACTTTTCCTCCGTACTTTTTATATATCTTCTTATGAATATATTTTCTATTGGTCTTTTTATTTTTGTATACCATAAGTCTTTTTTATCTACTGGTTGTACTAATATGGGAACCATTTTTACTCTATTTGCCCCTATTATATCTGTAAATAATTGGTCTCCTACTACTGCAATTTCTTCACTCTTTTCTATTTCTAATAATTTTTGTGCTCTACAAAATCCCTTTTTGAATGGCTTTTTGGCAAAAAATATATAAGGTATTTCTAGTTTTTTTGCTACATCTCTTGCTTTTTCTTCATTGCTTGTATTAGATAGAATACATATTCTTATTCCATGTTTCTTTAGATTATCACACCATTGTTCAGCTCCGTCTATTATTTTTCTATTGATATCTATTAAAGTATTGTCGACATCTAAAATTAAGCCTTTTATATTATTTTTCCTTAGAAATTCTATACTTATCTCTTTTACATTTTCTAAATAAAATTTTGGATATAAGATCACTTTTGTTCTCCTTAATTTGTTTTATTGTTTTATTATATATTAAACTTAAAACTATATCAATAGTTTTGATAATTAAAGTTATAGAGAAAAAGCATAATATATTATATAACTATTATCTAATAACAATATATTCTTTACATTCTATTTTATCTGACAAAAATTCTTTTAATTTACTAGGATTTCTTATTAGTTCTTCCTTTTGTGCTTTTTTTAATGTTTTGATATGATATTCAAGTTTTGATGCTCTTATTTTATCTATTGTTTTCCATGCAATTTCTATTCCTTTTATATGATGACTTGCTGTATATTTTGCTCCTTTTTTTCCTTGTTCTAAATGTTCTTGCAGCCTTCTATCTAAATCTGTTGTTATACCTGTATATAAAGAATTATCCTCACATCTAATTATATATATATAATATTCTTTATTATTTTTTATTCCATCTTTCATTATTATTCTTTCCTTAATATAAAAAATGGACATGAATGGTAAGATACCAAGTCATGTCATTTGGTCTTAGTCTCCTAAAGATATTCCTATATTTCTTGCTGTTTTTACTAAGTCATCATCCATTGTTACTCTTCTTATATTGCTGTTTTCTGTATTTCCTGATACGGCTCCAATTTCTTTGTTGTTTCCTACAACATCTTCTAATGATACTGAGTCTAATTTTCCATTTTTTAATACTGCTAATACTCCAAATTTTCCTTGTAATGCTAATTCCATTGCCTTTGAACCATATTTTGTTGAAAGTACTCTATCATATGCTGTTGGTGTTCCTCCTCTTTGCATATATCCTAATGTTGTATTTCTTGATTCTAGTCCTGTTAGTCCTTCTAGTTGTTTTGCTACTGTTTCTCCAACTCCACCTAGTTTTGTGTTGTCAACACCTGTCCCATTATCTCTTACACCTTTTACTGTTATTTCTCCGTTTAATGGTTTTGCTCCTTCTGCTACTACTACTAGACTAAATCTTTTTCCTATATCTATCCTAGATTCTATTTTTTTAGCTACTTTGTTTAAATCATATGGTATTTCTGGTATTAAGGCAACATCTGCTCCTCCTGCTATTGCAGCTTCTAGTGCAATCCATCCTGCATATCTTCCCATAACCTCTAATACCATTATTCTATGATGTGTTTCTCCTGTTGAGTGTAATCTATCAAGTGCTTCCATTGCAACTGATACTGCTGTATTATATCCAAATGTAATGTCTGTACATGCTACGTCATTGTCTATTGTCTTTGGTACTCCTATTACATTAATTCCTTTTAATGAAAAGTCTCTGGCAGATTTTTGTGTTCCATCTCCTCCTAATGTAAATACACAATCAAATCCTGCGTCTTTAACATTTTGAACACATATGTCTGATAAATCTTTATATACTGTTTGTCCATTTTCTTCTACTTTATAATGGAATACATTTGAGTTTGTTGATGAACCTATTACTGAACCACCTTTGTGTAAAATTCCTGATGCTGTAGTTGCTGATTCAAGTTTTATATAATTGTTTTCTAATAAACCCTTATACCCTTCTATATATCCATAGCATTCTACTCCATTGTTTTCTGCTGTTTTTACAATTCCTCTTATTACGGCATTAAATCCTGCTACATCTCCACCATTTGCTAAAATTGCTACC
Organism: uncultured Clostridia bacterium; assembly: GCA_949045875.1. Taxonomy (GTDB): domain Bacteria; phylum Bacillota; class Clostridia; order TANB77; family CAG-508; genus CAKPSH01. The sequence continues at coordinate 15,458 of CARPYP010000017.1, read as the reverse complement.
TTTTTCATTTTTTATCATTTCCCTTCTATTTACCCAATATGGTCTATTTTTATATTATTATATCAATTTTCAAGAAAAATACAATATTTTTTTGAAATTATGCTAACAATTTTATAATATTATTTTCTTTAACATGGGCGCCTAGTAAAATTTGTTTTACAAATTTTTCATGCTTCGATCAAAAAAATATAAAAACAAGAAATTTTTATTTTACATTTTTTCTCACTGCACCGAGGGTGCCCCTACATTAATATGCAATATTCTATAATAAATACAAATATTAAAATTTATATATATACTTTCATTAATTTCATGTTTCCATTTATAGTATATTCTCCTAATTCTGCTGGAATTAAGAATACATTGCCAATTTGAATGTCCTTTTCAAAGTTTTTAGTTTTAACTTTTCCTTTTCCTTCTAAAACTATATACGCTATAAATGTGTCTGTATTTGAGTGTTCTGTTATATTGTTTTTACTATTAATTAAATCTATATTAAAATTTTTAGAATTATATATATTTATTATATTATCAAAGTTACTATAGTTATATACTTCTGTTTTATTATCTAATTTTATTACTTCAAGAGCTTTTTCTGTGTGTAATTGTCTTGGCTTTCCATCTAATCCAATTCTGTTCCAATCATATACTCTATATGTGACATCACTACTTTGTTGAATTTCGCATAATATCATTCCTCCACATATAGCATGAATTGTCCCTGCTTGTATTGATATAAAGTCACCTTTTTTTACATTAACATATTTTACATTGTTTTCAATATCTTTTATTGATTCTTTAAGATTTTGTTGTTTAATATTTTCTTTGAAACCATAAACAATTTTTGCATTTTCTGTACAGTCCATTATGTACCAAACCTCATTTTTGCCTGAATCATTTTCGTATTTTCTAGCATATTCATCGTCTGGATGTACTTGGATTGATAAATTTTCTTTTGCATCTATAAATTTTACTAATATTGGAAATCTATCCATTTCTACACATTTATTACCGAAAATTTCTTTTCTTTTAATTTTATCGTTAAATAATTCATATAAATTTTCATTATTAAATGCTTCGTTTATTATTTGACTTATTCCATTACTATGTGCAGATATTTCCCAACTTTCTCCTATATTTTTTTCTTCTATTTTTCTACTTAGAAAATTTTTTATATTGTTTCCTCCCCAAACTACTTGTTTATAGATTGGCTTAAAAAATATTGGTTCTAGCATATTATCTCTTCCTTTTAATATTTTTGATTTTATGTTATTGCAAAAGGGCACAGTGGGACTCGTCGTCTCACTGGTATTCCCTCAAATGGTACCCCTACATTATATCTTTACATTATTGTATTAATTTTAATACCTCTGCTTTCAATTCTTCTACTTGTTGTTTTGAATCTTCTAGACTATTTCCTTTAACTCCTATATAGAATTTTATTTTTGGCTCTGTTCCTGATGGTCTCACACAACACCATGAATCATTTGATAATTCATAATATAATACATTTGATGTTGGTAAGTCTATTTTTGATGTGTTCCCTGTCATCATTTCTTTTCTTTCTTGAATTCTATAGTCTCTTACTGCTTTTACATCCCATCTACCTATTCTTACAGGTGGGTTATTTCTCATTTTTGACATCATGTTTTGTATTTTTGTTGCTCCATCTGCCCCTTTTAGTGTGATACTTGCTAAGTCTTCTCGATAATATCCATATTTATTATAGATGTTTATCATTTGATCCCACAGAGTTAACCCATGTTTTTTGTAGTATGCTGTTGCCTCACAAAGAGCCATGATTGCTACTATGGCATCTTTATCTCTTGCATGTGTACCTACTAAACATCCATAGCTTTCTTCATATCCAAATATATATTCATATTTATGATTTTGCTCAAAGACTCTTATTTGTTCTCCTATATATTTAAAGCCTGTTAATACTTCTATTAATTCAATATTATATTCTTTAACCATTTGGTCAGCCATATTAGATGATACTATAGTTTTGATAAGTACACCATTTTGTGGAAGTAGTCCTTTCTCTTTTCTTTGACTTAACTGATATTCAGCAATTAATAGTCCTGACATGTTTCCTGTGAACGCTTTGTATTCTCCTGTTTTAACATCTTTTGCATATACTCCTAACCTATCTGCGTCTGGATCTGTTGCTAAAACTATATCTGCATCTACCTCTTTTGCTAATTTTAATGCTAATTCAAATGCTTTTGGATCTTCTGGGTTAGGATATGCTAAGGTTGTAAATTCTCCATCTGGCATTTCTTGTTCTGGAACTACATAGACATTTTCAAATCCTAATTCGTCTAAAATTCTTCTTGCTGGTAAATTTCCTGTACCATTGAATGGTGTATATACAATTTTTATATCTTTTGCCATTTCTTTTATTGCTTCTGGATTTAATACAAGTTTGTGTAATTCTTCCATGTATCGGTCATCAATTTCTTTTCCAATTATATTAAATAATCCTTTATTTTTTGCTTCTTCTTCATTTATTAATTTTATTTCTGAATAATCTTCTATATTATTTACTTCTGTAATTATTTGTTTGTCTTTTGGAGCAATTATTTGTGCTCCATCAGCCCAATAGACTTTATATCCATTGTATTCTGGTGGATTATGGCTTGCTGTTATTACAATTCCAGCGATACAGCCTAGTTCTCTTACTGCAAATGATAGTTCTGGAGTTGGTCTTAATGAATCGAATAAATATGTTTTTATTCCATTTGCATTTAAAATTAATGCTGCACGTTTACTAAATTCTGGAGACATTCTCCTTGAATCATATGCAATGGCTACTCCTTGGTTTTCTCCTTTTTCCTTTATTATAAAATTAGCTAAACCTTGTGTTGCTTTTCCTACAGTATAATAGTTCATTCTGTTTGTTCCTGCACCTATTATCCCTCTAAGTCCTGCGGTTCCAAATTCTAAATCTTTGTAAAATCTGTCTTTTATTTCTTCGTTATTACCTTTTATATTTGCTAATTCTTTTTTTGTCTGTTCATCAAACATTTCATTATTTAGCCACTGTTCATATTTCTCAAGATACTCCATTTTTACCACTCCTTTTTAATACCTAAGTATTTCTGTATATATTTTTATCACATTTTTGTGGTTTTGTAAATATTTTTTCCAATTATTGTATATCAATTTTTACCAAAATTTACCCTAAAACAAAAATGGCTTCGCTATGCAGACAATTATTTTTCTAGTTCTTTTAATTTGTCTAATACTAGTATAAACATCGCATGAGACCAACCCAAACCTATTACCCATGCTGGTTCCATTTTTTGATTATCTACTTGTTCTGCTAAGAAACCATGAGGATTTTGTGTTTTTACTACAAAGTCAAAACATTCTCTTGCTTCTTTTATTTTTCCAATTTCTATATAATATAATGCCATCCATAGTGTTGCTATTACCCATGGTCTATCTCCAGTATAGTGGTCATCTTCAAATCTTAGATATCCTCCTGTATATGTTCTTAATGTCATATTTATTCTCTCTACTGTATTTTGTATCTTTTTCTCTTTTGCAGAAAATACATTAAATGGTACAATTGCTCCTAATACACTTATATCTATCTTTTCATCTTCTAAATTTCTTCTATAATAATTATTTTTTTCATCATAAAAATTGTTGACTATAAATTCTTTTATCTTTCTTAATTTATCTTGTAATGCTTGAATTTGCCCTTTTATTTCATTTTGTTTTAATCTATTGTTTACAAATTCTGGTAATATTAGTTCATTTACTTTTATCATTGCTTCAAAGCTTGTATAAATACTTGATAGTGAATATAAGCTCACTCCCTCATGCATTTCCCATAAGTCATAACTTATTTTTTCTGGCTTTTCACCTTTTAAAATTTTGTTAATATATTTTTCTAAGTATTTTGTGGCTTTTTCTAACATTTTGAAATTGTCTTTTAAAAATCTAAAGTCTTTTGTTTTTAAATAATGGCTATATACTCCGAATATTACACTTGAGGTTTCATCTATTTGATACCCCCAAGCTGGCGCTAGTCTCCCATCTGTATAAAATCTTTGTTCCCACATACCATTTTTACTCTGTGTATTTTTACAGAAATTTTTATAGAATTTTTCTGTTTCTTTTGCCATATTTAATAAGTCTAATGCACTTGTTATAAATACTGCATCCCTTGGCCATGAATATGCATATCTTCCACATGCTGTTTTTCCTTCATCTGCCTCCATTGCTGCTGCTATACCTCCTGTCTCAGAGTTCCCTAGTAGTGGATATAATAATATTGTTCTATCATATACGTTTTTTACCATTTGTTCATAATTATTATTATCAAATTCAATATTAGAATGACTTTTTAAATATTTTCTCCAGTACTTTTTTGTTTTATATATTTCCTCATTATAGTCTTTTTTTACAATATTGTCTATTTCTTTTTCTATGTCTGGTAATCTATATTTTTCTTTATTATCATTAATATATATGTATAATGGTATCTCAATTTCTCCATTTGGCTCTATTATTTGTAAATCATATATTATTCCTGAATTGTTTGTCATTCCTATATAATCTTTATCTCCTAATACACCACTTTCTATGACTTCATCTACTCCATGTAATTTATGTGACATTATATGTTTATTTGAAAATATAGAAAAATTGTAGTCATGAGTGTATTGTATTAGTCCATTATCTATTATTCTTGAGGCCACATCATTATTTTCATTTGTTAATAGTTTAGATTTCACTATCAATTTTACTTCTAATGGAATTGTATTTTGGTTTATTAATTTATATTTTCTTATCAGTAAATTGTCTTCTCCTATTGGCGCACAATCTGTTTGAATTATCCCTAATTTGAAATATGTATTTTCAATTTCTGTGTTTAATACATTTGTTCCATCTGAATAGTATTGGTCATATACATTGTTTATATCTTGTTCTATATGAATTAGTCCTGAATCATTTACTTTTACCCCTACTTTGAATTCTTCTATAAATTGCTTAAAATCTATATTTGGATAAAATAACCTTATTAATTCTCCTTTTTTTGTTAAGCCAGCTCTCATTCTATTATTTCCTATAATTGCATCATTAAAATATTTGTTCATTTTTACGTTCCTTTCTATGGCAGATATAAATAATTAATAAATTCGATAAATTATTTGAATGAAATTGAATTCTAGGAATTTTGAGAATGTATTAATTATTTAATATCTATTATTATTCTATAATTTCTACGATAAGACGTTCAATTTCACGTAAACGCAATCTTATTTCTTTTTCTTTATTGCCAATAGCATCTCGAGTCAATATATCTTCTTTTAATATTGTCTCCATGTCTTCTATCTCATTTTTAATAGTTTTTACTTTTGCTAATATATCATCATTTATAGAATCTATTTTTTCTGGTAACTTTATTGTTTCTAATAAATTTATTTCATTATTTTTTAGTTCATATTTCTCTCCGAGTTTAGGTATAGTTACTGGTATGTCTGTTGTTCTTTCAATTTCTTGCTTTAATACATTTTTCGCTTCTTCTTCTCCATGTACTAAAATTATTTGTTTTGGTTTTTTGAAAAATGAGTATATAAAGTTTAATAACCATTCTTGGTCAGCATGACCTGAGTATCCTTCTATATATTCTATTTTTGCATTAACTGCTATTTCTTCTCCAAATATTTTTACTTTTTTAGCTCCGTTTACTATTGCTCTACCTAGAGTGCCTTGTGCTTGATATCCTACAAATAATATTGTTGACTTAGGATTCCATAAATTATGTTTTAAATGATGTTTTATCCTTCCAACATCACACATTCCACTTGCGGAAATTATTATACATGGTTCTGTACTTTCATTTAATGCTTTTGATTCTTCTGCTGTTTTTGTAAATTTCAAACCGTCAAATTCAAGTGGATTGTCTCCTCTTTGTATTTCTTCTTTTACTTCTTCATCAAATAAGTTTTCATTTTGCTTGAAAATCTCTGTTGCTGATATTGCAAGTGGACTATCTACATATACTGGTGTATTCATTAAAATATTGTATTTATTTATAAATTCTGTATCATTTGTGCCATCTTTTATTTTGTTTAGCTCATATAATATTTCTTGCGTTCTTCCTACTGCAAATGATGGAATAATTACATTTCCTCCTTGTAGAAGCGTACTTGAGGCTATATTTAAAAAATCTTCTGCTTTAGTTTCATTTTTCATGTGTAATCTATTACCATATGTAGATTCCATAACTAAATAGTCGGCATCTTCTATCATTGTTGGAGATGATAAAAGTGGTATATCATTATTTCCTATATCTCCTGAAAATACTGCTTTTTCTGTGTCTCCATTCTCTGTTATCCATACTTCTATTATACTTGAACCTAACATATGTCCAGCATCATTAAATCTTATTTTTATGTTTTCATCTATATCAATTATTTCATTATATTTTATTGGTTTAAATATTTCTAATGATTTTTGCGCCTCTTCTGCTGTATATAAAGGTTTTAATAATGCTTTGCCCTGTCTCATTCTTTTTCTATTTTTCCATTCCATTTCCATTTCTTGTATATGTCCACTGTCTGGTAACATTATATTACATAAATCACATGTTGCTTTTGTTGCATATACTGGATTTCTAAATCCATCTTTATATAGTTTTGGTATTCTCCCTGAATGGTCTATGTGCGCATGTGTTAAAAGCATGAAATCTATTTCTTCTGGTTTATATGCAAATATATCAAAGTTTTTTTCTTCTTCTTTTGCTTGACCTTGATACATTCCACAATCTACTAAAAATTTTTTTCCTGCTCCTTCTACTAAAAAATTAGAACCTGTTACTCCTGTAGTTGCTCCTAAAAAACTTATTTTCATTTTTCTATCTTTCCTTTCTAAGCATAAATTCGGGAACATAAGTGGCTTCACTACACGGACGCACACTTAGTGTTTTTCTTGTTAGTCAAATAACTTTATTTTTTTATTATATTTTAATTTAGTTCCTTGATCCTCTATTATAAATTTTTTTTCTATTGTTTCTACATCATAAAAAATCACTTCATTATTATTTACAAATTCAATATTTATATTTTCTAAGTTTATCATTCTCATTCCAAAAATTCTTTTTATTATATTTTTATCAAATTCTCTATTTCCTGATAGTTTATTTACTATTTTAAATTCTATAAGTTTGTTTACAAGTATATCTTCTGTTTTACTTATTATTTCTTTTAATTCTTCTACATCTTTTATATATTTTTCATTAAAATATGGTAAAAATTCATAATACCTCAAGATATACATTAAGTCTATTATTTGTTTTTTATTTTCTTCTAAAAGAATTTTTGATGTTATTCCTTTGATAAAATATTTTTGTATTCTTAAAATGTATTCTTCCTTTTTGTCTGCTTCTTCTATAGTTTTAAGTAAATTGTTTTCTTTCATTATTTTTGATTTTACAGCCATATATTGTTTTACATATAGCATGTTGTTGGCTTCTTTTATTCTGTTTTCTAGCTTTTTTCTTTGTCTATTTAATCTAGTTTCTAAATCGTCTGGTGTTAAAATTCTAAAATCTGTTTCTTTCGCATTAATTCTTTTTAATTCTTTTTCAAATAATTTTTTATCATTTAATGTTTTATCTATTTTTTCTATTTCTTGTATTGCCTTTGCTTTTATGCTTGAACTTTCTTTTACTAGCTTTACTGTATCATTTAGTCTCTTTAGCTCTTTGGTATTCCATGTAAATTCTTCTTTTAATCTTTTCTTTTCTTTTGCATCATTTTCTGAACATGTTATAATTGATAGTTTAAAAATTAAAAATAAAAATTCTTCTGCTTCTTTTATTTCTAATATTTCTTTTAATTTATTATTTAACATTTCTAAGGAATTTTTAGTGTTTTCTAGTTTCATCCATTCTTCTAAAAATTCTTTTCCTAATAGTATTTGTAAATTTTGATAAATTAGGTTTGCTTCTATATTAGGAATTTCACTAAATGTTGTGTTCCATGACCATGCATCAAAGTCTCTTATGATTTCTGCTCTATTCATACTTTTTCCCTTTTCTAGTATGAATGGTAATGAGTTTCTTATTGCTGAATGTTCTTCATCTAAATATACTTTTTTTTCAATTGGTAAATTGTATAAAGCATTTAACATTGAATTTTCATTTTGCTCTGTTTCTATTTTTTTCTTTTGTTGGTCTATTTTAAATCTTATATTTTTTTTCTTGAATTGCTCTATTTTTGCTGAACTTATTAGTTTTATTTCATTACAGTCTTTTATTATATTTAATATATCTTCAATTACTTGTCTTTTGGGATCCACCATTCTTTTTACTGTTTCATAATCATTATATGATGTATCTATTTTATATAACATACTTAAAAGGAGATTTTTACAGTCTGCTGAAAAAGTCTTTTTTTCTAAAATTTCTTCTAGTTGTTCAGTATATGATAGCTTATGAAATAAGTCTTTTTTAGCCATTGTTTCATCTCCTTTTATCTCAAAAAATCTTCATTTTTTCATCTTATAATTTGCCTTTGCAAATTCTCACCCTTGCTCCTATTCTTCTCCATTATTGCTTTGTTCTGGGCTCATTTTTAGTTCTTCCCATCTTTCTCTTGTCATTAATACTTCTCTTGGCTTACTTCCCTGATAACCTGATATAATTCCTCTTTCTTCCATTTGGTCTATTATTCTTCCTGCTCTTGCATATCCTACTTTGAATTTTCTTTGTATTGCTGAGGCTGAGGCTTGTCCCATGTCTATTACAACTTCTATTGCTTCATTTAAGAATGGATCTGTGTCATCACATTCCTCTGTTTCTAACATCGCTTTTTCTTTGTCTGTTGTATTTGCATTTTCTATTTTCTCCATTATTTCTTCATTATATGTAGCTTCTCCATCTTTTTTTAAGAAACTTACAATTTTTTCAACTTCTTTGTCTGATACATATGCTCCTTGAACTCTTACTGGCTTTGGTACACCTGTAGGATAAAATAACATATCTCCTTTTCCTAAAAGTTTTTCTGCTCCTGCCATGTCCAATATTGTCCTAGAGTCTATTTGAGAAGAAACTGCAAATGCTATTCTTGATGGTACATTTGCTTTGATTAATCCTGTAATAACGTCTACTGATGGTCTTTGTGTTGCTATTACTAAGTGCATTCCTGCTGCTCTTGCTTTTTGTGCTAACCTACATATTGCATCTTCTACATCTTTTGCAGCAACCATCATTAAGTCTGCTAACTCATCAATTATTATTACTATTAATGGTAGTTTTCCTACCACATCTTCTTCATTTCCTGTTTCATTTATTAATGCTTGATTATATCCTTTTAAATCTCTAACTCCTTTTGAGGCAAATTTAGCATATCTGTCTTCCATTTCTTGAACTGCCCAAGCTAGTGCCCCTGCTGCTTTTCTTGGGTCTGTTACAACTGGAATTAATAGATGTGGTATCCCATTGTATACTGAAAGTTCAACTATTTTGGGGTCTACCATTACAAGTTTTACTTCACTTGGTTTTGCTTTATATATTATACTTGTTATTAATGTATTTACACATACACTTTTTCCTGAACCTGTACTTCCTGCTACTAATAAGTGTGGCATTTTTGCTATGTCTGCAATAATTCTTTGCCCACTTACATCTTTTCCTAATCCTACTGATACTTTAGAATTTGATGTTGCAAATTCTTCTGAATCTATTACATCTCTTAAATGTACTACTTCTGTTTCTGTGTTTGGTATTTCTATTCCTACTGCTTGTTTTCCTGGAATTGGAGCTTCAATTCTTATACTTGGTGCCGCTAGATTTAATGCAATGTCATCTGCTAAGTTTGCAATTTTGTTTACCCTTACTCCCTCTGCTGGTTTTAATTCATATCTAGTAATTGCAGGTCCTACTGCGACATTTTCTACTTTTGCTGATACACCAAAACTAAATAATGTTTTCTGAAGTTTTGTAGCATTGTCTGTAATTGCTCTTTTTCCTCCTTTTAGTTGTTTGGGCTCCCCTGGTTCAAGTATTGCAATTGGTGGTGTTTCATAATTTTCGTCTTCTACTACTTGTGTATGTTCTAGTTGTAATACTTGTTTAGTTTTTTCTTCTTTTTCTTCTTGCGCTTCTTTAAATAGATTTGATTCTATCACCTCAGGATTGCTTGTTTTTGGTTCTTGTCTATCTTTAAATAAATCTGCTTCTATCACATCTGGATTACTTAGTTCTGGTTTATTCTTAAATATATTTTCTTCTATTTCTTCTGACTCATCTAGCTTATCTTGTTTTTTATTCTTTCCTATAAAAGGTAATGTTATATTATATTTTCCTTTTGGTTCTTCTTCTAAATTGTTTATTGTAATTTGTTCTTCTACATCATTCATTTCTGCTTGTATTGCTGCAATTTCTTTACTTACATGATTTATTGGTTTCTTTTTGCTTTTATTCATTTTTTCTTCTTTTATTCTTCTTTGTTGTCTTTCTATTTCTTCTGCGTCTATTATTTCTTCTGCTTCTAGTTCTTCTTCATCTTCATCTTCATACTCATCTTCTTTTCCTCTTAATGCATTAACTAGCATGTCTATTAACTCTGCTGGTTTGATTCCAAATGTAAATATTATTAATATTAATGCCATTCCAACAGATACTGTAGTTGCTCCTAACATTCCAAATAGTTTTATTAATGGATATGATACTAATACTCCTACAATTCCCCCTCCTTGATTTTGAGCACCTTGATTATATGCTAAATCTATTATATCTGATAAATCATCATTTATATTTAATTCTCTACTGTTTATTTGTATTATTGTCATTATTGAGCATATACACATTATTACTACAGTGTATTGAATTAATTTTGCTTTTAAGTAGTCTTTGTCTTCTTTTAACATTGTTACTCCGATGATGAATGTTCCTATTGGTACTATGTATTTTATCATTCCCATTAGTCCTCCAAGCATTGGACTTAAACTTTTTCCTATATAACCTGATTTAACATATATTAATATTGCAAGTAATACACTTACTATTGTTATCATAAAAAATTGAATATTTCTATCAACTTTTTTTCTTTTATTGCTACTTCCCTTTTTGGCTGTTGTTTTTTTTGCTGTTGTTGTTTTTCTTTTTCTACCTTTCTTTGCCATGTAATCTTCTCCTTACTAATTAATAGTGAATAATGAATAATTAAATAGTTAATAATTTTTAATTATTAACTTTTCATTAATAATAGACAGGGGTATTCCCCTGCCCCCTCATTATAATTTAGGTCTATTTTAGTTCTTTTCTATTATTTTGAATTGTCTTTAGTGTATCTATTAATACAGTTTCTATTTTTTCTAATATTGCGTCTGCATGTTCTTTTGTTCCATTTGATATTTCTCTTGCCATTTCATTTGCTGTCTGTATTATTTCATTTTTTTGTTCATATGCTTTTCTTGTTATTTCATTTTCATCAACCATTGCAATTATTCTATTTTCTGCTTCTTTTACAACTCCTTCTGCTTCTTTTTGTGCTTCTACTAATATTCTTGTTCTTTCTTCTTTAACCCATTTTGCTTGTTTTAGTTCTTCTGGTAACTTTAGTCTAATTTCTTTAATTAAATCTAATACTTGTTCTTTGTCTACTAATACTTTGCTTGTAAGTGGAATAGATTTGCTTTCGTCCATTAGTTCTTCTAAAGCCTCTAATAATGTAAAAATTTCCATTTGCTATTTCTCCTTTCGATTTAAGAAAAATAAACTAACTCTACCATAACTTCTTAAATCATACACATTTATGTCTAATTTATCTAAATTTTCTTTTTTTTCTTTTTCATTGTCTGTCTCTAATACTATTATTCCTTCTCTTGATAGCATATCATTTTCTATAATTATTTTTAATGCCTGAATATCAAATTGAGATTCATATGGCGGGTCTAAGAATATTATATCAAATTTTTCATTTTTTAATATGTCCAGTATTTTTTTATAATCATTATTGATGATTTTGCTTTGTTTTTCAAAATGCGTTTTTTTAACATTTTCTTTTATAATTTGAATTGCCTTATATGAGTTATCACATAATATTGCTTCTTTTGCTCCTCTACTAAGCGCTTCTATTCCTAGTGCTCCACTACCAGCAAATAAGTCCAATACCTTAGAGTTATAAATTTCATTTTGCATTATATTAAATAATGATTCTTTTATTCTATCCAAAGTTGGTCTTGTATCTAACCCTTCTAATGTATTTAATTTTGTTCCTCTTGCTTTTCCACTTATAATTCTCAAAATTATCTCCTTTTTATGGAAATTAATATCCTCTGTATATATTTTATTTATTTTAAAATATAAGTCAATAGGATTTACTAAATTGTAATAAAAATTTAACACTTTTGTAATATTATATTTTTTTCTTGGAACAATACTAATAGGTTTGTAAACATTAACTTCCATGTTTCTTTTAACTAGTTTTTTAACATGTTATATTAACTATTAGAAAACTTTTTATATTTTCTAATTTGGGAGCAAAATTTTTGCTAGAATGGGGGCATTATTATGGCTGTTGATTATAAACTCATTGGCGAACGTTTAAAGAAGGCAAGATTAGAAAAAGGGATGACTCAGGATAATCTAGCAGAGTCTCTAAATGTTTCTATTGCTTATTTAAGTAGAATCGAGACTGGTACTACAAAAGTTAATTTAAAACGTTTAAGTGAATTTTGTAATCTTTTAAGTATATCAGAAGCTGAAATTATATCAGGAGCATCTGATGATTCAGAAAATTATTTAAATAATGACTTGAGCAATTTGTTAAAGAATTGTTCACCTGAAAAACAACGTCTTATTTATAGAATTGCAAATATCATATCAGAGAGTTAGTTAAAGAGCCCTACAAAAAGTGGGGCTCTATTAATTAAATAAATTATCTTATATAATTATTGTAACACAAAGTCAATTTACTTTAAGTTTACTCCTACAATACCTCCTATTGCTCCTGCAATAATTCCAATAACCATCATAAAAATTGAATACATATTTAAACTAAATTGCGCACTTAGTATACTTGAAATCATATATAATATAAATATATATATTCCTCCTACTATCATTCCATTTATTATTCCTCTTTTCTTTATTTTCGAGGTAGCAATTGAACTTCCTGATAATATACTTATTCCGGTTATACCTATAATTACTGGTACAATTGTTGCTTCACTTGTGTTTGTATATGCTAAAATAATAGAAAATGCAAATAATAGAATAAGTGTTAATATAACAGAAATAGCTATCCCAGTAGACATTCTTATTATATAACTGTTCATTTTAATATCATTCCTTTCTATGGCTAGAACTTAGTTCTCTCCTTGGCTTTATTTCATCTTTTTATTCATTATATTCAATATGTTTAATTTTATGATAGTTTTAAATTTTTGCATATTCTATCTATATTTTTAATATGATGTAACGATTGGAGGTTTTTATGGATAAAAATAATTTTGACTTTTCTAATTACACACCTTATGATAATATGAATTTTGACCCTAATGCTATGAATACAGATATATATAATAATCCTGCTTTTAACCCTATGCTACAATATGAACAGGCCTATATGTATTACAGATATATGTGCATGCAAATGGAATATAAGATAAAGTGTAAAGAGTACGAGAAACTATGTGGACGTGATAGAAAGATTGAATAATGTAGTATTTGTTATTATTTTGTTTCTAAACTCTCTTCATTACATTAGATTTAAAAAATGTCCTACAACTCCAATGATACTTCCTAAAATGATAGACATAACTGTCATTGCTATTGGACTTTTTTTATCTTCTTTTGCTACTAGAATTATTACTGGTATAGCCATAAGTATTGAAACAATTCCACCTCTTAACCACCATAAATCGCCAAACCAATTGATACTAAATATAACAAATGGAACTATTAAATAATAAACAAATGCTGATAGTGTTGAATATTTATCAACTTTCATCTTAATCATTGGCAATACATCTATTACTCCTGCAACTATTCCAATCAATAATGTTAATAAGAAAAATCTCATTTATTTCACCCCCTTCCACAATTAATTGTTTCTTTAATAATCTTTGCAAAGATGTATTTTCTAATAATTTATTATAATTATCACATTCTTGCATATTAAAAACAAAATTTAATATATCTTTTTTTGCATTTGATCCATCTTGCACTTCATTGATAATACTCTAAAGCATTATCAATATCTATTAAATCTACCTTCATACTACTTTCCTTACTATTTATTTTTATATACTATCATAAAAAGTAAAAAAAGGAAAGCCTTTTTTTTAAAGACTTCCAATTAGGTTTTATCTCCAAACATTTATATTTTTTCGTTGACAAATCGTTGACATTACCAGAAGGTTTAAAAGTTCCCATACATTATAATTCATTCTTTGATATGCTTTTTTGTCATAATCAAATATTAATCTAACCATTTCTATTGTCATATGATTATAAAATAATTTGTATCCTGTCATTTTCGCTAATTCTTGACCTACTGTCATTTTTCCTACTGCTTGTGGTCCAATTATCAATATAAATTTAGGCATTTTAATCTCCTCCTTTTTTTATAAGTTTATCCAATATCTCTGTATAACACCAGATTTTGAAAGTTCAACTTCATCTATAACTTCATTTTCTAATATACCACCATTGGCTTGAATTGTTTTATATGAACCTATATTATCTTTATCGCAAGTTACTAAAACTCTATGTAATCCATACTCTTTACAATCTTCTAATACTAGCCTTAACATTTCTTTTGCATATCCTTTTCTTCTTTCTTCTGGTAAAACACTATATCCAATATTTCCACCATAGTTTAGAAGAAATTCTGATAATCTATGTCTAAAATCAATTATACCAACTAATTTATTATCGGATTTCCTAATAGCCAAATATACTGTTGATGGAGTATATCCCTTTCCATATTTTTTAGATAATCTATTATCAAAATCTATCCATTCCTCATAAGTTTCACATTCTTCTAGTCCTGAACAACCATCAAAAGATTCATCATTTTCTAAAAATACTTTTCTATAATTCATTACTTGTTCTTTATATTCTATAGTTGGATTTACCAATTTCAAAATATTCTCATTTCCTTTTATACTCATATTTATCACTTCCTATCTTTCAATTCTTTTTATCATACCATATCCTGTATAGTCAAATGGTATTTTCAAAAAAGCCTCACAAAAGAATCTTTTAAGACTCCTTTGCAAGACTTTATATATCTTACTTTATAAGTGTAAGTAACATTTTTATTTTTGTTACCCTTTACCGCTCAAAGTTTATTACTTCTAGGTAAACTCTTAAATTATGTTTTTAATTGTAACATATTATTGTAAATCTGTCAAATTGCTCTACTCCAATGATAGTGTCAATTTTTTTCGGGGAAATTTATAAAAATTTTTACCCAACAAAATTG
>CARPYP010000016.1 GCA_949045875.1 uncultured Clostridia bacterium | reverse complement strand
AACCATTAAAAGATTTCATATATGAAAGCAATAATGGTAAAGATATATTTTTTGTAGAAAATGAAGATGAAGCAATAAAAATGTTAAGTAAGTAAAAAACAAGAAGAACAATTTGACATTATTAAATCAGCAATTTTAAATAAGCAGCTAGTACAATTTACTTATTATAATTCTAATGGGGAAGAAAGTAAGAGAATTGTAGAACCATTACAAATATGGTTTAAAAATAAATCATGGTATTTAGTAAGTTATTGCAAATTAAAGCAAGGAAAGAATTGGTATTGTGAGATTGATAATATAATAATAACTATTAACTCTTATAGTTATACAATTATTACAGCACATATTATAAAATAAGATTTAGTAAAATAATTTCATAATGAAACTATTTGTTGAGAGTAAGAGGGGATAATTTGAAAACTTTAATTATATATGCTAGCAAAACAGGAACAACAGAAAAATGTGCTAAAGAAATAAATAATTTGAATATTCATAAAATATATAAAGATTGATTTAAAAAATCAATATACGTTTCTATCTGTTCAAATAGTTTTCGTACAACTATACGAAGACAATGAAATTTCTTTCATAAACAAATTAAATCTAAATGAATATCCATTGACAAATTGAAAAAAATAATATATAATTTTAACGTTCAAAATAGCAATTTGAAAGGAAAAATAAATGAATTTAATTAATATAGAGAACTTAACTTTTAGGTATGAATCTAGAGATGATGAAGATACTTTAAAAAATATAAGCCTCTCTGTAAATGAAGGTGATTTTTTATGTATTGTTGGTGAAAATGGTTCAGGTAAAAGTACTTTAATTAAATGTATAGTTGGACTTAACAAAGTACCAGAAGGAAAAATTACGTTAAAAGAAAAGTTAGGGTATTTGCCACAAAAAACAGAAATACAGAAAAATTTTCCAGCATCTATAGAAGAAGTGGTATTAAGTGGAACTATATCAAATAATATTAAAAATATATGGTACACAAAACAAGACAAAGAAAAAGCCAACGAGATTATGCAGGAATTAGACATCTATACTATTAGAAAAAAATGTTTCAGAGATTTATCAGGAGGTCAACAGCAAAGAGTTTTAATTGCAAGAGCTATGTGTGCTACAAATAATCTAATAGTATTAGATGAACCAACAAATGGTTTAGACCCTAATATTGCAAGAAAAATATATGCAACTCTTAAAACGTTAAACAAAAAAAGAAATCTTACTATAGTTATGGTATCACATGATGTGGAAAGAGCAGTAAAATATGCAACAAGAGTAATAGAGATAGAAAGAGGAAAAGTAACATTTGATGGATTACCAGAGAGATACAAAATAGTATAGAAAGGGATAATTAGATGATAAATACAATAATTGAAATGCTACAATATGAATTTATCCAGAGGGCAATTTTAGTTGGTACATTAGTAAGTTTATGCGCAGCTCTTTTAGGTGTCAGTTTAGTATTAAAAAGATATGCAATGATAGGTGATGGATTGTCTCATGTAGGTTTTGGTATTTTAGCAGTAGCATTGGCCATAGGATGGAGTCCATTATTTATATCAATACCAGTAGTAATAATAGCAGCAGTATTATTACTCAAAATAGGAAATAACAGTAAAATTCAAAGTGATAGTGCTATTGGAATTATTGCTAGTAGTAGTTTGGCAATAGGAGTTGCCATAACATCTGCAACAACTGGTATAAACACTGATGTATGGAACTATATGTTTGGGAGCATATTAGCAATGAGTGAAAGTGATGTAATATTAAGTGTAATTGTAAGTATTATTGTTGGAATATTATTTTTAATATATTATAGAAAATTATTTGCAGTAACCTTTGATGAAAATTTTGCCAAGGCTAGTGGATTAAATGTAAAATGGTATACAAATATAATAGCAGTATTAACAGCAGTTATAATAGTAGTAGGAATGAGAATGATGGGAACTATGCTTATAAGTAGCATAATTATATTCCCAGCTTTAACCTCAATGAGATTATTTAAAACATTTAAAAAAGTAGTAATTTCATCAGGTATAATTAGTATATTTTCATTCTTTATAGGCATTTATTTTTCATATATATATAATATTAGTACAGGAGCAATGATTGTAATTGTAAATTTGGTATTATTTATAGTATTTACTTTATTAGATCAGATTATATATAAATAAATATTTGTAACAAAAGGGGGATTGTAGTAAAATGGAGGAAAACATTAATGAAATAAAAGAATTAATAGAAAACAAAAAAATGAACAAGCTACATGAGAAATTAGAATATATAAATTGTGCCGATTTCCCTGCTTTATTTGAAGAATTAGATAAAGAACAAATTATTGTAATATATAGATTATTATCAAAAGAGAGAGCAGCAGAAGTATTTGCAGAACTAGATTCAGATGTACAAGAAGCTTTAATAAATTCATTAACAGATAAAGAATTACAAAACATAATAGACCAATTATTTATGGATGATGCAACAGACTTAATAGAAGAAATGCCTGCAAATGTTGTAAAACGTATATTAAAAAGTATTAACTCAGAAAACAGGAAAATAATAAATGAATTACTTAAATATCCAGATGATAGTGCTGGAAGCATAATGACAGTAGAATTTGTAGACCTTAAAGAAAATATGACAGTACAAGAGGCCTTTGATAGAATAAAAAAAATAGGTTTAAAAAAAGAAACAGTATATAACTGTTATGTAACAGACGCAAAAAGGAAACTACTTGGAACCATTGAACTTAAAGATTTATTAGTAGCAGAAAGATATGAGTTAATAAAAGACATAATGGATACAAACACTTTTACAGTAACTACAGTTATGGATAAAGAGGAAGTTGCAAAAATGTTTGATAAATACAATTTTATTGCATTACCTGTAGTTGATAAAGAAGAGAGACTAGTAGGAATAATAACTATTGATGATGCAATTGACGTTATGCAAGATGCAGTAGCAGAAGACTTTGAAATAATGGCAGCTATGCAACCAACAGAAGATAGCTACTTTAAAACAAGTATATTTGCTCATTCAAGAAATAGAATAGTTTGGTTATTATTTTTAATGTTATCATCAATAGTAACAGGTTCAATTATTACAAGATATGAAGAAGCATTTGCAACTATGCCATTACTAGTAGCATTTATACCAATGATAATGGGAACTGGTGGAAATTGTGGTTCTCAAAGTTCAACATTAATAATTCGTGGACTAGCAACAGACGAGATTAGAATAAAAGATTTTTTCAAAGTTTGGTGGAAAGAAATAAGAGTATCTTTAATAGTTGGAATAATATTAGCAGTTGTAAATGGAATTAGAATATTAGTGCAATATCAAAATTTACAATTAGCATTTGTTGTAGGAATTACATTAGTAATAACAGCAATGATTGCAAAATCATTAGGTTGTATTTTACCAATATTAGCGAAAAAATTAAAATTAGATCCAGCAATAATGGCAGCACCATTAATAACTACAATAGTTGATACATGTTCAGTATTAGTTTTCTTTAATGTTGCAGTTTTAATAATGCAGATATAATAAACTAAAATCAGAAAAATATAATATATAAACTGAAGTAAAATAAATTGTAGAATAATAAGGAGTATGTGAAATTATGAAATATGATTGGATAGGTATTTATCAAGAGTTTGCAGATAAACTTTTAGATTATAAAAATAATAGAAGAGAACTAATAAAAAAATTACAGGAAATTTATGAAGAATTAAACTTAAAATACCCATTAATTGATGGAAATGAAATTGGAAAAGATGTATGTCCATTTTCAGTAATGGGAATATTTAGCAAACACATTAGTGAAAGTAATAAAATTAATATTTTAAAGAAAATAAAAGAGAAATTTGACTTGAAAGCAGAGATACCAACAGATTTCTCAGGAATACCATTATTAAACAATATGAGGTCTATGTTTTATGATTTTACTCCAAATAGAAAAGAAAATGATATTACAAATTTGTGGAATTTATTTGAAAGTGCAATACAATATGCAGATAATCAAAATGTAGATAATTATCATAAATTTTGTAAAAATTACAATGAAGTAATAGAACAATCATTAATAAGATGGAATATAACATTGGGATTGTTTTGGATAAGACCATATACATATCTTAATTTAGATGCTAAAAACAGAGAATATTTAATAAATACGACTAATGAATTTAAAACTGTAAGAAATATTAACAAATTAAAAGATGTACCTAAAGCAGAGGAATACTTAAAAATTATTGAAGAATGTAAAAGAATATGCAATATGGAAAATTCAAAATTTAAGAACTTTGTTGAATTTTCAGATAATGCATTTTTTACTGATAAAAAATCAAATGCTTCTTTTTTAAGATGGTTTAAGCCTTTATTAGAAGCATTAAAAGAATTGGGGGGAAGTGCAACACCAAGTGAGGCAAGAAAAAAAATAATAGAAAATGAAAAATTATCTGAAGAATATATTAATGAAATAAGGGGAAAATCTGAAGTAAATAAGTTTGCCAATGAACTAGACTTTGCTAGAAATTATTTGGTATATGAAGGACTGATTGATGGAAGTAAAAGGGGCATTTGGAAAATAACAGATGCTGGTAAAATTATTGATATGACAGATAAAGAAGCTTCTAGGATTTTTTTCAAATGGGTTTCAAAATTAAAGGATAAAAGGGATAGCAGTTCAAAAAATATGAATTACTGGTTAGTTGGAGCAAGTTGGGATTCTGCAGGTGATCAAACACAAAGATTTATTAATGAATCAATATGGCAAAATGGATATGATAATAAATATACAAACATGGTAAATAAAATGAAATGTGGAGATAAAATTGCAATAAAAACGTCTTACACAAAATCTAAAGGTTTACCATTTGAAAATAATGGTGAAACTGTATCTGTTATGAAAATAAAGTGTACAGGTACAATAATAGAAAATCTAAATGACGGGAAAAATGTAAAAGTTGATTGGGATGAACCAGAAGAACGAGAATGGTATATGTATACTGGGAGAAATACAATTTGGAATATAACTCCTAAGGATGATAAAGAAGATTGGATGAAAGAAGAACTAATCAAGTTTGTTTTTGATGGACAAGAACAAGATTATCAAAAATTTATTAATGATCCATATTGGGGTGAAAGGTATAATATAGTTACAGAATATGAAAAAGATGATGAATTACTACTATATACAAAAGAAGATTTCCTAAAAGAAGTTTTTATGGATGATGAACAATATGATATTATAAAAAATACACTTATAAGGAAGAAAAATATTATTTTTCAAGGAGTTCCAGGAGTTGGTAAAACTTTCTGTGCAAAAAAACTATTCTTTTCTATAATAGGAAAAAAAGACGAAACAAAGATAAAGACAGTACAATTTCATCAATCATATTCTTATGAAGATTTTATACAAGGATTTAGACCTAATAAAGAGGGAAAATTTGAACTAAAAAATGGTGTATTTTATAATCTGGTTAAAGAAGCTTGTGAAGAATATGAAAAAGCAGAAAAAGAAAAAAGGAAAGCATTAGAATATTGTATTATTATTGATGAAATTAATAGAGGTAATTTATCTAAAGTTTTTGGAGAATTAATGATGTTAATTGAAGGAGATAAAAGAAAAAAAGAATGGGCGATAAAATTAACATATTCATCAGAAGAAGATTTTTATATTCCAAAAAACTTGTATATTATTGGAACTATGAACACAGCAGATAGATCACTAACAATGGTAGATTATGCTTTAAGAAGAAGATTTTCATTCATCACTTTAGAGCCAGCATTTGAAAATAAGAAGTTGGAAAATTATCTTATTGATGATGAAGGCATTGAAGATGAATTTGCAACAAAAATAACTCAAATGTATATACAACTAAATAGATTTATTAAAGATACATTTAAGAACGATAATTTTATAATTGGACATAGTTACTTTATAAATCAATTAGATAGAGATAAATTAGAGAGTTCATACAAAGAAATAGTCAAATATGATATAAAACCATTATTGGAGGAATATTTCTTTGGTGAGGAAGAAAAAATCAATGAAGCTTTGAATAAGATAAAAATATAAAGGATGAATTTATGAAAAATAACAGAAAAGTGCCTATAAAAAATATTTTATATATGTTCAGTTATATTTGGGATAAAGCAGAAGAGATAGACTTAACTTTAAGAGATAATAATGATGATTTTGACAGTCCAAACATTTTGGCAAAGTTATTTATAGAAAATGTAAAAGATATTTTAAAAATTGGATTATATAGAGAATACAAATCGCATACAGAAGAAATAAAAGGAATTAGGGGGAAAATTGATTTTAAAGAATCATTAAACCAGCTGTCTTTTGAAAATGCTAAGGCAGTATGTGAATATGATAATTTTCATGAAAATAATATAATAAATCAAATTATTAAAACTACAACCTATAGATTATATAAATCTAAGGATGTTCAAGAGGTATATAGGAGAGAATTAAATAATATATTATTGTATTTTAATAATGTTGATATAATTGAAATAACTGATAAATCATTCAATATACATTTTAATAGGAATAATTATTATACATATTTTATAATAATGATATGCAAATTAATTAAAGAGTGTACAATGTTATCAGAAGATGATGGGAGATATAAATTTATAAATATATTAGATGATAATAAGAAAATGGAATTGATATTTGAGCTATTTATAAATAAATTTTATGTAATAGAACTGAAAAATACATATAAAGTATATTCTCAACAACATTTAAATTGGAATTTAGAGAATGGACAACAAAATATTTTACCTTTAATGAGAATGGACACAGTTTTATATGGAAAGTACAGTAACAAAACAATTATAATAGATACTAAATATTATTCAGATTATTTAAATAAACACTATTACAGTGAAGAAGATAAAAAGTCTTTGATTTCTGAAAATTTATATCAAATGAATGCATATATGAATAATATTAATACTAATAATGAACTTATAGGAATGTTACTATATCCAATGCCATATAGTGAGAATGAAATATCTGAAAAGTATAATATAGATGTTGTTAGTAATGGAGTAGCTAAAAAGGCTATATTACAGATTCAAACAATAAATTTAAGTGCAGAATGGAGAAAAATAAAAGAAAACTTACTTAGTATAATAGAATAAAATATATAGTATAAAAAGGGAGTAACAGATGAAAAAGATAAAAAGCGAAAATAAAATATTAATTATGCTAGCATTTTTTAGTATATCAATGGGGCTATGGGAAAATTTCAGACAGCTATGGTTACAAAATAACAATTTTGCAGTAACAGATATTAGTAAAGTAATTAGTATTGGAACATTAATGAGTGTAATAGGAATAGCTTTAGTAGGTAAATATATTAAATTAGAAAAACTAAAGAAATTTGTAATATATGCTTTATGCATAAAATTTATAAATATATTATTATTATTATATTTAAATAATACTGGAAATTACATATTAATAAATGCTTCAATAATAGTTGATATATCAATAGGATACTTAATTACTACTAGTATATATCCATTAATAACAACAATTGTAAAGAATAATACAATTTATAATAAAAGAAAACTGACAGAATATCTATTTAGAGATATAGGAATTTTAATTGGAGGAGCATTAATAGGTAAAAATATTATAGGTATATTAATAGACTATAATGTATGCTTATGTATTTCTGCAATATTTTTAATTTTTTCAGTAATAATAATGTTTAATATAACAGATAATAATACACAAGAAGAAAAGAAAGAACAAGAAATATCAATAATTAAATATATATTAAAAAGTAAATTGCAAATGGTATATATTATATTTACTTTAATTGGGAATATTTCAATGTGTACAGGATTAGGTCTAAAAATGCTAACATTTACAAATTATTTAGGATTTAGTGATAGTGGTGCTACAAACTATTTATTAATGATAGGATTACTAGCAGATGGAATAGGAATATTAGCATTTAAATTCTTAACGCCTAAAAATGATTATATAACAATTACTATTAAATTTGGAATAAGACTTATGCTATATATAATAGCTTTTATATCAAATAATATATGGATTACACTGATTGCTATAACATGGTCTTTATTAATTTCAACAGCATATGAAGGAGTTTGTGATGGATATTATATTAATAGTATTAGTAGTGAATATCAATTAGCATACACAAATTTTAGATATATAGTAAAGTATTTAGGAGAATCAATTGGAATATTTTTATGTGGATTAATGTATAAAATGGGACTTAAATATATGTTTGGATTATCATCAGTCTTTCTAATATATCAACTATTTATTGCATACTATTTAATCTATTTAAGAAAAAATGAGAAATCAAATCTACAAAAAAGAACAAATACATAAAGTTTTAGGATAAGCATTGCTCATCCTATTTTACTGTATATGTAAAATTGATGATTATACTCTAAATAAAATATAATTAACAATGCAACCTAAAGTTGACAAAAAACAACCTAAAATTGGTAGAATGCAACCAGTAGAAATTATATAATTTAGCAAGAGGGGAGGAATGTAAAATGAAATTATCGAACAATTTAAAAAATATTAGGAAGGAAAACAATTTATCACAAGAACAGCTTGCAGAAAAATTAGGAGTATCAAGACAAGCAGTTTCAAAATGGGAATCAGGACAAAGCTACCCAGAAATGGATAAAGTATTACTTATATGTAAATTATTTAATTATAACATTGATGAACTCATGAATGAAAATGTCAAAGAGGTAAATGAAACAAAACAATCTAAGGTAAATATCAATAAATATGTAGAAGATTTTTTTAATTTTATTACAAAAACAGTAAATATGTTAAGTGTTATGAAATTTAAACAGAAAATAAAATGCTTAACAGAACAGATAATAGTGAGTATATTCTTAGCTACTATATTTGCAATTATTGGAGCAATATTTATAGCTGTATTAGAATTAATGTTTGGAAGATTAAAGATATATTTTGTTATAAGTAATATCTGTGAAGCAATATATATTACTCTATCTTTAATTGTTGGAATTACTATTCTTTTGCATATATTTAAAATACGTTATTTAGACTATTATGAAATCATAAAAGAAGACGAAAGCTTTAATACTGAAAAACAACAAGAAATAATTAATAATCAAAAAGATAAATTAATAGAAAATGTAGACAATGATATTGATAGATACTCAGAAAGTGATATGCACAATAAAGATAAGAAAATATTATTAGATAAAAAGAAAGAAAAGATTTTAATAAGAGACCCTAAACACTCTATATCTAAGTTTTTAATTGGAATAATAAAACTTGTTCTATTATGTATAAAATTTATGGTAGCCTTTATATCAATATACTTTATAGTTACATTTGTATCTCTAGTTGCATTATTAATATTAAGCTTTATATTTATAGGAGCTGGACTAGTATTCTTAGGTAGCTTATTTGGTATAATATCAGCAATAATAATTAATTTTATAATTTTAAAACTATGTTATAACTTTATTGTGAGTAAGAAATCTAAAAAGGGAAGATTGGCAATTTTATTTTTAGTATCATTAGTATTAGCAGGAATTGGTATAGGAATGATAAGTATTGGAATTACAAATTTCAATTATATAGAAAATCCAGAAGAAAATAATGAAATAGAGGAAATTTATAATATAGAAATGAAAGATAATTTATCAATAAGACATCCTTATAATATAGAATATATAGAAACAGATTCTAATGAAATTAAAATTGTAGTAAAACACTCTAAATATTATAGTGCTGAAATAGCTAACTATAAAGCAATGAGTATTGATGAAGTGTTAGAAGAATATACACAAACTGATATGATAATTGACCAAATATTAGGAAATGAAAATTTAATAGATATTTATTTATTACCAAACAATACGAAAAAAGGAGATATGATAAGGAAAACTATTAAAGACATAAACAATAAAGAAATTAAAGATTATTCTAATTATAAAGTATATGTATATACGTCAAAAGAAAACATTGAAAAAATTAGAAAAAACCAAAACAATATAAATTAAAGAAATGTTGTGTATGAATTGTAAGGGCACTGTAGACTGTGCCCTTATATTATATCATTAAAGTACGCCTAAAGAGCTCCTTAAATTATTGTGAATAAAAAATTAATATATTAGTATTACTGAGATTTGTAACAAATTAAAATATAAAATTAAAAATACTACTTGAAAAAATTATTCTAAAAATATAAAATAGTATAAAGAGTTTTAAACTAGAAAAATCAAAGAACAAATAAGAAAAATCAAAGATTTTTCTTTAATTTGTTCTCGCTCGATTGAGTTTTCGACTGTAATTTGTATGTAAGATATAGTGCTAAAAAATAAAAACTATAATAATATGAAAAATGGAGGAAGGATAAACATGTCAATTTTAGTAACTGGTGGGACAGGTTATATAGGTAGTCATACAGTAGTTGAATTATTAAAATATGGTAAAGATGTTGTTATATTAGATAACTTATCTAATAGTAAAATAGATGTTTTAGGTTCAATAAAGGAATTAACCAATAAAAGTCCTAAATTTTATAAAATTAATTATTTAGATAAGGAAAAATTAAGGGAAATATTTAAAGAAAATAATATTGAAATGGTAATAAATTTTGCAGGATTTAAGGCAGTTGGCGAATCTGTTGCTAAACCATTGATGTACTATAATAATAATGTTGGAGGAGCAATTAATTTATTAGAAATTATGCAAGAATTTGGAGTAAAGAACTTTATATTTAGTTCTTCTGCTACTGTATATGGAGACCCTGCAACAGTTCCTATTACAGAAGAATGTAAAGTTGGAGGAACTACAAATCCTTATGGTACAAGCAAATTTATGATTGAAAGAATTTTAGAAGATTTATAT
Organism: uncultured Clostridia bacterium; assembly: GCA_949045875.1. GTDB lineage: Bacteria > Bacillota > Clostridia > TANB77 > CAG-508 > CAKPSH01. The sequence continues at coordinate 23,914 of CARPYP010000016.1, read as the reverse complement.
AATTCAGATAATTCATGGAATATTTGTATACTAAGATATTTTAATCCAGTTGGAGCTCATGAGAGTGGATTGATTGGTGAAAATCCTAAAGGAATACCAAATAATTTAATGCCTTATATTACAAAAGTAGCAAACGGAGAACTTGAAACTTTAAATGTATATGGAGATGATTATAATACTAAAGATGGAACAGGTGTAAGAGATTATATTCATGTTGTAGACTTAGCAAATGGTCATATAAAAGCTATGGAAAAACTAGAAAAAGAAAAATCAGGATTATATATTTATAATTTAGGAACAGGTGTAGGTTATAGTGTTTTAGAAATAGTAAAGAATTTTGAAAAGATAAATAATGTAAAAGTAAATTATAAAATTACAGATAAACGTTCAGGTGATATTGCAACATGTTATACAAATCCAGATAAATCATTTAAAGAATTAGGATGGAAAGCAGAAAAAGGAATAGAAGACATGTGTAGAGATTCTTGGAATTATACAAAGAAACAAAATAAAATAATTTAGAAAATTAATTAAGATGAAAAACGGGTGATTGAATGATAGATTTACATGCACATATTTTAACTGATACAGATGATGGAGCTAGCAGTTTTGAAGAAAGTGTAGCATTATTATATGAAGCTAGAAAAGCAGGATTTACTGGAATAGTATGTACACCACACTATATGCAGGGATTTTATGAAAAAGATTCTAATTATATTAAAGAAAAAATAAAAGAACTAGAAATGGATGCTAAAAGAGTTGGAATACATTTATATCAAGGTAATGAGATATATGGAACAAATGAAATATGTAAGTTTTTAAATGAAGAAAAAATATCAAGAATAAATAATAGCAGATACTTACTAATTGAATTTTCAATAAACAATGAACCAACCAAAAATTCAAGTGAAATTATAGAAGAAATTATAAAAAATGGATATATACCAATAATTGCACATCCAGAAAGATATCCTTATGTACAAAAAGATATAAAATTTATAAAAAATCTTATGAAAAAAGGAGCTTTATTACAAGCAAATTTTGCAAGTATAGATGGTTATTATGGTACAGCTGCGAAAAAAACTGTTATTAAATTATTAAAAAGTAGAATGATTCAATTTTTAGGTAGTGATGTTCATAATAAAAGAACTATATATATAAATATACATCAATATATAAAAAAGATATCTAAGTATTTATCAGAAAATGAAATAGATGAATTAGCTTATAAAAATCCTATAAAAGTAATACATGATGATGTAATAACTATTAATAAGAACCAGATTTAATATAATAATAAAATTTTTTCAAAAAATACGAAAAAGTGTTTGACAAATATAAAACTTTGTGTTATCATTAAGGCAATCAATATGAAAAAGGTGTTTGTCAGTAAGAAAATACTAGAAATGAGGGTTAGTTTTGGAAAAGGATTAAAAAAAATTCTTTTCCAAACAAATTTTACATATTAAGAAAGGGAGTAGATTAGAAATGAAAAGAAGAAAAAATCCAGAGGACTTAAACACAAGAGAAAAAGCTATACTAAAATATATTGAAAAGGAAATAGAAGAAAATGGTTATGCACCTTCAGTAAGAGAAATAGGTAAAAAAGTAGGTTTAAGATCAACAGCAACTGTTCATGGATATGTAGCAAGACTTTCAGAATTAGGATATATAAAAAAAGAAGATAAAAAAGGTAGAACATTAAGATTAATAAAAAATGCAAAAGGAGAGGAAATAAGTAAGAAAAAAGTAGAAGCCAAAGACTTTTATGGCGGAAGAGAATTAGTAGAAGTACCTGTAATTGGAAAAATTACAGCAGGAGCTCCTATACTTGCAGTAGAAAATGTAACAGATACATTTCCAATTCCTTTAGACTTTGTAGGAAACACTGAAAGTTTTATGTTAAAAGTTAGAGGAGAAAGTATGATTGAAGCGGGAATACTTGATGGAGATTTAATCTTAGTAAAAAAACAAAATGTAGCAGAAAATGGACAAATAGTAGTTGCCTTAATTGAAGATGAAGCAACAGTAAAAACTTTTTACAAAGAAAACAATCATATAAGACTACAACCAGAAAATGAAACAATGGATCCAATAATCGTACCAGACTGTCAAATATTAGGAAAAGTAAGTGGAGTATTTAGAAAAATGTAATAATGCTTCTAAAATATAAAATCAATTAATATATATTAATTGGTGATATAAATGAAAGCATTATATATATCTGGACAAGACAAAAAATCTAAAATAAAACAAAGAATCTTATTAAGATATATAAAAAAGAAACAGAAAGAATGTATATGTATTGTAGTAGGGAAAGAATTAAAACGAGATATAGAATTAATTGAAAAAATTGAAAAAATAGGAATCCCAATTTCTGATGGAAGATGGTTATTCAAATTTTTAGTCATTCAAATTTTAGAATATATTTCATCATGTCAGAAAGTAGATATAAAAGAACTTAAAGTTGCACTTGTAACGAACGAAAATAGTGAGTTAATTTCCTATTATATTGATGAATTAACTAAAAAAAGTAATAAAATAAAAATAATAACAAACCATAGAGAGAAATTTCATATAATAGAAGAAAAGCTATATTATAACAAAGGTATCGTATTAGAAATATCGAACAATAAAAGAAAAGGATTACAAGATGTAGATGTAATATTTAATTTTAATTTTGAAGAAGAAATATTAAACAAGTATAAAATAGATGATAATGCCATATTAATTAATTTAAAAGAAAAAATAAATGTAAACTCAAAAAGGTTTTCAGGAATAAATATTCATTCATATGAAATAGACTTTGAAAGTCGATTAATGAATATATTAGATTGGACAAAAGATTTTGAAAAAGCAGAGATATATGAAAGTTACTTATATAGAAATGACAAAATAGAAACTATAGAAGAGGACATTAAAAAAGACCAAGTTATCATTAAAAATTTAATTGGAAGTAATGGAAAAATTAAAGAAAAAGAATATAGAAATATACTTGACAAAACATATTATTTGGCGTAATATTATATTCAATATACATTTAGGGAGGAAAAACAATGGATAACAAAGAGGTATTATTAACACAAGAAGGATATAATAATATAGAAAAAGAATTAGACTATTTAAAAACAACAAAAAGAAGTGAAATATCAGAAAGAATAAAAGTAGCACTTGGATTTGGTGATTTATCTGAAAACTCAGAATATGATGAAGCAAAAAATGCTCAAGCAGAAAATGAAATCAAAATAGCAGACTTAGAAAACAAACTAAGATATGCGAAAATAATTAATGAATCTGAAATAGACACAAAAACAGTGCAAGTTGGAAATAAAGTAAGAATAAAAGACTTAGAATTTGATGAAGAATTTGAATATACAATAGTAGGTTCAACAGAAGTAGACTTATCTCAAAACAGAATATCAAATGAATCGCCAATAGGAAAAGCATTATTAGGAGCAAAAAAAGATGAAACAGTAGAGGTACAATTACCAGACAATGAAACGGCAAAATATAAAGTATTATCTATTGAAAAAAAATAAAAAAACGAATTTTAAGAATTGCTAAGCGGTGGAAACCGCAAAGCAATTCTAATAATCCGCATAATTATCTAGTACAGAAAGTTATGCCACTGGCATAACTTTCCTACTATATAAAAAACAGGGGCACTTAAAATGTGTCCTTTTGTAATAAATAATTGTAAAATAGCATATATATAAATATGGAATTTATAAACTTATTGAAATGCACAACAAAGGAAAAATATATAATAGAAGAAATAAAAACGGATAATATAACAAAAATAAGATTACAAGTATTAGGAGTTATTAGAGGAACGAAAATAGAGATATTAAACAAAAGAATAAATGGGGCAATAATAATAAAAGTAAGAGGAACAAGATTAGGAATAGATAAAGAAATATCAAATTCCATATATGTTGTAGGGGAAAAAATTACTTAACCATAAAATTAAACTATAAATAGATTAAGCTAATACTATCCTACAATAAAAACTTATATTGAAAGGAAGAAAAATAATTAAAATGCAGACCTTAAACCTTGCTTTTATAGGTAACCCTAATTGTGGAAAAACAACTTTATTTAATGCATATACAGGAGCAAATCTAAAAGTTGCAAACTGGGCAGGAGTTACAATAGAAAAGAAAGAAGAATATTTTAATTATAATAATATAAAAATTAAAGTAACAGATTTACCAGGAATATACTCATTAAACTCATATTCAATAGAAGAAAAGGTATCAAGAGAATATATAGAAAAAGGACAAGCAGACATTATAATAGACATTGTAGATGCTTCATCATTAGAAAGAAACCTATACTTAGCATTACAATTAATAGAAACAGGACAACCTATAATTCTAGCTTTAAACATGATGGATATAGTAAAAAAAAGAGGAATGAGAATAAATATAAAAAAATTAGAAGAAATGTTAAAAGTAAAGATTGTACCAATATCTGCAAAAAATAGAAGTGGACTTGATGAGCTTTTAGAAACTGCTATAAAATTAAAACAAATAGAAAAAAAATCTAACATAAGAGTGAAAATAGACAATGAAGAGGAAATTACAAAAAAATATGATTATATAGAACAAATAGTTAATGAATGTATAGAAAACAAAAAAGAAAAAGAGGAAATTACAGACAAAATAGATAAAATATTAACACACAGAATATTAGGACTACCAATATTTATACTAATAATGGCAATAGTATTTTTATTAACATTTACAATAGGAGATTTTATAAAAGGGTATTTTGAATTGCTACTAGAAATGTTTTCTGATAAAGTACTATACATATTACAAGAAATAGGAGCAGGTAAAGCAGTAACTTCATTAATTATAGAAGGAATTATATCAGGAGTAGGGGGAATATTAACATTTTTACCTAATATCTTTATATTATTTTTATGTCTAGCATTTTTAGAAGATAGTGGATATATGGCAAGAGCATCTTACATAATGAATGGTATAATGGAGAAATTAGGTTTATCAGGAAAAGCATGTATTCCGATGATATTAGGATTTGGATGTTCAGTTCCAGCAGTAATGTCAACAAGAACATTAAAGAGTGAAAAAGACAGAAAAAAAACGATAATGTTAATACCATGTATGTCATGTAGTGCCAAAATTCCAATATATGTATTATTCTCAGGGATGTTTTTTGGAAAATATGGAGCTTTAGCATCATTAAGTATGTATTTAATAGGTGTTTTAATTGCAATAATAATAGGAATTATAACAAATAAGATAGATAAAAAATCTAGGAGAGAAAAGCTAATTGTTGAATTACCAGAGTATAAGATGCCAGACATTACAACTGTAAGAAAATATGTATGGGACAAGATAAAAGACTATTTAGAAAAAGCAGGAACAATAATATTTATAGCCTCTATTATACTTTGGGGAGTATTAAATATTGGTTCAACAGGTTTTGTAGAAAATGCGGAAGAAAGTTATGGAGCAATAATTGGAAAAATATTAGTACCAATATTAAAACCAGCAGGACTAGGCTATTGGCAAATAGCAGTAGCCTTAATATCAGGACTTGCTGCAAAGGAAGTAGTAGTATCAAGTATAAATGTATTATATGGAATAGAAATAGCCTCTAAAAGTACAGAGCTGTATTCAGCACTAAATACAGTTGGATTTACTTCATTAAATGCAATATGTCTAATGATATTTTGCCTATTATATGTTCCATGTATTGCGACAATAGCAACAATTAGAAATGAAACAAAATCAAATAGATTTACAATAAAAATAATATTATTTCAAATGTTATTAGCTTGGGTAGTTACAACATTAACATATCAAATGTTCAGTACATAATCTTTTATAGCTTTCTGCATATCAAATGATAATATATATGCAGAAAAGATTTTACATTCGTATGCAAAATTGATAGTTTTATTATCAATCTGATAAAAACTTTGTATAGATATTTTTTTTACAATCTTTTATAATAAAATTATATATTGAAAAGTGAAGAGGAGGAAAAGTATAATGAAGAATGTAATGCTAATTCATGGTTTTAATGGAGTCCCTAAAATTTATACATATTTTAAAGAAAAATTAGAAGAAGAAGGCTATAATATAATTATTCCAGAATTTCCTACTAAGACAAACATAACAATAGACGGATTTTTTAAAGTGTTTGACAAATACAAAGCTTATTTTAACAATGAACTAATTGTAATTGCCCATTCAATAGGAAATGCAATGTTTATAAAATATATTAGCAAAAATAATCTTAATGTGGGGTTATATATAAGTTTAGCTGGGTTTGCAAAAGCCTTTATTACTGAGGGGAGAGATGATTTAAATACAGCAATAGCTCCAATAACAATTAGTATGGAAGAAAAAGAAAAGTTTATTAGTTTAGTTAAGGCTAGATACTCAATTTATAGCGATAATGATCATATAGTTCCATTTGAAATTTTACAAGAATTTACTAAAATTATAGATTCAAAAGATATGTTAATAGAAGGAATTGGTCATATGGGAAAGAAAAGTGGGTTAGAATCATTGCCACAAGTAATAGAAATTATTAATAATATTGAAGATATATAATAAAATAGAGGTTTTAATAATAAAAACTAGCACATATAACACCAAGAAATAATTAAAAATCCTAACTCCAACAAGTAAGCGGTAGAAATTTCTGTGCTATGAAATATTAGTATAATGAACAAATAAGAAAAATCAAAGATTTTTCTTTAATTTGTTCTCGCCCTACCAAAGTTTTCGACTGTAAGGAGAAAATCTTTGGGGGCTAGCGATTATAGCCTTTATATAATAGGAAAGTATTACTTTCCTATTATATAAAAAAATCACAAGGTACTAGGTTGTACCTTGTGATTTTTTGCTTTGCAAATAATATTCAAATTCTGTATCAGTTATGGTAATAGTTTCCAAATTCTTAGACATTATATTACCATAATCTTTTACAAAATTTCTTTTTATTGATTTCATAACTCCATTGTGAGTTACTATCAATATCCGTTGATTGCTTTGATATTTACCAAATAAACTTTCAATAAAACTACAAACTCTTCTGTCTACATCTTCAGGTGTTTCAGCTCCAAGTGGAGTATATTTACCAACTCTATATAAAGCTAATAAATTTTGATCGACACTTGACTTATTTTTTCCCTCCCATTCTCCTAAATATGCTTCAATAATTCTTTCATCAATAATGGGATTACTATTAGGCAAAATTACATCTAATGTTTGCCTAGTTCTTTTGAGTGGAGAAATGTAAATAAAATCAAAATCTTTCTCATTGTCCTTAAGTAAGTTCTTTGCCTGCTTTAACCCTTCCAATGTTACATCACAATCTGTTCTTCCACAAAAGATACCAGATTTATTCAAGGTTGTTTCTGCATGTCTTACAAATATTAAATTCAATATAAAAGTCCTCCATTCTGAAGTACATAAATACAAAAATATGTACTTTTAGTGCTATTGTTACCGAACCATTATTAATTATTTCCAAATTTTAGTGCCATCTTTAGAAACCGAAGCAATTTGATATAATTTACCAATGATGTTACCAGGAAATATATTGAGAACTTGAGACACATGTTTATCGACTTCTGTGGAACAGCAACGATTAATAGCATCTGTGCCAATTTCAATACTTCCTGACTCGAAAACCTTTTCACCTATCGTAATACTGTTAGAATTAAACGTAACTTTAGGATTTGCTAAGGATAACCCAAATCCATGTGGAGAGCCAACAAAAGCAGAGGCATCAGGTTTTACCAAGTAAATTGGTTTGCCAGGGGCAGTAAGAAGAGTGTACATAGTAGGTTCCCAATGTGCACCGATACAAACAGTGTGATCATTAGGCATACCATAGTGTTGAATGCTCACAATTTCTTTTTCCAAAAATTCACTACCCAATACAGATTCTATAAAATACCGATTTCTTTCAATATTAAAATGAATTAAATTTTTTGCGATATTATAGAAACGAATTGCTGAGTCTCCTGTGATATATCGTAGATATCTTGCAGAATTGTCATCGTACTCAATTTTAATATCTTTTTCATACCATACACCACTGTTTGGATACAAATCTTTCTTGTATTCATTTGCAGAGGCATGAACAACCATATAATATCCAGTCTCAAGACCATATTCTCCATTAGATTTAACTAAACTGATAAAATGGTTTCCATTGGTATAATTCCAAGTATATCTCGAATCTTTTTTTTCAAGAATGTGATTGACTCTAGCAAGAAAATTATCTGTGGAAATCTCTTTAGATAGTCTAAACACAGCTGTACCACAAACATTTACTGTTGTGTCCACTGGAATGAAAGGTACATCTGAATCCCAACTATAGCAAGCACCTGTAAAAAATCCACCCCTCATCCGAGTAACATTATGAGCTATACCTAAATCAGGCATGGCTGTTATGGATGCTGTTTTTTCGCAACCAGAAAGTTTAGTTGCTACTTTTGCAAGCAATTTCTCTGTAACCTGTAAATGGGTAAGTAGTTCCTGTTGAGTAGGGTCGTTTAAAGTAAAATTTCTCATAGCTTAAATCCTCCTTATATATAAGAATAATGTTATTAATAGATTAAAATCCATTATAGTTACACTTTACATAATAATATTATAAAACAATAAGTCCCATATATCGACACAAATAAAATATCAAAATTGATAAAAAAAATATCAATTTTACATAAGCAATAAATTGCTAAAGGCAAAAATGAATGTTATAATTAATATTGAAGGTAAAGTAGGTGAGTTAAATTATGAAGAGTGAAGAATTATTAAAAGAAAATAGAGCTAAGTTACTATCTGAAATGATAGATAAAATAAAACTATCAATAGAAAAGAATAAAGTAAATGGAGAAAACTCAAGTAAGATATTTATATATTCAAGATTAGCCGATTATACATATTATTCAGAAGTAAGTATTAGAAAATTTTTAACAGGTACAGTACCAAAAGATATAACAAGTTTTGTAGAAGGTTTAATACAATATTGTAAAGTAGTTGGAGTTGAAGAAGAATATATAGAAAATTTTACTAAAGAATATGTACAAGCTTCAAACGCAGTATTATTAGAAATAGATAGTTCAATTAAAACTAGGAACAATTTAATTCCACAAGATTTAACAGCAATAATAAGACCACAAAAATTGCTAGAGTTTATTAATAACTTTTTAGCACAGGGAATTAATATTGCATATATATATGGTTATAAATTAAGTGGGAAAACTAAATCAGTTATGGCATGTATAAGTGATTTAATAAACAAAAATATATATGATAATATACTATGGGTAGATATAAAACAAAATGAAAGTCAGACAAAGCAAATTATAAATATGGTATCAAGTTTTGCATTATTAGAAAAAGATAAATTAGATGAAGAAATGAAAAAGAATATGTGTTTAGAATTTTTAAAAACAACAAAAACCGTTTTAGTTTTAGATTTTAATAATGAGGTAATAGAAACACAAACAATAAATATATTAAAAGAGGTGGCAAAATACTCTAAAATAATCATAATATCTACAAAATTATTTAAAAATTATGAAGATGAATTATCATTTTACTGTAATATATTTTGTACAAATAATTATATACAAAAAGATGAATTTGAACAAATGTTAAAATTGAATGAACAAAAAACATCTATTGTAGAAAAAGAACCAGACATTGTTAATAAACTATATAAACTAACAGGAGGATTTCCATTTGCAGCTATATATATTTTAAAAAGGATAATAGAAGAAAATAAACTAGGAGTTTCACTAGATGAAGCAATTAAGAGATATTCAAATTATAATTTAGAAGAATATGAAGAATTAGCAGAAAAGATAATTGCAGAAAGATGGGAAAACTTAAGCCAATTATCAAAAAAAATTATTATAATATGTGCAAAATTTAATTATTCAGTTTCAATAAAATTAATAGCAAGTATTTGTGGTATGGAAATAACAGATAATGAATGGAAACAAGCATTAAAACAATGTTATGAAAATGATTTATTAAATCCAATAATTCTAAATAATGCACGTGTATATATGAATAATATGATAAAAACTTTAGTGTTGCAATACGAGTCAAAAGAACAATTTGATAATAAATTATTTTTGGAGAGAATAGCAAAATATTATGTTGATTTATCTACTTATATTGGAGAATGTTATAATGATTTGGATAAATTAAAAGTATTAGACGAATTAGATGAATGGAATACAGTATTACAAGTTTTAGAATACTTAAAACAGTCAGAAATGGACAAACAGTATGTTAGAATAGTAAGAGAACTAAAATATTATATATATGTACGTGGAATGTGGGAGATAGGAGAAAAATCACTCCATTTAAAAAGAGCTAACTTAGCACATAAAATAAATGACATAGATGAAGAGCTTGAAGGATTATGTGATTATATTAATATATGTTCAAAATCAAAAAATCATGAAGAAGCGGAAAAATATTTAGAAATTGCAAGCAAAATTGTAGAAAACAATGAAGAAAAAATAAACAAAAGAATAATATGTTTATATAACCATGTAAAGGCATTATATTTATACAACTGCAAAAAAGAGTTCAAAAAATGTTATGATATTTGGAAAGACAATAAAAAGAATTATTCACAATATGTAAGCACATATAGAAATTTAGTAAATGATTTATGGATAACGAGGTCTTATATAAAAATAGAAGAAGATTTTGAAAAAATATGTACAGAATTAGAAAATAAGATTATTGAAATGAAAAAAGAAAACTTTGTAAGAGCAGAATTAGACTATGAGTTGTTATTAATAGGAGTTTTAATCCAAAAAATAGAAGAAAGTAAAGAACAAGATGATATAATACAGAGAATTGAAATTGAATTAGATAAATGCGAAAATCTATTTAATACTAGAAGTTACAAAGATATAAGAAATGAAGCACAATACTTTAGATATAGAGCAATACTATATGCATATAAAAAAGAAGAAAATTTGAAGAAAGAGTATATTGATAAAGCTATAAATGACTATAAATTAATGAACTGTTATAAAGATATTAAAGACCTGAATGAAATTATTAATAATGTAAATAGAGAAGTGTGATTTTATTCAATTAAATTTACACAACTTTTTCTAAAAGGTTGATTTTTTTGAAAAATATTATTAAAATAAAATCAGTTATAAAAATATTAATTTATTTTAAGTTATCAATCGGAAGGAAATCCGATTTACACAACTTTTACGATAGTCTCAAAAGAAATGCAATATGTATATTTCTAGCCTATTGTAGAGACTATTGTAAGGCTGTGTAAGTCTGAAAAAATCAGACTTACATAACTTTTGCATTTTAAATAATTTGTTTCATAAATTTTTCATGGAACTTTTAAGTGCAACCATAATTTTATGCTCAGCATCTCTTTTTGCAATATCTTGACGTTTATCATATAATTTCTTACCTTTACCAATTCCTAATTCAACTTTAACTTTATTATTCTTTAAATATAAACTAATTGGAATTAAAGAACAACTCTGTTGTTTTATTAGACCGAGTAAGTGAAAGATTTCGCGTTTTTTTAGTAATAATTTTCTGTCTCGCAAAGGGTCTTTATTATATATATTTCCATTTTCATAAGGACTAATATGCATACCATAGATAAAGATTTCACCATTCTTTATATTTGCATAACTTTCTTTTAAATTAACTTTTCCAGTTCTAATTGATTTTATTTCTGTACCGAGTTAGCACAATTCCAGCTTCAATTGTATCTGTAATAGAATAGTTATGATGTGCTGTTGGATTTTTTGCAATTACTTTTATTTCTGATGACATAATAAAATTCCTTTCATATTAAAGATCTATTTTCTATATATAAAATTGAATATAAATCGATTATAACATGAATATATAAAATGCACAATTAAAGTTTTTGATTTTTTGTAATTAAAATTACAAGAATAATTGTAATTACTATTTAATTTATATTTAAGTATAGGCACATCGCATGTAGAAATCATTTAACTAATTAATTGTAGGAACATTAAAAATATATGTATGGGCACATTATACTGTACCCATTGTAGAAATAGAAATTAAATAAACTACTTTATAATTTCTAAAATCTAATCACTATCTATCATTATGATTATTATCACCATTTGTAGTTCTTGTAGCATAATACCATATTGCACCAACGACTATAACTGCTGCAATTGCTAAAACTATCCATAGATAAGAATATGAAGTAGTATTTGTATCAGTAGCAGTTGTTCTTGTAGCAGAATAAGCACCATCTCCAAAGTCTCCATTACCTGTCATAGTACCATTATCTACTACATCATCATCTATATTATTATCTGTATTACTTTTAATGTCATCAGTAATATTTTCAGTAACATTATTCATTGTATTTTCAGCATTTCCTGTAGCATTTTTTATACCATCAGTAGCATTTTTTACTACATTTTCAGCATCATGCATAACATCATTAACTGTATTTTTTGCATTATCCATCATATTTGTTTCATTAGCGAAAACAGAAGAAGAAATAAATAATGAAACTGTAATTATTAAAATTATTGCTAAAATTCTTTTTAACATTGATGTATACCTCCAATTTTAAGATTTAGTTTAATTATAAGTTTCAAAAAATAAAAATGAAAAATATAAAAAAACTTATTAATATTGTTAGAAAAAATAAAATTAATATACAAACAATAAATTGTACAAAATGAAAAAAATTACAAAAATGTACTGACAAAAATAAAATATAAGTATATAATATGTATATAATTATTTAAGGGGGAAAAAATAAAATGAACGAAGAAAATAAAGAGAACAAAGAAAAAACAGTTGATACAGATGAAATATTAAAAGAAACAACTGAGACAATAAATGAAGTAAAAGATCAAGTAAAAGATTTATTTAAAAAGGATGAATTAAAAAATAGTGCAAAAGAAACTACTAATTTTATAGTAGGAATGTTCAAAAACCCAATAGGTGAATTGAAAAATATTTCAGAAGATAACTCAAATAAAAACTTTAAGTATGCAATAATATTAGCTGTTATATGGATTTTGGCAGAAGTAATATTAGGAATATTTTATTCATCATTTTCATGGAATGTTATAAAATATTTATTACCATTAATAAAAATAGCAATTGCTCCAATATTATCAATATTAATTTTATCTTTAACTATTTTCATTTTAAATAAAAAGAAGGATAAAAGTCTAATAACAATAATGTCAGTAGTTACAGCTGCAAGATTACCAATTGTAATTGCTTCAGTTTTAAGTTTATTAAAACTTATTAGTAGGGATGTTAGAACTGTAACAACTCCATTTGGATTATTGTGTGGAGTAATAAGTACAGTACTTATATATTTTGGAGCAAAATTTTTATTAGGAGAAAAAGATGATAAATCTTATATAAAACAATTTGCGATAATTGAAGGTATATATTATATAGCATATATAGTAGTAGGATTATTACAGATATATATTTAAGAAATATTTATATAATGTTTTAAGGTACAGAAATGTGCCTTATTTTTATATAATAGAAGTGATACATTCCTATTATATAAAGGCTATAATCGCTATTGCCTTTAAGATTTACTCATTTGCATTGGAAACTTAAATCGGCAAAAGAAAATGCGAAGAAGCCACTTTTTTTGAAATAATCTCAAAATGAATTGGCAATATTTTCTAATTTCTTCTATTTGCAAAATTATGAAATTTATGCTAGAATTTAAACAATTAATATTTTAATAAAGGAAAGAGATTCAATTATGAGATAGTTGTTTTTATGAATGATGAGAAACTATATTTTGCACTATTACATGAAAAACAAAAATGCGAGATAGAGGAGCTATATAAAAATAATATATATTGTTAAATATAGTAAATATCAAGTACTCACATTATAATCTTACCAAAATAAGGGGAGAGATACCATTAAACAGATTAGAGAGTTAAATTATATGATTCAAGAAAGGTTAAAGAAATTTATAAATATTATAAACGAAAAAGAGAAGAATTAATTATGGTAGTAGAGATAATAATAAATAGTAATGTAAAAGATCTTAATAAAATATTTGATTATAATGTGCCAACCAATTTAGAAGAAGATATAAAAATTGGAAGGAGAGTTTTTGTGCCATTTGGAAGGATGAAAAGTCTACAAGAAGGATTTATTATTGGAATTAAAGAAAAATCAGATTATGAAATAAAAGATATAGCAAGCATTCAAAAAGAAGATTACATAGAAGAAGAAAAAATTAATTTAGCAAAACTAATGGCAAGAAAATACTTTTGTAATATTTCTGATTGCATAAAATTAATGCTTCCTCCAGGTACTACTACTAAAAATATTGAAAATAGAATTAAAGATAAATCTGCACGATTTATATATTTATTAAAAACAGAAGATGAAATAAATGAAGATATAGAAAATAAAGTAATAAAATCAGAAAAACAAAAAAGAATATTAAAATTTTTGATAGACAATGAAGAGGTTTCATCTGTTGATTTAGAAACGTTTACAAATACTACAAGTGCAAACATAAAAACATTAGAACAGAAAGGATACATAGAAATAATAGAAAAAGCAGTAGAAAGAAATCCTTTTACAAACAAAAACATAAAACCAACAAGTAATTTAGAATTAACAGATGAACAAAAGAAGGCTTTTGATGAAATTAATAATAATATAAAAAATAATAAATTCGGTGAATTTCTCATTTTTGGAGTAACAGGAGCAGGAAAGACAGAGGTATATTTACAATTAATAGGAGAAGTATTAAAAAAAGATAAAACCTCAATTATGTTAGTACCAGAAATCTCATTAACTCCACAGATGGTTGATAGATTTATAGCAAGATTTGGAGAAGAAAAGATAGCTGTTTTACATAGTAAATTATCTGTTGGAGAAAGATATGATCAATGGAAAAAAATAGAAACAGGAAATGTAAAAATAGTTATAGGAGCGAGGTCAGCAATATTTGCTCCTGTAAAAGACTTAGGACTTATAATAATAGATGAAGAACATGACTCATCATACAAATCTGATAAAAATCCAAGATATAATTCAAAAGAAATAGCAAGATATTTAGCGAAACAAAAAAATATCCCATTAGTATTAGGTAGTGCAACTCCAGATATAATAAGCTATTTTAATGCAATCAATAATAAAACAAATTTAATATGTCTAACTAAAAGAGCAAACAATTCTAGCTTACCAACAGTAGAAATAATTGATTTAAAAGAAGAATTAGTAAACGGAAACCGTAGTATGTTAAGCAATAAATTGTATACTGCAATAGAAGAAAATTTAAAAGTCAAAAAACAAACTATTCTATTTTTAAACAGAAGGGGATATTCTACATTTGTAATGTGTAGAGACTGTGGTTATACTGTAAAATGTAATAAATGTAATGTAAGTATGACATATCATGTCGAGCAAAACAGACTAAAATGCCATTATTGTGGTTACGAAAGAAGAAATGTAACAATATGCCCAGAATGTAATAGTAAAAACATTAGGTATTTTGGGACTGGAACTGAAAAATTAGAAGCGGAAATACATAAAATATTTCCAAATGCTTCTACAATAAGGATGGATGTAGATACTGTAACCAAGAAAAATTCTCATGAAATGATTTTGAATAAATTTAGAGATGAAAATATAGACATATTAGTAGGAACTCAGATGGTAGTAAAAGGACATCATTTTCCAAATGTTACATTGGTTGGAGTTATTGCAGCAGATTCGAGTTTATTTATGGATGATTATAAAAGTAATGAAAGGACATTTCAAATATTAACACAAGTAGCAGGGAGAGCAGGACGTGAAGGAAACAATGGAAATGTAATAATTCAAACATATAATCCAGATAATTTCGCAATAGAATGCTCAAAACTACAAAATTATAAAATGTTTTATGATGAAGAAATAAAATTTAGGAAATTATTGAAATATCCACCATTTTGCGATATAATAAAAATCGAAATTAATGATATTAATAAAAATCAAATAGTGAGTACAGCTACACAAATATATGATAATTTAGTAAAACAAAATGAAAATAATATAATGGAAATATATAAACCAATGCCAGCACCGATAGACAAGATAAAAAATAGATATAGATGGAGAATTATTATTAGATGTAGATTTTCAAATACTATAATAGATAAAGTAAATGATAGTATTATAGATATAAAAGGAGTAAATACTAGAATTACAGTAGATGTAAATCCAAATAGTATGATATAATGCTTAAAAGATTAATGAATTACTATTTATGAAAAGTACTAATGTGCTTTTGTATTAGAAAAGGGGGAACATAAATGGCAATACGAAATATTAGGCAAGAAGGAGACGATATTTTAAAGAAAAGATCAAGAGAAATAGATGAAGTAGACGATAAAATCAGAGAATTAATGAATGATATGGTAGAAACAATGCATAAATTTGACGGAGTAGGACTAGCAGCAGTTCAAGTAGGAATATTAAAAAGAATAATAGTAATAGATTTATATGATGAAAAACCAATAATAAAACTTGCAAATCCTGTAATATTAAAAACAAAAGGAAAACAAAAAGTAGAAGAAGGATGTTTAAGTTTTCCAAATAGATTTATACAAGTTGAAAGACCAAGTGAAATTACAGTAGAAGGAATAAACGAAAATGGAGACAAAGTAAAAATAACAGCCACAGGGCTTCTAGCACAAGCATTATCACATGAAATTGACCACTTAAATGGTATAGTTTTAACAGATGTAATGATACCTGGAACAATGGAGTATGTAAAACCAAATAAATCAAAGAAAAATAGCAAAAAATAGAAAAAAACGAATATAATAAAATAAGTATACAATTATTTAATTGTAGGAAGAATGACAATTGTCTTTTTCTTGAAATCTTATGAATACGAGGCCGAAATTATGTTAATAGTAAAAAAATTCGGAGGAAAATTATTAAATACAAAAGAAAGAATATTTAATGTAGTAAATATTTGTAAAGAAGACTATGAAAGAGGTAATGACATTATATTAGTTTTATCTGCAATTGGAGAAAAGACAGATGAATTAATTGAAAATGCAACTAATATAACTAAAAATTTTGAAAAAAGAGAAATGGATATGTTACTTGTAACAGGAGAGCAAATGGCAGTATCACTTGTATCAATGGCATTTAATAAAGAAAATCTACCAGCAACTTCTTTAAATGCTTTTCAAGTACCGATATATACAGATTCAAATTATAACGATGCTGAAATTGTAAGTATAGGTACAAAAAGAATAAAACAGGAACTCTCAAAAGGTAATATAGTAATAGTAACAGGATTTCAAGGGATTGATAAAGAAAACAATTATACGACATTAGGTAGAGGTGGCTCAGATACAACAGCGGTAGCAATAGCTGCAAAGTTTAATGCTGATAAATGTGAGATATACAAAGATGTAGATGGTGTATATGATACAGATCCAAAAACAAACATATATGCAAAAAAATATGATGAAATAGGATATGATGAAATGTTAAACCTTTCAAATAGTGGAGCAAAAGTATTACATAATAAATCTGTTGAAATAGCTAAAAAATGTGATGTACCAATATTTATAAAATCTATGTTCACTAATGAGATTGGGACAGTAATAAAAGGTTGTTAATAACAAAGGAGAAATTATTGTAATGAATGATATGGGTGAAATGAAAAAAGCATTTGCAGAAGTTCATGATATTTTAAAGCATTCTGAATTAGAAATTCAGGAAAAAATACCTAAGAAATTTTTAGATATGCTAGAAGAAAACGAAGATAAAAACTATATAATAAATATAGATTATGATAAAGATATCAATAATCAAAAATTGTTACCATACACAAGGGATATTTTAGCAATGGTATACACAGATTATTTATGTTCTAAAGAGGAAAAGGAAAAATTTTTACTAGAAAATGAGAAAGTAATTGAAGAACAAGAAACACAACAAATAATAGAAAAAAACAAAGCAATGGGAGAAAATCTAAATAATACAAGTATTACATTAATAAAAAAAGAAAAATGGTATCAAAAAATTATAAAGTTTATTTTTGATAAAAGAGGAAATTAGGAATTATATGGAATACATAAGATTTGAAAATGAAGAATTAAACCAATATTTTAAGGAAAGAACCCAAAAAGATAAATTTGCATTAGAGGATTTAAAATCATTAGATAATATAGAGTTAGGATATATAAACATTGAATCTAATGACTTAAGAGTATTATTACAATTGAATAAAAAAATAAAAACTGAATTTGGAATATCATTTCATATTAACAGTATTTCTCCTTCTGATTCTGAAATACTAGAAGAATGTACATCAAATAAATCATTAAATAATATCGAAGGAGACATTTGGATACAGTACAATTCTTTTGAAGACATGACAGAAGAGCAGTTAGAATACTTATTATCAAGAAATAATCAAAACATACAAGTGGATTTTAGTAGTTATAAGGGTGCAAAAACTGATATTGTTAAAAAACTAAAAGATAAAGGTAATATAAAAATCGGAGTAGGCAGATATAATGATGTTGATACAATTTTAGATATGACTAAAGCAATGAATGAAATTGAAAATATAATACCAGAAAATGCCAGCGAAATTGAAAAATTTTTAATAATATATAGAACATTATCAATGGCAATTAAATATGACAAAAGTGGTAACAGTGTAAAGAATAAAAAAGATAATGAATTTACGAGAAGTAGCGAGGGAGTATTACTATATGGTAGAGGAGTTTGTGTAGGATATGCTAAAACTTTAAAAGAGGTTTTAAATTATTTTCATATTGATGCGAATTTTCAAAGTTGTGATGACCCCCCACATGAATGGAATCAAGTAAAAATAGATGGGCAATGGTATAATGTTGATTTAACATGGGATGATGATTTTCTAAAAAAAGGTTTTATGCCAATATATTGTCTTCTTAATGATGAAGATTTCTATAAAAATCATCCTATATCAACAGGGATATATCAAGAAAAATGTTTAGAGAGTTATCCAAGAGGTATAATAAAAGAGATTTTACAACAACAAATACAAATGCAAAAAGGAATATATAAAACAAAAGGAAAAGGAATACCAAAGCTTATAGGAAAAGAACAATATAAGTGTAATGCTTTAGGAAGAAGAGTAGAAAAATCTAGAATATTAGCAATGATGAGAACTATAATAGCAGAAAATAAAAGAGATACAGAAGAAAGAACAGCCATAAAAGAAAATAAAGTCAGAAATTTGTTTATTAGAAATGATGATTTGTATAGATAAGAAAAACTTATTGGTAATATGCAAGTACTATATTCAAGAAGAATAAATATACAACATCGGCTAGTATATCAAGTATATGAAAATGAAAAAATAATAAAAGTAGTTAGTCTATGAACACATTATGAATAATTATAATAAATAGTTATTGACATTATCGCAAGAATATTTTAAAATAGTATATGTAAGTAAACTGAATAGTCGCGTATAGCACAGTCGAAAGGCAGCGTACGAGGAAAGTCCGGGCCTCTAAAGAGCGTGGTGCTGGATAACGTCCAGTGAGGGAAACCTTAAGGAAAGTGCAACAGAAAATAACCGCCATACTTAGTATGGTAAGGGTGAAAAGGTAGGGTAAGAGCCTACCGCAACTGTGGTGACATGGTTGGTCAATGTAAACCCCACCTGAGGCAAGACCGAGACTAGGAGGACAAGATTGCTCTTTTCGTCTCCTTAATTTGGTCGCTTGAGACCTATAGTAATATAGGTAGTAGATAAATGACTATTCTAGACAGAACCCGGCTTATAGGTTTACTTATGTTTAAATATAGAAATATTATATTGTGGGGCACATCGTATGTGCCCTTTACAAAGTTTGTTGTATAATAGGAAAGTGATACTTTCCTATTATACAAAGGCTATAATCGATAGTCCCAAAGATTTTCTCCTTACAGTCGAAAGCTCGATTGGGCGAGAACAAATTAAAGAAAAATCTTTGACTTTTCTTATTCGTGTATTGGAAAGGAATGGTAATTAAAATGAATAAAATTCTTATTGTAGAAGATGATTTCAATATAAGAAATATGACAAATGATTTATTAATAGCAAATCAATATATTCCTATACTAGCAAGTGGAGGCAAAGAAGCAATAGATTTACATACAAAATCAATAGACTTAATATTATTAGATTTAATGTTACCACAAATACATGGAAAAGACCTAATAAAAAAGTTAAAACAAATACATGACTGTCCAATAATAATTGTAAGTGCAATTACTGATGTAGATATGAAAGTAAATGTATTTGATTTAGGTGCAGATGATTATATTACAAAACCCTTTCAAGGAAAAGAACTATTAGCTAGAATAAAATTAGCATTACGACATAATGGAAAAGAAAAAATAATAGAATACAAAGACATTAAATTAGATACTGAAAAATACTCAGCAAATTGTAATGGAAAAAACTTAGAATTAACAAAAACGGAATTTGAAATATTAAACTTACTTATTTTAAACAAAGGACAAATAGTAACAAAATCTATATTATTTGATGAAATCTGGAATACAAAAGACTCAGCAGACGAAAATACATTAAATGTGCACATAAGTAAACTTAGAAATAAATTAAAAATAGCCAATAATTTAGAAGATTATATAGAAACAATTTGGAAAATTGGATATAAATTAAAATAAATTTATTAAATTAAGAGTTTTTTAAGAAATAAATAATATAATTCCAAACAAAGGGAGGAATTATAAATGAATGAAATTATACTAAAAACAAATAATTTAACGAAAAAATACAAAGAATTTATAGCACTAGACAATGTTAATCTTAGTATTTCCAAAGGTGATATATATGGGTTAATTGGAAGAAATGGTGCTGGAAAAACAACATTAATGAAAATAATTACAACATTATCAAACAAAACTGCTGGAGAATTTGAACTATTCGGAAAAAAAGATAATAATTTAACAGAAACAAAAAGGAGGATAGGTTGTTTAATAGAAAACCCAGCATTTTTTCCAAACTTATCAGCAGTAAAAAATTTAAGATATTATGCTATACAAAAAGGAATAGTAGATAAAAAACAAATTGATGAAGTAATAAACTTAGTAGGACTAAGTGAAGCAAAAAATAAAAAATTCAAAACATACTCATTGGGAATGAAACAACGTCTAGGAATTGCATTTGCAATATTAGATAATCCAGATTTTATTATATTAGATGAACCAATAAATGGACTTGACCCAATAGGAATTAGTGAATTAAGAGATTTGTTTAAAAAACTAAATTTAGAAAGAAATATAACTATTTTAATATCAAGCCATATTCTAAATGAATTATATCAAGTATCAAATAAATTTTGTATTATAGAAAAGGGAAAAGTCATAAAAGAAATTACCAAAGAAAAGTTAGATGAAGAGTGTAGTAAATGTATTGTAATTAAAATAAAAGAAGCTTCAAAAGTAGCAGTAATATTAGAAGAACAGTTAAAAACGAAGAATTATAAAATAATAGATGACACAGAAATCCGACTATATGATTATTTAGAAGATAGTAGCAAAGTAAACAAAACATTAATAAAAAATGATATTGATATCATAAGTCTTTATGAAACAGGAATTACTTTAGAGGACTATTTTAAAACAATCATAAAGGAGGGAAAATAAAATGTTAAATATAATAAAATCAGATATATATAGAATCTTTAGAGGAAAAGGAATATACATAGCAATAATATTTATGTTTATTATGATTGTAGGAAGTTTATTTATAATAAGTCCAGGATATATAGGAACTACTGTGATGATAGATGAAGGAACAAGTCAGGGAATGACACCAGAAAACGTAGAACTTATGGAAAAAGTAAGCAAAGCTAATAATATATTAGACATTAGAGAGATTATGAAAGAGTATGCAGAATTTGATTTAGATAAGCAAATTATAGGAGCAAACATCAATCTTTATTATTTATTTATTATAATAGTATTTATAGTAATATGTGTTGATTTATCAGATAGTACAGCTAAAAATACACTTTCGTCAGCAATATCTAGGGAAAAATATTATATCTCTAAAGTTTGTACAGTAATGATTATTGGAATATTTATGACCCTGTTAAACAATTATGGAATGTATTTTTTAAATATAATTATTAATGGAAAATCATTCTCATCAGATTTTATAGAATTTACTAAATATACTATAATACAGATTCCAGTAATACTAGGAATGTTAAGCATATTAATAGGAATAGCATTTATAACAAAGAAAAAATCATTGTTTAACGGTATAACAATACCATTATTAATGATTGTACAGCTAATATTACAAGGAGCTATTACTATATTTCATTTAGAGCCAACAATTATGACTAATTGGGAACTACAATACATGATTAATAACCTTACAAACAACCCATCAACTGAATATGTAATAAAAGCAAGTTTACTAGGAATTTTTTATGTAATAATATTTAATTTAATAGGATATTATACTTTTAAGAAAACAGAAATAAAATAAAGATTGGAGAGAAATAGTATGGAATTTATTATTTGTTTATTAATAATCATAGTTTTAATGCTATTTCTCTATATTTTTATATTAAAAAGAGAAATAAAAAGAATAGCAAATAGAGTAAGAAATGTTAGAAATGAAAACTCTAATACTTTAATAAATAAAGAACTTGAAGAAAAAAATCTGGTAAATTTAATAAGGGAAATAAATAATACAATTAATGAAATAAACAAAAAAGAAATTAATATGAATATAAAAACTGAAGAATTAAAAAAAATGATAACAAATACAGCCCATGATTTAAGAACACCTTTAACTTCGGCAATTGGATATATAGAATTAATACAAAATAATAATATTGCGGAAGGCAAGAAGGAAAAATATATACAAATAATATCAGAGAGATTACAAAAATTATCATATTTAATAACAAACCTTTTTGAATTTTCAAAAATCATATCAAATGATAATAAAATAGAAATGAAAGAAGAAAACTTAATAGAAATTATAGAAGGATGTATTGCAAACTTTTATGATGACTTTATAAAAGAAAATCGACAAATAAATATTAATCATGAAAATAATAAAATAGAAATAATAACGGACAAATCATTACTAACTAGAGCTTTTGACAATATGATTATAAACTCTTATAAACATAGTAAAGGTAATTTAGATATAGAAATCATTGAAAAAAATGGAGAAATTATAATTAAATTTATAAACAAATTAGAAAATAATAAATTAGATATAGATTTAATATTTGAAAAATTCTATACAACAGATATTTCGAGAACGAATGGAGATACAGGCTTAGGACTTGCAATAGCTAAAGAATTTATAGAATTAACAAATGGAAATATATCTGCAATAAAAGAAGATGGATTATTAAAAATGATAGTTAATATTAAAAAAATTAATTAAGTTTATATTCAATTAGAAAAGGAAAAGTATAAGTATAAGCAAATCAATTATACTACATGAATCACTTTTTTTCTATATTTTGTGTTTCACATTAATTGTAACCTACAGAAAAGTCTGATCAAAAATGTGAAATATATAGATTTTTTTAATAAAGTATGCTAAAATAATTTATATATGAAATGCTACTGTAGCTCAGTTGGTAGAGCGACGGATTCGTAACCCGTAGGTCAGGAGTTCGATTCTCCTTAGTAGCTCCATTAAGTAAAATCGTCGCACCAGACGAAAACATTGATAAATCAACTGTAAAAGGTTGATTTTTTTAATGCCTTTATATTGAAAAAGGAAGGATGGTGTGGTATGATTAGTATTGTAAAGAAGAAAAACAAGATTAAAAGAGAATTGCTCTCTAAAATTGAATGGG
>CARPYP010000015.1:4991-40737 GCA_949045875.1 uncultured Clostridia bacterium | reverse complement strand
GCAGAGGTGGTCGAGTTGGTTTATGGCACCAGTCTTGAAAATTGGCGTAGGTTTATAGCCTACCGTGGGTTCGAATCCCACCCTCTGCGCCATTTATTTATATAGTAAGAAATTTCTCCTATCAGGAGAAATTTCTGTACTAGATAATTATGGGGATTGCTAGAATTTATTAGCGGTTTCCACCGATTAGAAATTCTTGAAATTCGCTTTTTATTAATTTAAAATATATGGAGATTTACCCAAGTGGTTGAAGGGGACAGTTTGCTAAACTGTTAGGGTTGCGTAAGTGGCCGCGAGGGTTCAAAGCCCTCAATCTCCGCCAAAATTATAGACGTGCAAAAGCACGTCTAATAATTTTAAAAAGGATATATCCAATGAGATGAAAAAGATAGTACATTTTTTATTTTATTTTTTAATAAACCTTATATCATCACCAAAAAATCTGCAAATATTATAATAGCCAACTAACCTAGAAACAATACGTTCATCATAATTTTTAAACAAATTATCAATATTCAAATTTGTAGAAATAATAGTTTTAGTTATATGATTATTTTGATTTAACAATCTAGTATTAATAATATTAAATAACTCAGCAAATTTTAAAGCATTAATATTTTCAGTTCCTAAATCATCAATTATAAGTAAATCAACAGTTAAAGTATTAGTATAGATATTGTCAGAAGAATTTTCTTTTCCAAACTTATAATCAATAATAGAATCTAACATAGATGAAGCAGATTGATATAAAATAGTTTTATCAACTTTTAATAATTCATTAGCAATACAATTAGAAAGAAAAGTCTTTCCGAGTCCAGTATTACCAATAAACAGAAGGTTTTTTTCTTCTGGGTCATCAAAATTAGATATAAAATTTTCAGCAATCCTTTTAATATTTTCTATATTTGTTCTAGGAGAAATATTAGCTTTAAATTTATCTGGATTTATATCTGTAGAATATAATGAAACATCAAAAGTGGCAAAATTTTCTTTATTCAAATCTCCAATATTAGAAGAATTGTACTTTATATTAAATAACTTTTGCTTAATACAACTACAAAGAACAGTCTTATTATTTTCATCAATAACGTAACCAGTATCATTACAAAGTTTACACTCATAATTAGGTGTAAAGAAATCATCAGGCAAGTTTAAGTTTTTTATAATTAATTCTTTATCTTCTTTTAGTTTCTCAAATTCCTCTTTTGCTTTTTCATATTCTTCAATATTATTCTCTAAAATTAACTTTGAAAGCGTTATTGCATAATTATTTATTTTAGAATTAATCTCATCTAACTTGGGATAATCCCTATAAAGAGAAGATTTTTTATACTCAAAATTCGTATCAGCAATAAATTTTTTCTTTTCATATTCTTTTAATAATTGCTTTAAAATTAAATCAGACAAGACTACACCTCCTAAATATTAACAGTAGTTTTATTATCATTATCAATATAATTTTGATTATTTGCATATAAATTATCAAAATTACTATAATTTCTCTGTTCATAATTATTGTATTTAGACTTTTTCTCTAATTCCTTAATATTTTTTTGTTGAGACTTATACTCAGCTAAGAAATTTTGAACTTCCTCTGCACTCTTCAAATTTCTATCATGCCATCCACTTATAATTACATTCAAGTAATCAAAAGAAGGATTAGTCTTTGATGTGGTTTTCTTTAAAGCTATTTCAATTACATCTAAAGGATAATTATATTCAATAGTCCATTTTTCAATATAAGCAGATTCATATTCTGTTAACGGTCTAGCAAGTCCTAATTTTTTTGAAATGGTGTTTTTAATTTTTTGTAATTTACCTTGTTTTTCAGAATATAACTCTAAATCAGAATAAGTCTTAATACCGTTTTTAGCCCAAGCGTCAGCAACTGTTTGTAAATAATTTCTGTGAAGTGCAGATTTCTTGTAACAATAATTAAATAAAGCAATCATAACTTCTTCATCAAATAAATATTTCTTAAACCATAAATCTATATCAGAATACCAAGAAGGGGTCATAATTCCTTGAAAGAACGAAGTATTAATTGTTTCAACAGCCTTTGCACGATACTGATTTTTAGTATTTTTCTCTATATCTTCAGCAGATAATGCAACTTTTGGTCTATATAAATTATGAAGTTCTATCTCTTTTAAATTATTTAAAATATAACCAGTAGTTTTCTTTGTAATAACGCCAGATTCTTCCCAATATTTTAGTGCCTCTTGGATAACATTAATATGAAGAGCTAATTTTTTAGACATATCATTAAATTTTATCTCCTTGCCATATTTTGAGATAAACGTTAAATAAAGGAAGACCTTTATATAATCACCAGGTGCTTGAGGTAAATATTCTGTAAAAAAGATATCAGGTATATCAGTAGTAGAAAAAAGTATAGATTCATCATTATGCTCTATTTTCATGTTAATGTTTCACTCCTTATAATAATTCTAATTAAGAATTATATCATCTTTTGTTGAAATGCACAATGGAATTATTCTGAATTTTAGGACATTTTCAAAAATCATTGACAGAATCAAAAAAGGTGATATATTAAATACAAAATAAAAAAAAATTTACTAAAATTTGTAAGGATTTTAAATTTCATACGTCATATATACAAGGAGGATAAAAGTTATGCAAAATATTGAGCAAATATATGAAGAATATTTTGAAATAGTAAACAAATATTTATTCTGTCTAACTCATAATAAAGATATCTCTGAAGAACTTACGCAAGAAACTTTTTATAGAGCAATTAAGAAAATTGGTACGTACAAAGGTGAATGCAAAATATCAGTATGGTTATGTCAAATTGCTAAAAATCTATGGTATGATGAATGTAGAAAAAATAAGAGAATTATAAAAAATGGAGAAGAAAATCCACTATTTGACATACAAGCATTAAATACATTAGATGAGCAAGTTATTTCAAATGATGAAAAAGTGTCATTATATAAGCGAATGCAAAAGCTAGATGAAAAAACAAGAGAGGTATTATATTTAAGAATAACTGGAGAACTAAGTTTTAAAGAGATAGGTATTATTTTAAACAAAACAGAGAATTGGGCTAGTGTAACATTTTATCGAGGAAAAAATAAATTAAAGGAGGTTGATTAGTATGAATGAGAAAAAAGATTGTAAAATTATTCAAGATTTATTACCAAATTATATTGAAGGCTTAACAAATGAAGAAACAAATAAGTATATTGAGGAACATTTAAAAGGATGTAAAGAATGTAAAAAAATGTTAGAAAATATGCAGACAGATTTAGAAAGTAATATTGCAGATGAGGATAAAAAAACGGTTAAGTACTTTAAAAAATATAGAAATAAATTGAGATTTCTATGGATTATACTATTATTAATACTAGTTATATTTGTTGGAGATATTGCAAGAAAAATGATTATATTATCAAATTTATCTAATAGATCAAAAGAATATATAAATTCTGATAACTACCATTATTTAGCATATAACTATTTTAAAGATGAAATTGTTATAAGCGAAATTTGGAACTTAGGAGAAAAAAGAAAAGTATTACTTACATGTATTACACAAGAAGGAACAACGAAATCTTTAATATATGGAAATAAAACCGGCATTGATGAATGGGGAAATGAGGTATATGATGTTAATACTTATAAAGTAAATGGAAACAGTAAAACAGCAGAACTAAATGAAAATAGAGCAATAGGTGGAATTCCACAGAGTTTGATTAATGCTCTAGCAGAGGATTTTCAAAATCTTTTCTTAGTTGCCATACATTCATCTGTAAAAAATACTATTTATAGTGGAGAAGAGTGCTATTATATTCAATCTTCAAACTATTTATGTAATATGTATGTAAGTAAAAATACTGGACTTACAGTGAATACACTAACACAGGAAGCAGAAAATTCAAATGGATTAATTGAGAAAATGCCATTAAAAGATGCTATTTATGAATTTAACACAGTAACAGAAAATGATTTTATAGAACCAGATATTAGCGAATATGAAATAAAACAATAAATTATAAAGAAAAGAGTCCATCGGACTCTTTTCTCCTCAATGAAAATGCACTTTTTAAAACTAAAGAATTAACAGACTTTACGGCTCTGCATAGATACCACCATCAATATTTCCGCTTCCCACAAAGTTAATTGTATATCTGCGGTTTACAGTATCAAGTGCCAGATCTGCATAATGATGTCCAGGAGTATTCCAGACGCCAATAAACCGTACAGTTCCTGTTTTGGGATCGCGTATAGAGATGTTGAAGCTACCACTTCTTATGTATAAGTGGAGCTTTAGATTTTCACCTCTTTTAGGTGTAACGTAAACATTTCCTCCCTCATAAAAGCCATTGTGAAGCCAATAATCAGTGTTATTGATACTGGCAACATCCTCAGAAACGTCTCCTTGCTCAAGCTGAGCTTCAGGTATACTGTCTATTTCTGCTGCAAATGCAGACATAGGTGCACAAGACAAAATTGTGCAAGTGGATAGTAAAAGTGCAATTGATTTTTTCATGAAATAACCTCCTATTTTGGAGCATTTTCATTGAGTAACGCATTTTCATTTAGAAAAAATGCTAAATTATTATAGCACAGTAATATTAATAAGTAAAGAATATTGAAGAAAAATTGTTAAGAGCTTTTTTGATATAGGTAAATTTTTTGAGAAAATAAGAATTTGCAAATATAGGATAATACATAAATAATATTTTCGTGGTTAAAACCAACAAAACAGAATATAACAACGGGAAAACATAAAACAATTATAACAAAGATTTTTAGATATAAAGCACTAAAAATAAAATTAGTAATACAAAAAATGAATAAACACCATAAAGCAATAATTACCACGGATGAGTAATCTAAAATTCCAAATAACTTACTTGATAAATTATAATTTTGGGGTATTATAAATTTCAAAATATCACCTCCTATTTCATAAAAGTTCGTAACATATACATACTATCGGATATTTCAGTATTAATTCCTCCAATAAGTTCTTTAATATAGGAATTTGATTTTATTAAAGCGAAAAGAGAACCAATTAGTAATAATTTAGATGTAATATCTTTAGAACTATAAGTTATAGAAAACATAACTATTAATATAATAGAAGCCAAAAGTTCTATAAAAAGTAGTGCTAAAAAACTCTTTATCCAACATTTAAAAAATACTGAAGTGTTAGGAGTAGAGAGTGATAAAAACGCAAAAGGCGAAATTAATATAAAAACTTTAATCATAATATATCTAACAGAATATGAAAATATAATATTAAAGAAACTAAATGAGAAAATCATTTTTAAAATACCATCAATTGAAAATATACTACCAGAAGAATTTTCTAAAAATATTATAACATTTGCTTGATTAATTAATTCTGAAAAACAAATATCTCCACCCAAAAGTTCATGTCCTAGAGACCTTATAGATTCAGAAATTAGAGAATTAATTAAAATTAATTGTTCACAAATAAATAAGCTAGAATTCATCAATAATCCGCCTAGTAAAATTTTAAAGAAAAATTGCGAAGGCTTTTGTATACTATCTTGAATGATACCAAGGGAAGAAAGTAGGTAAGTAACACCGTAATACAAAACAAACCCAATAAGTAGAGCATTTGCAATCAGTAAGAAGCCATTAGATGTAGTTGTTCCAAAAATCTTTTCAAAATAGTGAGAATTTATTATATCAGTGTTTATAAAAGTAATATTGTCTAGCGCAGAATAAATTGTTCCATCAATTGAGGAAAAAAGATTTCCAAAAAGAGAATTAACAGTTTCAATAATAGAATTGGTATTCATTAAAGGACCTCCCAGAATTATGAAATAAGACTTTCAATTAGTGATATAATTAAATCTAAGGAAATAATGAATGCGTAAGAGATAAAAGCTGTACGAATTAACTTTTTTCCAGCTCTAATTCTTTCCTCATCTCCTAAACTGAATTTTTGCATTAAAAAGCCACAACCTATTGACACTGCAGCAGCAGGAGTAGCAATAGCTACAATATACTTTTCTACCTTTTCAAAAGCAGAAACAATATTATTGACTAATTTTGGATATCCAGCAAAGCAAGTGCCAGAAAAAGAAAATAGAATACATATAAATATACCTAGAGTAAATAAGGCATAATAAAAAAATTTTGACTTGAACTTTAATTTTGAATTCATAAGAACCTCCTAATATATATAAATTTATGAAAAATTATTGTAGGGGGCGAGCAATACTCGTCCATGTAATGAAATTCGTTTATTGTATATTTAATCACATAATTCCATATCTTTATCTAAGACAAAGTAGGGAATTAAACTTAATTTTTGGGGCGGTAAGATTTGCGAACCATTAGAAATAAATGCTACACAAGAGAATGTTTCCAATTCTCTTGTAAAGAAATTGGTATCAAAAATATAGTCAGACTGAGTATAGCGGCTGATGCTTTCAGAAGAGCTAGTTTTGTGAGAACAAATAGAATTGATAATACTATTAGAATTAGAATCATTGGAATTTTCGGAAAATCCAATAGACAATTTATCCTTTTCCTCTTTTCCGATTTGCTTTTGAGCGTCCTCAACAGTAAAAATATCATCAGTTCTAAACCAAAACTTATTAATTAAATTTTGAACAATGACTTTTACTGTATATTGATTATTAATAGAACTTAAAAGTGATGTATAGCTCTGAGTTGCAACAATATTTATGCACTTTGCCTCTCTGGACTGTGCAAAAAAATTAGAATCAGTATCTGTAACATATTCATGATACTCATCACTTATAAATGCTACACTTCTCAAAGAAGAATTAGAATGTGCAAGACGACTCATTACCTCTGATTGAAAATCTAACTTTAAATATGCAGCTATTATTTTAGAAAGATTTCTATATTCCGAAATATTCATATTTAAAACAACAATTTTTCCCCTATTTACAACATCGGAAAAACCATGAAAATTTAATTCACATTTATCAGGGCAAAATATCTTTTGAACGCTATAATCAGAAACAAAACAGCCAGTTATTCTAGTTATTTCAGACTTTAAAATTGATGAAGTTCTAGAATCTAAAGAGATAAATTCCTTTTCAAAGAATTCAATAGAAGAATACAAATTGTGAATATCCTCAATAGTAAAAATTCCAGACAAAAATTTTTCTCGTAATAATTTTATTTTATCTTTATAATAATCTGGAATAGTAATCAATTTATGTAGCTCAACAAATGTAACATATCCATTATTATAAAGTCTGCACAGTTTTATGCATTCAGTTAAGACTTGTTCAGCTTTATCTAACCAATACGATTCCGAGTTATTTGGTGAAAATAAAGTTAAGATTGTTTTTAATTTATTAGCTAAAACAGATGCTTTTAAATTTGGCTTATCTAAGGGATTATATCTAATATTGCTATTTAAACCTATCACAATCAAATCTTTTTTTCTATTATAGAAATTTGCATATTTCTTTACTTGATTGTAATAATTTCCTTTAACATCCAAAATCAACATACCTAATTTTTGTTTAAAATTATCAGAATTAAAACCTATTAATTGTTTTGTAAAAGGATACATTGCTGAGCTTGTTTTTCCTGTACCGTATTGTACCTGTAATTAAAATATTTTGGTATAAGCCTTCTTTTGGAATTATTAATGGAGTATCAGTAGAATTATTCATGATAGTTAAATGCAAATCTTGCATTTGAATTTTTTGCAATTTAGTAATTTTTTTATTTATCTTGGTAAAAAGTTTCTGATAAATTAGGTTAGAATAAATTAAATCTGATATAACAAAAAATATTAGATAAAGTATCTTAATTTTTTCCCATAAACTTGAGTGATCAGGATATATATTAAAAGAGCCAGAGGGGAAATTTATATTAATATCAGAAGAAATATACAATGGATAAAAAGTTATATAAGCAATATATAGTGAGATAACTAGAAAAACAATGATAAATAGAAATCGCCTAAAAATAGTATTAACAAACATTAAAAATACCTCCTAAAATTATGAAATTAATTTTTCTTGACATTGTGAAATGGATTTCGTAAATCTTTGAAAAGAATTGAATCAAAATACACATAAAATGAATAAAAAACAACTAGAATATTAATAATAAAAGATATAAAAAATATTTTGATAAGGTAATCTATATAATCACCCCCTAAATTTTTTCTATATATTACAACAAAATTTAAAATTTGTCTATACTTTTTTCAAAAAATGTGATAAAATAATTTTTGAAAAATAGAAATGACAATATAAG
The DNA here is from genome assembly GCA_949045875.1 of uncultured Clostridia bacterium. Lineage (GTDB taxonomy): Bacteria > Bacillota > Clostridia > TANB77 > CAG-508 > CAKPSH01. The sequence goes on along the minus strand of CARPYP010000015.1, from coordinate 32,481 downwards.
ACAAATATTCACTACTAAAATAGAGATATTATGGTATTGTACCATAGGAAGGATGTATAAAATGAAGATTGAAAAAACAATGATAATAGGAGAATTATTAGAGAGACTTCCAGAGAAAGCAGATATATTAACAGAAGCAGGAATGCATTGTTTGAACTGTGCAATTGCACATGGAGAAACTATAGAAGAAGCCTGTGAAGCACATGGAATAGATGTAGAAGAATTACTTGCAGAATTAAACAAAAAATAAAAACATAAAAAATTTACAGAAAAATCAAAAATATTTCAAAAAACCGTTGACAGATTAAATAATTTGTAGTATTATATATAAGCATTTGTTGTTACACAAATTGCTTATATATTTGGTAAATGGGTCATTAGCTCAGGTGGTAGAGCACTTGACTTTTAATCAAGTTGTCCCGCGTTCGAGTCGCGGATGGCTCACCAAATTTATGGCCCCGTGGTCAAGCGGTTAAGACATCGCCCTTTCACGGCGGAGACATGGGTTCGATTCCCGTCGGGGTCACCAAATATATGCCACTTTAGCTCAGTTGGTAGAGCGACGCACTTGTAATGCGTAGGTCGTCTGTTCGATTCAGACAAGTGGCTCCATTAAAGGTCAAGAGTTTTGAGTAATCTTAACTCATGGCTTTTTTTATATAATAGAAAAGTGATACTTTCATACTATATAAAGGCTATAATCGCTAGTCTCCAAAGATTTTCTTCTTACAGTCGAAAACCAAATCGGGCAAGAACAAATATGAAACTTTTTAATTTCCAACATAAAGTTAAAATAAATTATATTTTATTTTCAAAAGAAAGTTCTACTATAATATAAAAGGCTACAATCACTAATATCTTTAAGATTTCCCAAATTACATTCTGGAACTTAAAACGGCAAAATAAAAATCGGAAAATAAAGATATTTGAATAATATAAAATAACTTTTAGTATAACTAAATTCACTTTTGGGGAGGGATACATAAATGAAAAAAGTAATTTTAATAACAGGAGCAGCAAGAGGAATCGGGAGAGGGATGGTAGAAGAATTATCAAAAAATAGAGAATATATAATAATAGCAAATTATAATAAATCTGAAGAAGAAGCTATAAAACTCAAAAAAAGAATTGGAGAAAATATAGAAATTTATAAAGCAGATGTGACTAATAAAATTGAAATTGAAGATATGATAAACTACATAATAGATAAATATGGAAAAATTGATGTATTAATTAATAATGCGGGAATATCACAGATAAAGATGTTTAATGACATCACTGAACAAGATTGGAATAATATGATTACTACAAATCTAACCTCAGCGTTTTTTACTACAAAAGCAGTAATTAGTAATATGATTCATAATAAAAATGGTTGTATAATAAATATATCATCAATATGGGGAATGGTAGGGGGATCATGTGAAGTACATTATTCGGCAGCAAAGGCAGGACTAATTGGAATGTCTAAGGCACTTGCAAAAGAGTTAGGACCATCAAATATACGTGTAAATATTGTGGCCCCTGGAGATATTGATACAGATATGAATAAAGAGTTATCGGTTGAGAGTATACAAGAAATAAAAGAAGGGACACCATTACGCAGAATAGGGAAACCGATTGATATTGCAAGATGTGTAAAATGGCTAATAGAAGATGAATTTACAACTGGACAGGTTGTGTCTCCAAATGGAGGTTGGGTAATATAAGGTTTAAAAATAATTAACTATTGTGTGGTTGCTATTCATGCAATTTGTTTTAAATATACAACATTAAGACTCATAGAAGATTGAATTCATGATCTTAACAATACATTTAAGCCTATAAAATTAAAAAAATAGAGAGCTGTATGAGCTATACTCAAAAAAGTAAAGTTCATATTTCTCTCTTTATATTTTATTGTTCTGTAACTTTTCTCTTATAATTTCCAGAAATTAATTTTGGTACAAATCTTATAATTTTATATACAGCTAATTTAATTTTCTTACTCCACATATAAGTTTTTCTAAGTTTATGAGTAGTTAAACCGAATTCTGGTTGTTTAGTAGTAATTAAAGCATTTTGAACAGCTTCTAGTGGGAAGATATAATTTGCGTTATTATTATTATCCCAGTTGCCATTAGAATCTTTAAAGCAAAAATTAAAAGTTGCTGCATCTGTTAATGTTATTTCTGCTTGAAATCCAAGCTCTGTTTTTTCCATTTTCAAGTCATTAACTTTGTCCCAATTATTTCCAAATCCATAGTGAATATATACTTCTTCAGATTTATCTTGAAATAATTTACCTGTATATGAAATCTTAACTACAGTATTAGTAATTAATTTATCAGTATTAAAAAAAATATTCTTTGTTAGTTCCATGTGTCTTCTCCTCACAATAATTTTATCTTTTGATACAAACATTATAGTATTAAAAAACAATTAATGCAAGTATTTTTTACAAAAAAGTTTTAAATTTTGCAAAAATCAACAACACCTTCAATTATATTTTGTGGAGTTGAGGCTCCAGCCATTATACCAATTCTATTAAAATGTTTTAAATACTCATTGCTGAGGTCATCCTTTGTCTGAATAAGTATACTATTAGTACAATTTATATTGGCAATTTCATATAATTTTTTTGTATTAGAACTATGTTTACCTCCAATTATAATCATTAAATCCACTTTTTTAGCAATTTCCTCAGTTTCCTTTTGACGAATGGAGGTTGTATTACAAATAGTATTTTTTACTTCAATGTTAACATTCTTATTTATTTTATTTTTTATTTCATTAACTATATCCTCAAATAGTGAAACACTAAAAGTAGTTTGAGAGATAACTAGTAAATTATTTAGATTAGAACTATTAAACTTATCAATTGCGGAAGATATATCATCAAAATTTTCTATTAGATAAGAATTACTACCACAAAAACTAATAGAACCTATAGTTTCTGGATGAGTTTTAATTCCCAATAAAAAGATGAAATAATTATTTTTAGAATATTTTAATGCAGTTTCATGAATTTTTAAAACAAATGGACATGTAAAATCTAATAATTGTATATTTTTTTCTTTCGCAGTATCATATACATATTTAGGTACTCCATGAGAACGAATAATAACAGAATTTTTAACATCATCAATATTATCAACAATAACAAGACCTTTACTTTCTAAATCCTTAATAACTTCTTCATTATGAATAATTTCACCTAAACAATATATAGTACTATTGTTTTTTAATTCTTTTTCGGCTCCATCTATTGCATTTTTAACTCCAAAGCAAAATCCGCTTGATTTTCCAACTATAATTTCCATATAAACCTCCTTAAAAGTATTAACTTAATATAATATATCATAAGAAATAGGATAAGTAAAATACAAATTTTTCTTGATAAAAAATGAACTATATGTCATAATGATTATATAAAAGGGGGAGGATTAATGAAGAGGATATTAAAAATATTTTTAATTCTGTTATTTGCATTTTTTATATTTAGTTTATATAAAACCGTAGATGCAAATACAATAAAAAAAGTTTCCATGGATATAGCGATTGATGATAATGGAACAGCAACTGTTACAGAAATTTGGAATTGTACTACAAATGAAGGAACAGAGGTGTATCATCCATATTATAATTTAGGAAATTCCGAAATTACGATGTTATCAGTAACAGATGGAAATAAACAATATACAAAATTAAATAAATGGGATACTTCAGGATCACTATCAAGTAAAGCAAACAAATTTGGAATCAATAAAATTTCAGACGGAGTAGAACTTTGTTGGGGAATAAGTAGTTATGGTACACATACATATACAGTAAAATATCAAATAACCAATTTCATTTCAGAACTTACAGACTCACAAATGATATATTGGACATTAATACCATATGACTTTTCAACAAAAATAGGGAGTGTATATATAAAAATACATACAAATTTTAAAATATCAGATACAACAGATGTATGGGGATATGGAAATTATGGTGGAACAGCATATGTTTATGATGGATATATAGAAATGCAATCAGATGGAACTTTGGAAACAAATGAATATATGACTATATTAGTAAAATTTCCTTTAGGTACATTCAAAACAAATAATAAATTAAATTACGATTTTGAGCATTATTATGAAATGGCAGAGGAAGGTAGTAAAGAGTATAAAGGCAATTCCTTTGGAGCAAGTTTTATAAGTGTATTAATACCTATTATTTCAATATTATTTAATTTTGGAATTTTTTCTGCAATTATTTTAGCATTAAGTAGTGTTACAAGTAAGGATAAATTTAACTTTGGAGAGTCAGGAAAAAAGATAGAAAAAGATATACATTACTTTAGAGACATACCATGTAATGGAGATATATTTAGAGCATATTATATAGGACATCAATATGACATTATAAACAAGAAAACAGATGTATTAGGTTCAATTATATTAAAATGGCTAAAGGAATCAATAATTAGAGTTGAAAAAAGGGAAATAGGAAAAATACGTAAAAAAGAAGACACAGTAGTTATTTTAAATGAAACAAACCCAGAATTAATTAAAGATGAAAAAGAAAAAGCTTTATTTAAAATGTTATATGAAGCAAGTGAAGATGGAATTTTAGAAAATAAAGAATTTGAAAAATGGTGTAAAAAGAGCTATTCGAAGATACTTACATGGTTTGATAAAATAATAGAAAGAGAAAAGGAAAAATTAGTTACAGAAGGTTTAATTACAGTTGAAGAAAAAACTGTTATGAAAATATATAAAACAAAACAATATACAGCAACTAGGGCTTTAAAGGAGGAGGCAATTCAATTAGCTGGATTAAAAAAATATCTTCAAGAATATACACTTATAAAAGAAAGAGAAGCAATAGAAGTTCATTTATTTGAAGAATATTTAATATATGCACAAATGATGGGAATTGCAAAAGAAGTTGCAAAAGAATTTAAAGAATTATATCCAGAACTGATAGAACAATCAAGTTATGGAACATATGATAATATAATATTTATCCATATGTGTTCTACACATGGAATATCACAAGCAAATGCAGCAAAGGCTAGGGCACAAAGTTATTCTTCTGGAGGAGGGGGATTCTCTTCTGGAGGAGGAGGAGGAGGTTCCTTCGGAGGAGGCGGAGGCCGGAGGAGGTTTCCGTTAACATAAACACAAAAAATATATATTATAATAGGTAAGTAAAAAGTATATACTTACCTATTAATTTTTCAATAATAAAAAAGTTAGCTAAAAAAAGCAAAAAAGTTAAAATTTCATTTTGGAAATTGAACAAAAACGTTGATACTGTAAAGACGTATTGAAAATATCAAATAATTTGGGGCTAATTAATTTATATAAAAAACACCAGTATTATATTGAAAAAACAAGTATACATAAAAATATTATGAAAACCAAAAAAATATACATCTATAGTATACATAAATAATAATTGCTAAAATTCAAAATATTATTATAAAATAGATAACTAAATGATACAATAATTCTAGGACATAACATTAATGATAAAAATTCTTACCACAATTATACTATTATATTTTTTTACAAGAAAAGTGACTTTGCCACCTTTTCTTATGCCGATTTAAGTTTTCGAATGTAAATGAGGAAATCTTAAAGTCCAATTTACTAAGAAAGTTTATTATATATTGTTAAATATATACTTGTTGATAAAACTTTCCTAGTAAATTAAAAAGAAGGAAAAAATATAAAAGGTGAAAATTTATATATCTAATTCAAGGAGATGGAATTTTAAGGAAGAATTATATAATACAATTACATAAGCTACAATATTTAATAAAATATTATTTATATTCCACATGATTATAGAATGAAAAATACATAAAAAAATAAATAAATTGTAGAAAAAAGTAAAAAAACATTAAAAAATTACGCTCTTACGGAACAGAGGATTATAAATTTTTTTTAAAATATAAAATAAAATTTATAAGAGCTTTAAGATATATAAATTAAAATATGATTTATAGAATTAGTGTCATTATTTTAAAATTAATAAATAAGGTAATAATTAAAATATTGAAAAAAGATAATTATAAAAACAAAATAGTTGTAAAAATTTATCAAGTTATATTGACTTAGTTTAAATTTTATGTTATTATAAATAAGCGTTATGGGTCAGTAGCTCAGTTGGATAGAGCACAGTCCTTCTAAGCCTGGGGTCGGGGGTTCGAATCCCTCCTGGCTCACCACTATTTTCAAGGGTTTTAAGCTCTTGATTTTTTTATTTCCCAAAATATCTAAAAAATTTTGGCGATTTTTATTTTTATATTATATATATCTATTGCGTATCACTGATTATAAGATACTGCTAAATCTAAAGATTTTCTAAAAAAGTTAAAAATTTTTTCTACTTGGGCAAAATTAAAAGTGGCAATAGTACCACTTTTATATTTTATAATTTTCATGAACTCTCTTTAGATTTTCATTATTTTAACTTCCATATTGGTTTTGTGTCACTCCCAATGTTTACAATCACATTTTTTTGTCTTAAACTTGTTAATAAATACTGAACTTTTTTCTTCTTATCTTCATCTGAATAATTTAAAGGTAATTGTGGATATATTAATTGATTAATCTCTTTTCTACTTGCTTGCTTAAATTTATTCAAATAATCAACGATATAATCTTTATAAAAATTATTTCCTATTTAGCAAAAAATCAACAAAATAATGCTAATTTAATTGAAAAAAATGTTTGTTATTGATATAATCTGTACATAATAATAAATTTATAAAGGAATGATGCCTAAATGGAAAATGATAAATTAGAAACAATTTCAAATCTTTTTGAAGGAAAAGAAATAAGAAGCATTTGGGATGCTGAAAAAGAAGAATATTATTTTAGTGTAGTTGATGTAATTGAAGCTTTAACAGAAAGCAGAGATTCAAAAGATTATTGGTATAGATTAAAAAAAAGGATGACAGAAGAAGAAAAAAGTGAGATATCGACAAAATGTCGACAACTGAAATTAAAATCAACAGATGGAAAATTTTATAGTACAGATACATTAGATACAAAAGGAATTTTAAGACTAATAGAGTCTGTACCAAGTCAAAAAGCAGAACCTTTTAAACTATGGCTTGCCCAAATGGGAAAAGAAAGAATTGATGAAATATTTGATCCAGAGATTGCAATGAATAGAGCTATTGATTATTACAGAAGTAGAGGATATTCAGATAAATGGATTGAAGCAAGGTTAAAAGGTATTTTAGATAGAAAAAAATTAACAGATGTATGGAAAGAAAATGGAATAACAAAAAATTATGAATATGCAGTATTAACAAATGAAATATATCAAGAATGGTCAGGAATGAAGGCTAGTGAATATAAAGACTATAAAAATATTAGGAAAGAATCATTAAGAGATAATATGACAGATGTAGAAGTTGCTTTAGCTAATTTAGGAGAGATTGCAACAAGAGAACTTGCAAAAGAACATAAACCTTATGGACTTAAAGCAAATAAAGAGATTGCTAAAAAAGGTGGACATGTAGCAAAAGTTGCAAGAGAAGATATGGAAAAAGAATTAGGAAAATCAGTCGTTAGTAAAGAAAATGCTTTAAATTATCAATACATAAATGATAATAAATTAACTAAAAAAAATCAGGTAAGTGAAAAAAACACAAAGAAATTGAAAGAGAATAATAATATGGAGGAAAAAAGTGGAATTAAAAGAAACAATAAAAAATAGAAGAAGTATTCATAAATTTAAAAATACTGAAATATCTAAAGAAATAATTGAAGACTTAATTGATTGTGCAAGGCTATAATCGCTAGCCCCCAAAGATTTTCTCCTTACAGTCGAAAACTTTGGTAGGGCGAGAACAAATTAAAGAAAAATTTTAATTTTTCTTATTTTTTATTCTTTAGGAAGGTAATCACGGAGTGGGTAGTTTCCTTAGAAGATAATTATGGCGAAATTTAGATGAGGAGGTTAGGACATGACTAAAAAATCTATTAGCAACAAATTAATAATGGAAATTGTACAAAAATATGCAGATAAAATACTTGAAAACTACAATGTGGAAGCTATTATCTTATTTGGTTCTTATGCTAAGGGTACTGAACGTGAAGATAGTGATATTGCCGTTGTAACTGACGATATTGAAAACGATGTATTTGATGAAGAAGTAAAATTAATGGTATTAAGAAGAGGCATTGATTATAGAATAGAACCTCATATTATTAGAATTCAAGATTATAAAGAAAAAAATGCCCCATTTATTCAAGAAGTAATAGATACAGGAATAAAAGTTGCTTAAGACATATTTTCAAATTAAATTATTTGTATTGTAATTATCTAATAATATTATTCATTATCTTAGGTTTTATAACTTTTACCCTAACAAATGTGATGAAAAAATTGATAAATACTTAATTTTATGATATTATTTAAAATACAATACATCCAATAGTTGGATATGATAAAGAAATATATGAAAAATCTACTATCAAAAACAAAAATATTATGTGAAAGATTTTACTTATATTGCAGATTCAGAATTTGAAAGATGTGTAACACATGGCTAAAATGGGAAAAATGGAAAGAAAAAGATGTAAATGTTAGTTAGAATTTGCAAAGTTTTAGATTGTCAACTAGATGATATAGTGCAAATATATAATTACTTGAACAAAGGTAGATTAAGCTAGTAGAATGGAGAAAGAATGAGATATTTAGGAAATAAAGAATCTATTATGCCAGAAATAAACAAATTATTATATGAAAAAGGATTAATAGATAAAAATTATAAATTGTTTGATGCATTTTGTGGATCAGGAGCAGTTTCTGATAATTTAAAAGATAAATTTGATTTAATAATAAATGATAATTTAAGATGGAGTGTGATATATACTAAGGGAAGAATAGTTGCACCAAAATGTAATTTTTATAAACTTGGCTTTGATCCATTTGAGTTTCTAAATTCAAATAAAAAAATTGAAAAGAATTTTATGTATAATAACTATTCTCCAGGTGGCGCTGAAAGGATGTACTTTACAAAAGAGAATGCTGGAAGAATAGACTATTTCAGAAATCAAATAGAAAAGTGGTATAAAAAAGATTTGTTAACAGAAGATGAATATTGTTATTTATTATCTTGTTTAATAGAATCGGTTTCGGATGTATCAAATACCGCTGGAGTCTATGGAGCATTTTTAAAAAAATGGGATCCAAGAGCAATAAAGTCCATACAATTTAGTAAGGTAGATTATTTGCAAAGTGAGGCAAAATCATTAACGATATATAATGACAAGATAGAAAAGATTATTGAAAATGTTGATTGTGACATTTTATATCTTGATCCACCATATACTCAAAATCAGTATGGAACTCAATATCATTTACTTGAAACCTTAATATTAAATGATAATCCCGAAATAAGTAAAATTACAGGATCAAGACATACTGCATCAATGCGTTCAGATTGGTCTAAAGATTACAAATGTCATATTTTGTTAGATGAAATACTATATAAAACAAAAGCTAAATACATTATATTAAGTTATAATAACGATGGATTCATGTCAAAAGAATACATAGAAGCATGTATGAAAAGATACGGAAAAAAAGAAACTTACAAATGTAAGAAAATTTCATATAAAAAATATCAAAATTGGAAATCATCAAATACAAATGAACATTTTGAATATTTATTTTATATTGAGAAAAAAGACAAAAAAGATATTATATATGAGTCTCCTTTGAATTATATAGGAAGCAAATTTAAGATTTTTGGAGAGATAAAAAAATATCTGCCCAAAAAAATAAATCATTGTGTTGATATGTTTGGTGGGGGATTTAATGTAGGATGCAATATAGAGGCCAATATTGTTATTTATAATGATTTAAATTATTTTGTAAAAGAATTAATACAATCTTTTTATAGTATTGATACATATCAGTATATTCTATATTTAAAGAAGATAATTAATAAGTATAAATTAGAAAAAGGAAATGTTGAAAACTATAACAAAATTAGAACACATTATAATTCTCTATCTAAAGAAAAAAGAGATCCAAGATTGTTATTAGCAGTTATAATGTATGGATATCAACAACAGATAAGATTTAATGGTAATCATGAATTTAATAATCCAGTTGGAATGAGATGGTTTAACGATAAAGTTTTAGAGAAACTTATTAGTTTTTCACGACACATAAAAGAAAAAGAATACATTTTTGAAAGTAAAGATTATATTGATATACTTGAAACAATGAGATATCAACCAAATGATTTTATATATTTTGATCCTCCATATAAGATGACTACAGGTGTATATAATGACGGAAAAAGAGGATTTAAAGGATGGAATAATTACTTAGAAAAAGAATTATTTCAAATAATAGATAAATTAACAGGAGAAAACATTAAATGTATGTTATCATATGTGCTAGAGCATAATGGAAATTTTAATCATGAACTTGATGAATGGATTAATAGTAATGGATATAAATTAATAGAACTTGGAGATATTTTAGGGATATCTGGAAGTAAGAGAAAGGAAGTATTAGTGATTAATTATGATATATAGAGAAAAGCCTTGCTTTATAATAAAGAAAAACTTACAAAAATCTGGAACTACGGGAATATATTTTAGCGATAGTGTTACAAGTCAGGTGTTGAGTGATGTTTGTTATAAAATATTAAAAGTAAATGAATTTGAAGTTCAATATGTTGATAATGATTATGAAGATGAATATATGCAACCTACATACAACAAAGGAAGATTAGCTATTCTGCATTATAAAGATGAAGTTAATTATATTTCATTTTCTGAAGAGGATATTGGTGGAAGAAATTCAAGTGTTCAAAGTGTGCCTACAGCGTTTAATATTTTTTATAAGAGTTCTGCAAAAAAGAAAAATTTATACTATTATTTTTTAAATTATGTTGGAAATGCTGAAACAGATTATCAAATCTTCATTTACCGATTAATGAATACAATTGGATTTAAATTTTTAAATGCTGATAAAAAATTAGAAAATGATATAATACCATTTAATTCAATTGAAGATATAATATTCAGCAGGAGAATAAATGCAGGTAGAAATAGTGGAAATAATTCTACTTATATAAATAAGAGTACTTCTAACACTATAGAAATATATGGAAAAACATATGGAGCAAACAAATATGAGTCAGCAATGATTTGTTATGCACTATCGCGTTTGTCAATTGCAAAGTATAAAATGACTTTATATGAAGTAATGGATAACACATTAAAGGAATTACCAAAATCATGCAAAGAAGTAATTGAAAAAATGGGAAAGATAGAAATTGTTCCAACTGATATTACTTTAGAGAAGAAATCATTTGATGAAAATAATAGTTTGCGTTCACCAAGATTTATTTTCAATCTATTTGATAAATACGGAAATAAAAAATGTATGTTATGTAATTGCGAAATTCCTGAAATTATACAGGGAGCACATATATGGCCAGTTTCAAATATAAAGAAAAGAGATAATTTAACAATTGATGAAAAATTAAAATATGCGACTGATGGAGAAAATGGAATTTGGTTATGTGAAAACCATCATAAGCTTTTTGATGAAAATATAATAGTATTAAAATCAAATGGAAATGTAGAATATAGGGAAAATTTAACTGAAAAACAAATTGAGTTTTTAAAGGAAATAACAACAATTCCATATATAAATCCAAAAATGTTATCTGAAAAATTTGTTATGTATTTAGAAAAAAGATATAGTGAAGTTGCATAATAAATTGATAAAATGTTCAAATAAAAATATATTTGGATTATATTCTTTGGTTATTTTAAAGATTGCTGGTAAAAGTTTCTCGGCAAAAACAGTTAATAAATCCTTTTACACATACTATGCTATCCGTTTTTGCTTTAAAATTTGCATAAATAATAAATTATTGTTATAATAAAAATGTAAATTAAAACTTTTAATTGAATGGCTTATCTAGGAGGTGTTTTTTTTGACCAAGATAATGATTGCTGATGTTCTATATAGTACAACAGATGAAACATTTTATGTTTTAAACAAAGCTCATGATAATGCTTTTAAATATTATGCTGAAACATTAGAAGATGTTTTTGATAAACTTAAGCAAGACAAATGGATACAATGCGGAAAAGTAAATAGGATTAATAACTTGTTAGCAGATATGTTTAAAAAAGATGAAAATTATATAGCTGTTTGGGAAGAATAGTATTCATAAATTAATATCTAAACTTAAAAATAAGACAAACATAAATGTTTCACTTTGGGCTTACCATCATATTACTTTATATTAAATAAAGGAGAATTATTAAATGGAAGATGAAATTGCTAAAAAAATGTATCTTTATTATAATGAATTATTATCTGAAAAAGATTGTAAGGATTTAGCAGAAGATATTACAGAAGCAACTAAAGAAGAAAAATATAATAAACTTATAAATGAATGGTTAAATGATGAAGAAAATTATAGCGACATATCTATAAAAGGTTTTTCTTTATTAGAGGTTGCTAGAAAATTAGATAATGTGCATCCTAACATTCCTATTGCTGTATTATTAGGCTATTTAGCTGAGACAAATTCAATTGAATTTCAAGTGATATTATCTATAGCTAGTAATATATGTATAGCTGATTATAAACTAATAGAAAATGGCTTAACTTGTGAAAAAGCAGTACTAAATGATGGAAATTGGTTTTTATTTTCAAATAATACAACAAGTGATAGTTTAATAGAATGTCAAATGTGGCAAGTATTAATATTAAATCCCTTATTAGCACCTCAGCTTTCTTATAAACATAATAATAATACTGCCATTTTGCTACAAGACGATGGAAGTTATTTAATAGTTCCTAATGCAGAAAAATAGCCTTAAGTTGCTTAAATAAAGGGGGTAAAATTATGGAATTAATTGATGTTTTAGATGAGAGAACAGGAGAAAAAACAGGAGAAATTATTTCTAAAGATGAAGCACATAAAATAGGAAAATGGCATGGTTCAATACATATATTAATTATTAATAATTCAAAAGATAAAACTCTACTCCAAAAAAGATGTTCCGAAAAGAAATTATATCCTAACACTTGGGATATTGCAGTAGGAGGACACATTTCTTCTGGAGAAGATGCGATAACAAGTGCAAAAAGAGAATTAGAAGAAGAACTTGGAATAATTCCAAACTCTGTTAATCTAGAATTAGTTGATAGAATAACAGAAAAATTAGTTAATAATGGAGTTATTAGTAATGAATATGTATCAATATTTGTCATATATACAGATATAGATATAACTAACATCAAATTGCAAAAAGAGGAAGTAAGCGAAGCAAAGTGGTGTTCAAAAGCAGAATTAAACGAATTTATAAAAAATAACCATATAATACCTCATGTAAGAGAATATGAAATACTAAATGAAATTCTTAAATAAATATTATATAATCAACCTTAAAACGAGGTAATTTTTTAATAAGTCAAGATTACTATTTATAAAGTTGCGGTTCACCAAAACAACCTAATACAAATCTGTATGAATTGAACTTTAGACCAAAAGGACGAATATAGTTAGAAGCGGTTAATAGCCGCTTCATTTTATATAATAGAAAAGTGATACTTTCCTATTATATAAAGGCTATAATCGCTAGCCACACAGATTTTCTCCTTACAGTCGAAACCTTTGGTAGGGCGAGAACAAATTAAATTATACTACTATAATTTCCAAAATAAAAAATTTACAACTTAGATACACTTCTGAGTTATAATATAATATGGAGGAATGTATAAAATGAATAAAATATTAATTGTAGAAGATGAAAAAGCCATAAGTGATTTGATTAAAATAGAACTAGAAACACAAGGATATAAGTGCGAATGTGTAGAAGATGGAGAAATTGCAGCAAATTATATAGAAGAAAAAAATTATGATTTGATTTTATTAGATATAATGTTGCCAAAGATAGATGGAAATGAACTTTTAGAATACATAAAAGAAACAAAAGAAATACCCACCATATTTATAACAGCAAAAAGCCAAACAGAAGATAAAATAAAAGGATTAAATAATGGAGCAGATGACTATATTACAAAGCCATTTGAAATAGAAGAGCTCATAGCAAGGGTACAAGCTGTACTAAGAAGGTATAATAAAGTTAATGATATTATAAAAATAGAAAATATTGAAGTAAATATTGTAGCAAGAATAGTAAAAAATCAAAATCAAAAAGTAGAACTAACTCCCAAAGAATTTGATTTACTTGTTTTATTGATACAAAATAGAGGAGTAGCATTATATAGAGAAATTATATTTGAGAAAGTTTGGGGAGAAGAAATAGAATTTGAAACAAGAACACTAGACCTTCATATTCAAAGACTTAGAAAAAAATTGAACTGGAAAGACAAAATAAAAACAATATATAAAATAGGATATATGTTAGATAGATAAATTGTTTTACAATATAAAAGAGTTTAGTTTTAGTATATAGTATTATAGTGAATTAAAAAAACAATAAAAGGGAGACAAGGTTGAAAAATAATTGGTAACAGTTCTTATCTAACCTAGGTTTGTGCCCTAGAAAGGAATGATATTGAATATGAAATTTAGTCTAAAATTAGTATTATGCATAATAGTAATTATGGCATGTATTTTATCATGTAGTAGATTTTTCATTATAAGACAAAGTTTTAGACATTCGATAGAAAAAAGTGCAAATCAGAATTCAAACCAAAATATTGCTCAAAGGTATTACATAGAGAGCAATATTGTAAAAAATATTCAACAAGGAGAGGAAATAACAAATGATAAAGTTATAGAATATATAAAATCACTATACTCATATATTGGAGAGAACTCAGAAAAAATAGCCTTATATGATGATAAAAAAAATATAATATTTTCAAATTTTGAAAAGACAAAAGATATGAACATAAATTTAACAAAAGAAACAGATAACTATTACATAAGAAATGTAGAGGATAAGTATTATATGCTTTTTTCTTCATATTTAACAATTAATAATGATGTAATATATATAATTAACATTTATGATATTACAGACTTATATCAAGAAAGAGATAGACAAATAAAAGAAATATTGATTGTAGACATTATAATATTAGGAATTGCCTCAATTTTCATAATAATTTTTTCTAAGCTTTTAACAAGACACATAAACAAATTAAATATAATAAGTAAAAAAATAGCGAAGGGTGAATTTTCAAATAGAGTCAGTATAAAAAGTAAAGATGAAATAGGAGAATTAGCAAATAGCTTTAATATTATGTCAGAAGAAATAGAAAATAAAATAAATTCATTAAATTTAGTAATTAAGCAGAAAAATGATTTTATAAATGGATTTACTCATGAAATAAAAACACCAATGACAGCAATAATAGGATATTCAGATATGCTTAGATTGAGAAAATGTGATAAAGAATTAACTAAAAAAGCATTAAATTATATTTATAATGAAGCAAAGAGATTAGAAAAACTTTCATATAAATTAATGGATTTGATGTATTTAACAGAAAATAATGTAGAATTAGAAATTATAGAAATAGATAATTTTATAGATAAAATATCATCAAAAATAAGTAATTTAGAAGACATTATAATAAAAAAATCTTTAGAAGCTGCAAAAATTAAGGGAGATAAAGAATTATTAGAAGTAGTTATAAGAAATCTAGTAGAAAATGCCAGAAAAGCAGAACCAAAGGACAAATTAATATTAATTACACGGACAAATCACAGGAGAAAATAAATATACAATATCGGTAATTGACAAAGGAAGGGGAATTCCAAAAGAACATATTAATAGAGTTATAGAAGATTTTTATATGGTAGATAAATCACGAAGTAAACAAAATGGGGGAAGTGGAATAGGGCTTTCACTGTGTAATAAAATAGTAGAAATACATGGCTCAAAATTAAACATAGAAAGTGAAGAAGGTGTTGGTACAAAGGTGTATTTTGACTTAGAATATATAAAATCTTGAAATGAATAAAAGTTGAAAAACACTTTGTAATAAGTCTTTTCCAACTTAGGTTTGTGCCTTAGAAAGGGATGAGATTAAAAATGAGAAAAATATTTATATATCTTATAGTTGTAGTAATTGTATACTTATCTTTTTGCATGCCAAATATTATATTTAGTTTAGAAGACTTAAAAATGGAAAATACAAGTTATAAGAAAAAGCCAGTAGATAGCAAAATTGATGTACAAGCTGAAAGCATTTATTTAATAAAAGCAATTCATGATATACAAGATGGTTCTTCTAATCTAAAAATTTCCAATCATTATTCAGAGATAGCACTAGTAGTAAACACTAAAGAAGATAATAATAAAATCATAAAATATTTAATTGAAGAAACAAAAAAGATGCAAATAAATGATAATGAATTAGAACATTTATTAGAAAAATATGAAGATACAAATTTTAAATATTATATTTATGCAAAGGAATACAATACTTCAGAAAATGAATATAAAATATATAGAATAGTTTTCCAAATAGATAATTATGAAATGTTTGTAGAGATAGAAGAAAAAACATGTAAAATATTATCGTATGTCGGTATACCTAGAGATAATGCTGAAGGAATAAGTATAGAGCAAGTACTCAGAAATTATGTAAGATATTTAGGATTATATATAATAGATGATTGGACTTATAAAAACAATATGTTAGTTTCAGAAAAATCCAAATTAGCAGCAAATATTGTACATTATGACAAAAAATATATTATATCAATACACTCACTTACAAACGAATATATACTAGACGTATTAAAAATGGATTGATACAAACTAGATACAACTTGCGAACAAATTAGATACAAAAAAATGTTATCCTAAGAATATATTTTATTTTTAGGAGGGCGAAAATATATGGATTTTGTAGCTAATACAGGAAAAAAACTTGAGATTGAAGTAAATGGTGTAACATATATAAGACATGCGATAAAAACTAGATTTATAAAACAAGGAGAAGACTATATAGATATTTTTAGAAAATATGTAAGTCCTATATATAAAGAAGGTGATATAATTTCAAGTTCAGAAAAAATTATTGCACTATGTCAAAACAGGATAGTAAAAAGAGAAGAAATAAAAATAGGTTTTTGGGCAAAACTATTATCAAAATTTGCAAGTCATCCCAAATCGAAAGGAATAGGGGTAGGAGAAAGTATAAAAATGCAATATGCTATTAATAAAGCAGGACTACTTAAAGTAATATTTGCAAGTGCTTGTAGCTTTGTAACTAAGATTTTTGGTATAAGAGGAGTTTTTTATAAAATAGTAGGAGAACAGGTAAGTGGTTTAGATGGATTTTATGGAGCGGTTTGGAAAGAATATGAAGATATAGGAATTGAGTTACCATTAAACTCAGATAAAGTCTGTAATGAAATTAGAAAAAAACTAGGTATAAGCACAATGATAGTAGATGCAAATGATTTAGGAAGGGAAATACTTGGTAAATCCAATGACATTGAAATTAGTGATAATGAATTAAAAGAAATTATAAGAGATAATCCAGCAGGACAAGGTAGAGAACTTACTCCATTTATACTAATTAGGAAGAAAAATTAGAAATATGGGGATGTGAGGATTATTATTTAAATAGAAAAAGAGATGAGAGAATAGTGAAAAAAAGAGTAATTATTATTGTGATTTTTTTATTAATAATACTAATAATTGAATTTATGTTATTATCAAAAATAATAAAAAATTTAGATGAAAATAATATTGTAACAAATAGCACAACAAATAAAATGAAATTAGAAAATAATGAAAAAAATAATACAAATGTGTCAAACAATAAAGTAACTAACACAAATGAGACAAACAATATAATAAGTCCCAAAAATGAAGATAACAATCAAGTATCAGAAAATAATAAAAATACGCAATCTGAAATTAATGAATGGAATCTTAAATTAGTAAACTATGAAAATAGCTTACCCAGTGATTTTATACCACAGCTTTCTTCAATAGACAATACAAGAAAATTTGACACAAGAGCAATAGGAAAATTAAATGAATTGATTGCAGACATGAAAAAAGATGGAATATCAGATATATGGGTACAATCTTCCTATCGAAGTATTGAGCAACAGCAAACAGTATATAATAAAAAAATAAATGAATATATAAGAAAAGGGAAAACGCCAAAAGAAGCAGAAAAACTTACATTAAAAGTAATTAATAAACCAGGCACAAGTGAGCATAACTTAGGATTAGCAGTAGACTTTAACTATGTAAACTTAGAATTTGAAAAAACCAAAGCCTTTAAATGGCTTAAAGAAAATGCAGAAAATTATGGATTTATCTTGAGATACCAAAAAGAAAAAGAAGGAATAACAAAAGTAAACTATGAACCTTGGCATTGGAGATATGTAGGAGAAGAACATGCAAAAAAAATGAATGGACTTGATTTATGCTTAGAAGAATATATTGAATACTTAAAATAATAGAGTATATATAAATTATAAAATGATTTTGATGAACAGATGATTAGTCTTGCTAATTATCTGTTCATATGGTATCATAGTGTTATTAGAATAATTGGCAAAATAGAGAAGAGAAATATAATTAAATACTTAATAAAATATGACATAGGAGGGAAATGTCATGGAAGAAAAAAAGGCAAACTTAAAAAAATACATAATATTAATTACATATACACTTGTAGGGTTATGGGTAGTATTAAACTTAAATACAGTAGGAAACATCGCAAATTGTATAATAAAAGTCATATTTCCATTCATACTAGGAGGAAGTATAGCATTTATATTAAATATTCCGATGTCATTTTTTGAAAAGAAAATGAGCAAAATTAAAAGCAAGAAAATATTAAGAACCATATCTATAATCTTTGCAATTGTAGTAATAGTACTTGTAATAGCATTAGTCATTACGCTAATTGTACCAAGGCTAATAGAAGTTATTAGCCTATTAATAGAAAATATGCCATATTATGCAGAAAAAATAAACCATATATTAGAAGAAATAGATACAGATATTTTAGACATGAAAAACCTTAATATAAATGTAGAAAACATGAAAGAACAAATTATTAATCAAATACCCAACTTGTTAAATTTCTCAATATCAATTGTTACAAATACCATTAGTGGTATTTCAAATATCTTTATAGCAATTATATTTGCAATATACATATTAATAGACAAAGAAAGGTTAAATACACAGATAAAGAAAATATTAAAAATATATATTGAAAAGAAAAAGGCAGATAGAATAATTAATATAGGAAAAGAAGCAAACCATGTATTCAGAAAGTTCTTTACAGTGCAGTGCTTAGAAGCAACCATATTAGGAATGCTTTGTATAATAGTAATGTTAATATTAAGAATTCCATATGCCATACCAATAGGTGTTCTTATAGGAGTAACAGCGTTAATACCAGTTGTTGGAGCATTTATAGGAATAATAGTTGGAGCAATTCTAATTGTATCAGTTAATCCACTAAAAGTTGTAACCTTTATTATATCTGTAATAATTATACAACAAATAGAAGGAAATGTAATATATCCAAAAGTAGTAGGAAATTCAGTAGGACTACCAGGGATTTTGGTACTTGTAGCAGTTACTATTGGAGGAAGCATAGGAGGAATTTTAGGAATGCTATTAGGAGTACCAATAGCAACAACAATATATAACTTATTAAAAGAAAAAATAAAAAAAGTAGAAGGGGGAAATAAAAATGTCAACAACAAATGAGTACATAAAATATATCTGTGAGCAGATAAATGGAGTTGGAGAAATAAGGTATAAAAAAATGTTTGGAGAATTCATGGTATATGTAAATGACAAACCAGTCATTATAGTATGTAACAATGTACCTTTTGTAAAAAAACTAGAATGTATAACAGAAAAAATGCAAAATGCCGAAATAGGATTTCCATATAAAGGTGCAAAAGAACACTATGTATTAGATATTGATAATTCTGAATTTTGTAAATCTATTATTACAGAAATAGAAAAAGTAACACCAGTACCAAAGAAGAAGATTGACAAAAATAAAAAAATATAGTAAATTATAAAAATATAAATGTCATCGGAGGACTTATAATCCCAATTATAAAGTCGATAAGATGTCGAGTGGGCTCGATTATTAAAAAATAATAGAGTCCATTTTTGTCCCTATTTATTCAAAAAAAAGAAAGGAATGATAACAAAATGAAAACAAATAACAACTAAAGCATGTAAAAAATAAAATAGGAGGAAAAAATGAAAATAGAACTATCAGAACACTTTACATATGAAAAACTAATAAAATTCACAATACCAACAATAATAATGATGATATTTACATCAATATATGGAGCAGTAGATGGAATATTTGTATCAAACGTTGTAGGCTCAGACAGCTTTGCGGCAGTTAACCTAATAATGCCAGCACTTATGATATTTGGAACAATAGGATTTATGATCGGAACAGGAGGAAGTGCATTAGTATCAAAAACAATAGGAGAAGGAGACATCAAAAAAGCAAATAGATATTTCTCAATGTTAATATATTTACTAATAATAGTAGGACTAATACTATCAATAATAGCAGTAGTAACAGTAAAACCAATGTCAAAATTATTAGGGGCAGAAGGAAAAATACTAGAAGAATGTATAACATATGGAACAGTATTAATAATGTTTCTAATACCATTTGTATTACAAAACTGTTTCCAAAGTTTTTTAATAGTTGCAGAAAAACCAACATTTGGTCTAGTAATTTCGATAATCACAGGAATATCAAACATGATATTAGATTGGGTATTTATGTACGTATTAAAACAAGGAATATTTGGAGCAGCAC
Organism: uncultured Clostridia bacterium; assembly: GCA_949045875.1. Lineage (GTDB taxonomy): Bacteria > Bacillota > Clostridia > TANB77 > CAG-508 > CAKPSH01. The sequence goes on along the minus strand of CARPYP010000015.1, from coordinate 11,667 downwards.
TTGCAACAGGAATAAGTCAAACAATAGGAGGAATTGTACCACTAATATACTTCATACGCCCAAACAAAAGCAAATTAAGACTAGTAAAAACAAAAATTGAATGGAAAGCAATACTTCAAGCATGTGTAAATGGCTCATCGGAAATGTTAACAAACCTATCCCTATCATTAGTAAACATGTTATATAACATGCAACTCATGAAATATATAGGAGCAGATGGAGTTGTAGCATATGGAATAATAATGTATGTAGGATTTATATTCGCAGGAACATACTTGGGATATTCAATAGGAACAGCACCGATAATAGGATTTCACTATGGAGCAGGAAATACAGATGAACTAAAAAGTCTATTAAAAAAGAGTATAAAACTAATAGGAATAACCTCATTAATAATGACAATAATAGCAGAGATAACCTCAAAAATATTAGCCTCAATATTTGTAAGTTATGATATAGAATTACTAAACATGACAGCAAATGCAATAAGAATATTCTCAATATCATACTTAATAAGTGGATTTAACATATTTAGTTCATCATTCTTCACAGCACTGAACAATGGAATAGTATCAGCAGCAATCTCATTTTTAAGAACACTGCTATTCCAAATAGCGATGATATTTATACTACCAGCAATTTGGGGGGTAAACGGAATATGGCTTGCAGTAGTATTTGCAGAAATTTTAGCACTAATAGTAAGTATAATATTTTTATATATAAATAGGGAAAAGTATCAATATATTTAAAATACAATAAAAGTGGCAAAGACCACTTTTATTTTTAATATACGAGAAGAATCTTACCAACAAGTATAGATTTAACAATAGCACAAAAAACTTTTCTAGTATCTTAAAGGCTATAAGCGCTATTGCCTTTAAGATTTCTCCATTTACATTCGGAAACTTAAATCGGCAAAAGAAAAAGTGGCAAAGCCACTTATATAGATTAGAAATTAATTCAGGTTAGAATTCATAATTTTCTCAATTCTTTGAAGTTCAGACTTAAAAGTATTATACAATGAAGAACTAATAGAGCTAGTACCATTCTCATAATCTGAAATACTCTTTTTCAAATCAATCAACTCATAGCGATTTTTAGAACTACTACCCTTATTGTAACAATACACAGGAATATAATCAAAACTATCAATACTAATCTTGCCATCTTTACCAGACTTAGTAATCTGTAAATTCAATATAACAGTATCCTGAGTATTAACATCTGATTGATTAGAAATAAAATTACCCAAAGAATAAATAACAAAGCAATCCTTTGTAGAGCCATCATCTAAAGTTACAGTTCTTTTTTCCATTGGTTGGAGAACATGTGGGTGGCTACCCAAAATTATATCAACGCCATTCTTAAACAAAAAATCTGCAAGATCTTTTTGTTCAGAATTAGGAGAAGTTTGATACTCAACACCCCAATGCATATTAACGCAAATCATATCAACATTCATTCTTTTAGCAGACTCAAGTTGTTTCAAAATCAAATCCTTATCAATCAAATTAACACAAAAAGACTTATCCTTAGGAATAGTGATACCATTAGTACCATAAGTAAAAGCAAGAAAGGCAATATTTATACCATTAACATTTCTCACTAAAATAGAATTCTGTTCCTCTTCACTCCTAGAAGTACCCATATGTGAAAACTCCATTTCATCTAAAACATCTAAGGTACTAGAAAGACCAGAATAGCCCTTATCCATACAATGATTATTAGCAGTACCCAAAACATCAACGCCTATATCCCTAATTGCTTGTCCTAACTCAGAAGGAGAATTAAAAGTAGGATAACCACTATAACCACGAGCCTTACCAGCAAAAGTAGTCTCCAAATTACCAATAGTCAAATCAGCCTTAGAAGTATAACTAGAAATATTTTTAAAAAAAGGAGAAAAATCATAAGAATCAGTACTAGAAATATATGCTGCCTTATAATTAGGACCATGGCACATAATATCACCAATAGCAGTTAAATGAATGGTAGTATCCTCAAAAGCAACAGTCTCAGAAGTATTACCATCACCAATACTTGAACCATCAGTAGAATTCTTATCAGACTTACCAAAAAAAGCAAAACCAATACACCATACAATGGCAATTAAAACAATGAAAAAAATAGCGACTCTAACATAATTAATTTTACGCTTTTTTTTCCTCTTATGATAATCATAACTCTCTATAATTTTACTCAATCCTCTCTTAGGTAAAATATATTTTAAGAAATCATCTTAAAATAACCTTAAAAAATCTATATATAAAATATCACATAATAATATAAAATTCAAGAAAAAAATATTACAACCACAAAAGCCACCCCAATGGGGTGACCGTTGTGTAGGACTGCAATTACCCTTCCTGTATTGTAAAGAGAAAATCAGGATCGGGTTCATCTGGACGGCTATACACAAATCTTTCTGTCTTCATGTATAATAGATGGTACAAAGTACTCTTAACGTTTCTGGATACAATAAAAACGTTAGAGTCTTGAGAGATCTTAAAAGTTAGCCAGTTATTGGCAAACTCAATTGTTTCTATTTCAGTACCAACTACAGAAGAGAAAGACTCAAAGAAAATCCCTTCAGTTAATGTAAAAGCTATTTTACGTGAATACGTACACCGAACGCAAGTAATTAATTCAACTAGATTAGAACCCTCAAATTGAGAGGGGGTGCTTGTGTTCACATAAGTAAAATTTAGTTGGGATTGGGATTTGGTCATAAGTATTTACCTCCTATTTTTTATTGCTATATGACTAATATAATTATACACCAAAAATGCTTAAAAGTCAAAGTGAAAAAAATCAAAATATAAATGAAATAAAGAGTTATTCAAGATTTTTACTATAATTAATTAAATAGTTATTCTATATTGTTATTCAACAAGATACACTTCATATCAATATCAATCCTTCCAAAGTAAATCGTAATTGTATTGCAATTCATATCTATTCTAATGTTTTAACATTCTTATACTCTATTTGCAATCAAGATTATAATTATATGAAACAATATAATTTGCTAAAAATCCTTGAAATTTTCATATATTTAGGGTATTATAATACAAGATGTTTAAAATATAAGGAAGGGTAATAGATGTACTTAAAAAGGCTAGAATTACAAGGATTTAAATCATTTGCAGACAAGACCATACTAGAATTAATGCCAGGAATTACAGCAGTTATAGGACCAAATGGTTCAGGGAAAAGCAATATTTCTGATGCAATAAGGTGGGTACTAGGTGAACAAAGCATGAAATCACTTAGAGGTCAAAAATCAGAAGATATAATATTTGCAGGAACACAAAACAGGAAATCATTAGGATTTGCAGAAGTATCCTTAGTATTTGATAATTTAGATGGTAGACTACCAATAGAATACACAGAAGTAACAGTAACAAGAAGACTATTTAGAAGCGGAGAATCAGAATATTTAATAAACAAAACAGACTGTAGACTAAAAGATATAGTAGAACTATTTATGGATACAGGAATAGGAAAAGATGGATATTCAATAATAGGACAAGGAAGAATAGACGAAATACTAAGTAACAAGTCAGAAGACAGAAGACATGTATTTGAGGAAGCTTCAGGAATAGTAAAATACAAAGCGAGAAAAATAGAATCAGAAAAAAAATTAGAACAAACAAAGCTAAATCTACTAAGAGTAAATGACATAATATATGAAATAGAGCAAAAAATAGAACCATTAAAAGAGCAATCAGAAAAAGCAAAAAAATACTTAAACTTAAAGCAAGAGCTAAAAAACATAGAAGTAGGACTATTTGTATACAATATTAATGAATACAAAGAAAAACTAGAAAAAATAATAGAAGACACACAAATTTTAAATAATCAAAAAGACGAAGAAAATAATAAATTAGAGGAAATAAATAATTTAAAACAAAAATTAAAAGAAGAAATAGATATAATTACAGAAGAAATAGAAAAATTACACAATCTGGAAGCCAAAACATTACAAGAAAAAGAACAAATAAACTCAGGCATAAAAGTAATAAACGAAAGGATAGCCAACAATAATCTAAACTATGAAAGGTTTGAAGAAGAAATCAAAGAACTCAAAGAAAAGAAAAAAGCATTAGAAGAAGAGGTAAAACAAAAAGAAGAGAAAAAAATCAATTTATTTGCAAACAAAGAAAAATTTGAAAAAGAATTAGAAGAAAAGCAAAAGGAATTAGATGAATTAAACAATAAATTATCTGAAAAAGAAAAGGAAATAGAAGAACACAAAAAAATAGTAGAACAATGTATTGATATCAAATTTGAAAAAAGCACAGAAATAAGTAGTTATGAAGCAAACCTTGAAAATTTAGAAAAAAGAGAAAAGACTATAAAAATAGAAATACAACAAGGAATATCAGAACAAGACAGAGCAAAATTTAATAAAGAAGATATTGCAAAAGCATTTTATGATATAGAAAATAAAAGAAAAGAAACAATATCAGAATTAGAAGAAGCATCAAAAAATAAAGAAAATAGCATAAATAAAATAAAAGAATATGAAGACAGAATAAACACAATATCATCAGAATATAGAATAAAAGAATCAAGACTAAAATTCTTAAAAGAAACAGAAAAAGAAAAAGAAGGGTACACAAAAAGTGTAAAAACATTACTATTAGACTGTGAAAAAAATGTAGAATTATCAAAAGGAGTAGAGGGAGTTCTAAGTAGTTTAATAGAAGTAGAAAAAAAATATGGACTAGCAATAGAAATGGCATTAGGAGGAGCACTTCAAAACATAGTAACAGAAACAGAAAATGATGCAAAAAAGCTAGTAGAATATCTAAGAAAAAACAATATAGGAAGAGCCTCATTCTTACCAATATCAGCGGTAAAAGGAAAGAAACTAGACCATATCAATAGTAAAGGAATCCAAGGGATACAAGGAATAGCCTCAGACTTAGTAAAATATAACTCAAAATATGAAGGAATAATGCAAAATTTACTAGGAAGAGTAGTAATAGTAGAAGACTTAGAACAAGCAGTGCAATTAGCAAAACAAAACAAATACGCATTCAGAATAGTAACACTAAAAGGAGATATAATAAATCCATCAGGAATGATAACAGGAGGCTCAGCACCAACAAAAACAGTTAACATATTAGGGAGAGCAGGAGAAATAAAGGACTTAGAAAAAGAACTAGAGAATATAGAAGAAAAAATAAATAACCTAGAACAAGAAAAAGAAGACTATAAAAAATCAATATCAGAAATTTTAGAAAGAGCTAACCAATTAGAAGAAAATCTAAAAGAAATAGACATAGAATATGCAACAGACAGACAAAAATTAATATCTGTAGAAGAAAACATTGAAAAATCAGAAAAAAATATACAAAAATTAAAAGAAGAAGAAAAAGAAATAAAAGAACAAAAACAAGAAACAGAGAAAAAGAAAACAGAAATTCAAAAAGAAATAGAACAACTAGAAGACAAAAAAGAAAAACTAAATGCAATAATAAATGAATATGCAAGTTTAAACAAAGACAATCAAAAATACATAGACGACTTAAACTTTGATGTAACAAATCTGAAAATATCAGTAAACTCATTCAATGAAAGTGAAATATCAATAGATGAAGTAGTTGAAAGAATCAATAATGAAATCACAACAAATGACACAAGTATAAGAAACAAAGAAGAAAATCAAGAGAAAATAACAAAAGAAAATGAAAAACTAGCAGAAGAAATAAAAGAATTTGAAAATAGATTAGTAGAAATGGATAAAAACATAGAAAGTAGAGATAATAAAGTACAAGAACTAAAAAATGAAAGAAACGAAAAGAGTGGAAAGCTAGAAGAAACAGAAAAAAAAGTACTAAATCAATTTGAAACATTAGAAACAATCAAATCAGAAATAACAAAAATAGAGATAAAAAAAGAAAAAGTAGAACATGACATAGAAGAAGTAACAAACAAACTTTGGGAAGAATATGAACTAACTCCAAGTAATGTAACAGAAGAATATCAAAAGCCGAGCAATGTAATAAATGCGACAAAAGAAGCAAACAAAATTAGAGAAGAAATAAGAAACATAGGAAGTGTAAACATAGACTCAATAGAAGAATACAAAAACACATCAGAAAGATATGATTTCATGTGTGAACAAAGACTAGACATAGAAAACTCAATGGCACAACTAAAAGATGTAATAGCAGAAATGACAGAAACGATGAAAGAGCAATTCCTAAAGCAATTCAAAATAATAAACGAAAATTTCAAAACGACATTCAAAGAACTATTTGGAGGAGGAACAGCAGAACTAAAACTAGAAGACGAAAGCAAAATTCTAGAAACAGGAATAGAAATAAAAGTACAACCACCAGGCAAAAAGCTACAAAACATGATGTTATTATCAGGAGGAGAAAGAGCATTCACAGCAATAGCATTATTATTCTCAATGTTAAAAATAAACCCATCACCATTCTGTATACTAGACGAAATAGAAGCAGCCTTAGACGATGTAAATGTATATAGATTTGCAGAATACCTAAAAAAATTCGTAGGGCAAACGCAATTCTTAACAATAACACACAGAAAAGGAACCATGGAACAAGCCTCAACCGTATACGGAGTTACAATGGAGGAAAACGGGATAAGTAAACTGCTTTCAATGAAGTTGAATTAAAAAATCCCGTTATCGTGGAAA
>CARPYP010000015.1:0-4891 GCA_949045875.1 uncultured Clostridia bacterium | reverse complement strand
GATAAGTAAACTGCTTTCAATGAAGTTGAATTAAAAAATCCCGTTATCGTGGAAAATTTATGTAGGGGCACTGTTTGAGGGAATACCCGTTAGACATGACACCACTGTGCCCTTCTTTATCAAATAAAATAATAAAAAGAAAGGAAAAAAATAATGGTAGAAAAGAGAAAAATAGTATTAATAGGAACAGGATTTGTAGGAATGAGTTTTGCATACTCATTATTAAACCAAGGAGGAGTAAACGAACTTGTATTAGTAGATGTAATGAAGGAAAAAGCAGAAGGAGAAGCAATGGACTTAAGTCATGGACTATCATGTGCACCATCAAGAATAAACATAAAATCAGGAGACTATTCAGAATGTAAAGATGCAAACATAGTAGTAATCACAGCAGGAGTTGCACAAAAACCAGGGCAAACAAGACTAGAATTAGCAACAATAAATGCAAAAATAATGAAAGACATCACAGAAAATGTAGTATCAAGCGGATTTAAAGGAATATTTGTGGTAGCAAGTAATCCAGTAGACATAATGACATATGTAGTATCAAAAGTATCAGGATTTTCAAAAAATAAAGTAATTGGTTCAGGGACAGTATTAGACACGGCAAGACTAAGATATATATTAGGAGAATACTTTAACATATCAAGTAAAAATGTACATGCATATATAATGGGTGAACATGGAGACTCATCATTTGTACCATGGACGCACTGTTATATCGGGTGTAAAAAAGTAATAGATGTGTTAGAAGATAGACATACAAACTTAAGTATATTAGATGATATATACAGAGACGTTCAACAAGCAGCATACGAAATAATAAACAGAAAAAAAGCGACATATTATGGTATAGGATTAGCACTCACAAAATTAGTAAAAGCAATATTAAATGATGAAAATCAGATTTTACCAGTATCTACAAAGTTGGAAAATGAATATAAACATAAAGGATTATATATTGGTGTTCCAGCAGTAATAAATAGCACAGGAATAAGAGAAATACTAGAACTAAGATTAACAGAAGAAGAACAAGCAAAATTTGATTATAGTTGGGATACACTAGAAAAAACAATAAGAGAAACAATAGATCCATTGTTAAACTAAAAAATTAATAATGTAGAAATCATGTAGGTGTGTCCCTACATGATTTCTACATTATTTTGTGGATGTGAATAGTCAATTAAATATAACAAAAATATGGAAATACTATTGAAAAAAAATATAAATATGTTAAAATAGAAATAATTTAAAATCAAGAACAAATTTAAAATTCAAAAGCCTTAATTATCTGAAGGCAAAAATCCAAAAACAAATTAAATAAAAATCGAAAGGAGAAGCTATGGAAATGCTATCATCAAAACAAAAGACAGCAATAATAATAGCAGGAGTAATAGTTGTAGGAATATTTATATTCTATATGACAACAAAATCTAATAACTATATTACACCAGAGATTAATGAAATTGCAGAAGACGAAACAAAAGAAGAGGAAGAAGAACAAGAGGAAAAAGAACAAATTGTACCAAAAGAAATAGTAGTACATATAACAGGAGCAGTTCAAAAAGAAGGCATAGTGAGGATAAAAGAAGGCTCAAGAATAGTAGATGCAATTGAGGCAGCAGGAGGAATGACAGATGAAATAAACTTAGAAATGATTAATTTAGCATATACTTTAAAAGATGGACAAAAGATTTATGTACCGAAACTCTCAGATAAAGAAGAAGAGAAATATATAAATGGGGAAAAAGCAAGTAATATAATAATTGATAATGGAGCAGAAGAAAATTCAGGTACAAATGCAAAAATAAATATAAACACAGCCAATATAACCCAATTAGAAAGCATATCTGGAATAGGAGAAAGTACAGCAAACAAAATAATACAATACAGAGAAAAGAATGGAAAATTCAAAACAATAGAAGAAATAAAAAATGTCTCAGGAATAGGGGAATTAAAATACGAAGGAATAAAAAATGATATTTGCGTAGAGTAATAAAAAATAATTATTTGCAAAATGTGTTACGAAATCATATTGTTATCTATTATATAAAAAATAACGGTGGAATTATATCCACCGAATTTATATATCTGTTATTTTTTCTTGATTAGAACTTTTCCAATTATGTAAAAACTATCAGTATTTGCTACTTGAATATCCTTACATTCTGGATTTTCAGCCTTTAAAGTGATTTTACCTCTTTTATCATAAAATCTTCTAATAAGAATTTGGTCATTGTAACTAAATAACCCATAATCCTTACTATTTAAAGGTGAATTAAACTCTATAAAAATGTATGAATCTTTTTCAAAAGACTTATTCATTGAATCATCAGGCATTTTTAGTGCGATAGCAGCACTTGGCATGTCAGATGGGCAATCAATAAAACTGTCAAGGCTGTTAACAGCCAGTATTTTATCATAAGAAATATGTTTAACAACATTATAGCTTTCTTGTTCCTCATTAATAGTTTTATCATATGTATACATTAATTGTTGATATGGGATATCGAGAGCCTTACAAATGTTCTTCAAGGCTTTATGGCTTGGATTTCTTTCTCCCTTCTCAATATGAGTTAAATGTCCAATGTTAATATCTGTAAGTCTAGCAAGTTCTGTCTTAGTCATTCCTTTAGCTTTTCTAGCTTTTGCAAGCATACCTCCAATCATAATCTTCAACCTCTTTCTTAAAAATATAGTATTATTATACACAATAAAACATCATTTGTCTAGCAGTAAATGCAAAAATTTACAAAAAAACTTGTTTTTATTGATAAAAAGCCATTAAATGAGGACATACTATTTTTTTATTTAAAAATATCACAAAAGTATTGACTTGTCAACAAGTAATATGATAATATTTTATTGTCATAAAAGGAGTGGTAAAAATGAGTGAAAACAGAATAAAAGAATATAGAATAAATAAGGGAATAACATTAAGTGAGCTATCTGAGAGAACAGGAATCTCAGCACGGATATATATGTCATTTAGAAAAAGGAACAAGAAATAATCCTTCAATAGAGGTAATGAAAAGTATAGCCAAGGCATTAGGAGCAAAAGTATCAGAAGTGTTTTTCTGGGAGTAAAAAAATGCAAAATATTCTTGCATGTTATAAAAAGATATGCTATAATAATTAAGTTAATAAAAATAACAAAATTATGAACACAAAAAGAACAGTTAAAATTAAGAAAATGAAAAACATGGGTGATTAGCTCAGTTGGTAGAGCAGCTGACTCTTAATCAGAAGGTCCGGGGTTCGACCCCCCGATTGCCCACCAAGCAATAGCAAGGCTTATGAAGCTTTGCTTAATTTTTTTATAAAGAGTTTGCACCACTTTCGCACCAGTTTTGGTAAAAAAGCATATTGAAAATTTAATAAATGGTCCACTAGCTTTTGATATAATCTGTGTTAGACAAATAGTAATTTGTAGGGAGGGTAATTTATTTAGTAAATTATCTATTTGCTACTATAAAGAATAAAGTATATAAAAACAAATAGGAGGAATTATGAAAAAAATAATGCTAATAATTATAAAATATCTACAATGCAAAACTACACTTAATGTACCTGCAAGTAATATTAGAGGTGAAACTAAAATATTAGTAGAGGAGAATGGAAGATTTGAATAATATAGAGAATTTAAAAGATTTAATTATATACCAAAGTCAAAATAACGAAAATATATATGTTGAAGTTTTATATAATCAAGAAGACTTTTGGCTAACTCAAAAGTCAATGTCAAAATTATTCAATGTAGCAGAAAATAATATAACTTATCATTTACAAAATATATTTAAAACAGGAGAATTAGAAGAAAATCGAACTACTCAAAAAATTAGAGTAGTTCAAAATGAAGGAACTCGAAAAGTTTCAAGAGAAGTAACATTTTACAGTTTAGATGCAATTATAGCAGTTGGTTATAGAGTAAATTCAAAAGAAGCAACAGATTTTAGAATTTGGGCAACAAAAACTTTAAAAGAATATATAAAAAAAGGATTTGTTGTTAATAGCGAAATGTTAAAAAATGGACCAAAATTTGGCAAAGATTACTTTGATGAATTATTAGTTAAGATAAAAGAAATTAGAGCAAGTGAAAGAAGATTTTATCAAAAAATAACTGATATATACAAAGAATGTAGTTTTGACTATGATAAAAATAGTGAAACAACACAAGAATTTTATAAGAATGTTCAGAACAAGTTACACTTTGCAATTACTGGAATGACAGCTCCTGAAATAATTTATAATAGAGTTGATAGTAAGAAGGAAAACATGGGATTAACAACTTGGAAAAATGCACCAGATGGAAAAATACTTGAAACAGATGTAATAATAGCTAAAAACTATCTTTCACAAGAAGAAATTACAGAATTAAATAATCTAGTATCAATGTATCTTGACCATGCAGAAAGACAAGTAAAATTAGGCAAGATTATTTCCATGCAAGAGTGGAAAGAAAAGTTAGAAGTATTCTTAAAAATCAACGAATATAACATTTTAAAAGATAATGGAAAAATAAAAAGAGAAATAGCAGATAAGTTAGCTTTAGATGAATATAAAAAGTATAGAGTTATACAAGATAAAAACTATATTTCAGACTTTGATGAATTAGTAACAGAAACAAAAAAATTAAATAACATCTAAGCGACAACTTACAAATTGCTACTGAGGTTAAAATTTGAAGAGGAGATGTATTTTATGAAAAAGAAAATATGTATAATGATAGGTGTAATTTTAGGAGTAATCATAATTGCAGGGATTATTACAAACTATGTAGATAGTGGTAGAGTAGGAACAGGACATGAGCCAAAGTATTGTATAAAAATAGTTAGTAATGATGGAAGTAAAGTAACTTATTGGGGATTAGGATATAAAGTAGTTCGTTATG
>CARPYP010000014.1:13270-45981 GCA_949045875.1 uncultured Clostridia bacterium | reverse complement strand
TTTCTATACTGGATTTCCACCAGTTAAATTATACAACCTACACGGTCGCACCCTAAGAATATAAAAAAGGGCACTTCTGTGCCTTTTTTTATTAATTCTATTGTCCATCTATCATTACTACTCCTGCATGCTTAGCTGTTATCGTGTTTGCACTATTTCCTGTTACTTGATAGAAAAAGTTTTTTAAAACTTCTGCTAAGGTTTGATTACTGTTTATTACTCCTGCTGAAAACATATCTCCTTGTTTTAAATATAATGTTCCTGAATTAAGCTCATTTTCAATTTGTGTTGTATAAATTGAATAATATGTATTTTCACCTATTTTTTGTGGCTCAGCACTTGCTGTTTTTTTACTTGGGTTTTCATCTAAACGTCTTAATTCTAAATCTACTGTGTATGTATTCCCTGTAGAATTGATTTTTTCTATAAAGTCACCATAATTGTCTGGTGTTATTTTCCCAGTTTCTCTTACACTATCTACAAAGTCTACAGTAGCTGTTTGCACTGCTATTTGCGATATATCATCCGTTCTATCTGCTATTGTTATCATTGGAAATACAAATAATAGTATGGCTGCTAAAATTATAGTTACAATAGTAATTAAAGAATCTCCCATTTAAATTCCCTCCTTTATACAGTATCAAACAAAAGTGCATTAATTATTTTTTACATAAATTATTTCTCTCTTTTTAGTATAACGAATTGTTCCAAATACTAATAAATCTGTTTTGTTACCATTTTCATCCTTAATGTATTCATTTCTATCTATCTGTACTATAGTTTCTGTGAAAATAGCATCTTTGTAGTCCTCTAATAAACCTCTTCCTTCGCATACAGCTTTATGTTTTCCTGCTATATATTCTATATTTATATCGTCTTCATTTATTCCTGGGGTTCTTAAACTAAAGTTCGTACTCCCTCCATACATATCACAATTTATTCTTTGGGTTACATTATTATTTTGATATGTATTTGCACTTAACCATGATGTATATACTGGATCTTTTCTAGGATCTGTTTCTCCTGTTTTATATATATCCTTTATTAGTGTATCTAAAGAATTTATATCAAAATAAGTCATGGTTGTTATATGTGGATTTAAATTATTTACTTTATCTATAATATTTTTATTTAAGTACTCACATATTTCTTCCTTTATGGCTTTACTTTTTTCTTTTTCATTTACAGAAGCACTAGTCTCCCTATATTCACTCCAAAAACAACTAGACACTTGTGATTCAGTGTCTAAGTCAAATCTCGCTACAATATCATTACCATCTATTATTGTAACACCGTATCCCTCTTGAGCATATCTATATATTGTTGGTATCATGTCCTGAAATTTTACTTTTCTGTTTGCTTCATTACTTGTATCTGCATTGTAATTTATATATGTGGTTTTATCTATTGCAGTAAATATCATATCAGAAGTGTCTTTTGCAATGGAAGTCATTCGGAAAAATACACTTAAAGCTAATGCAAATACAAATACTGCAAAAAACATTTTTAAAGCTTCAGCTGCATTCTCCATTTGACTCCCTCCTCTTTAATAGTATACTTTTATTTTCTCTCTATATAAATTTCATTAATGTAACCTTCTGGATCCTTATTTGTTACTTTTACTTTATACTTTGCTGAACTTACTATCTCTGCTGCAGCTGAACTAATTTGATTAGAGGCATCTATTCCTGTACTTTCATCAGTTCCTCCTGTACCACTACCTAGAAGATAGCCTGAAGAATCTTTTAGTATTACCTTTATTTTATGTCCACTAGCATTTGTAGAATTACTTGTAGAGATTGTTTCTAATAAAGTTTTTATTGCTGAACCTTTCTGATCACCTTGATAATTATTAAATGTAGAATTGAATGCTTGTACTGCTTGGCTTTTTGTTGTATCTGTTGATGAGTCTACAACATCTGTTGCTGAACTTACTATCATCATTCCTACACTAATTAATACTATACAAATTAAAATAGCTCCTGCTATTAATAACGCTTTTGACGCATTCTCCATTTTTTATTCCTCCTTTGATATATTTTTAGTTTTATATTTATACTTTATTTTACATAAAGCAACATTAAAACCTTTTTTCACCTATTATTATTATCGCATAAATTATGTCTAAAGTCAATAGAAATTTTTAGCGATTTCTCTAATACCAAATATTACTAATAATACCTACATTCTCTCGAATTTCCCTAGAGATTACTATTACCTCGCAATATAATATAATTAAATTTCTGTATTGTATATTAACTTATAAGTTCGAACACTAGTTTATTTACTCTTCCATATGAATTGTAGTTTATGTCAACACATTTGAAGTATAATACATTAAAGTTTTTTACAAATCTTTGTGTTCCTAATGAGCTTATTGTTTCCATTGCATATGTTATTATTTTTTCTTCATCTTCTGAACTTACCATTTTTATTTCAATTCTCATACAGTATTTATCATCATCTATATAAATTCCTTCTTGGTCTTTTTCTATATTATATTTTTCATTATTATTTATTGCATAATTTATTAATGAACCAATATTTGTACCATATATCGTCTTATCTTTGTATTGTTCAAATTCTAAATTAAATTTGTTTACTTCATTTCTTTCTGCTTTATATTTTGATATTATTAGCATTATTGGTACAATTGCAATTATTAATATAATTATTAATATAATAATTCCTTTTTTCATGATTATTTTTTCCTCTCCGCCATTTCAAGTTCTCACTCCTCGCCTCTGTATTGTTATTTTGTCTACTCTACCAGATGATGAATTTACTTCTACATTACAAGAAAATCTAAATTCTTTTTCTTCTGCATGGCTAGGATCTCCCCTTAATTTATACTCATCTAAGAATTCTGTTCTATTATAGGTTGAATATATTTCGTGTCCTGTTTCATCTTCTACTCTTAATTCAATTTTTTCACTATCAATAGCTGTTGTATTATTCCAGTTTATTACTTGTTCTATTAATGTTACTACATCTTCAGAATATATGTATCTACTTGTACCTGTTGCATATTTGGTATATTGAGTATTAAAAGCTACTATTTTTTGTTGTGTAGCCCTATCTTGAATAGTCTCTGCAAATTCATATGCTTTTTGAAATGCAAAAGCAAATATGCTTAGTACTATTAAACCAATTAATACTTCTCCTGCTATTAATAATGCTTTTGATGCATTTTCCATTAAATCTATCCTCCATATGAAGATCCTTTAATTTGTTTAAAGTGTAATTTTTTTACTCTACCAAATTCATCATATTCTACTTCTGAACATTTAAAGGTCTTTCTTTTAAAATCTGCTATTCCTGGGTATGTTATTGTATATTTCGTCACCGTATTATTATTATTTACCGATATAATATCTTTCTTTTCATTGGAAGTCTCTTCTAAAAATGACATTATTGGCTGTAAGTGATTGCTTAGACTATATTCTCCTCCCTGAGTAAACTCAAAGTTTGATGCTCCATATTTTCCATTCTGACTTGTAGGTAATTTTCTTACATCATATTTGCTTTGATTATTTAATGTATATTCATATATAGTAGTTTCTATTGAATCAAATTCTAATTTAAAAGATACATCTACATGAAGTTGGTCATCTGGGTCATTTTGTACATTGTTTAGTTTATTATTACTTATTGCTAAATTCAGAATAGATATTACATCTGTTCCATACATAGCATTTTTATTAAAAGCTAAATATTGTTTATTATATTCTTGTATTTCTTCTAGCAATTCTTTATTCTGATCTGCTTCTGCTAAGTGGGTTACATTTGTGTATCCATATATAAATAATGAAATTACTATTACTGCAAGAAGCATTCCTCCTGCCATTAGTAATCCTTTTGCTGCATTTTCCACACACACTCCCCCTTTTTTCTTTACATCAGTGCACATGCCCAGTAAATTTGCTTTGATTAGCGAAGAATTGTTCTCAAATCCAACGCATTTATATATAAATTCGTAAATTGGAACATAATTGTTTTTTGGCTAGGCGCACGAAGGAGATATTCCATGAGGCGTACTGGTGTACGTTGAATGGAAATCGACCGAGTAGCAACAACGCCAATGGACAATTATGTTTCAATTTTATACCATGGATTGCATAGCAGACATAGAAGACCCCATATTCATTAGTCCTAATATAACTAATGGTGCTATTAGGTATACTACAAATAGTGCTATCATTGGCGTAAATCCAAATATTTTTCCTATCAAACCTTTTCTACTAATTAATTGTTCATTTGACTCTTTTCTTTTTTCTTTATAATATTCTCTTTCTGTTTCTAATTCATCAAATGCTTCTTTTATTGGTATTTTTTCTACTGCTGCCTGTAAACTTTCCACTATTCCTACAAATTTAGGATATGTAGCATCTTCTTTTAATTCTTCTAAAGCTTCCCATGCTCCACTTTCATAGTTATTAACACATTTTGATATTTGAACTCTGAATATATTAGAATATCTTTCTATCCATTCTAATATCATTTCAACATTTACCCTCTCAATTTTCATAAGCATAAGTATAATTGTTTGGAATTGCATTACCTCATCTTCCATTTCTATTTCTCTCATTTTCTTTTGGAAAATTAATAATAAATTTGGAAACATATATGCAACTGAACAAAGTCCCATTGAAATTAATATTTCATACCACTGTATTTGACTTTCTGCATTAATTGTTTTTAGTTTTGTATATACTCTATTTGTTGCTTCTTCTAAAGTTTTATCATCTGCCTCAGCATAATAATCTGTCAAAGTTAATTCAAGTGTAATTCTTTCTTTTGTTATACTATTATTTCCTTTTAGTTTATCTAATAAAGCATTATCTATTTCTCTTATTTTTTCTCCTTGCTTTTTTTGTGTAGTAGACATCATCATTGAAGTAGTTCCATCTTCTAATAATACTTCTTCGTAAACCCAATTAGTTGCTACATCATGTATATAAAGGAATATAAATATTGATACTATAAATGTTGCTAATGCCATTACAATTTTATTTACATACATCCATTCAATTTTTAAAGGTGAGGCTGAGTCTTTCAATAATTTTGTAATTTTCATATATTCCTTTGTCTTTTTTTTCGGCATAAATGCATTTACTACTGCATTCACTATTGGTTTTTTATACAATTTTGCTTGCCACGGGTTTTCATTTCCTATTTCCTGTGTATTATTTTTCGTCGTGTCTTTTACTTTTCTAATCATAATATAACATATAATGGTTAAAATCATAATTACTAATTCTGCTATTGTTCCAAGTTTTCCATTATAAAAACTTTCTACAAATGTAAAGTTTGATATTGCCCATGCTTTTAATGGCTCAAGTAATAAAATTGCAACTAATGCTATAACTGATAAACTTTGAAATACATAGTCTAATTTGTCTCTTTTTAATATTTCTAATTGCATTTCTTGTGTAATATTGTTTAAGTTTCTTAAATATAATGATGAACCTGAATCTGTTTTTCTGTCTCCAAATTCTTTTGTTAAATATGACAATCCGGCGAATTCTTTTAAATAACTATTTGGTGCAATATCATAGTATTTCTCTAGTTCTGTTTCAGGATCATCTGCTATTAATATTTCATATATTTTTTCTGCCTGTAAAGCTACTTCTTGTTCATTTGTTTGAGCTACTTGATATATAGCTTCTTCAACCATGCTTGATTCATGATATGCATGTCTTATTTCTGCAAAAAGTTCTATTTGTTGTTTTAATAATTTAGTGTCTAATTTATTTACGTTTCCTTCTACTAAGGACTCAACTATAAATATTTCAAACATTAATAGTGTTACCATTAATAATGTATTACTTGATGAAATAGCAATTATAAGGATTGTTAATGGTATTACCCATATAAGTGCCTTTGTTAAAGATGATGATGCTTGTTTTCTTGTTTGATATTCATCTTGAATATTTACAATTTCTAACCTTCTTCTTAATTTCAATAAATATCTTTTTAACCCTGGAACTTTTAAGTATATAGTATATAATTTCATATATATGATATCTAGTGAAAATTTATTTGTTTCTGTTCCTTCTTTTAGCTGTTTTGCAAGTTTAACGTCCTTTTTGTCTATTTTTTTCATTATTGATATATATGCCAGAACTATAAATCCAAAGACTGCTACAGATATAATTATTATAAATTTTAGTGTATTAGTTGACATCTTTAATTAGGCCCTCCTCTCTTTAGTTTCTATTTAGTCGTTTTTGTCTTTTTTACTTTACTTCCCCAGTTTCTTTCTATGAATGCATCAAATTCTTCTATATCTGATTCATCCATGTTGATTCTCATTTCTTCAATATTTTTATCAGAAATTTTATTTGTTAATACATAACCATCTCCTCTAAATTCCATTATATTAACATAGTCATATGTTTGTCTGTCTGTGACATTTTGGAAATAGTTTGTTGCATTATCCATAAATTTTTCTATTTTTCCTTCTAAAGTTTTTTCTTTTCTATAGTCTCTAGTGTATGGATTTGCGTTTTCTATTGGAACACATTCTGTTACTCTTTCTATGTATCTTCTTCCTCTAAAGTCTTTTACTAAATGAATATCAAAGTTTAATACTTGTATAACTTGTTCTTCTGCTGTTTTTTCGTCCTTGAATACTCCTGTTCTTAACATAGAGTTTCTTAACGCTGTTACTAAGTTTGGAAAAGTTTTAGCGTGATGTGTAAATAATGTGAATTTTGAAGCAACTTGGGCTGCTTGTATCATCCAAGATGCTACGGGGTCTGTTGCAACCTCTCCTATGATATTAACAGAACCATCTGTCTTCTTTTGAACATCTAGTCCTTCTTGTCCAGAAACTGTTTCTGTTTCTCTTAATGATAGTATGTTTCTTGTTGGATATATTTTTCTTAAATGTAACTCAAACGCTGTTTCTTGAACCCTTATATTTAAAGTTTCATATATATTTTCAATCATCGCCATAAGCATTGTTGTTTTACCACAACCTTGCTCACCTGTTAGTGAAATAATCCTTGCTCCTTTTACTAAGAATTTTAATAGATTTATTGCTTCTTCTTTACCATCACATTTAATAATTTGCTCTAATGTCGCACGTTTTACATCGAATTTTCTTACAAAGAATGCCCATGTTTCAGCCATACTTGGTCTAACAACAACTACACGAGAACCATCTTTCATTTCATTAATTTTATAACCATTTGAGTCTGATAATTGTCCTGGATTGTTATATTTGTATATGTTTTGACATACTCTTTTCAACTCGCTTTCACTTCCAAATGAAAGGAATTCAAGTCTTATTGATTTTCCTTGGAAAAATATCCAGATACTATCACATGATCTTGGTACTTTATTATCTAATACTTGTCCTAAATAATCTCCATCTGTCTGTGCTACTTGGCTTAGGAAAGATTCTGGTAACCCAGAAACACCTCCTGATACACCATCTATATTCATATCCCTTATTTCATCTATTGCACTATATCCTTTATAATACTGGTATATTCTTTGTACTACAACTTCTAGCTTTTCATCAAATTCTAATTGTAATTGTTCTTTTTCAAATATATCACATATTTCTTGTGATGTTATGACATAGCAAGGTTTAGCATCGCCTTGTATATATTTTAATGATGCTAAATCATATTTTTTTATGAATTGAGTTAATGCTTCATATCCAAACTCTTGCTTATATTTATATATAAGTATATCAAATTTATCTTGTGGTGTTAATAATGAAGGAATATCAAATGGCACTGCTTTTGATATATTAGTTTCATTTACTCCATATTCTTGAAGTAGTAAGTCAAACATAATTCCTTTTACATATTTTTTGTCATTTACATCTCCATATGTACATCCTTTTAATGCTTTTTTTAACTCGTATTTCTTATTTTTTCTTCTTTTTAATTCTTCTTCTGATAATCCTATATCATAAAGGTTTATCTTTGTGATTTCATCTAGTCTTCTTTTTATAAATTTTGACATTACATCTAAAGAATATGTTTTATCGTCTACTTCTACATCTTGTTCCTCTTTTGCATTTTTTTTACTTTGAATTAGCTTATAGATTCCAAAAACCGCTACTATTATTATTAATAATATCATTATAAAATTTATCATTATCAATATCACTCCTTTGTATGCCTTCGACTATCCTAAAACATGTAACTCCTGTAATTTATAAATTATTCCTTCACAAAATTTATTTACTTGTGATATAAAAAATCCATGTTCTTCTTCTATTGTTGCTTTTCTAATTTTTGGATTCAATATCCATTGATCTACAACTCCATCTTGTAGTGCATCACTATACATTAAGTCATATGGAACTGTGTATAAGTCTTTTTTCATTCTTGAACTTCTTATAATATTTTTTGCATTATATTTTGAGTTTTTTTCATATCTATTTAGTAAGTACATAATATTTTTTCCATTTACTATTTTTTCTTTTCTTTGCAATTCTACTAGATTCTCTACTTCTTCAATTTTTTGCTCCATATTACAAATTATTAAGTTTGATGCTTCTAGTATTTTTTTTGTTATATTAGATTCTAGTCCTCTATTTAAATCAACAAATACCATATCATAATATTTATTTGCTATTTTTATTACATCTGGATAACCATTAGCATCAAATTTTTCATTTTCTTCCTCATTTGTTTCTTTTTTTCCTGCAATTACTTCCAATCTATTTTTTAATACTATTTTTGTAAAATTTCCTATTAATTGTGGTGTTAATTTACCACTGTTTGCTAATTTCATTACTCCTTCTATTCCAGAATTAAATCTTACTTCTTTTAATCCCAAAAATTTCATAGCAGAATTTTCTGATACACCATATGCCTTATCTAACTCCATAGCTCCATCCTCTGTTGAAATCAATAAAATCTTATAGTTATGTTCTACAGCCATTAATGTCGCTACTGCTACTAAAGATGATGTTTGTCCTATGTGACCACTTTTGCTATTATTCCAAAAAGTTATTATAGACATCTATATGCCACTCCTTTCTAATGCTTTTATTATTTTTCTTGCGTCTTGTTCTTTAATTTCATTTCCAAAAAGCATACTTGTTAGTTGAGCTAAACTATCTTTGTATAAAGAACTCATTGATTTTAATCCAAGTCTATAAATTAATTGGTTGTCCATTTCAACATATTTGTCATCCAATATCAATGGAAAGAATATCTGCTTTTCATCCCATTGCATTTTGGCTTCTGCTGCTAAGTAATCAATATATTCATTATCTGCTTCATTCATTTGCCTTGAAAATATAATTTTAGCTAATCTCATAGGTCTCCTGATATTGTGAAATATCTCAATCCCTTTTCTAATAGAATATAAATCCATAGCTGTTACAAAACAATTAATATCGTTTTTTTCTGCTTCCATACTTTCTAATGTATTTGGATTATCTATATTCATTAATATTACATCATATTCTGCAGTTTCTTCTGAAATACCGATGTAATCATATATATGCTCTAACTTATTAAATCCAACTGCTACATCTATCTCTTCCCAAGTTGTTATATATGTCATAGTCGGTTCTAAAGTAGGCACTATGTATCTAAATTTCTGTTCTGCTGTTGTGTCTATAATTAATACTCTTTTATTTTTCATAGTTAAAATTTTTGCAATACACATTATTAAATTTGCTTTATCATATGCTCCTATAAATCCGACTTTTTTCATTATATTTTCTCCTTTTTATTTAGTAGTTGTAGTTGTGGTAGTTGTTGCTTGTTTTGTTTCTAATTCTTTGACATAATCTTCCCTCGTTTGTTTTTGTGCTTCTATTGCTGTAGCAGTTCCTGTAGCTACATTTGATTGTGCTTCTTCACCCGTAGCCATTACTGCTGGATTTATAATATCATTTCTTCCACTCAATAATGTAGCATTGTTGTATCTTTTTGCTAATTCATCTTTTGCAGTTTGCACAACATTTGGATTATTATTTATTAATTGTGATACTTCTCTTGTTGGAATATATGTAACTGAGGCAGCTTGCTGTATTCCTGGTTCTACATATGTTGTTGCATATAGTAGTGTTCCATCTATTTGATATGCTTCTACTATTGCATTTGATAATGTTAAAATTTCATCTTCTGTAAGTTTTATCCACATAGTAATTTCATCAGCCTTTAATATTTTCTTTTTTGATACTACTATATAATCTTGTCCACTTGGTAAACGTAATCTTATATCTACATAGTCATCTTCTTTTAATTGTGAAGGTAATACTATCATATTGAATTCTTGCTCTCTTGTATCATCTTGTGTTTTGTCACTTGATTCTACTATCATATCTGTTGATAATATAGTACCTGATTTTAAATCTATTTTAAATAATGAATTTTCTGTTATTACATTTGAATAATTAGATGCTGTTATTGCTGTTTCAGGTGCCGCTTTTCTTGTTACTTCTACTGTAGCTAATTCTTTTGTTAGTATTCCACCTTTTTCAGTTTTGGTTGCTACATTTGTTCCTGATTCCACATCTTTAATTAATACATATACTGTTATTTTATCATTTTCTATTTCTTCATTTTCTGTTTTTTGTTTATACATCATATATAAAAGAAATGCTATTACAATTGCTGCTATTATCATTGTAATAAATACTCCTAATAAAAATGAATTTCTTGCTTTTCTTTGCATTGGATTTGATGCCATTTCAAATTCCTCCCTTTTTCTACAAATAATCATACTAATTTATATTATACGCTAGATTTTTTCTATATTCAACAGTTTATAATTTTTGTAATATAAAAGTCATATTTGTGTAATATTTTTGTAATATACTAATTTAATATAGGGAAACTTATTATTTTTATATTATATGAATAAACAAAATTTACTTTTTACAATTAACAAAATCTTTTATAAATGCTCTGAATTGTACATTTCCTAGCCTTTAATATATTTTAACATTTTTTTATTTCTTATTCCATGTATTAGTTTTACATTTTTACCAAATATTTCTTGTTTATTTTTCTTCATATTGCACAATATATAATACGAAATGATTTGATGAACAAATTGTTTCATAGCAAAACGTTTTATTCTAGGAGGTGAATGATAATGGCAAACAATTCAAACAAAAAATTAGTTCCAGAAGCTATGGACGCTTTAGATAAATTCAAATATGAAGTAGCTAGTGAAGTTGGTGTAACTTTAAAAGATGGTTATAATGGTAACCTATCTTCAAGAGACGCTGGTAGAATCGGTGGTAACATGGTTAAAAAGTTAATACAACAAGCTGAAAACAACATGGCTAACAAATAATTTAATTACTAGCTTATAATTTTCGCAGGAATATTTCTTTCCCACTTTTATGTTTATACATAAGGGCAGGAACTAAATGTTCCTGCCCTTTTATTCTTCTAATATCTTTTATAAATTCAGACTATTCTCATCTAATAGAAAATTATATATTCCTATTGTAGTAATTCCACTATCATCTCGTCTAGGTTTAATATTATCTTTTACCACAATAATTTTTTTAAATGAATCATTAATATTAACTAAAGAATTATTTTCTTGTTTTAATTTATCTGTATTTGTAATAGAAAATGCTGATTGTATATAATATTTTTTACTTCCTTGTGTTGCTATAAAGTCTACTTCATAATTTTTTAGTACAGTCTTTCCATTTTTATCTGTATCATAAACATTAACAACACCTATATCAACATTATACCCACGAATTTTTAACTCATTGTATATAATGTTTTCCATTACATGATTCTCTTCAGTCTGTCTAAAATTCAACCTAGCATTTCTTAATCCAATATCTTCAAAATAATACTTATATGGTGAATTAATATATTTCTTACCTTTTATATCATATCTTTTTGTTTTATTAATCAAAAATGAATCTTCAAAGTATTCTATATACCTAGATATTGTTTTATCACTAATAATTTTATTTTTTTCACTTTTAAATGTATTAGATAATTTTAATGGATTCGTAAGAGAACCTATAGCAGATGATAAAATATCTAATACTTCATCTAATTCTATCCTATTTTTTATCTTTTTATGCCTTTCAAGAATATCTGATAAATATACTTTTTCAAAAAGTGATTTTAAATATTCTTCTTTTTCTTCTTCTGTTTTTTGAGATAAAATTAGTGGCATACCTCCATAATTATAGTATTCGTCCCATGCCTCTTCTATACTTCCTTCATAGGCAGATGTAAATTCACTAAAACTTAAAGGATAAACATGTATTTCATCGCCACGTCCTCTAAACTCAGTTATTACATCAGATGATAAAAATTTTGAATTACTTCCTGTTACATAAATATCTACATTTTTTATATGCATTAAACTATTTAATACTTCTTCAAATTCATCCATGTACTGAACTTCATCAAGTAATATATAATACAATTCATCATCTAAAATTTTATCTTTTACAAATTTTAACATATTATCTGGATTTCTTAATTCCTTGTTGGCTCTATCATCTAAAGCAATATCTATTATATGTGACCTTTTGACACCTTTATCTACCAAATAATTATAGTAAATATTAAATAATAAGTACGATTTACCAGCTCTTCTAAGTCCTGTTATAACTTTAATAAGCCCATTTTTTTCTTTACGAATTAATTTATTCAAATAATTATCTCTTTTTATTTCCATACATATACCCTCTTTCTATTTTTAATTTTAAACTTTAAGAGTAGTATTGTCAAGGTTTTAATGACGAATTTTTTTGGAATCCCAAACTTTTTCGTCTAAATAATTTGTGGAATACGGTTTATAGTGACGAACTTCTTTGTATTTCCAAGTTTTTTCGTCATTAAAATTTTATATTTATTTTAGGCATTGCTTTTTTCTAATATTTTTTCTATGGTTAAAAAGTTAATACAACAAGCTGAAAACAACATGGCTAACAAATAATTTAATTACTAGCTTATAATTTTCGCAGGAATATTTCTTTCCCACTTTTATGTTTATACATAAGGGCAGGAACTAAATGTTCCTGCCCTTTTTTACCAATTAAATTCTCCTATAACTTCTACCTGTTTATTTCCTGAAACTATTTCTCCTATTTCGTAACAATTTACTCCTTGTTCTTTTATGTGATTTATAATTTTTTCTGCATTTTTCTTTTTGGTTACTATTGTTAATCCTACTCCTAAGTTAAATGTTCTTAGCATCTCTTTTTCTTCTACATTTCCATATTTCTTTATCATCTTAAATATATCTAGTATTTGATATTTGCTTGCATCTATTTTTGCATTTACATTTTCAGGTAATATTCTGTTTAGGTTTTCTTTTATTCCTCCTCCTGTTATATGTGCAAGCCCTGTAATTATATTTTCTGGGAATAAGTCTTTTATTGTTTTGTAATAACATCTATGTGGTTCTAATATTGCTTCAATAAAAGTTTTTGCTCCTACTTTTTCTTCTAATATTTTTGGTGATTGTTTCATTATTTGTCTTACTAATGTATATCCATTTGTGTGTACTCCACTAGATTCAACTGATAGTACTACATCTCCTACTTCTATTTTTGAACCATCTATTATACAGTCTTTATCTACTATTCCTACTATACTTGATGTTAAAATATATGTACCTTCTTCTAATACTCCTGGTTGCTCTGATGTTTCTCCTCCTGTTAGTACACAACCTTGTGCTTTACATGCATCAGATACAGCTTTTACGATTTTGTTTATTGCTATTTTGTCCATTTTTCCACAAATTATTGCGTCTTGAACAGTTAATGGCTTTGCTCCCATTACTATACAGTCATTTATTAGGTGATTTATCATGTCATATGATACGTTTTCTAATTTATCATATTGTGCTGCTATTAATTGCTTTGAACCTGGTTCTTCTGTTTTTAATACTAATACTGGATTTTTATATTCTTCAAATTTTATATCATATAGTGATGAGAATGCTCCTATTTTGTTTAATACTCTTTTATTATCTGTTGCTAAACTGTCTGCCATGTCCTTTTTCGCTTGATTTGCTTCGTCTATGTTTACATCATATTTTAACCCTTTATTCTCCATTTTTATATCGTTCCTTTCTTTATTATAAAATTTTATTGTAGGGGCACGTTGCACGTGCCCTTTTAAATTTTATTTTTTCCTTAATGGGCACATGCAATGTGCCCCTACAGTTACATGTTGCATATCATCTTATAAACGCCCAATTAGGTCGTATTCTTGTACATCTACAATCTCTACATTTACAAATTTTCCTATTAAATCTTCATTTGTATTGTTTTCTATGAATACTACTCCGTCTTCGTCTGGAACATCCATATAGGTTCTTCCTATTAAATATCTTCCATCAAATGACTTTTCCTCAATTAATGTTTTATAAGTTTTTCCAATTTTGCTTTTTAGTCTTTCTTCCGATATTTCTTTTTGTATTTTCATTATTTTATTATACCTAGATTTTTTCGTACTTGGATGTATTTGGTTCTCCATTTTTTCTGCTGGTGTTCCATCTTCTTTAGAATATGTAAATGCTCCTAATTTATCAAATTTTGCATCTTGTACAAATTTGTATAATTTTTCAAAGTCCTCATTTGTTTCACCTGGAAATCCTACTATTAAAGTTGTTCTTAAAATTGCCTCAGGTATTTGATGTCTTATTTTATTAATTAATTCTTTTATACTTTCTCCATCACTTTTTCTATTCATTCTTTTTAATACTTCGTCTGATATATGTTGTATTGGAATGTCAAAATACTTACATATTTTTTCATTTTTCTTTACTGTTTCTATTAGTTCTTCTGTAATGCTTTCTGGATATGCATATAAAAATCTAATCCATTCTATTCCATCTATTTTGCATAATTCTCCTAAAAGTTCTGATAGCCTTGGTTTTCCATATAAATCTATTCCATATTTTGTAGTGTCTTGAGCTATTACTATTAACTCTTTTATTCCTTTGTTTGCTAAGCTTTTTGCTTCTTTTATAATTTCTTCAAATTCTCTTGAGATATATTTACCTTGTATCTTTGGTATTGCACAGTATGTACAGTAGTTACTACAGCCTTCTGCAATTTTTAAATATGCCATTGTATTTCCTGTAGTAATTACTCTATTTTCCCATGTTAAACATTCATTTGATATTTCTGCTTTTAATAACTCTGATATTCTTGTCCATATTTTGTTGTAATCTTTAATTCTTACAAATAAATCAACCTCTGGTAATGCCTCTTTCATTTCTTCTTCATATCTCTCTACCATACAGCCTATTACTATTAGATATTTGCATCTACCATTTTTATATTGTGCCATTTCAAGTATAGTGTCTATTGCTTCTTGTTTCGCTGTTTCAATAAATCCACATGTGTTTATGACAATAATATCTGCGTCTTTTTCATTGTTTACAATATTAAATTCATGTTTTTTAAATAATCCTATTACTTCTTCTGTTACTACTAAATTTTTGCTACATCCCAGTGATATAAATCCTACATTCATTATTCTTCCTCTCACAAATTTACTAATATTGTAGGGGGCTAGTTGCCCCCTTTGTTATTCTTCATCTATAAAATCAAATTCTTCTTTAAATTTTTCTTTAAATATATTAAATACTGTATTAAGGATTTCTTCGTCTTCAACACTTACATACGATTCTTCATCTTCTGAATCAGTATCTTCAACTCGTAAAATTACTACTTCATCAGCATCTTCTGCATCACTTGCTGGTAAAAGTACTACAT
The DNA here is from genome assembly GCA_949045875.1 of uncultured Clostridia bacterium. GTDB lineage: Bacteria > Bacillota > Clostridia > TANB77 > CAG-508 > CAKPSH01. The sequence goes on along the minus strand of CARPYP010000014.1, from coordinate 30,275 downwards.
ATTCCTCTCCATCTAATTCAATTAAATCTAAAAATTCAAATTTAACTTCTTCTCCATTTTCATCGTTTAAAACAATCACATTCTCTAATTCCTCTTCCATCCCATTTTGTTCATTATCCATTATTATTTTCCTTCCTTTCTAAAATTTATAAATTCTTATTCATGTATGTTTCTAGTATATATCCTGCAGATATAGTATCTACTATATTTCTTTTATTTTTCCTGTCTATATTAAGAATATTCATGGTTTTGTGTGCTGCTACTGTTGTTAATCTTTCATCAATTGTTTCAATCTTTATTTTATTGAATTTGCATTTTAGCTTGTGTATAAATTTATTTGTTATTTCTATTCTCTCAGAGCTAGTTCCATCCATATTAAAAGGCATTCCTATTACTATTGTACCTATTTCATATTCTTCCAAGATTTCTTCTAATCTTTTTAGAACTTTTTTATCATTACCTCCATGATGTATCGTCTCTAATCCTTGAGATGTTATTCCTAAAGGGTCTGAAATTGCAATTCCAACTCTTGCATCTCCATAATCTATCCCCAATATTCGCATATTACTCATTTATTCCTATATAATTTTCTACCATTCTTTCTAGTAATTCATCACGTTCTATTTGTCTTATTATGTTTCTTGCATTTTTGTGACTCGTGATATATGTTGGATCTCCTGATAATATATACCCTACTATTTGATTTACAGGATTATATCCTTTTTCTACTAAAGCATCATAAACTTGTTTTAAAGTTTCCTTAGTTTTTAAATTTTTGTCTCTTTCTAATCTGAAATTCATTGTCTTATCCATTTCCATATTTTTTCCTCCTATTTTTTAGATATTATTTACATCATATTCTGTTAATGGTGCATTATCTATATACTCTTCTTGCTTCTTTAAAATCTTTTCTAAAGCTGTCCCTTTATAATATGTCGTTAATACAATATTTAATTTTATTTTAGCAATTCTTTTTTTACCTTTTTTATTATTTTCCTTATTTTCTTCAACCATTTCAACATCTAAATTTTCCACTGCATTTTTAAGATCTATAACAAATCTTGTGACTCCATCTACTTCTGCTCCTGAAAATGCAATTACAAATTTTGGTCCCATATATCTTACAAATATATATTCACTAGATAGATTTTCTTTTATATAATCACACATGTCTATTATTACTTGGTTTCCAGTTTCTCTGTTGAATTCTTTATTAATTCTTTCAAGATTTGCAATTCCAATCATACATATTGTTGATGTAGTATATTTATCTATTATTTTTCTTCCTTCATTAAATAAATATTCACTTGTTTTTAACGCTGAATAATAATCTTCTCTTGTTAAACTCTCAACAATGTTTTGGTAGTTAACAATTCTAAATACAGATAATATATTGTCTTTTACAACTTCAAGTATAGTGGTATCAATATTATCAAAAGCGTGTGGTACACCACTTTCTATTATCCAATATCCTATATATACATTTTCTATATATAAAGGAAAGAACATCGCTGCCTTCGCTCTTCCAAATTCACTTTTTTGATATGGTAGTCTTTCATTTTCTTGATCCACTGTAATGTATTTTGGTGTAGCAGTTGTTATACTATCTCTAAATATTTCTTCATTATGCAGACTTCTAAGGTTGTCCCAATGCTTTTCTTCAACGTTTGAAGCTTTTATTACATATTCTGTACCATTGAATTCTACGATAGTAGAATATTTTATATCATATTCTTCTATTAGAATTTCATTTATTTTCCTTATCTTTTCGTCTACACTTATAGCATCTCCAGCAGTTGCCATAAAATCTTGCAATACATTTAGACCATTTATTTTCTGATTTATATTTTTATAATTGTTAATTTCTTTATGAATCTTTATATTAAATAATATTAACATTATTATTATTGCAACTAATACTATTATTACACCTATTATCCACATATCAGCATATGTCACTCCTTTTCCTATTTGTATTGTCTTTTCATCTCATCTAAAGTGCTACTCATATTATTTGAGAATCGTGATCCATTTTGTTCATAACTCATATAACCTGAATTATTAGCTTTTTCTTTATTTCTTCTCTTAAGTGTACCACCTGATACTACTGGATATACTTGATCTGCTAGTCTATTTAAACAATTTAGGAAAACTTTATTATATCCTCTAGTTGATATTTCACAATTTGCAATTCCTGATAAATATATAGAATATGAATCCATATCAAATGGAATTACAGTTTTACTTATTGTTTTCATATCAAATAGTCTGTCTTGTATAGACATTTCTGGATCATTATAAGTTGACATTCCTCCAACTATCATTTCTTCATTTAGTCCTCTTATTTTTTGTGCTTTATTTATAACAGCTCTTAATTTCTCTGGTTGTAAAATATTACTTAATTTCAATTTTCTTAAAAATTCTGTTAATGGTTGAATTGTTAAAACATCCATACTTTGAACCATATATATTTCTTGCGCTACTCTGAAATATTCTTTGTTTGTTGAATAGTCACAATCTAATAATACTAAAGAATAATTTTTGACTAGAGTTGTTAGCATATTTTCTATACTATAGTTTGAATTTCTAATATTAGGTGATGATGTATATATTGTTAAATTTCTGTTTACTTCTATTCCAACAGGGTTTCCTTGTTTTAAATTTTCCATAGATGAGAAAGCAATCTCTCTCAACTCTTCTCTATTTTCTGTATAGATATAGTATGAATTTTTGTTTCTTGTTAAATCTACTATTGCTGTTTTTATTCCTCTATTTGATAATATATCTGCAATATTATTTACTAAAAAAGATACTCCATTTTTTGAGGTTCCTACAAATGAAACAATTTTTTTGTCTTGTGTTAATAAATATGAAATGTCTACTCTTTGACCATCATCTTCTGTTTCCTGTAATTCATTATTTAATGATGTCCCATAATCATTGTTTCCATATAGTTTATTATTATTTTGTGGCATAATTCTTTCATTGCTTCCATATAGTTTATTATCAATTTGTGATGTAATACTTTCATTGCTTCCATATAGTTTATTATCAATTTGTGATGTAATACTTTCATTGCTTCCATATAATTTATTATCAATTTGTGATGTAATACTTTCATTATTTCCATATTCTGATAATGGTGATACTGATGGTTCGTCCATTTTAGAAGGTTGTATTGGTTGCCTTTCTCTAAAACTTGGTACTCTTGGTTGTCTTCTTTCTCGAAAATTTGGTACTTTTTCTGGTTCTTCTTCAAAACTTGGTAATACTGGTGACTCCTCGCTTTCAAAGTCTGGCAAAGTTGGCGCTTCTTCTTCAAAGCTTGGTAAATTTGGTGCTTCTTCTTCAAAATCCGGCAAAGTTGGTGCTTCTTCTTCAAAGCTTGGTAATACTGGTGGTTCTTCTATTAATTCTTGGAACTGTGTATCTTCTCTAAAATTTGGTAATGACTGTACTTGTGCTGTAGTCTCTAGATTTGGAATAATAGCTTCTTGTGCTTCCATATCTGGAATAGGATTTTTTCTTGGTCTACCTCTTCCTCTCTTTGGAGGCTCTACTTTTTGTTCTGGTTCAACTGTAATTTTCTTAGGTCTACCTCTTCCTCTTTTTACTGGTTGTGTTACTTGATTTGGTTGGTTTACACCTTCTACTTCAAGTTCAATTGATGCTTTTATTGGAGCTGTTGATTTTATTGAAGCTATAGTCTCTATAGGCTCTATAGGTGCTACTCCTTCTATATTTTCTATTTCCTCAAGTATTGCATTTGTATCATTTCCTACAGTTTCTATTTGTACTGGTTCTGCAACTGATTCTGCAATTTTTCTTACTTCACTACCTTTTCTGATTGCTGATGGTATTATTACTGGTCCTGTAGGCTGTCTTGAATGACTATCAATAATTTTAGAAACATTTATATTATTCTTTTTTATTTCCTCTTTTTTTGGAACTCCTGCACTACTATATGTCATTATTGATTGATATTTAGGCGATTCAGCTTCTAGTACTGCTTTTACTTCCATCGGTAAGAATTTTATTATTACTTTTAATTGTTCATCACTATATTGTTCTGCAATGCTATTGAAACTTTCAACATATCTACTTTCATTTCTGCCTAATTTTCTGTAATGTGATAAAATGTTTTGTATCTCTACTTCGCTTACATTTTTTTCGTCTTCACGTTCATATTCACCTTGATCAATTTTGTAGTAAGTTTTAGCTTCTTTTTTTGTTCTTGGCTTATTTAATAGGTTACATACATTTTCAATTGTCCTATCATTTCCGACCAATGCATCATATACTCCTATTGAAAATAATTTTACTAATAAATTATCTGATTTTTCTCTTCTTTCTGAACATATTACAACTATTGGTATGTCTCTTCCTTCTCTGTCAATAGCTTCATCACTTATACCGTCTAATTTTTCAAATATAAATTTGTCAATTGTATCATAATTATTATTTGTGAATGGCTCTAAGTCTTCACTTATTACTATTCTATCATATGTTTGATTTCTTTGTAATTCTTTAATTATAGCATTAAAGTAATAAACATTTTTTGATGTTATTATCTCCTTATATTCTGTTTGATATACTTTTACTATCTTTTCTGCTATGTCTTCTGTACTAACTGCAAATAAAACTTTCATTTGTTTAACTCCTTCCGAATTTTACTACAACAACAAATATAAATGGCAATACTTGACATATAATAAGTATTGTTACAAATGCTATTACAGCGAAGAATCCTTTGTATCTTGTACCCATATTTCTAATTCCTATTACATATTGATATATAGCTCCAATTGATATTCCTAAGAAACATAATGGTATACTAAAAAATCTAACTTTATTTAATATGTAAGCGGTAAATCCGTAAGTCTCATCTCCATATGCTTCTACATAATCGTCTAATTCTTTTAATGATTTTTCTTTTATCTCGATTAATTTACTTCCTGTTTTTGATTCTAATACGGCTTCTCCACTTGATGCATAAACTTTATATGAAATAATCATAGATAAAACGCACATTACTACTAATAAAGCAATTATTATCTTTTTCATATTTTATTCTCCTTATATTTCTACTTATTTCCCTAAAATTTATATGCTTTTTGATATTTATAAAATTGATATAAATATCATACACTACAATTAAAAAAATATCAAGTTTTTTTTATAATTTATTTTTTTTATTAATTATTTCCGTAACTATTGCTAGAATTTTCAGTCATTTTCTTTTATAAATTTGTTTTTTGAGGATATTCATTTTCTTTAATTTGTTCTTGTCTGATTTGAGTTTTCAACTGTAAGGCGAAAATCTTTGGTGGCTAGCGATTATAGCCTTTATATAATAGGAAAGTATCACTTTCCTATTATAAAAAGAAAAGAGAATTAATTTCCCTTTTCCATTTTTTTATAATATTTCTAACCCTGCATATTTTGCCATTAGTCTTTTATGCCCTGCTTTTTCAAATGATATGTCTACTTTATAATCATCCTCTTCTCTTTCTATATAGTTTATAATTCCTTCTCCAAATTTTTTATGAAATACTTTTGCGCCTGGTTTATATTTTGATATGTCTAGACTAGGTGTTGTTGTTTTTTTATTTAGATTATTTAAAAAGCTTTCTGCTGTTCTATATCCAAAACTTTGGTTGTTTGGATTGCTCTTTACAGCTGATGAACTTGTTGCGACTACACTATAAGCTTTTAAATTACTATTTGTTCTTCCTCCATATTCCCAATTATATCTATTATCTTCAGACCTGTTCTCTTGGCTTAATATGAATATGTCTTCATATCCTTCTAACATTTCTTTTGGTATTTCTCTCATAAATCTTGATATTGCATTACATGATGTTGAACCAAATATTGTTCTTGTTCTTGAACATGTTAAGAATAAACGTTCCTTTGCCCTAGTCATTCCGACATAACACAAACGTCTTTCTTCCTCAAGTCCTGCTTCTTCTTGTATTGATTTATATCCTGGGAAAATTCCCTCTTCCATTCCTACTAAAAATACTACTGGAAATTCTAGTCCTTTTGCACTGTGTAGTGTCATTAAAGTAACTTTGTCTTGATTTTCATCTATCTCATCTGAATCTGATGAAAGTGTTATTCCTTCTAAAAATTCTGCAAGTGTATTTTCCGCTGTTTCTTTTTCAAATTCCATGGCAACAGTTAATAATTCTTCTAAGTTTTCTATTCTTGATTCTGCTTCTATTGTGTTTTCATTTTCTAAAGCTTTCATATAACCAGTTATATTTAAAGTTAGTTTTATAAGTTCTGATACTGGCATTTTATCTCTTTTGGCAATTAAGCTTTCTATCTGTTCTATGAATTCCCTAGAGTTTAAGTATACTCTATTTAGACCATATTCTGAAGCATTTTTTATAATATCATACATTGGTTTTTCGATTTGCTCTGAAAGTTCTTGTACTTTGTCTAAACTTGTTTTTCCTATACCTCTTTTAGGTTCATTTATTATTCTCCTTAAACTCATATTATCATTTTGATTATGTATAAGTCTTAAATATGCTATTGCGTCTTTGATTTCTTTTCTTTCATAGAATTTAAGTCCGCCAATAATTTTATATGGTATTCCTTCTCTATTTAAGATTTCCTCTATACTACGTGATTGTGCATTCATTCTATATAATACTGTAAAGTCTGAGTAATTAAATTTTTCTTGATATTTTAAGTGTCCTATTTGATTTACTACATATCTTGCTTCATCATATTCGTTATCTGCTTTATAGCCTGTAACTAATGTGCCTTCTTCATTTTCTGTCCATAATTCTTTTTTGTATTTTGTTGGGTTATTTTTTATTACTGCATTTGCGACATTTAATATATTCTTTGTACATCTATAATTTTGCTCTAATTTTATAATTTTAGTACCAAGAAAGTCTTTTTCAAAGTTTAAAATATTTGATATGTCTGCACCTCTAAAAGAGTATATTCCTTGGTCATTATCTCCAACAACAGTAATGTTTCCATGTGTTGCTGCAAGTAATGTTATTAATGTGAATTGTGCTTTGTTTGTGTCTTGATATTCATCTACTAATATATATTTAAATTTATTTGCATAATATTCTAGTACTTCTGGCTCTTGCATTAAAATTTTTATTGTTAGATTTATGATATCATCAAAGTCTAGTGCATTATTTTCTTTTAATCTTTTTTGATATAGTTCATATATTTTTGCTATAGTTTCTTTTCTAAAGTCACCAAAGCTCCTATTTGAGTAATCCCCTGGCTCTAACATTTCATTTTTTGCATTACTTATTTCATACATTACACTTCTATCTGTAAATAATTTATCGTCTATATTTAATGTTTTTAGGCAATCTTTTACTAAACTTTTTTGGTCTGAAGTATCAAATATAATAAATGATGTGTCATACCCTATTCTATCTATAAATTTCCTTAATATTCTAACACATATTGAGTGAAAGGTTCCTATCCAAATATCATTCGTTGTGCCCTGTAATAAATTTTCTGTTCTTACTTTCATCTCATTTGCTGCTTTATTTGTAAATGTTATTGCTAATATATTCCATGGCAAAACATTTTTTTCTTTAATTAAATATGCTATTTTATGTGTTAATACTTTTGTTTTTCCACTTCCTGCCCCTGCTATTATTAAACATGGTCCTTCTGTGGCAAGTACTGCTTCTTTTTGCTTATCATTTAATCCTTCTATTAAATCGTTCATGTTCTGTTCCTTTCATTTTTATCATCTTAACAACAAACTTTTTCTCTTCACTGAAGTCAATATTATTCATTTTGCCCTTTTAATTTTTCAGCAGTATCCGCTGTAATTAATGCATCTATCATTCCATCTAAGTTTCCATTTAGGAAGTCTTCCATTTGGTAAATACTCATTCCTATTCTATGGTCTGTTATTCTTCCTTGTGGGAAATTATATGTTCTTATTTTTTCACTCCTATCGCCTGAACCAACTTGACTTCTTCTTGCATTTGTTAGTTCTGCGTCTTGTTTTTCTTTTTCAATTTCATATAATCTTGATTTTAATAGTCTCATTGCATATTCTCTGTTTTGTACTTGTGAACGCTCTGTTTGACATTCTGCTACCATTCCTGTAGGTATGTGTATTAATCTAACTGCTGATGAGGTTTTATTTATGTGTTGTCCTCCTGCACCTGATGCTCTAAATACTTCCATTTTTATGTCTGCTGGATTTATATCTATTTGTACATCTTCTACTACTGGTAGTACTGCTACTGTTGCTGCTGATGTTTGAATTCTACCATTACTTTCTGTTTCGGGAACTCTTTGTACTCTATGTGCTCCACTTTCAAATTTCATTCTGCTATATACACCTTTTCCTGAAATCATAAATGTTATCTCTTTATATCCTCCTAGTTCTGTTGCATTTTCATTTAATACTTCTAATTTCCAATGCTTTCTTTCTGAATACATTGAATACATCCTAAATAACTCTCCTGCAAATAGCGCTGCTTCTTCTCCTCCTGTTCCTGCTCTAATTTCACAAATTGTGTTTTTATCATCGTCTGGGTCTTTTGGAATTAAAAGAATTTTTATTTCTTCTTCTATTTGTGGTAATTTTTCTTTCGCATTTTTTATTTCTTCTTGTGCTAGTTCTTTTAATTCTGGATCTGATAACATTTCTTCACTGTCTTTTATACTTTGTTCTAATTTTTTGAATTCTCTATATTTTTCTACTATTGGTGTTAAATCTGAATGCTCTTTCATCATTTTTTGCCATTCTTTATTTTGCGCAATTACTTCTGGATCACTTATCTTTTCTGTTAAATCTTCATATCTTTTCTCAACATCTTCTAGTTTCTGAAACATAAATAAAACTCTCCTTTTCCCTTTCTAACATTGCTATTATATATGATTTTTGTTGTTTTTTCAATATGTATTGCTGCATTTTATAAATTTTCTGTTACAGGATAATGGTTTTAATCACATAAATTTGTGTCTGTTGAGATGATAAATTTTTAGATAATATTTAAAATTGTAGAGAAGATGTAGGGGCGCACAGTGTGCGTCCGTAAAATAATAGAAAATTAAGCATTAATAATTAATATGTTTCAATTAATTTTAGGGGCAGGCCTTGTGTCTGCTAATTGAAAATAGAAATTATAATATTTTTATTATATATCTATTACATTTAATATTAAAATAAATAATATGAATTTAAAATTTCTACAATTCGGCGGACGCACACTGTGCGCCCCTACAATGGTTACATTAAATTCATATTCAGAAACCATTATCCAGTAACAATTTTCTCATTGCTTGTAGGGCACATTGCATGTGCCCCTACCCTGTCTTACTCATTATCTCTCTCTTCATTTTTCCTATTATTTTTTTCTCAAGTCTTGATATATAGCTTTGTGAGATTCCTAACATGTCTGCCACTTCTTTTTGTGTTTTTTCATCGCCTGTACAGAATCCAAATCTTAGTTCCATTATGTGCTTTTCTCTGTCGTTTAGGTTTTTCATTGAGTTTCTTAGTAGTTTTTTGTCTACTTCGTCTTCTATGTTTTTTGATGTTATGTCGTTTTCTGTTCCTAATATGTCTGATAATAGTAGCTCATTTCCGTCTCCATCTTGCTTTAATGGCTCATCTATTGATATTTCTCCTTTTGTTTTGTTTGTTCTTCTTAGGTACATTAAGATTTCGTTTTCTACACATCTTGATGCATATGTTGCAAGTTTTATGTTTTTTGATACGTTGAATGTGTTTATTGCTTTCATTAGTCCTATTGTTCCTATTGATATTAAGTCTTCTATTTCAATTCCTGTGTTTTCAAATTTTTTTGATATGTATACTACTAGTCTTAAGTTTCTTTCTACTAATGTTTTTTTCGCTTCTTCATCATTGTTTTCTAAATTTTCTAGTAGCTTTTCTTCTTCTTCTTGCGATAATGGCGGCGGTAGGGTTTGGCTTCCTCCTATGTAGTATATTTCTGTATTTTCCCCTTCTGCACTATTTATGTACTTTTTATAAATATTGTTTATGTTTATTTTTAATATTTCTAATATATTCATTTTTGTATCACTCTCCTCTCTTTAACAACTTTTTTCAACATAGTTTAATCCTATTAGACCTTCATATTGATTTCTGCTTGATAGTTTTTTGTCATATATTCCAACAATCGCATCTTCTCTAATTATTTCTTCATCATTTATTTCCGCTTCTATTTTGTCTACTTTAAATCCTAATAGCATTCCATTTTGTTTTCCTAAAGATGAAAATGGTAATACTCTGAATTTGGATTCATATTTAAGGTTTTCATCACTAAATTCGTATTTCCCATTTATTATCTTTTCACTGTTTTCTAGTATCTCTTTTGGTAATATATTTGATAATTTATTTTTCTCTATTATTATTACTGGTGAATTTGTTATTGGATCTTTTAATAAATTCCCTGTGTCTATCATTGCTCTCAAGGTTTGCTCTTTTCCATTATTACAAATTTTTAAATTGCAAAATATGTCTTCTATGTTTAGCTTGTTTTTTACTAGCTTAAAGGCGATGTTAATTATTAAAAATCCTAGTAGTCCGCCCTAATATCGCAATCTTTACAGGGTATAACCCTATAAATTTTCCATTTTGATAAAGTATATTTTGCGGTTTTATGTAATATAGAATTGCAAACGCACATCCCCCAAAGGCAAATGATGTAAGATAGAATATTATTAATAATTTGAATGTTTTTTTCAAATTTTTAGAGTTAAACGCAACATATATCATTACTATTGATAAAAGAATTTTTGCTATTATTGTTACATATAATGTAATTTCTGTTATGTAATATGCTACTGAATAAATACTACCTATGATACTTGATATAATGATTCTGATTTGTCTAATTTTTTCTTTACAGATGATTCCTGTTGCAAATAGAATAATGTAATTCATTATTATGTTTTCTACAAATACTATATCTAAGTATATAGTCATTTTGTTCACATTCCTCTCCTAACCCATTTCTAAATTGGAAAAGAATTGTTATTTGGCTAGGCGTTCAAAAAAGAAATACCGAAGGCGTACTTTTTGTACGTCGAGGATTTTCTTTTGATGAACAACAACGCCAAATGGCAATTATTTTTCAATTTTTTATTTCTCACCTCCAATAGCAATTATAATAATATTATAGTTTGTATTTGTTTAAAATATTGTCAAACTCTCTTGTAGAAAAAAAGAAATAATCTAAATTATTAGATTATTTCTTTTATATTTTTACATTTTTATTAAATTAATTTGATATATTTTTTAGATTTGATTTCTTTATTGCTAAAATTTGTATATGATTTTTATTCTAAGAGTTCCTCCATTAAAGAATAGATGATCAAAATTTGGAATAACGACGTAATACGCAGTTTATTTTTCAAATTTCATTTCTTGAATAGCACGCATAACCCCAATCCTTCCATACTCATAAGTAAGTCCCCCTTGCATAAATGCTACATATGGAGGTCTTATTGGACCATCACAGCTTAGTTCTATTGATGAACCTTGTGTAAAACTTCCACTTGCCATTATAATTTTATCACTATATCCCGGCATATCTGATGGCTCTGGTGCACAATGTGCATTAATCGCTGAACCGAATTGTATTCCTTTACAGTATTTTATCATATCATCGGGATTTCCGAATTCTATTGTTTGTACTATGTCTGAACGATGTGAATTAAATCTTGGAGATACTTTGTATCCTATTTTTTCTAAAACTGCACTTGCTAGTATTGCTGTTTTCAAACTACTTGCTACTACACTTGGCGCAAAGTACAAGCCTTGTAAAAACATTTTGTTTGCTCCATTTGTAGGTCCTACTTCTTTTCCTTGCCCTGGACTTGTTAGTCTTTCCCCTGCAAGTTCTACTAAGTCTTTTTTTCCTACTATATATCCACCGTTTGTTGCTATTCCTCCACCTAAATTTTTTATTAATGAGCCAACTATTATATCTGCTCCAATTTCTAAAGGTGTGTCCCTTTCTACAAATTCACAATAACAGTTGTCTATCATTATTATTGCTTCATTGTTTATTTTCCTTATTTCTTTTATTATGTTTTTTAATTGTTCTATTGAGATAGTTTCTCTCAAAGCATATCCTCTTGAACGCTGTATATGTATTACTTTTATGTCTTTTTTTGATACCCTTTCTATTATTTTTTCTGTATCAAAATTATTGCATTTTAAGTCTATTTGCTCATACTTTACTCCGAATGATTTTAATGAACTTGCATTTTCTTTAATTCCTATTACTGTGTCTAATGTGTCATATGGTTTTCCTGCTATGCTTAGTATTGTATCATTTGGTCTTAAAAGTGCAAATAGTGCTATTGTTAATGCATGTGTTCCTGAGACAATTTGTGTTCTTACTAATGCATCTTGTCCACCTAAGACTTCTGCAAATATGTTTTCTACACATTCTCTTCCTATGTCATCATATCCATACCCTGTTGTTGATGTGAAGTGTAGTTCTGATAGCCTATATTTTTGAAATGCATTTATTATTTTTAAACTGTTATATTGTGCTATTTCTTCAATTTGCTCAAATATTGGCTTTATTTCTTTTTCTGTTTGCTTTATTAGTTCTTCTGTTTCTGATTTTATTCCTATTTTTTCGTACATTTAATTAGAACTCCCTTTCTTAATAATTCTATATATTTTTTTATTTAATATAAAGTACTACACGGAAACCGATATCCAAACTAGCAGTATTATCAGAATTACCACCAACACGATAACATACTGGATAAAGATTTGATTCATAAATGTTTCCACCCCCACGACAAATGCGGTTTTGTATGTTTGTTTCGTTTTCATTTTTATTTTTATATAGTGATGCTTCATCTGTCCATTCCCACAAGTTTCCTGCTACATCAAATGTATGATATTTCTCTGTTTGCTTACTTGCTCCTGTTGTTAGCACTACCATTTCATTTGAATTTGTTTTTCCTTCTTTCTGCCCTCCAAATGCTAATAAATACCTGCTACTCAATATACTTGCTACTCTCCCTTTATATTCTATACTATTGTTTTTATGGTTTCCCCAGTTCACTGAATTCGTTAAGTCTCTTTCTGTTAAATTCGTTTTTTCTACTAATCTCTTTAAAATTACATCCCATTGGGTTCCTGTTATTAACCCACTACTTACACTATTAGTATTATACATTTTCTTAGCATTCTTTTGTGACATGTTCCAATCTATAAACATCCATGGAATTACTCCTGCTCTGCTTTGAGGTATTCCTTCCTTATTATATACTTGATTTGAACCTGTCTGTGTCTGTGTTGTTGTAAATTCTGTTATTGTTTTTGCTAGTCCTGCTTCATACCTTCCTACATAAAATCCTCCATATTTTCTTATTTGTGGTAATTCTGAGGTATACGTTATTTTATCCCACCCTGTAGCACATAATGTTCCTATTGTTGATGTTGTTCCTGTTGGTTTTTGAGTTATTCCATTCCATACCTCACTTTTTACATATTGCTCTTCTGTACATGGTATCCATACAAATTGATTTCCTTTTAAATTTGTTGTATATTCCCATGTGGTCTTATCTGTTGTTCCATCATATTTGTCAACTTCTTCGTCACTTATTATTACTCCTGTATTTAGGTCTCCTCCTACATAATAAAAACCAATTGGCACTGGTACTGTGTTACCTCTCCCTACAGAAATGGCTTTTACAGTTTCTATGTTCCAATTTGCCTTTGGCTGTACAATTGTTCCTTCTGGCTGTGGGGTTGATGTTGTGTTTTCTGGTAATTTTTCGTCTGACAATGTACGAGCAACGCTTGTTCCATTATTTTCCTCAATGTCTTTTGTGTATACTGCTAGTCCACTTGATATTAAGGCTTTTTCTGCTTCTAGTTTTGCATTATATACCATTTTGTCTTGCGATTTTCTTGTGCTTACTATATTTGTTATCATCATTATTAACAATGTAAATGTTGTTAAAGCAAATATATATACTGCTGTTTTTAGTTTTCTTATTTTTTCATCTTCTAGTTTATTCTTGTGTGTGTGTGTGTGTGTGTGTTACAGCGCCAAGGGTTTTAGCGTTTTCATTTGTTCTCGTTTTTTTCATTTTTCTTCCCCCTGATTTTTATATTTCAATTTGTTGTAGGGGCGCCCTTTGGGCGCCCGTGAAATATACACATTTACATTAATTATATATATTTAATTTCATTTTTCCTTGGGCACGGTGCACCGTGCCCCCTAATGTGATTTGCAACTATCTATTTTGGATTATTGGGTTAATGTTACCAATAGCTTTAATGTTGGATAAATGAAGTCTACTAATCCTCTGGTTCTATTACCTCATCTGTTAATATACCCTTTTGACCTAGTGAAATTTGTTTCACAAATTTCTCACGGTCAATATGTATATTATTTTTTTATTAATCCTCTGGTTCTATTACTTCATCTGTATAATATACCCTTTTGACCTAGTGAAATTTGTTTCACAAATTTCTCACGGTCAATATGTATATTATTTTTTTATTAATCCTCTGGTTCTATTACCTCATCTGTATAATATACTTGAGAATATCCCATATAATCCTTATTGTATTTGCCTATTGTGTCTGGTGCTTCTTGTGTTGCTTCTTGTGCTTGTTTTTGGTCTATTATATTTCCTTTTTTGTCTATATATATACTTTTTCTTTCATTGCACAATTTTACATAGTTGTCCCTTATTTCTAATTCCGCTTGTTCTAATTCTTCTACTTTTTTTAAGTCTTTTGTATATATTTCTATTTTTGCGTTTGCCATGTTTTCTGCATTTATTAATTCTGTGTCTGCTATCTTTGTTATTGTTGTGTATTTGAATTGTGTTAATTCTTTTCCGTTTGCATTTATTAACCCAAGCCCATTTTCATTTTTGTATGCTGAGAAATAATTGTTAAACATATGCTCTATATATACAAATTTGTTTTCTGTTAATATATTTTGGTCTTTGTCTACTATTCCATATAATCCATTTTGGTCTATTGATATATAGTATTCTCCATTGTTAACAGGTACTAATGATGTAAAGTTTGTCGCTACTTCTTCACCTTTTGCTGTAAAGTATTTTATGTCACTTCCTGTCTTTGCATATATATATATTCCATTAAATTGTATTGTTTTATAATCTATTGGTACAATTTCTTGTCCTGTTAATGTGTATACTCCATATTTGGCTCCTCTATTTATTATTAATAGATTGTTTGTTGCATTATATTCTATTCCTTGATATTTGAAGTCTATTAGTGTTTCTTTGTTTTTTATTAATCCATATTGTCCATTGCTACTTGCTATAATATAAATATCTTGCCCTTGTATGTCTATTACTCTCTTAATATTATTGTAATTTGTATCTAATAATTTATCTCCACTATTTGATATATATCCATATCTGTATCCTTCATTTGTTGTTTTACATACTATGTATCCTGATTTTTTATATTTTTCTGCTTCTTCATAATATTTGTCTGCTTCTATATCATCATAATCAAAATTAACTAGTTTTGCTCCTTTTATGTTTATTACACCATATTTCCCATTAAGTTTTGCTAGAAGCTCTCCTTCTTTGTATTTTAATCCTCTTATTTCTTCATATGTGGCTTTTATTATTCTATTTCCATCTAAGTCTATTAACCCATATTGGTCATTTACTTTGAATTTTAATACATTTTTTTCATATGGTAATGATGTTACTAGTCCTTCTAGTTCTATTTCTTCTACATTATCATAAACATTGAATATTTCTTCCGCTTTTTCATTAAATATTTTGTTTCTTTCGTCTCCTTCATTTGAACAAATGAATACAGCTTTTTTTGAGTTTGGTATTACAACTTTGTCATATTTTGCTTCTATTAATATATTTCCATTTGTATCCATTACTCCATATTTGCTATTTGCATATAATATAAAATATTTGTATTCCTTTTCTGCAATTTCTTCTATTTCATAGTCTTTCATCTTTTTGTCAGAATTGTTTTTTATTAGTATGATAGTGACTGTTACTGCTATTATTAATACTACTAACACTATTATTCCTATAATTTTCTTTTTGTTGCTCATTTGATTACATCTCCCTTTTATATTGCATATGATATTTTCAACAAAATATCTTATTTTTTTACATAATCATTATATTATACACATTAAAAAATATCAATAGGTATTTTCAGGTTTTATTTGTATTGGGTTTTTATGATTCCCTATGCAAATAATTGTACCCAATAGTAAACTCCATCTAATTCAAATACTCCTATCCCTATTTCAGTATAACGATTATTGATCATATTTTTATAATGAGCTTGAGAATATTTCCAGCATAATGATACTGTGTCTTCTGAATCATATCCATATACAATATTTTCTGCGAGTGCACTTATTTTCATTTCACTTGCTACTGTAAAACACTTACTTCCATTTGGTCTTGTATGAGAGTATTTATTTGCATAGGCCATTTCTACTGCTCTAACACATGCTGCAACACATAACTGCTCATTTAAATTTAAGTTTGGTCTATTTGTTATATTTTCAACTGCATTTACATTTGCTTCTTGCCTATAACTATTCGTATTTTGTATTATTTTACTTATCTTACTAGCTTGTTTCCTTCTAGTAGCCTTTGCTTCTGAAAGTAATTCTTCAGTTGTTGCACTGTAACGGCTCCTGTCATATTCCTTAGAATTTTTTGTTGACTTTATGGTTTTACTTCCGTCACTATAAATATTATAGGTTATAGTAGTATATGTATTAATTACAACACCATATTTAGTTTCTGTTTCTGTTAATTTTCTTTGCGTTTCTTTACCTATTAATTTGGGTTTTTGTGTTGTTGTATTGATTTTATTTTCTGATGTGCCAGTTTTTACCATGTTGTTGCTTGTTGTTTCTTTCTTATTGGTTGTTGTTTTTTCATTTTCTTTTTTTTCATCTTTATTTTCCTTTTTCGTTTTTTCTATTTCCTTTTTATTATCTCTATTTTCCTTTTT
>CARPYP010000014.1:0-13170 GCA_949045875.1 uncultured Clostridia bacterium | reverse complement strand
TATTTTCCTTTTTCGTTTTTTCTATTTCCTTTTTATTATCTCTATTTTCCTTTTTTGTTTCTTTATTTTCCTTCTTATTCTCATTATTATTTTCTTGTATTAAGTTTACTGCCTCTCCTTCTGCTATTTCTCTGTACTTTATTCCAGTTATTACTGAAACTTCAAAAGCATACATCTTTTCTTTTATGAACTCATTTCCTACCTCTTGTACATTTTTTAATATATAATACCATATACCAACTGCAACAATATCTAAAATTATTAAAACTGATAATACAATTATCACTATCTTGTTTAAATTTTTCTTAATACTTTTTTCTTCCATAAAATTTCCCCCTATTACTATTTTTTACTTTTTTGCCTTTCTCGTATAATATGACAATAATGTTTTAAACTGTTGTTCGTCACCTCCCCAATTAGTTCTTATCCAAAAACGTCTCTGTCAATTTGATGTTATTATTATATTACACTACATTTTACAAAAAAGCAAGTAAATAACGTGAAATTTTACAAGAATTTGTTTTTATTTATTGT
Organism: uncultured Clostridia bacterium; assembly: GCA_949045875.1. Classification (GTDB taxonomy): domain Bacteria; phylum Bacillota; class Clostridia; order TANB77; family CAG-508; genus CAKPSH01. Next base: position 12,636 of record CARPYP010000014.1, on the reverse strand, counting down.
AAATAATATTTTCAATACCATTGTTTTATTTATTTTTTTGTGCTATTATATATTTATATTTTTTTAAGGAGGAAAATTTATGATCTGGATAATTTTAGCAATCATTGTTGTTATAGTGCTTTGGGTTATTGCTACTTATAACAGTTTGGTTGGTTCTAAGGTAAAAGTAGATAATTCTTTTAGTCAAATTGATGTTCAATTACAAAGAAGATTTGATTTAATACCTAATTTAGTTGAATGTGTTAAAGGCTATATGGGACATGAGTCAGATGTTCTTACAAAAGTTACTGAGTTAAGAACTTCTTGGGCATCTGCTGGTTCAGTTTCTGAAAAGGTCGAAATTGATAATCAATTATCTGATGCACTTAAAACTATTATGGCAGTTTCTGAAAACTACCCTGATTTAAAGGCTAATCAAAACTTTACTGAATTACAGCAAAATTTAAGGGATACTGAAAATAAAATTTCTTATGCTAGACAATTTTATAATGATGCTGTTACAATATACAATAGAAATTTAATGGTGTTCCCTTCAAATATTGTTGCTTCTATGTTTCATTTTACACCAGCTACATTATTTGCAGTTGATTCTGCTGAAGCAAAGCAAAATGTTAAAGTTGATTTTGGAAAGTAGAACTTTCATATTATATTAAAAAAATCTATCCAAGGGAGAACTTAAATAAGGACAAGAATGTTCTTATTTGGTTCTTATTTATTTTATTTGTGTATATAAAATTTTAGTTCATTTTGTAGTGAAAATAAATTTTAGGAGATAACTTATATATTTAAGTTTTTTACTTGACATTTGCAAACATATATTTTGTAATGTATGAACAATTTAAAGAGATTGGAAGTGATATTATGACTAAAGAACTTATAAAAACACAAATGAAAGATACATTATTGCGTACAGATGAAAATAAAGTAAATGATGCATTATATAAATATAAGGTTTGTATAAAGAGAGATATAAATAAAAAAGAAGAAGGTGAAATAAAAACTATAATACGAAGAAATAAACAAAAGTTAAGTACAGGAAAAACTATAAGATATGGAATAAATGAATATAAAAAAGTAACTGTTTTTGTAATTTCTCCAAATAATAAATTAGTGATACCAAATAAAATAAAATCCAAAATAAAAGTTCAAACAAAATTTATAAGAAAAAAAGAAACAGATATACATAACAAAAATAAAATAATTGGTTTAACTAATTTTGCAGATATATCTATAAAAGGAAAATATATAGGACTGAGAGAAACTGTAAATAAGTTGAAAATAATAGAAAATGTCCAGATTAAGTTCTGGGCTTTTTATTATGAAAAAATAATTTTTATCTAAAAATGCTTGAATAATAAACAAATGTTTGATATAATTATAAAAAATTAAAAATTGGAGATGATAGTATTGAATAATTTACAAGCAGAAGAATATAAAAATTTTGAAGAAATAAAAAATATTAGAGAAGATGGAACAGAATATTGGAATGCAAGGGAATTAAGTGAAGTTTTACAATATAAGAAATGGGAAAATTTTGCAAAAGTAATTGATAGAGCAAAACTAGCTTGTAATAATAGTGGTTTTGAGATTCAAGACCATTTTCCTGAGGTCAGGAAAATGGTCAAAATAGGGAGTAACACAGTAAGAGAGTTGTTAGATTATGAACTATCAAGATATGCTTGTTATTTAATAGTACAAAATGGTGATCCAAGAAAAGAAGTAATTGCTCTAGGACAAACTTATTTTGCAATTCAAACTAGAAGACAAGAAGTTGCTGATTATTTTAATCAATTAGATGAGGATAACAAACGATTAGTGATTCGTGGAGATATAAAACAATGGAATCAAATGTTATTAGAAGTAGCTCATAATGCGGGTGTAATAACGAATCAAGAGTATGCAAAATTTCAAAATGCAGGATATATGGGATTATATGGAGGACTAACTGTAAATGATATACACGAAAGAAAAAAATTAAAAGATAACGAAAAGATATTAGATTTTATGGGAAGTACAGAATTAATTGCTAATCTATTTAGAATATCTCAAACAGAGGAAAAACTAAAAAAGGATAAGATACATAATTGTAGTAAAGCGACTTCAACACATTATGAAGTTGGAGCAAAGGTAAGAAAGGCAATAGAAGATATTGGAGGAACAATGCCGGAAGATTTACCAACACCAGAAAAGAGTATTAAACAAGTAGAAAAAGAGCAATTAAAAAGACTAAAAAATAGAAAAACAAAATTAATGTTAGATGAATAAAAATTAGAGACTATCGTAAAAGTTGTGTAAATCGGATTTCCTTCCGATTGATAACAAAATTTTAATAATTAAATTTTAACATTTTGTAAATTTTACCAAATGTTTAGATATACTGTCAATAGTTTTTAAAATCTTGTGTAAATTAGAGGATTTTGGGTTCACTTAATAATCCTCTAATTTTCTGTTTTTTTAGAGTTTCTTTACTTCTTGCAATATTTGTCTGCCAGTATATTCTTGCATCAACGACTCCATTTCTGTATACATTGTTGCAGGTGTTATTGGTACACCAAATTCTTTTAATCCTTTTAATGCTACTTGTGCATACGATATTGCTTCTATTCTTTTCATTTTCTAGCACCTCCTATATTCTTTCTGGATATGCTATTTTAAATTGCGATAAGCACAAGTCCCAATTTTTTATTCTCATTGACCATTTCTTTTCTGCTTTTAATGTTGATAAATACAGTACCTTTAATAATGACATATCTGTTGGAAATACATTCCTATTTCTATTAATCCTTTTATATGTACTATTTAAACTTTCTATCGCATTTGTTGTGTACATTATTCTTCTTATCTCCTCTGAAAATTTAAAGAATACTGATAGTACTTCCCAATTATCTATCCAACTTTGTATTGCTCCTGGATATTTACTTTTCCATTTTTCATCTAATTCTAATAGATTTGTATATGCTATTTCTTCTGTTGGTGCTTGATATACTGTTTTTAAATCATTTGCTACTTCCTTCTTATCCGTGTATGGTACATACTTTAATGAGTTTCTTATTTGATGCACTATACATCTTTGGTATTCTGTTTTAGGGTATATCGCTGATATCCCTTCTTTTAATCCTCTTAGTCCATCTGCACATAATACTAATATTTCTTGTACTCCTCGATTTTTTAATCCATTTAACACTGTCATCCAATATTTTGCACTTTCGTTTTCTCCTATTGTTATATCTAATACTTTTTTCATTCCATCTCTATCTATCCCTAATACTACATATGCTGCCTTTTTTACTATCTGTCCATTATCTCGTACATGAAAATGTGTTGCATCTATAAATATGATTGGATATACTTCTTCTAATCTTTTTTTCTTCCATTCTTGGATTTCTGGTATTATTTTATCCGTTATATCACTTATCATATCTGGCGAAACATTACATCCGAAGATGTCTTTTATTTGCTCTTGTATGTCTTTATCTGATAATCCTAAGGCATACATAGCAATTATTTTTTCATCAAATCCATTTACAGTCCTCGAGTATTTTGGTACTAATTCTGATCCGATTTCTCCATTCCTGTCTCTTGGTACTTTTACTGGAATATCTCCCATTTCTGTTGATACTGTTCTTTCTGGGTAATATCCATTTCGATAATTTGCATTATCTGTTCTTTCGTTTTTGGAATATCCTAGTTTTGCTTCCATTTCTGCATCTAATAGTTCCTGAAAAGCTGGCGCAAAGAAATCTTTCCACGCTGCATACATATCTCCCATACTCTTGATATTCTTAGGGTCATTCCTTCTAAAAAATTCCTCTACTATTTCATTTTTTTCTTTTTCTACTTTTTTTCCCATAGAAAAAATCCCTCCTTGATATTTTTATATTTTATCACGGAAGGATTTATTTACACAACTTTTTCTATACTCTCAAAAATTATGCAAAAAATTGTCCTTATTGAAATGCTCCTAAGGTGGATTTTTTATATATTATATACTTTTTCTGCATTTCTATATGTTATTTGTGCTATTTCTTCTATTGTTTTTCCTCTTATCTCTGCTATTTTTTGTGCTGTATATTTTATGTTTTTAGAATCATTCCTTTTCCCTCTATTTGGTTCAGGACTTAAATATGGACAGTCTGTTTCTATTAACAATCTGTCTTCTGGTACAATGTTTATTAGTTCTGTGTTTTTAGTGTTTTTAAATGTTATTGGTCCTGCAAATGATATATATAGTCCTGCATTTAACCCTGTTTGTATCAAATCTTTATTTAATACACAACAATGTAATATTCCTGAATATTTCGGTATTTCTTCACCTTTTAATATTTTTATTGTATCCATTATCGCATCTCTTGAATGTATAACTATTGGTAGTTTAAGCTCATTTGCTAAATTTATTTGTTTTGTAAATGCAAATTTTTGTAATTCAATATTGTCTTTTTCCCAATGATAATCTAGTCCTATTTCTCCTATTGCTACTACCTTTTCATAGCTAGCTATTTTTTTTATTTCTTCTATTTGCGATAAAATTTCTTGTTTTGTTTTTCCTATATCACTTGGATGAATTCCGATTGCTGAATACATAAATTTATTTTCCTCTGCGATTTCTATTGCCTTTTTTGATTTTTCTATATTATATCCTATTACTACTGTTTTTGTTATTCCTTCTTTGTATATTTCATTTATTAGTTCTTTTCTGTCTTCATCATATGCTTCATCATTATAATGTGAATGTGTATCAAAAAACTCCATTTTTTATTCTCCTTTATTGTCTATCTCTGCTATTACTGTTGCTGTTGCATATGTCTTACAATGAGATATACTTATGTCTATTTCTTTTAAACCTTCAATATTAATGTCTATAAATTTCACATTTGGTCTACCATTTTCGTCATTTACTATTTCTGCGTTCTTCCATCCTATACTAAATTTATCTCCTAGAGCTTTTGATATTGCTTTAAATATTGCCTCTTTTGCTGCAAATCTTGCTGCATAGTGCTGATATTTTACATTGTTTTTACTTTCACAGTATCTTATTTCATTTGGAGTAAATATTCTATTTATAAATGGTCGTCCTATTCTTTCTATTGATTTTTTTATTCTTTCTATTTCTATTATGTCTGTTCCACAATATGTTTTCATTTTTACCTCTCTCTTATATATGTAAGAGTACATGCAATAAGTCAGTTGCACGAAACAACGTGATCTACAGATAACTTGTTCAGTATCTGCACCCCCTAAAGTCAATTGTAATTTTAAGGTTGGAAAAGAATTGTTCTCTGGCCAGGCGTTCAAAAAAGAAATACCGGAGGCGTGCTTGTGCACGTTGAGGATTTTCTTTTGTAGAACAACAACGCCAGAGGGCAATTATTTTTCAACCGCTTACATGTCGGTATAATAATCTGCACCTACTCCCTTATGCCACTTACCTACAAAATCTAAACTTTGACTTTCATCTAAATTGTAATTTGGTTTTATAACAATCTCTCCTTTAGCATTTACAACTCCCCATAGTCCATCTTTTTTTACACCAGCGAATCCATATTTATTAAGGTCTGTAACATCTTCATATTCATGTTTTACAATAACATTTCCTTTAGAGTTAACAAATCCATATTTTCCATCTTTTTCACTTGGGACAATATCATTATTTGCTAATAATGGTTTTTGTTCTTTTTCTTCAAATTTAAAATTAAATGATTTGGTTTCTTCTCCTATAGCCACTGTCATATATTCGTCAAATATTTCTATTTCATCAACTGTTAATTTTAGGTTTATCGTTGAATCAAATATATCATATTGATTCTGGGAATTCTTTGCTATTAATATTCCCGCTTCGGTATTATATGTAATACTATCATATTTAAAATCTAATTGTACTTCATTGTTTAGATTTATCACTCCATATTTTGATTTTTTTGCTATATAACGATTATTATCCATGAAGATTATATCTTCATATTGAGTGCCTATTTTGTTTTCTGAATTAATAGTTGTAACTCCATATTTTCCATTTTCTTTAAATATAATATTTGAATCATTTATGTCTTTTATGTCTTCAAAGTTTCTATCTAATAATATATTTCCACTTTTGTCAATTATTTTATATGCTTTATCAATTTTTACTGCATATTTATTAGATGAGTATATAGGTTTTATATTTGCGTATTTGTTCTCAAATATAACCGCTTTATTGAAATCTATTATTCCATATTTTCCTTCTTTATTTACTGTTATATATCCATTTTTGTAATTATCACCTATTGCTTTTATTTCTTTATATTCTGCATTTATTATTACATTTCCTTCATAATCACAAAGTCCTACACTATCACCTTTTTTTATTATTAGGCTGTTGTCTACTCCATCTAATAAGGATATTTCATCATAGCTAATTTCTAATAACTCCTTATTTTTTAAGTCTACAAGTCCATATTTTCCATCTTTTTGTACTATTAATATATTTTGTAAATATGCGAGTTCGCCTTTTTCATCTATATAATCTATAAATTTTACATTGTCATATCCAGTAATTATATCTGAATTTTTTTCATTTACTACTTTTGTTTTATATGTTCCTGTTTCATAGTTTACATCATATGTACATATAAATAATGTTTGTGAATTGTTTGGTATTACTGGCATTTCATCATACTGAGGTTCGATTACAATATCTCCATTTGAACTTATTACTCCCCACTTCCCATTACTATATACTGGGAAATAATTTACTGCTGTAATTTTTCCTGTTGATGTCATCCCTGTTGAAAATAGTTTCTTTATTCCTACTATAAACATTATTACTACTATAAATAATATTAAAACTGCAAATACCTTTTTATAATTTAATTTTTTTTCATCATCATACCTTTTTGCTCTACCTGCTTTTTTTGCCATGTCTTTATCCCTCCAATGTCTGTTTTTGTAATGGGTGCGACAAATTTATGTTATATAAATCTATTCACTCTATTACCATAATTTATATCATATTTTTATTGCAAAGTACAGGTTTTTTTTAATATTTTATAAAATAATTTCTTGTATGTTACAATTCACAGCTAAGTTAATATATCAATTAATTATATTTTAGGGGCACGGTGTACCGTGCCCCTAAAATCAAAATATTTATGATTAATATAAATGTTTGAGTTTCTGTTATTTATTCAACTGTAACTGATTTTGCTAAATTTCTTGGTTTATCTACGTCTAATCCCTTTGCTTTTGATACATAGTATGCTAATAATTGCATTGGTATTACTGTTAATATTGGTGATAGTAGTTTGTTTGTCTCTGGTACTTTTATTATTTTTTTGAAATTGTATTTACTTAAATCTTTATCTGTAACTACTATTACATTTGCTCCTCTTGTGATTACTTCTTGTATATTGCTAACACTCTTCTTTACTAGTTTTTTGTCTGATATAATTCCTATTACTGTTATTCCATTTTCAATTAATGCTATTGGTCCATGTTTTAGTTCTCCTGCTTGATATGCATCTGAGTGTATATAAGATATTTCTTTTAGTTTTAAAGATGCTTCTCTTGTTACTGTAAAGTCTATTCCTCTTCCTATAAAGAATACATCTTTTTGTTCATAGATTTCATTTGCTAATTCTTTTATTTCTTCTGATGTTTTTAATGCTTCCTCTACTTTTTTCGGTAATTGCAATATTTCATTTTTTAATGTTTCTATTTCTTCACTATTATTTTCTAATACTTCTGCAAAATGTATTGCTAATAATTCTAGTAATACTACCTGAGATGTATATGCTTTTGTTGATGCTACTGCAATTTCAGGTCCTGCATGTGTATAAATAGTATAATGAGCTTCTCTTGTTATTGAACTTCCTATTACATTGCTTACTGCAATTGTTTTGCATTTTTTATGTTTGGCAAGCTTTAGAGCTGCTATTGTATCTGCTGTTTCTCCTGATTGACTTATAAATATTGCTAGTGTTTTTTCATCTATTAATGGGTCTCTATATCTAAATTCTGAAGCCACCTCTACTTCTGTGTCTATTTTTAAAAGTCTTTCAAAAGTATTCTTTGCTACTAAACCTGCATACATGGCTGTACCACATGCAATTATTTTTATTTTGTTTATTGATTTTAGATAATTTTTATCTATTTCTATATCATCAAATTGGCATTTTTCGTTTTCTTTTAGTCTTGAACCTATTGTTTCTCTGATTGATTTTGGTTGCTCATATATTTCCTTTAGCATATAGTCTTCATATCCTTCTTTTGATGCTGCTTTTTCACTCCATTCTATTTTTTCTATTTTCTTTTCTATATAATTTAAGTCTTCATCATAGAATTTTATTTCATCTCTTGTTAATTCTACAAATTCACCATCTGCTAATAAATAGAAATCTCTTGTATATTCTAGCACTGCTGGTATGTCTGAAGCGACAAATTTGTCATCTCCTGAGACTCCTATTACCATAGGGCTATCTTTTCTTGCAACTACTATTTTATCTGGCTCATCTTTAGATATTACCTCAATTGCATAACTTCCCTTTAAGTCTTTACATGCTTTGTTTACAGCTTTTAATAAGTCTTTTTCTTCTTTATAATAGTAACTAACTAAATTTGGTATTACCTCTGTATCTGTTTCAGAATAAAATTTATATCCTTTATTAATTAGTTCTTCCTTTAATTCATGATAATTCTCTATTATTCCATTATGTACTACTGCAAATGTGTTATGATTATCTAAATGAGGATGTGCATTTACCATAGATGGTTTACCATGTGTTGCCCATCTAGTATGTGCAATTCCTATTGTACTTTCTAATTCATTTATCCCTTCTAAATTATATAGGTTACATACTCTACCTTTATCTTTTTTGCAAATTATTTCTTTATTTTCTATTACTGCTATTCCTGCTGAATCATATCCTCTATATTCTAATTTTAAGAGTCCATTTATTAAGATTTCATTTGCCTTGTTTTTTCCAATGTATCCAACAATTCCACACACCTTAAAAAACCTCCTATTCAAATAATATATAATATACCATAATCAACAAAAATTAGCAAGTCCTTATGAAATTTCTTATTTTAGTTCAATATCTCCAGAGGTTGTTTGTACATTTAATTCAATATATGGCTCTTGTCCTATAACATTTCTTCCCTCAGGAAAATCTATATTCCCAGATGTACTTTTGGCTTTTATTTGACAGTTAGATTCTTTATTTATATACATATCTACATTACCTGATGTTGTTTTTATAATTGACTTTCCTGTTATTTTAAAGTCTTGACTTTCAATATTTCCTGATGTACTAGTTAATTCTACATTACCATCAATTTTTTCTATTTCTATATTTCCTGATACACTTTTTGCTTCTATTTCTCCTTTAGCACTTTCTACGGAAATGTCACCAGATACTGTTTTTAGCTTTGTTACATTGTTTTCTAATTTTTTTAAATTAATGTCTCCTGATACTGTTTCTATATTAATATTATCTGCTTCAATGTCTCCCATTTCTATGTCTCCACTTGTAGAATGTACCTTTAAATTTTGGAATTTTAAATTGTCATTTGTTTTTATGTACCCAGATACTGTATTTATATCTATTTCTTTTTCATAATTTTTTGGAATATGTATATCCAATACTATTTTATTTATATTGAAAAAACTAAAATGTATTTTATTCTTCTCTCTAATTGTTATATTTGATGATGATTTATCAACCTTAAATTCTTCATCTCCTTTTAATTCTTTATTTGAGTATTGTATAACTTTTAATTCATTTTCTTCTGTAAAAATTACATTTACATCTGAAGACTCTAATTCAATTTTCAATTTTTCAATATCTGTTAAGTCTATATTTTCTTCTTTTCTTATGTATTCTTCTTTTCTTATATCACTTGAATCTCTAAATCCCATAAACCAGTTCCACTCCTTATTTTGAATTGCAAATGTTAAAATGTTACATAGTGCAATTGTAAAACTTATTAAAATAACAATTAATATAATAATTCCTACTTTTCTCATCTATTCTTCCCCCAATTTGAATATTAATTTAATTATATTTTCTATCAATGATGCTATTAAAAAGATAATCCAAGAGATATACCAGATACCAAATGTAAAACTAACTATTAAGTATATAATTACTGTTAATGTCCATATTATTGAATCTATGGCCTTTTTTATTTCTTTGTTTTTATCATTTTTCCCTTTCCATTCTTTGAATTCTTCTACTATTGTATCATCATATTTTGTATATTTAGGCTTTGTCATAAAATGATATATTAAAACACATGTAGATACTCCTGCGATTGAAAGAAAGCTTGAAGCTGTTATAAAGTCTGGAAGCCCTAGTTCATCTAAAACTACACATGCTATTACACTTAAAATATATAGACCAACACAAATAGATACTACAAGTCCAGTCTTTTTTCTTGCTTCTTCTACATATTGTGTATGTATGGGATTGTTTTTGTTTAGTTCTTCAATTAATTCATCTACATTTCCAATTTCTTTCATAACTACTTGTAGTGCTTCTTCTTCACTTTTCCCTTGTTTTATCAAATCTTCATATTTGTCTTCTGCATTAGAAATTATTTCATCTTTCAAATCATTTGCTCTTTTGGTATTCGGAGCATTTTGAAATAGAGTATTTACTTCTATTCTGATTTTTTCTTTCATTGTTTTATTTCCCCCTTTTATTCTATATCTGATTTTTTTGGCATGATTATTGCTGCTATTATATATGCAATAATTCCGCCTCCCCAACAACAAGAAAATATAATCCATAATAAACGTACTAGTGTTGGGTCAATATCAAAATATTCTGCAATTCCGCCACATACACCATCTAATTTTTTTCCTGCTTCTATTTTGTATAATCTTTTTTTCATTTTTCTTTCCTCCCCTATTACTATAATTTATTAAATCTAAAATTAATTGTTATTTGGCTAGTGTTTAAAAAACTAGAACTCACAAGAACAATTATTTTAAATTTTTCATTATATTAACTTATCAATAAGTTCTTTAGTTAAATTCCATTCTTCTATATTTTTTTTATAGAATTCAATTCCTTCATTTGTAATTGAATAATACCTTCTTCTTGCTCCACTATTTCCTTCTCCCCAAAAAGATGAAATATATCCCATCTCTTCTAGTCTTCTAAAAGCACAATATAATGTTGCATCATTTAATTCATATTTGTCGTCTGTCTTTTCTTTTATTGATTTGTTAATTTCATATCCATAACTATTTCCCTTCATTAGATGTGCTAAAATAATTGTCTCTGTATGTCCTCGTATCATGTCTGCTCTAATTGACATATCATCACCTGCTTTCTTTTCAGTAATATTATATATTAATATACCTTATCTGTCAAGGTATATTAGATAAAAAACAGAAACTAACCACTCCGTGATTACTTTCCTAAGAATATAAAAAAATGGATGCCAATAAATTTGGGGTTATGGGGAGGATTATATGTTTTAAAATTATAAACGATTATGACATGTTGTAGGGGCGCCCTTTGGGCGCCCCTACCTTTCTCTACAATTTTACCTAAAAATTCATTTTCCCCAAAACCAGCAATTTTTATATTATTGTAATTGTAAATGGTAGTGTAATATCATTAAATTACCTTAATAGAAGTTGATTTTTTATAAATATTAATATATTATATATGCAGTAATTTTAAGAAGGGATGAGTTTAATAATGGGAATATATGAATATAAAACAAGAATAGAGTTTTGTGATATTGATATAAATAATAGACTTTCTGCAAAGGGATTAATTAGAATCCTTGGTGAAATTGCTGGAATCCACTCTGAATCTCTGGGATATGGATTAAATAGTATGCCACAAAATCATTTGACTTGGATGCTTTTAAATTGGAAAATTCAATTTTTCTTAAAACCTTCATGGAACTCTGATTTACTTGTAAAAACTTGGGCTCGTAGCTTTAGTAAAATTTCATCTAATCGTGATTTTGTTGTTTATGATAATGATAATAATTTAGTTGCAAAAGCAACTTCAAAATGGGTATTAATAGATTCTGAAAAGCATACGCCTATTAGAATAACAGATGAAATACATAATACTTTTGGTGAGTACAATTCTTCCGTTTTTGATACTGAGGTAAATGATAAAGAAAAAGAACCTGAAAATTCTAAATTTGTGTACGATTATCAAATTAAAAGACGTGATATAGATACTAATAACCATGTTAATAATTTATATTATTTGGTCTATGCATATGATGCTCTTCCTAAAGATTTATGGGATGTTACTTTTGATAATATTGAAATTATTTATAAAAAACAAATAAAATTAGATGATACTATAAAATGTTTTTATGCTTATGATAATAATTGCCATATTGTTACTATAAAAAGTGAGGATTTAAGCATTGTTCATGCTATTTTGAAGTTTTATAAATCTTAAAATTTTCTTAAAAACTCCCCCAAAAGCACAAATTTGTTGTTTTGGGGGAGTTTTTTTTATTTTAATTTTTTGTGAATACCAATTCAATAGATATTCAAATACCCTAATTTATTTTAGGAATTTTATGTCTTTTATTTCCGGTTCTTTTCTTCTTGTTGCATATAATGTTATGTAGCCACTGATTCCTAATGCTGTTATTATCATCATTATTACTATTATA
>CARPYP010000013.1 GCA_949045875.1 uncultured Clostridia bacterium | reverse complement strand
ATGGGCAATAAGGAAAAAAGAACCAGAAATAAAAGACATAAAATTCTTAAAATAAGTAGAAGATTAACTTTGGAAACATTAAAATATGTTTCCAAAGTTAAAAATTTCAGATTACAAAAAATAGGAGTATATAATAAGACAATTTACAAATAATATATTAAAAATTTAAAATAATATTTAAAAGGAGGGAGCTTTGTGTTATACTATTAAGAGAAAGAGTAAAGAAGAGGTGATAATATGCAACAATTAAAAAATATACAGGAAATAGAAACAGCAGTAAATGAATATGGAGAAATAGTAATAAGTAGAAATAGTAAAAATAATATAATTGTTATGAGTATGGAAGAATATAGAAAAAAGCTACTACAGTATGAAATTGAACAAAAATTATTACAATCAGAAGAAGATTACAGAAATGGTAATATAAAAGATGCAGAAGAAGTTTTTAAAGAATGGGAAGAAAAATATGAAATATAAAATAAAAATAACCGACACATGTTTAGAGGAAATAGAAGACATATGTGAGTATATAAATAAAAAGTTAAAAGCTGAAAAAGCTTCAATTAGATTAAGGAAGAAGATAAGAGAAAGTATATTAGTGCTAAAAGAATCCCCTAAAATATATGCAAAAATTAATAAAAGAGATAGACTAAATAGAGAATATAGAAGAATGGTAATAGACAACTATGTAATATTATATACAATAATAGAAGAAGACAAGGTAATATTAATTTCGCATATGTATTATGGTGGTAGAAATTACATAGATGGAGGTTTGATTTAATTTAGTTAGAGAACTAATATAAAGAAGTATTGATTCCCTAAGAAAACAAGCAAAATATTACAAAGCTGAAATAAAAACTTAACAAATAAAAAATAAACTAAAAAACAAGAAAATCCGTAAACAAAATCGGATTTTCTTGTTTTTTGTAGAAGAAATTGCCATTTACAAAAAAAGTGAAGACAATATAATAAAAGAATGAAGAAAGAAAACAAGAACCCTCAGTCACTGCGTGACAGCTCCCTTAAATAAGGGAGCCAAGGGGTAGAGAAGATTCTTGCCTCCCTTATCTAAGGGAGGTGTCAGCCAAAGGCTGACGGAAGGTTCTAAAATGTCTTTGGGGACGGAGATAAAAAACAGCATAAATTTGCGTTTGTGGGGAGGATTTAAAATGGGCACTTTAACATTGCTAAAAATGACTTTTCATGATAAAATAACTGTGTTTATGAAAAAATAGGAGGTCAGTATGCAGATAAAGGAAAATCAAATATTCAACCTAATGGACACAAACGGAAGAAGAAACGATGTTATTAATGCACTTCAGGGGTATATTGTAATTTTAGACGAAATTACGAATCAAGAAAAATGCTTATGGAATACTGTTCCTAATAGTTTAGCACAATTTAAGTTTTATCAAAGAGCTATTGAATTATCACCAGATGTGTTTAAACAGCATGGACCTTATGATAAGCTTATGGAAGAGATAGATAAACATCCAGAGTTTAAGTATGCTATAGAGTCTGATGATATTAAATATATTTCAAAATTTTCAATTAAATATGCAAACCTTATAAATAGATTTAGTAAAGGTATTGAAGATAGAGCCAGACATTATACAAATAATCTTGTAAAATTAGGATTTGTAGAAGAACATCGTAAAATATCAAAAGTTGGAGGATTATTATTAAATCCGAGCAATTTAAAAAAAGATAGATTAGAAAAGATACTACCAATAGATAATATAAATGTAATATATCTAAGACAGTTACTAAAGTTAAGAGTATTTGATAATCATAGAAATAGTTATTATTCTCCATTTAACATGGCATTGTACATGCTATTAAAAAATGAAAGAATGACAGAGAGCACTTTTCTGCAAATTATTCAAGGAGGTAATCCATATAAGAAAATAGAACAAATAGATGAGTATATAAACAATTATAAAAGTGGTGATATTGTTAATCATTTTAAAATAGATATTCCAGAAGAATTAAAAAATAATGAACTAATTGAAGAGGAAACTTTTTCTAAAATATTTACGAATAAAAAGAGTAGAAGTATAATTAAGATGTATTGGAAATTTTATAATTTCTTATATATGTTCTATATAAAAAGAGACGAAAATACATTAGATACATTATTAACATTTTTTGAAGATGAAAAAGACATATTAAATAAAGCCTTTGGTATAGGGAAAAATATATTTATTAATAGAAAAGCAGAAAGACCTACACCAGAGGAATTTATAAAAAAGCATAAAGAATTATTTAATGGAAATATAAATGAATATTTATATGAGATATTTACAAAATCTAAAATACTAGATAGTATATATGAATATTCAGACACAACAAAGAGAATATTTAAAGCTACAGGAATTATAAGTTTTGATAATGGTTATGTTGAATTAGCATATAAAGAATTATTCAAATGTATATTCAAAAATAGTTATTTAAAAGACAAGATTTGGGGTAATATTTCAGAAGAATCAAGTACTTATTATGAATATGAAGAAGGAATTGAAAGTTACTTTTGTACAATAAGTTCTTTAAGTGAAATACTGAATTTAGATGAAAAATGCATAGAAAATATTATAAATGAAATTAAAAATGAATTTCAAGGAGCAAATATAAATGAAATACCAATTATTATTGCCAATAAGCGTAAGCTAGAGTTTGAAATGTATATAGAAAAAGAATACCCAATAGAAAAGGTAAGAAATATTTTAAGCCTTTTTAGAGATAGAAAGAATGACCAAAAGATTAAAAACATTGTAAGTACAGTTGCAACAGTTCCAACAATATATGAATATATAGTTGGAATAGCATGGTATTATTTTGCTGGAAAGAAAATTGATTTGTTAGGAAGTTATAATCTAACATTATCAGCCAATTTTGAGCCAATTATACATGCAGGGGGAGGACAAGGTGATATAGTTATTTATGAAAATGATAAAGTTATAATGTTAGAAGCTACACTTATGAATACAAATAGTCAAAAAAGGGGAGAATGGGAGCCCGTATTGAGGCATTCAATAAATCTTAAAATAGAAGAAGAAAATAATAATACAAATAGAACTGTAACATCATTCTTTATTGCAGATGATTTTGACTATAACACTATAAATATTTGGAAAGCAGTTGCAACAGTTCCACTTCAATCATCAATTGATAAAGAAAAATTCACTAATAATGTAATTATTATGCCGATAAATAATAATGAACTTATTTCCCTAATGGAAAAATCTAGTGAATATAACGAAATTATTAGTAATGTTAGGAAATTATTTGAAACAGACGAAACTAGTTTTGATATGAGTTGGAGAGATAAGTTTATTAATGAGATTATATAAAAAAGAGTTGAAAAACTCTTTTTTTATTGCTATAATTTCAGTGTGCATAAGATGCCTCGAAAGGAAATAATAAAATGAAAAAACTTGAAATAAACAATAGAAGATTTTTAGGTAGTAAATATAAATTATTAAAATTTATTGAAAATACAGTTATAGAAAACTGCAAGGACATAAAAACAGTTATAGATGTATTCTCAGGAACAGGTGTAGTTGGAGATTTATTTGTAAAAGCGGGAAAAGAAGTATACTTTAATGATTGTTTAAAATCAAATTATTATAGTTACAAAGCTTTTTTTGAGCCTGTAAAAGTAGATATAAACAAACTAGAAAATATAATAAATGAATATAATAACAAAGAAATTGATGAAGAAAATTACTTTTCCGAGAATTTTAGTAATACATATTTTAGTAGTAAAGATTGTAAAAAAATAGGATTTATACGAGATAATATTGAAAAAAGATATAATGAAAAAAAAATTAATGAAAGAGAGAAAAGCATTCTAGTAACAAGCCTAATATATTCGATGGATAGAGTAGCAAATACAGTTGGGCACTATGATGCATATAGAAAAATAAAAAAAATAGAAGATAAATTTTATATGTATATGCTTGATATAAAAAAAGGAGGAGAGAAGAAAACACATATAAGCAATCAAGATGCAAATGAATTTATTAGAAATGTAAAAGCAGATTTAATCTATATTGATCCACCTTATAACTCAAGACAATATTGTGATGCATATCATTTATTAGAAAATGTTGCTGTTTGGAATAAACCAAAAGTATATGGTGTTGCTAAAAAAATGGACAGAACTAATTTAAAAAGTATATATTGTACAAATAAAGCAATAGATGCATTTGAAGATTTAATAAAAAATTGTAATTGTAAATATATTTTAGTTTCTTATAATAATACAGGAGACAGAGCTAACAGTAGGAGTAATGCAAAAATATCAGATTTACAAATTAAAGAAATTTTAGAAAAAAGGGGAAAAGTAAAAGTATTTGAGCAACCATATAATAATTTTACAACAGGGAAAAGTATATCAATAAATCATAAAGAAAGGCTATTTTTGTGTGAAACATCAAAATCTAGTAAAGGAAGCAAAGTGATACTAAAAGACAATGAAAGCTTTGCGAAATCACCCTTAAATTATACAGGAGGAAAATATAAACTATTACCTCAATTTGAAAATATATTTCCGAAAGAAATAGATACATTTGTAGATTTTTTCTGTGGAGGAGCAAATGTAGCTGCAAATAGTACTGCAAAAAAAATAATAGCAATTGACAAAGAGCCTAATCTAATTAAAACATTAGAACTCTTTAAAAATTATGATTATATAGATATTGTAAATAAAGTTGAAACAATTATTAAAAAATACAAATTAAGTAATACATATAAAAATGGACATAATTTTTATGGAAAGGATAGTTCTTCTGGACTTGGAAAATATAATAAAGAAAACTACTTAAAATTAAGAAAAGATTATAATAATATGAAAAATTCAAAAAACAAAGACTTTATATTTTTAACACTAGTAATATATTCATTTAATCACCAAATCAGATTTAATAGAAAAGGTAAATATAATGTACCAGTTGGAAAAAGAGATTTTAATAATTCTATACGAAAAAACCTATTAGACTTTTGTAGAAAGCTAGCAGTTAAAGATATAACATTTGCAAACATGGATTACAAAAAATTCAAAATAGAAACATTAACAAGTAAAGACTTTTGTTATTGTGATCCACCATATTATTTAGGAGATGCAAGTTATAATGAAAATGATGGTTGGAACGAAAATAAAGAAAAAGAACTATTAGAATTTCTAAATAAAATAGACAAACATGGAGTAAAATTTGCACTATCAAATGTAACAGAACACAAAGGTTCTAAAAATGAGATATTGATAAATTGGGCTATTGAAAATCAATACAATATACATAACTTGAATTACAACTATAGTAATTCAAATTATCATTTGAAAAACAAAAATCAACTAACAAAAGAAGTATTAATAACAAATTATTAAACTAAAACAATGAAATTAAAATTTATAACATTATTTTTATTGTATGACAATATGTATAAAAATTTCCCAATAAGGTCAAACTAAGGAAAATAAGACTTTTAGGAAGTGAAAATATGTTACCATTTAATGTCAATGGAATTGTTTTAGATAAAAATCAATTGCAGAAATACTTAGAGAATCTTGCATCAGAGCATATATTATGTTCCAAATCAAGTAAAGAAACATATCCAATACCAAGGCTGAAGGATAATTTTAGTTACATTACAAAAACCTATGATATATTAAATGTAAATTTAAAAACAGGGGTACAAATTCATCCAGCAGGTGAGTGGTTATTAGATAATTATTATATAATTGAAGAAACAGTAAAAGGAATAGTTAAAGAATTACCATTAAAAAAATATAGAAACTTTGTAGGAATAGCAAATGGAGAATACAAGGGATATGCTAGAATATATTGTTTAGCAGCTGAAATTATATTATACACAGATGGTAAACTAGAAATAGAAAATATAAAAGAACTGTTAAAAAGTTATCAAACTAAAAAGACCTTAAATATGGAAGAAATATGGGATATAAATCTATTCTTTAAAATTGTCTTAATAGAAAAAATCAGGAGAATATGTGAAAGTATCTATTCATCGCAATTACAGAAGTTAAAAGTAGAAAGTTTAGTAGAAAGATTTTTAGAGAAAAAATCAAAAGAGGATCAACAATTCAAAGTTGTATATGATACCAAAAATGTAGACATTGGAGGAAACAGGTATCAGTTTATAGAATATCTATCATATAAATTAAAGAAATATGGAAGACAAGGAATACCATATTTAAATATATTAGAAGAAGAGGTAAAAAAGCAAGGTTTCACGGTAGAAGAGGTGAGCAAAAAGGAGCATTATGATATTGCCATCAAAAAGGTTTCACTAGGAAATTCAATAAGAAGTATACATGAATTACAAAGAATGAATTTTGTAAAAGTATTTGAAAGCATAAATGGAGTAGAAGAAATATTAAAACAAGATCCAGTAAATGTATATGACAATATGGATTATACAACAAAAGAATATTACAGAAATAAAGTAAAAGAAATATCTAAAAAGATTAAACTATCAGAAATATATATATCACAAAAAGCATTAGAATTAGCAAACAACGTATATGAAAAAGAGGGAAATGTCAAAAAGGCACATATAGGATATTACCTAATAGACAAAGGAATAGTAGAATTATATAATATATTACAAATAAAATCTAAAAAAAATAATAACAAAGTAGGACTATATATATCAGTCATATCAATAATTTCATTAATCCTTACAGTAATGCTATCTATTAGCATTATTGTAGGGGCGCACAGTGTTCGTCCGCAAATACAAAACATTATTTTAATAGCAGTAGAATTCATTCTGATATTTATACCTACAAGCGAAGCAGTTATAAAAATAATACAAACAATATTAAACAAAGTAGTAAAACCAAAATTAATTCCTAAAATGGACTTTTCAAAAGGAATACCAGAAGAATACACTACAATGGTAGTAATACCAACAGTTTTAGATAGTGGAGAAAAAACAAAATCACTTATAGAAAAATTAGAAGTATTTTATCTAGCAAATAAAAGTGAAAACTTATAT
Source organism: uncultured Clostridia bacterium (assembly GCA_949045875.1). Lineage (GTDB taxonomy): Bacteria > Bacillota > Clostridia > TANB77 > CAG-508 > CAKPSH01. The sequence goes on along the minus strand of CARPYP010000013.1, from coordinate 40,650 downwards.
TTCACATTATTAGGAGATTGTACTTCATCAAAAAACAAAAAAGAGCCATATGATGAAAAAATAATAGAAGCTGCAGAAGCAGTACTAAAAATCCTTAACACCAAATATCAAAAAGAAGGATTACCAATTTTCAACTTTGTATATAGAAATAGGTTGTGGAATGGTAAAGAGGAACAATTCCTAGGATGGGAAAGAAAAAGAGGCTTATTAAATCAATTTAATGAATACCTTTTAGGAAACTTAAATAATGTGTTTAGAGTCAACACAATAAATGATTGGAAGATAAAAAGACAAAATAAGCTTCCAAAAATTAAATATATAATTACACTAGATGCAGACACAAACTTAGTTCTAAACTCAGGAATACAATTAGTTTCAGCAATGGCACATATATTAAATGTACCAGAACTAGATAATGAAAAAAGAAGAATCATATCAGGACATGCATTAATGCAACCAAGAGTAGGAATAGATTTAATATCTAGTAAAAAAAGCAAATTTGTTGAAATATTTGCAGGAATGGGAGGAACAGACTCATATACAAATGCAATATCAGACATATATCAAGATAATTTTGATGAAGGAATATTTACAGGAAAAGGAATTTATGATTTAGAGACATTTTCAATAATGTTAAAAAATCAAATACCAGAAAACACAGTATTAAGCCATGACTTACTAGAAGGAAATTATTTAAGATGTGCATTAGTATCAGATATTTTATTATTAGATGGTTATCCAAATAGTTTTAATACATTTATAACTAGACTAGAAAGATGGATTAGAGGAGATTGGCAAATTATTAGATGGATAAAAAATTCTAGAATGAATTTATTATCAAAATTCAAAATTGTAGATAATTTAAGAAGAAGTTTACTAGAAATCACAGCATTTATAAACATAATACTATTACTATTATTAAAAATATTTATAGGAGCAAGAATTGGTATACCATTAACAATATCAATATTAAGTATAATAATGCCAACAATATTAGACTATATAAATTATATAGTATTCAAACAAGAAGGGATAAAAAAACAAAAAAGTTTCTCGAAAAGTGTAGGAGGATTACAAGCAAGTTTCCTAAGAGCTTTGGTGGAATTTTCAGTACTTCCATATAAAGCATATATATCATTAAAAGCAATTACAAAAACAATTTACAGAATGACAGTATCACATAAATATCTATTAGAATGGACAACATCAGAACAGGCTGAAAAGCAAGCAAAAAATGGAATAAAAAATTATTATATGAACATGTGGGTAAATGCATTAATTGGAATATTGACAATAACTTTTGCGATATTATATATGCCACCAGCAATTATAATAGGGGTAATATGGATAATAGCACCAGCAACGTGTTGGTATATTAGCAAAGAAAACATTGAAAAATTATCAATTACAAAATTAAATGAAGATGAGAAAGAATATTTAAAAAGAGTAGGAAAAGATACATGGGAATACTTTAATCAAAATATAAATAAAGAAAATAATTATTTGCCACCAGATAACTATCAAGAAGATAGAAAAGAAAAAGTAGTATATAGAACATCATCAACAAATATAGCCTTAGGATTACTTGCAATTATATCGGCATATGACTTAAAATATATAGATTTAGATAATGCAATTACAAAACTTGAAATTACGATAGGAGTAATTTCAAGATTGCCAAAATGGAATGGACATCTATATAATTGGTATAATACAAAAACATTAGAGCCCTTAATACCAAGGTATATATCAACAGTAGACAGTGGAAACTTTATTGGATTTTTATATACAGTAAAACAATTCTTAAAAGAAAAAGAATACACACAATATAAAGACAGAATAAAATTTTTAATAGAAGAAATAGATAGGATAATAGACAATACAGACTTTAGGGTATTATACGATGAAGAAAAAATGCTTTTATCAATAGGATTTAATATAGAAGAAAATAAACTAACAGACACCTATTACGATTTATTAGCCTCAGAAGCAAGGCAAGCAAGTTTTGTAGCAATAGCCAAAAGGGACATTCCAGAAAAACATTGGTCTAGTTTAAGTAGAACTCTTACAGAAATGAACAATTATAAAGGACTTATTTCTTGGTCTGGGACAGCCTTTGAATATTTAATGCCACATGTTAATATAGTAAAATACCCAGGAAGCCTAATAGATGAATCATGTAAATTCATGGTAAAAAGCCAAAGAGAATATACAAATAAATTAGGAATACCGTGGGGAATTAGTGAATCAGCATTCAATATGAAAGACTTAAACAATAATTATCAATATAAAGCATTTGGAATTCCATGGTTAGGATTAAAAAGGGGATTAGCAGATGAAATGGTAGTCTCAGCATATGGTTCAATACTTGCCATAAATGACTATCCAAGAGAAGTATTAGAAAATATAAAAAAACTTGAAGCACAAGAAATGTTAGGAAAATACGGATTCTATGAATCAATAGATTATACACCAGAAAGACTAAATAAAAGTAGTCAAAGTGTACCAGTTAAGACATATATGGCACATCATCAAGGTCTAATATTATTATCAATAAACAACTTATTTAACAATAATATATTACAAAAAAGATTTATGAAAAATCCAGAGATAGAAGCAATAGACATTTTATTACAAGAAAGAATGCCAGAGAAAATGTTAATAACAAAGGAGAAAAAGGAGAAAATCGAAAAAATGAAATATAAAGGATATGACAGTTATGAAGAAAACATTTATACAAAAATAAATGAAAACTTAGTGCCTGCAAATGTTATATCAAACGAAAACTATAATGTAATAATAAATGCAAAAGGTGAGGGATATAGTGCATATAAAGATATAGCTATAAATAGATTTAAAGAAACTAATGATAAAAAAGGAGGAATATATTTCTATATAAAAAATATAAGAACAAATAAGATATGGAAAGCAAATATAGATGGTTTCAAAAATACAACAGAAAAATATAGTATAAGCTTTGCACCAGACAGAAGTAAGATTGTTAGAAATGATGAAAACATTGAAACAACGCAAGACATAGTAGTAGCACAAAGTACAGGAACAGAAATAAGGAAAATAACCCTAAAAAACAACTCAAATATAGATGAAACAATAGAAATATCATCAATCTTTGAGCCGATATTATCAAAGCTTGAGCAAGACTATTCACATAGAGCATTTAATAACTTAGGTTTAAGATATGAATTCTTAGAAGACAAACAAGCAATACTAATCAAAAGAAACAAAAGAGACAATGAAGAAGAATTATATGTAGGAACATATTTTTACACAGAAGAAGCAAACACAATAGGAGAATTAGAATATGAAGTTAATGGTAATACTGTGGATAAATATGTGGAAAATTCAATACCATTTTCTAAAAAAATGACAAGACAAGTTGAACCAGTAATAGCATTTAGAAGAACAATAAAAATTCCTAAAAACGAAAAAATCTCATTAAACTTTGTAATTACAGCATCTTTTAACAAAGAAGAAGTATTAGAAAATATAGATTATTATTTAAATGAAGAAAATATAGAAAGAGAATATGAACTTTCAAGAGTAAGAGTAGAAGAAGAAGCGAAATATTTAAGAATTTCAAGTAAAAACCTAAAAGACTACCAAAGAATGCTACCATATATAATATTCCAAAACCCTATGAAAAGGTTATATACAAATAAGATATCAAAAACAAAACATTCACAAGAAGAATTGTGGAAACATGGGATATCAGGAGATTTACCAATAGTTTTATTAAGAATAAAAAGTATAGACAATATAACAGTAGTAAGAGAAATATTAAAAGCATATGAATTTTTTAGGACAAAAAATATAAAATTTGATTTAATAATACTAGACGAAGAAAAAAATTCTTATGAAAAATTTTTAAGAGAAGAAATCTTCAAAGAAGTTGCAAACACCCAATTATCATATCTAATAAACTCAGGGATATTTATTATAGACGATAAAGAAGACATAGACCTATTTACACTAAGAGCAAACTTTATAATAGAAGCAAACAAAGGAAGTATAAGAAATGTATTAAACGAATTAGAAGAAGACTATTTATACTCTATAAAGAATATTGCACAAGACAAAAAAGAAAATATAATAAAACCTGAATTTGAAAATATAAACAATTACTTTAATGTCAAAAATCTTAAATATTATAATGAATATGGAGGATTTTCAGAAGACGGAAAAGAATATAGAATAAAGCAAAATGTAGAAAATCCAATACCAACAGTATGGAGCCATATCATGGCAAATGAAAAATTCGGGACATTAGTAACAAACAATATGGGTGGATGTACTTGGAGTAGGAACAGTAGATTAAACAAAATAACTGCTTGGTCAAACAATAGTATAACAGACGAACCATCAGAAATAATATATATAAGAGATAAAGACTTAATGGAAAGTTGGTCTGTAGGAAAAATGCCAAAACCAGATGAAAATGAATATTCAGTAATATATGGATTTGGATATGCAAAATACTATCACTCAAACTGTGGAATAACGCAAGAAGTAGAAGTATTTGTGCCAACAAAAGATAGTGTTAAAGTAAATATATTAAACCTAAAAAATACAACACAAGATAAGAAAAATTTAAGTTTAGTATATTATATAAAACCAGTACTAGGAGAGGAAGAACTAAAATCAAATGGATATATAGACATAAAATTTAACAAAAATGCAAATTTAATATCAGCAGAAAATCTATATGGAAATGGAATAAGTAAAACCGTATTTATATCAAGCAGTGAACCAATAAACTCATATACAGGAAATAAAGTAAGCTTCATAGGAAATGGAAATATTGGAGAACCAGAAGGACTAGAAAAAATTTCATTAACAAACGAAAACTCATTAGGAAATAACACATGTATAGCAATACAAATGGATATAACAATTTCTCCATATGAAAATAAAGAAATATCATTAATAATAGGGGAAGAAGAAAAATCATTAGAAGTACAAGACTTAGCATATAAATACTCAGACATAAAAAAATGTAAAAAAGAATTAACAGAAACAAAAGAATTTTGGAAAAATAAACTATCAATAATACAAGTAAAAACACCATCAGAATCAATGAATATAATGCTAAATGGATGGTTATTATATCAAACCATAGCATGCAGGTTATGGGGGAAATCGGCATTTTATCAATCAGGAGGAGCAATAGGATTTAGAGACCAATTGCAAGACTCATTAGGATTAAAATATATAGATTCAGAAGTAACCAAAAATCAGATTATAAAACAATGTGCACATCAATTTATAGAAGGAGATGTAGAACACTGGTGGCATGAAGAAACAAAAAGAGGGATAAGAACAAAGTTCTCAGATGATTTACTATGGTTACCATATGCAGTAGCAGAATATGTAAAAACAACAGGAGATAAAGAAATATTAGAACAAGAAGTAGAATATTTAAGTGGAAATCCATTAGAAGATAATCAAGTTGAAATATATGATATCCACTATCCATCAGATATAAAAGAAAGTGTATTTAAGCATTGTATAAGAGCAATAGAAAAATCATTAGAATTTGGAGAAAATGGATTGCCTAAAATTGGCTGTGGAGACTGGAATGACGGATTTAGTAGAGTAGGAATAAAAGGAAAAGGAGAAAGTGTATGGCTAGGATTCTTCCTATACACTATACTAGATAGATTTATAGAACTAATGAGTGAAATGCAAGACGAAGAAATAAAAGAAAAAATACAAAAATACGAACAGAAAAAACAAGAACTAAAAAAAGCATTAAATACAGTAGGATGGGACGGTCGTTGGTACAAAAGAGCATTTATGGATGATGGAAATATACTAGGAACAATAGAAAACGAAGAATGTAGAATAGACAGTATTGCCCAAAGTTGGTCAGTAATATCAAATGCAGGAGACAATGACAAAAAATATATCTCAATGGAAAGCTTAGAAAATCATTTAGTAGACAAAGAAACAGGGATAATAAAGCTATTAGACCCACCATTTGATAAAAGCAACTTAGAACCAGGATATATAAAAATGTATTTACCAGGAGTAAGAGAAAATGGAGGGCAATACACACATGAGTATTGTTGTTAAGACAGTTCTTTGAGCGAAGCGAATTAGAAATGTCTTATGCAACTGAGCGATAGCGAAGTTGTAATCCTTAGAAAATAAAAAATATTGATACTCTTAAAACAGTTGTTAGCGAAGAATGAGCATTACAAATGTCTTATGCAACCGAACAAAGTGAGGTTGTAAACCTTATATACATATGAATATTACGAAAAAGCTTAGATAAATGGAAAAATTCGTAATGAAATATACATATAGCCAAAAAATGCACAACATATTACTAAAAATTTGCACAATAAAGTGCTTAAAAAGTGTCGACTAAAGTGCTTAAAAAGTGTCGATTACATATTGACCATTTGTTGAAAAAATGCTATATTTAATGAAGAGGTGATTGAAATGGCAATTGATGAAAAAGAATATAGAAAAAGATTAATTGAAAAAAAGTTAGAGGATTATTTATCAGTGTTTGGAGCTGTAAGTATAGAAGGACCAAAATGGTGTGGTAAAACGTGGACATCGTTAAGACTTTCTAAGAGTGAAGTTTATATGGATGATGATGATGTAAGAGAAATGGCAAAATTAGATGTAAAATCAATTTTTAATAAGGATATAGAAAAGAAACCACAATTAATTGATGAATGGCATTTAGTTCCAACGATATGGGATGCAGTTAGGCGCGAATGTGATAAAACCACAAAAAAGGGAAATTTTATTATAACAGGTTCTACAACATTACCAGATAAAATAATGAAAGAAAAAGTACATCATTCAGGAGCAGGTAGAATTGGAAGACTTAATATGTATACTATGAGTTTATATGAATCAGGAGATTCATCAGGAGAAGCTTCTTTAACAAAAATGCTTAATAATACACAGGAAACAATTAATACTGGCAGTGTAGAGATATTGCAATTAGCTAAACTCTTAATAAGAGGAGGGTGGCCAGCTAATATAAATGTTAGTGAAAACAAGATTGGTCTCATTCCAAAATCATATATTGATTCAATTTTGAATATAGACATGAATGAAGGAACAGAAAAAAGAAGAGATAAAGATAAAATGAGAATGTTGTTAAAATCACTATCAAGAAATGAAGCATCAATTGTAGGAAAAAAAACAATAATAAAAGATATAGAAGAATATGAAAATGGTACAGAACTTTTATCTAGTAGAGATACGGTAATGGACTATTTAGATGTATTAGATAGATTACATTTAATTGAAAATCAAGAGGCATATGGAGAAAATTATCGTTCTCCTAACAGAGTTGGAAAATCTCCTAAAAGACATCTTACAGATCCGTCATTATCATGTGCTTGCTTAGGATTAACACCAGAAAAACTTTTAAAAGATTTAAATACATTTGGCTTTATGTTTGAAGCATTAGTAGAAAGAGATTTAAGAATATATATGGACTATTTAGACGGACATTTATACCATTTTAGAGACAATGTTACTGGACTAGAAGTGGATTCAATTTTAGAGTTTTCAGATGGAGAATATGCAGCAGTAGAAATAAAACTAGGATTTAATCAAGTTGATGAGGCAAAGAAAAGTTTATTAAATTTTTATGATAATATGATAAAAAAGCCTTCATTTATGTGTATTATAGTTGGAAAATGTTCAGCAGTGGTAAGAGATCCAGAAACAGGTATTTATATTGTACCAATTACAGCACTAAAACCATAGAATGAGATATAAATTAATAAAATAAAAAGGAGCAAAATATATGAAAATAAATGAAATTATTGAACAATTAAAATATTATACAGAAAACTTGCCGAAAGAAGCATTAAAACAAGCAATAAAACATAAAGAAGAGATAACACCAAAGCTAATTGAAATGCTGGAATATACAAAAAATAATTTAGATGAAATTTATTATGAAGAAGATGAGTTCTTTGGATATATTTATGCATATTTTCTATTGGCAGAATTTAGAGAGCAAAAAGCATTTCCATATTTAATAGATTTATTAAATAAAGACGAAGAAATAATAGATTATATAATAGGAGATGATTACCCAGGATATGTACCAAGATTACTTGCAAGTACATATAATGGAGATGATAAGGCATTATTTAATATAATTGAAAACAATCAAATAAATGAATTTGTTAGATGTAGTACATTACAAACTTTCGCAATATTATATCTTTATGGTGTAAAGGATAGAATTTTTTTAGTAAATTATCTAAAAAAATTATTACACGAAAAAGATGAAATGGATAATTCATATTTATATGAAGAAATAATTGATGAGGTATGTTACTTAAAGTTAACAGAGTTAGCAGAAGATATTGATAAAGTAATGTATATAATTGCAAACGAAGAAGAAAGAGAAGATTTAAAAAATATATTAAAAGACGATAGTAAAATAAATAAAAATATATATCCATTTAAACCACTTTATGAATATATTTATGATACTGTTGGAATAATGGAAGAATGGCAATGTTTTAGATATATAGAAGATAAAGAATTTGAAAATTCGGATGATTATAAAGTGTGCCAGTATATAATTCAAAAAAGAGAAGATAATTATATTGATGTCAAAATGGATATAGGTAGAAATGATTTATGCTATTGTGGAAGTGGAAAAAAGTACAAGAAATGTTGTATTAATAAAAATAATAATGACAATTTAGAAAAGCTTAATTCAATAGATGAATTTGTTTGCAAAGCAGAATGGTATTTAAAAAGAGAAGAAAACAAAAAAGGAAGTCATTTATTAAGAATAGCATGGTTTGATGTTCAAGATATATGCAAAACTAATAATATAAAAAGTATAAGTGAATATGATGAAAAATATAATGGGTATGATAGCTTATTGAATTGGATTCAAACCTATGAAGATTTATTAGCAATGAGTAATGAAGAAGACAAATTATATGAAAGACTTGAATTATGGAATACCATAGAAGATATATTTGACTTAGATAATGAAAACGAATTATATTGGAGAAAAAGGGCAATCAGAGAAAAAGCAAATACTGAATTTAGATTAGGTAATGAAGAAAAAGCAACAAAAATAATTGAAGACTATTTAAAGGTAAAACCAGATTGGGTATGGGGATATATAGAAATGGCAGATTGGTATCTTGATAAAAGAGATAACAAACATTATAATTTAGAAAAGGCAAAAGAAATATTATTAAGAGCAGAACACATTGAAGGAATAGAAGAAGTAGAGGCTATTTTAGAACGCTTATGGGCTATTTATAAAAAGTTAAATGATAAAGAAAATATTAAAATATATGCTGCAAAAATTGGTATAGAAGAATGAGAAATTAAGGAATAAATTTTATGGTGAACTAGAAAAAGTAATAGAAGGATTAGAAATGGTAGAAGATATTATAAACAAATATCTTCTTTTTTTCTACCCTTTTTTCTTTTATGTACCCATTTTAATCAAAAATGAGAAAGGCATAGTATAGTAACCAAAAAGTTACTGGAATAAAAATATGGCAGAATGGAAATAATTACAAGTAAAGGAGTGGGGACTATGCAAGAAAAGAAAGCAGAGAAAAGGGAGTATAAAAAGAAAAACAATTTTAAAATAAATATTATATTTAATGAAAAAGGAGAAAAGTTAGAAAAAGTCATCGAAAGAGCTTTTGGAAATTATTGTAAAAATAAAATTTGAAATATAAATAGCATTAAAAGAGATAATATGATATAATCAAAGTCAAGAGTATCAATATTATCTCATTTAAGTTAGCTGTTAGTGAGGAACGAACGTTACAGATAACTTATGCGAAACTTAGATTTTCTTGAGCTCAGTATGAGCTTAGAAAATATTAGTTCCGTTTCTTTAAATAGCATAAGAGGAGGTAAAATGAAGCTTGCAATAATGAATAATATTGATTATAAAGTAGGCATATATATAAGGCTTTCAAGAGAAGATGAAGAAAAAGAAAAATATCAAGAAAGTGAAAGTATTGGAAACCAAAGAACTTTGCTAATGGAGTACTTAAAAGAAAACAAACTAAACTTTATATCAGAATATGTTGATGATGGTGTAAGTGGTACAAGTTTTGATAGACCTGCATTTAATAGAATGATAGCAGATATTGAAGCAGGTAAAATCAATATGGTAGTAACGAAAGACTTATCAAGACTAGGTAGAAATTATGTGCAATCAGGATTATACATTGAAACATATTTTCCAGAACATGAAGTAAGGTTTGTTGCAATATTAGACAATATAGATACTGCTTATGATACATCAAACAATGATATAGCACCATTTAAATCAATATTAAATGAAATGTATGCAAAAGACACATCAAAGAAAATAAATAGTGTATTACAATCAAAAAGAAATCTTGGAGAATATTTAGGAACAGCGCCTTTTCGGCTATAAAAAAGATCCAGAAAATAAATACCATTTAGCCATTGATGAAGAAGCAGCAAATGTTGTAAAACTAATATATGAAAAATATTTAGCAGGTTTTGGTACAATGCAAATAGCAGATTATTTAAGTAAAAAGAAGATTCCAATTCCATCAGATTATAACAAGAGAAAAAGGGGAACAAAGTCTTTAACTTATGGACTATGGCAACAATCTACAGTAAGATTTATTCTTTCAAATGAAATTTATACAGGAACAGTTATACAAGGAAAAAGAAAGAAAGTAAGTTTTAAATCTAAAAAATTTATAGATTTACCAGAAGAAGATTGGATAAAAGTAGAAAATATGCATGAAGCTATTATAAGTAAAGAAGATTTTGAAAGAGCAAAAAAAGTAATTCAAGCAACTAAAGGCTCAAGGGCCGTCAAGAATGATTACTTATTCAAAGGCTTACTTCGCTGTGGCGATTGTAAAGGATATATTGGAATAAGAAGTCCAGATAAAAACGGAAATATCTATGGTAGATGTCAAAGATATGGAAGGTTTGGAAAATTTGATGTATGTTCACCACACAATTTTAATTATCAAGTTTTTGAAGAACAAATGTTAGAAGTTTTAAGAGAAGTTTGCAAAGAATATACCAATACGAAAAAACTAGAAGAAATTGCAAAACAAACTAAAACAAAACAATGCAAAGAATTTGATATAAAAAAGCAAATAGAATCTTTTAAACAAGCAATAGACAATGAAACTAGAAAGTTGGAAGTAATGTATGATGATAGACTGGCAGGAATTATAACACTTGAGGAATATATGAAAAATGCCAATAGAATAAAAGAATTGGTTAGAGGATATGAACAAAACATCAAAGAGCTTGAACAAGAGCTATCAGGAGAAAGTGATAAGACAAAAAGTGAAAGTAGATTAGATAATTTGATAGAAGAATTTCTTAATATGGAGAAACCAAAAAAAGAAATAATTAGAGAATTTATAGAAAAAATTGAAATTCATAGCGACAAGCAAGTTGATATCTATTTCAATTTTAAACCATTACAAGAAGTTAATAATAATTTAGAAAAATTTATATGTGCTAAAAAAGAATATGAGAGAAAAGCAGTTTAAAAAGGTGTTAAATAAAACTAGCATAGAGTTAAATTTGCAAAAGAATTGTTATTTGACTATGCGTTCGGGAAAGAAACACCGCAAACGTACGAAAGTACGTCGAGGATTTTCTTTTGAAGAACAACAACGCCAAATGCAATTATCTTGCAAATTTAAAAGAAAAAATGGTCATAACGATAATACACACATGCAGCAATATGGGCAATAATTGCAGAAGCGCAATTAGGGTTTGGAAACAAAGCATATGAATATTACAGGATGATAAATCCAATAGAACATGCAAAAACAAAAGACGAAGCAAACAAATACAAAGTAGAGCCATATGTAATAGCAGCAGATGTATATGGAGGAACAGACCTATTAGGACGAGGAGGATGGACATGGTATACAGGATCATCAAGTTGGTATTATAGAGCAGGAATAGAATATATACTAGGACTAAAAATAGAAGAAGGAAAAATAAAAATAGAACCATGTATACCAAGTGAATGGAAAGAATACAGTATACAATATAAATATAAAAAAACCATATACAATATCAAAGTAAAAAACCTAAACGGAAAAAACACAGGCGTAGAAAAAATATATGTAAACGGAAAAGAAGAAAAAGAAATAAAACTAGTAGCAGATGGGCAAATATATGAAATAGAGGTTTTAATGTAATAAAAAATAGAAAAGGGAACAGTCAGGAAAGACAGTTCTCTTTTCTAAAAAATGGAAGTTTATAATATTTTATGAAATACCCCTATAATTTCGTGTTAATATAAACTTTAGTAGGAAAATTTAGTTATTAAAATTCTGTTATCAATCGGAAGGAAATCCAATTTACACAACTTTTACGAATAGTCTCATACTTTCTTTTTATATGCTTATATAACATTTTTCTTTTATAAATTTCTTTATTTCTTTTTCATCTTTTCCTTCATAATAAGGAATAAGTAAATCTTTAAATTCTTCTGTTAATTCTGCTGGGATTGCTATGATTCCTTTTCCTTTTGAGATTAAATAATGATTACTAAAAATTACTGATGTTCTTTTATTTCCATCTATAAATACTTGTTTTTTCATTGTATATAGTAAAAGTTCTATAGCTCTATCCACATCATCCATTTTGTTATTAAATATTTCATCCAATTCTTCTTTTATTACACTCTCAATAGGTAAATCTGGTTTCCATGTTGTTCCTCCTATAGTTACAGGAACATTTCTAACTTTACCTGCTGAATAGTAAAAACCTTCTTCTACCATTTTATTTATTTCACATAATAAAATAAAATTTGTATCACTTAATACAACATTTTTATTTAATATAAATTCCCAAGCATGTTTTAGATTTACTATTTTCATAATATCATCTGATTTCATATTATTTACTTTTCCACCTTCAATAATGCTTTCTGTATCTGCAAATGTAGTTACAACTCCTTCTAGTATTGCTTGTTTATAAATTGTATCTACTAAATGTCTTTTGACAAAGTCTATATTTTGTTCTACCTTCTCAGAAAGTTCTTCTTCTGTATAATTTAATTGTTTTAATTTTTTGTTTATTTCTCTTATTTGTTTTTTTAATTCTTTGGCTTTAATACTATTATTTAATACTAAATTATATAAATCGTCTGAATATTCTCCAACATATTTAGTTAAAGCAACTCCGTCTTCTCTATAATGTACATATATATATCTATTTGAACCGTTTACTCTTATTTCAACTGAACCGTAAGCAAGCGATTGTAAAGCATGTTCAAGTAATTGTTTATTTTCAAGAAGATTCATAATTTCAATTTTTTCTTCCATGATATACCTCCTTTAAAATATGAAATATTTTTATGAAATCTTGTTTAACATTTATATTATACAACAGGAATCAAAAATGTGAAACATTTTTATGGAATTTTATTAATTTTATTTCACATTTTGTTACAATTCACAGTTCTAAACGCAGAGCAATAATTTCGTCCAAAATTTGACAAATAAAAATAAAAAGAGTATAATACTATGTGCGTGATAAAATTTTAGGGGTGATATATTGAAAAAGCGTATAATAATTTCTTTACTTTGTGGCTTAATTATATGTTGTATAGCAGTATATAGTTTTGCGACAACAGGAATTGTTAGTACAGATACGTTAAGACTAAGAAAAAGCAATTCAACAGATTCATCTATAATAACGTTACTTTCAATAGATGAAAAAGTTGAAATATTAGAACGTACTGAAAATGGTTGGTATAAAGTAAAATATATAGACTCAAAAACAAACAACACATACGAAGGTTATGTAAGTGGAGACTATATAAAAGTAAATGAAGAAATAAAAACACCACCAGCAAATCCTAGTGAAGATAACAAAACTTCAGACGAAGAGAATAAAAAGCAACCAGAGGAAGACAAAAATATTCCTTCAGAAGAAGAAGGTACGAAAGAAAACGTAGAAGAAAGTACTACTAAAATGATAAACAAGGGCGAAAAAATATATAAAATACCATTAATAAATTCTAACACAATTAGTATATTAGAAAATGATGTAACTGTTAAAATTGCAACAGAACTAAATGGATGGTCTTATGTAACTTCAGAAAATTTAGAAGGATGGGTAAGAACAGAAAAATTAAAAGACACTGGAGCAAAAAATAAAATTGGGTATATTAATACAAACTCAGTAAATTTTAGAGAAAAACCAGATTTATCAGGAAAAGTCATTTCAGCACTATCAAAAAATGCAGAAGTAGAAATCATAGAAGAAAATAATGGTTGGATAAAAATAAAATATAAAGACAATGTAGGATATGTTGGAACAAAATATGTATCAGACTCAAAAATTCAAACGACATCAAGAAGTGCAGCAAGTAGAAAAGCAAAAACGCCAACAAAAACTACAAAAACAGCAACAAAAGAAACAGAAATAGCAACAACCGAAACATTGCCTGCAAAAGCAGAAGCGGTATCAGCAAATGCAAACGCCTCAGAAATAGTATCATATGCTAAAAAATATTTAGGATATAGATATATACATGGAGGAAACAGTCCATCTGGATTTGACTGTTCAGGATTTACACAATATGTCTATAAACATTTTGGTTATTCTTTATCACGTTCAAGTAGCAGTCAAGCAGGAAATGGTGTTGGAGTAAGTAAAGGAAATTTACAGCCAGGAGATATAATATGTTTCTCAGGATCAAAAGGAAGTAAAAAAATCTCACATGCAGGAATATACATTGGAGGAGGAAAATTCATACATGCTGCAAACTCACGAAAAGGAGTCATAATCTCAAATGTAGACGGCGATGGGTATTTCTATGTATGTGCAAGAAGAATAATAAATTAGCAATGCTAATTTATAAAGATTGCACATAATAGAAATACCGTGAAAAATTTACGAAGTAAATTTTACTAGGAAAAATGTATGTGCAAGAAGAATAATGTAAGGGGACACCATTGGTCGTCCGCAAAACAGAAATATAAAATAGCAAAAGGGGCAAAAAAGATAAGAAGGTAAAAAATGAAACGACCAATATTAACAGCACTAATAGGATATATAATAGGAATAATTTGGGAGCTATACTTAAAAACAAGTATAGCTCCCATTATTATCATTTTAATTGTAATAGAATTAATAATAAACGGAACCGAGCACCATGACATAAATAAGCGTAATAATATAAAAGCGACAATAATACTAGTAATATCAATACTAATTTCAAACAATATAACCTCATATCAAAACAGTAAATACCAAGATTTTTATAATATGAGCACAGAAGAGCAAATATACACAGGAACAATAATCAGTAACGAAAGAAAAGGAGAATACAAAAATAGTTATACAATAAAAATAGAAAAAATTAATGAAAAGACCCAATATAGAAACATAAAACTTACATTAAGCATTCCCAAAAAGCAAAATATAAAACTAAAATATGGAAACAAGATAAAAATCAAATGTAATTATAATGCACCAGAAAAACAAAGAAACTATAAAGGGTTTGACTATTCAGAATATCAAAAAACAATAAAAATTTATGGAACAATAACATACTCAGGAAATGGGCTAAAAATATTAAAAAAAGAAAATTTACCAAAGACACAACTAATTACCCATAAAATAAATAGTAAGATCGAAAAAAACATAAAAAAGCTATTCAAAGAAAAAGAAGCAGGTATATTAAATGGGATATTACTAGGAAATAATCAAAACATAGAAGAAAAAACAAAAGAAGACTTTAGGAATAGTGGAATATATCATATATTAGTAGTATCAGGTGCACACATGACATACATCATATTAGGAATTTCATACGTTTTAGACAAAATCAATATAAGCAATAGAAAAAAGGTAATATTAAAAATATTAGGAATAATATTTTTTATGTTAATAACGACAAACTCAATTTCTGTAACAAGAGCAGGAATAATGGGAATTATTGCATTAGGAGCAAGCTTTTACTATAGAAAAAAAGACACAATAAGCACGGTTTGTCTATCAATGCTTATAATCTTAATATGTAATCCATATAGCATAAACAGTATAAGTTTTCAACTATCATATGGAGGAGTAATTGGAATTTTAGCATTAAATAAACCATATAGTAAATTATTAAGAAAAATAAAGATAAATAAGAAAATATCAGAAATGATATCAGTCATCTTATCAGCACAAACAATGATAATTCCCATAATGGTAATAAACTTTCACACAATATCACTAACATTTTTATTTGCCAATATGATAGTGAGTTATATAATAGGAATAATAATCATTTTAGGATTTATATGTGCATTTATATCATTAATATCATTAGAAATATCAGGATTTATAGCAGGATTTGTGAATATAGCATTAAAAATTTTAATTCTAATAGCCAATATTTTTGGAAACATACCATTATCAAAAATATATGTAACAACACCACATATATTATCTATTTTACTGTATTATATAATAATTTTCGAGGCGCAGTGGCGTCATGTCCATTGGGGCAATGCCTCCACGATGAAAAATTTTTTCTCTATAGCTTCTCGCTCCTCATATCTCATTTCTCGCATCTTACCTCTCATATTAATAATAACTTTAATCTTCAATAACAAAATAAACATATCAAAAAACTTGAAAATATATTTTATAGATGTAGGACAAGGAGACTCTAGTCTAATTATAACTCCAAACAACAAAAAAGTATTAATAGATGGAGGTGGAACAATGAACTCCTCTGGGAAATTTGATATAGGAGAAAACACTCTACTTCCATATTTATTAGATAGAGGAGTAAGAAAAATAGACTATATCATGATATCACACTTTGACGCAGACCATTGTCAAGGTTTGCTAGCAATATTAAATTCAATAAAAGTAAAAAATATAATAATATCAAAACAAGCAGAAAAAGTATCAAATTTTGAAAAAATAATGGAAACAGTAATAAAGAAAAAAATAAATGTTATAGTAGTAAAAAGAGGAGATGTAATAAAAGTGGATAACTATGTAGAAATTAAGATACTTTATCCAGAAAGTAAATTGTATTTTGATGACATAAACAGTAACTCAATAGTAGCAAAATTAAAATACAATAAATTTACCATGTTATTCACAGGAGATATAGAAAGCAAAGCAGAACAAAGAATAGTAAAAATTGCGAAAAAAGAACTAAAATGTACCATATTAAAAGTAGCACATCATGGGTCAAAAACATCAACCACAGAGGAATTTACAGAAGCGGTAAAGCCAGAAATTGCACTAATAGGAGTAGGAAAAAACAATAAGTTTGGACATCCAAACGATGAAGTTATAAAGAGAATAAAAAATTTTCGGAGCAAAAATATATAGAACAGATGAAAGCGGTGAGATTAGTGTAATTGTAAACAATAGAGGAAACGTAGAAATAAAAACACATTTATAGAGAAAAATAACATTATACTTAAAAATGATTCAAGCATTAAATCACTTAAAGTAGCGCTACTGTAAGTTTTAAAAAGAATATTACAAAAATACAACAAAACTGTAACAAAAATGTAATAATATAAAAATAGTAAAATAAAACATAGAAAATTAAAGAAGAAGAAGAGAAAAATTTACAAATAGACTACTATATTAAAAAAATAGATATTGACAATAAAAAATAAAAATGTAAAATATAGTAAGACAATCAAGTATTACTTATACTCATAAGATAATCAATATAGATATACTAATGAATATAAGAAAAATACATAAGATAAATTGTACTAAAGAAAAAAATAAACAAAAGATAAATAGAAAAATAACAAAAGATAATCATGGGCACGTTGAAGCGTGTCCTTTTTAATATACTAGGAAAGAAAAAAGTATTGAAAATTTTGTAAGAACCCCACAATATACTACACTTATGAAATTATTACGTCCAATGGGATATACTCTAAAAGTAGTACCTCTTAATAAAAAGGAAAAAAATAATAACTTTATATTACGAAAAATATTATAAAAGAAAAATCATATTTACAAAACTGTGTCTATTTGATATAATAAAAAAACTGTGGGGGTGTGACTAACAAAAATGAAATACAGTCTTTTAGTTACAGTCTGCAAATACTATATATGAGGTGAAAACAGTATGAGATATCATAGTCTTAGATTCGACATTTGGTTATGTTTAGCATTAAGCGTTTTACTAAGCTTTATTCCAGTTAAGATAGCAGAAAAGATAATACCAAAGCAATATGAAAAATATGTAGAAGAGCATACAGTAGAAAATGGTGCTATTGGTGGAATAGCTGACGAAAATGTACATAGAGCTCAAAACATAGAAGAATTATTATCACATGATACATTTACAGTAATATCTCCAGGAATTGAGTACCGTAATCGTGGTTCAGGATATCATGGAAAGTATTATATGCAAGCTTTAACATTACCATCTGGAGAAAAAATAGCTGCTATCATTAACAACGATTCAGTACAAAAAACAGGAGAAACTATATATGATGGTGATTCAATATTACCAGTTGGAAAAATAGTATATGAAGACTTATCAAAAGATGAATATTTCATAAATCAAATTGAATATAAAGAAAAATTAAGTAGAACAGACTTTTATATAGACATGTTAGGAGAAGGTGGAAAAGTTAGTCAAGAAGATTACACCGAAGCACCAACCATAATAATACAAATAGTAACTGTATTAATTGCATTTCCTATTTTCCATGCTATTGGTTCAAAAATAGGGATATTTCCTTACTTTTTCCCACCTAAGGAAAAGAAAAAAAGTGAGTGGGATTAAATAAAAATAAAAGGAGTAATAAAAATGGAAAAAGAACAAATTAAAAAAATTGATGCACTATATATTTTTACTTACATATTTATACCAATTGCAGTATGTGCTATATGCTATATAATTAGTGCACTATTCTTTCCAAAAGGAAACATGGCAGTAATTTTAATTATGGGACCAACTATCATATCTATAGTATGGTGGATATTTGGTGGAAAAATACTTTTTAAGCAAAAACAGAAAAAAATGGAAGCAGAACTAGAACAAAGTGGATTTAACCGTAGTCAAACATTTTATGCTGATGGTAGTACAGTTGTAGTAGACACAGAAAATGGTAAAATCGCAATAATATTCTATTGGAACCCATTTAAAAAATATATATTGCCAGCAAATCGTATCACAAAAACTTGGGTAGATGATGGAAAAGGCGGAGCAGGATTTATGGAAGGAAGTAGTAGAGTTAGTTTCCTCTTCAATATAGATGATGTAAAAATAAGAGTAAACACATTTACTTCTAATCAACGTTGGCGTATGGATAGTGAATATATTCTTACTGGAATTTCTAAAGCAGATATGATGGTTGAAGTTATAGAAAAAGCAAGGAGTAATTCTAAATAATTATGGGATTATTAAGAAAAATGTGTTCTGTTTTTCATGATGACTGGTGTAGTAAATGCCAAAGCCAGATGAGTGAAACAGGGCGAAAACTATATATGTTACCAATGACAGTAGGACATTACATATCACACAAAGACGCAAATTATTATAGAAAAAATTTAATTAAAGTAGAGAAAAAAGCAGACATACCAACTGCTACATATGCATGTGGAGCTATTAGTTATTGGTGTACTAAATGTGGTCATAGAGCAGTAAAACTATCTATATTTTTACCAGTAAGAGATGTAGAAAAATATGAAGACACAATCTATTTTGAAAATGGAGAATTAGATGAATTATTAAATAACTGAGAGATATATAGTCATTGTAGGGCGCCCTTTGGGCGTCCATTTATTAAAATAAACACACATCGGGGATGTAAAAAATGTTCAAAATGGTAGGGGGGTGGCGAGGTATGAGAACTTTTGGGAAGATAGTTTGTGTAATGAAGCCACTTTTATTGAAATAATGTAATTATAGTAAGCAAAAAAGAATAAATATATAGTAGTAACAAGATAAAAATGAGATGAGGTAAAAATGAGTATATTAGAAATTTTATTAATTAGTATAGGTCTTGCAATGGATGCCTTTGCAGTATCAGTATGTAAAGGATTAGCAATGAAAAAAATGAACTGGAAAAAAGCAATAATAATAGGACTATATTTTGGAATATTTCAAGCAGTAATGCCAATTATAGGGTATTATCTAGGAGAAAGATTTGAAAGCTTAGTAACAAGCATAGATCACTGGATAATATTAGGACTACTTGTATTCATAGGTGCAAATATGATAAAGGAATCCTTTGAAAAAGAAAATACAGAAGCAAACGATAATGTAGATATGAAAACAATGCTGATACTAGCAATAGCAACAAGTATAGACGCATTAGCTGTAGGAATAACATTTGCCTTTTTTGAAATAAACGTAATATCAGTAGTCTTAGCCATAGGTATAATAACATTCATATTATCAGTTATAGGGGTCAAAATTGGAAACAAATTCGGAGAAAAATATAAAAGAAAATCAGAATTTGTAGGAGGGTTAATATTAATCCTAATAGGTATAAAAGTTCTAATGGAACATTTAGGAATAATATAAAATAATAAAGAAAAAACACATCTATGTCTGGTCGTTAGAGATGCATCTTGAATTTTCATTAGAAATTTGGTACAATAAAATCATAAAATATGTTGAATTCCCTTTGGGTAGATAATATTCGGAGGGAACGTCCTCCGTTTATTATATAATTTTATGAAAATAGGAGGATATATGCATGAGTAAGCTAGTTAGTATTGCCATAAGAGTAAGCTCTCTAAAACGTATGGAAGTTGAACTGCCAAAAGGCTGTACAATTTTTGGCGGAGAACTAATTGCCGAAGAGCTTATGTTGGAGATTTTGTGCGACACAACATTATCTGAGGAACAAGAGAAGTATACTTTTGAATTCTTTTGGCTAGGAGATGAGGTCGATGAAAGCTTCACATTTTTAACCAAATTTTATGTAAATATTGGTAGTGAGTTCATGAGTAATGGGCAACGCCCATGTTATGTGTTCTATAAAAAAGTTTAAAAATCTTTAAGAACAATAACAGACAATTAAATTAAGAAAGTAGTCATAACAATGTGTATGGCTGCTTTCTTAATTTAAGAAGACAGTCTATTTATATAGAGATAATTATAAAATATAAATCAGATAAAATGTGAAATATTTGTGAATTTAGCAATCACAAATTGACAGTGCTAAAAATATACTATATAATCTAATAATATCATTTATGAGAAAGGAAAGAGAAAATGTTAAAATTACTAAGAAACTTAGGAAAAAAAGAAATTATTTTAGCAATAATAAGTTTAATTCTAATTATTGCACAGGTATGGCTAGACTTAAAAATGCCTGATTATATGTCTGAAATTACAGTATTAGTACAAACAGAAGGAAGTGAGATGTCAGAGATTATAAAAAACGGAGCATACATGCTTTCATGTGCCCTAGGAAGTTTAATTTCAGCTGTAATAGTAGGATTTCTAGCTTCAAATATATCTGCAACTTTTTCAATGACAGTCAGAAAAAAGATATTTGATAAAGTTGGAAATTTAGCAATGCATGAGGTAAAAAGCTTCTCAACAAGTAGTCTAATAACAAGAACTACAAATGACATTACTCAAATACAAATGTTAGTAGCAATGGGAATGCAACTTATGATAAAAGCACCAATTACAGCAATCTGGGCAATAACCAAAATACTAAACAAAAGTTGGCAATGGAGTGCAATTACAGCAGTAGGTATATGTATCTTATTAGGAGTAATAGCAATACTTATGGTAATAGTAATGCCAAGATTCAAAAAGGTTCAAAAATTAATAGACAAAATAAATGGAGTAACACGTGAGAACTTAACAGGAATTCGTGTAGTAAGGGCATTTAATGCAGAAGAATACCAAGAAAATAAATTTGAAGATGTAAACGACAAACTAACAAACATGCAATTATTTAATCAAAAAGCATTCTCAGTACTTTCACCAGTAATGTATTTAGTAATGTATTTTTTAACACTTGCAATATATTTTGTAGGAGCATCTTTAATAAAAGATGCATTAATGGCAGACAAAATAGCATTATTTGGAGACATGGTAGTATTCAGTTCATATGCAATGCAAATAATAATATCATTCCTAATGTTAGCAATGATATTTATGATGTTACCACGTGCAGAAGTTTCAGCAGAACGTATTAATGAAGTGTTAGATACAGAAATAACAATAAAAGATGGGGAAATTGATAAAGACATAAGTGATGAGCGAGGCACAGTAGAATTTAAAAATGTATCATTCAAATATCCAGACGCAGATGAATATCTATTAAAAAACATATCATTTAAAGCAAACAAAGGAGAAACAGTAGCATTTATAGGCTCTACAGGTAGTGGAAAATCAACCTTAATAAATTTAGTACCAAGATTTTATGATGCAACAGAAGGAAAAGTTTTAATAGATGGGATAGATGTAAAAGACTATAAACAAGAATTTTTACATAATAAATTAGGATATGTATCACAAAAAGCAGTCATATTTAATGAAACTGTAAAAAACAATGTAGCATATGGAGAAAATGGAAAAGAGGAAGTCACAGAAGAACAAATAAAAAAAGCAATTGAAGTTGCACAAGGAAAAGAATTCATAGAAAAAATGGAAAACGGATATGAAACACAAATGTCACAAGGTGGAACCAATGTATCAGGAGGGCAAAAGCAAAGAATATCAATAGCAAGGGCTATTGCAAGAAATCCAGAAATATATATATTTGATGATAGTTTTTCAGCGCTAGATTATAAAACAGACAGTATTCTAAGAAAAGAGCTAAAAAAATATACAGAAGATGCAACAACATTAATTGTAGCACAAAGAATTGGTACAATTATGAATGCAAATAAAATAATAGTTTTAGATGATGGAGAAATAGTAGGGCAAGGAACACATAAAGAATTGTTACAAAACTGTGAAGTATATAAGCAAATAGCATTATCACAATTATCAAAGGAGGAATTAGACAATGGCTAATGAATTTAAAGATACTCCTAGAAGAAGAGGACCAATGGAACCAGGAATGGGAGGTGCACCAGCAGAAAAAGCAAAAGACTTTAAAGTAGCAATGAAAAGGCTATTTAACGAATTAAATAAATTTAGAATACTAATTATAATAGCACTTTTATTAGCAACATTAGGTGCAATACTCTCAATAAGTGCACCAAATAGATTATCAAAACTAACAGACGAAATATCTAAGGGATTGGTAGTAAATAGTGATAACTTAGAAACACTTGGACAACAAGTAATTACAAACTTTGAAAAAGGAAGAGTAGAAGAAATTGAAATAGATGGTACAAAAATATCAGTAGAAGACCAAATGGAATTTTTAAACATAATGAGTAATATTGGTGAACAAGCCACAGTAGAACAGTTATATAAAAAAATAGATGAAATGCCACAATCAATTCAAGATGTAGTAAAACCATTTATGAATACAGAAGAAATAAAGAAAATAACATTATTCTTAGCAAGCATATATATTTCAAGTGCATTATTTATATTCATACAATCAATATGTATGACAGATGTATCAAATAAATTTGCTAAAGTACTAAGAACTAGAATTTCTAAAAAAATAAATAGTTTACCACTTAGGTATTTTGATAAACACTCAACAGGAGATATATTATCAAGAGTTACAAACGATGTAGACACAATAGCACAATCAATGAATCAATCATTAGCAACATTAGTAAGCAGTGTAACACTATTTATAGGAACAATAATAATGATGTTTTATACAAACTGGATAATGGCAATAACAGCAATTTTAGCAAGTTTATTAGGATTTATACTAATGTTCTTTATCTTAGGAAAATCACAAAAATATTTCGTATCAAGACAAGAAGAACTAGGAAACTTAAATGGGCATATTGAAGAAATATATTCAGGATTAAATGTTGTAAAAGTATATAATGGTAGAAAAGAAGCGGACAGAAAATTTGATGAATACAACAAAAAGGTATATGAAGCAAACAGAAAAAGTCAATTTTTATCAGGATTAATGCATCCAATAATGGCATTTATAGGAAACTTTGGATATGTAGCAGTATGTATAGTGGGTGCAATACTTACAATGAACAATATAATATCATTTGGAGTAATAGTAGCATTCATAACATATGTAAGATTATTTACAAATCCATTAAGTCAAATTGCACAAGCAATGACATCACTACAATCAACAGCAGCAGCAAGTGAAAGAGTATTTGAATTTTTAGATGAAAAAGAAATGTCAAACCAAAAAGAGATAACTAAAACACTAAAAAAAGAAGAAGTAAAAGGAAAAATAGAATTTGAAAACATTGTATTCCAATATGACAATAATGACAAACCAACAATACAAGGATTTAGTGCAGTTGCAGAACCAGGACAAAAAATAGCAATAGTAGGACCAACAGGAGCAGGAAAAACGACCCTAGTAAACTTATTAATGAAATTCTATGATATTGACTCAGGAAATATAAAGATAGATGGAGTACCAACTACAGAATTAACAAGAGAAAACATACATGACTTATTTACAATGGTATTACAAGACACATGGTTATTTGAAGGAACAATAAAAGAAAACATAATATATAATAGTGAAAATATAAGTGATGAGCAAATAGTAGAAGTATGTAAAACAGTCGGGTTACACCATTTTATAAAAACACTACCAAAAGGATATGACTCAAAAATATCAGAAGATGATAGTGTATCATCAGGACAAAGGCAATTACTAACAATTGCAAGAGGGATGATACAAAATGCACCATTCTTAATATTAGACGAAGCAACTTCAAATGTAGACACCAGAACAGAAGAGCTAGTACAAAAAGCAATGGATAAACTAACAGAAGGAAAAACATCATTCATAATTGCACATAGACTATCAACAATAAAAAATGCAGACTTAATATTAGTAATAGGAAATGGAAACATAGTAGAACAAGGAAACCATGAAGAGCTAATAGAAAAAAATGGAATTTATGCAGAACTATATAATTCACAATTTGAACTTTAAAAAATTCACGAAAAGTATTGACAAATCAGTAAAAAAGGTGTAAAGTATATTAGCATTGCACTTATGATTAATTATCAAATTAACAAAATCATTTGATAATTTATATGTACATTGGAGAGGAATGATATTAAAAAATGGAAAAAAACGTTACAGTCAGTATCTTGTTAGATACCTATGGGAAGGTATTAACAGATAAGCAACAAGATGTCTTAGACTTATACTATAATCAAAATCTATCTTTAGCAGAAATTGCCGAAGAGATTGGTATAACAAGACAGGCAGTACATGACTGTATAGTGAAAGGAGAAAAAAAACTTTTTAATTTGGAGGAAAAACTGGGAATTATGAAAAAATTAGACAATCAAGAAAAACAATTACAAAAGATTTTATTAGAATTATCTCAGATTCAACAAAAAGACTCTGACAAACATATAAATGATATCATCGAAAATGTTGTGCGTGAATTGAATTGCTTAGTGTAGGAGGAAAAATCTATGGCATTTGAAGGACTATCTTCAAGACTGCAAGAAATTACACGAAAAATAAAAGGAAAAGCAAGAATTACAGACAATGACTTAAAAGAAATGTTAAGAGAAGTAAAATTAGCATTATTAGAAGCAGACGTCAACTATAAAATAGTAAAAGACTTTATAAACACAATTGGAGAAAAAGCAAAAGGAGCAGACGTTTTAAAATCATTAACACCAGGTCAACAAGTTATAAAAATAGTAAAAGACGAATTAGTAGAGCTTCTTGGAGGAACAGAAAGTAAAATCAATTTTACACCAAATCCACCAACAATTATAATGTTAATAGGACTTCAAGGTTCAGGAAAAACAACAACTGCTGGAAAACTTGCTAATTTATTAAGAAAACAGGGAAAAAATCCATTATTAGTAGCATGTGATGTATATAGACCAGCAGCAATAAAGCAATTACAGGTAGTAGGAGCAAGTCTAAACATACCAGTATTTGCAAATGAAGCATCAAAAGATGTGGTACATATAGCAAAACAAGCACAAAATGTAGCCATGTCAAAATTAAATGATGTAATAATTTTAGACACAGCAGGACGATTACACATTGATGAAGCACTTATGGAAGAGCTAAAAAAGCTAAAATCAAATGTAAAACCACATGAAATATTATTAGTAGTAGACTCAATGACAGGTCAAGATGCAGTAAATGTTGCAACAAACTTTAACGAAAATGTAGGAATTGATGGAATAATACTTACAAAATTAGATGGCGACACAAGAGGAGGAGCTGCTTTATCAGTAAAAAACGTTACAGGAAGACCAATAAAATTTGCAGCAACAGGAGAAAAATTAAGTGATATAGAACCATTCCATCCAGAGAGAATGGCATCAAGAATTCTAGGAATGGGTGATGTATTATCAATAATAGAAAAAGCAGAAGAAGCATATGACGAAGAAGAAGCATTAAAACTAGAAAAAAAATTAAGAAAGCAAGAATTTGACTTAGACGATTATTTAGCACAATTAAGGCAAATAAAAAAAATGGGTTCATTTTCATCATTATTAAAAATGGTACCAGGCGCAAACAAACTTGGAGACATAAAAATAGATGACAAAGAATTCATAAGAATAGAAGCAATAATATGTTCAATGACAGCAAAAGAAAGAAGAAACTCTAAAATATTAAATGCAAGTAGAAGAATAAGAATAGCCAAAGGCTCAGGGACATCTGTGCAAGAGGTAAATAAATTCATAAAATCATTTGAAATGACACAAAAAATGATGAAGCAAATGCAAAACAAAAAAGGTGGCTTCAATAAAATGCTAAAAGGAATGAATCCAAATGATTTAAAGAATTTTAAACTTTAATTTGTTATTAAATTTAAAAAATATAACCAAATGTGGCTTTGCCACAAGGGCGATTACTAATTGCCCCTACTAGGGAGGTGAAAAAATAATGGTAAAAATAAGATTACAAAGAGAAGGAAAGAAAAAAGCTCCTTTCTATCATATAGTAGTTGCTGATTCTAAATCTCCAAGAGATGGAAAAATAATAGAGCAAATTGGAACATATAATCCAATGACAACACCTGCAACAATAGTATTAGACAAAACAAAAGCAGAAGAATGGATGAAAAAGGGTGCACAACCTACAGATACAGTAAAAGCTTTAATTGCTAAAGCTTAAACAGAAAAATAATTGCCCTTTGGCGTGTTGTTCATCGAAAGAAAATCATCAATGTGCATAGAGACACCTCTTGTTTACTTTATTGAACGCCTAGCCAAATAACAATTATTCTCCAGTTTAAGTGTATATCTTTTAGGAAGGAATGTGACTAGAAATGAAAGAAATTTTAGAAAGTATACTAAAAAATCTTGTTGAAAATGATAGTGCAATATCAATAAATCAAATAGAAAAAGACAAATTAACAATTTTTGAAATAAAAGTTGCACCAGAGGATATGGGAAAAGTTATAGGAAAAGAAGGAAAAATTGCAAAAGCAATCAGAAATATTATAAGAGCAGTTGGTGCCAGAGAACATAAAAAAGTTACAGTTGAATTCATAGATTAAAAAGAGGAGCTTAGTATATGAACGACTTTCTAGAAATAGGTCAAATAGTAAATTCCTATGGAATAAAAGGTTTTTTCAAGGTTGTACCATTTACAGACGATATTACTAGATTTGATAATTTGAAAAACATTTATATTGAAAAAAATAAGAAATTAGAAAAGAAGGAAATCGAAGAAGTCAAGTATCATAAAAATTTAGTTTTATTAAAAATTAAAGGGATAGATGACATAAATGACACTGAGCAATATAAAAATTGCTATTTAAAAATAGATAGAGAAAATGCGGTTAAACTTCCAGAAGATACTTATTTTATAACTGATATAATTGGAATACAAGTATTTACAGAAGAAGGAGAGCTTTTAGGAAATATAATAGATGTATTTCCAACAGGAAGTAATGATGTATATGTTATAAAAGACGAACTAGGAAAGCAAATCCTTTTACCAGCAATAGAAGAAGTAATAAGAAAAGTAGATGTTATAGCAAAAAAAATGACAGTTAAATTAATAGCAGGACTAATTTAGGAGAAAAATATGAAATTTAGTGTATTAACACTTTTTCCAAAAATGTTTTCAGTATTAGATGAAAGTATAATAGGAAGAGCAAAGGAAAAGGAACTAATAGAAATTGAACTAATAAATATTAGAGACTTTTCGAAAGACAAACACAAAAAAGTTGATGATACTCCTTATGGTGGAGGAGCAGGAATGGTATTAATGCCAGATATAGTATATAATGCTTATAAATCAATAAAAGATAAAAAAGCAAAAGTGATATATCTATCACCACAAGGAAAACTATTAAATCAAAGAAAAGTACAAGAGCTCTCAAAAGAAAATCATCTTATATTATTATGTGGACACTATGAAGGAATAGACCAAAGAGTTATAGATGAAATTGTTGACGAAGAAATTTCAATAGGAGATTATGTTTTAACTGGTGGAGAAATACCTGCAATGGTCTTAATTGATTCAATATCAAGATATGTTGAAGGAGTATTAAAAAAGGAATCTACACAAGAAGAATCATTCTCAAATGGATTATTAGAATACCCACAATATACAAGACCAGAAAAGTTTTTAAATCATGAAATACCAGAGATATTAAAAAGTGGGCACCATGAAAACATAGATAAATGGAGAAAAGAAAAATCGTTGGAAATAACAATGGTCAAAAGACCAGACTTAATAAGAAAAAAGGAGGATTAGAAATGGACGTAATAAAAGCCATTGAACACGAACAATTAAAAGAGACAGTTCCAGTATTAGACGTAGGAAATACTGTAAGAGTTTCTGTTAAAATTAAAGAAGGCGAAAAAGAAAGAATACAAGTTTTTGAAGGAATTATAATAAAAAAACAAGGTGGAGGATTAAACGAGACATTTACTGTAAGAAAAATCTCTTATGGAGTAGGTGTTGAAAAAACATTCCTATTACACTCACCAATGGTAGAAAAAGTTGAGGTTGTAAGAGTAGGAAAAGCTAGACGTGCAAAACTAAACTATCTAAGAGATAGAATAGGAAAAGAAGCTAAAACAAAAGAAAAAGTTGGAGCAAGAATAGAAAATAAAGTAGTAGTATTAAAAGAAGCAATTGATGAAAATGCAGAAACTATTGAAGAAACTGTTGAAACAGCAGAAGTAATAGAAAATGTAGAAACAGTAGAAACAACAAATGTAGAAAAGGTAGAAAACGTAGAAGCAGTAGAACCTGTAAAAACAGAAGAAAATAACGATGAAAAAACATCAAATGAAGAATAATTTTAGAAATGAACTGTAGGGGCACATTGCATGTGCCCCTTAAAAAAACAGAGAAACAAGAAAGGAGATAAGAAAAAGTGAAAATCTTAGCAGTAGGAGATTTAATAGGAGAAAGTGGCTTAAATAAAGCCAAAGAAATTATAAAAGAAATAAAAGAAAAAGAACAAATAGATTTTATAATTGTAAACGGAGAAAACGTTGCAGAAGGAATGGGAATTACATTAAAACACTTTAATAATATATTATCAATAGGAGCAAATGTAATAACTATGGGAAATCATACATGGGCCAAAAAGGACATATTTGGTTTTATTAATCATGAACAATTAATAAGACCAGCAAACTATCCAGGAGGAGTACCAGGAAAAGGGTATATAATTTGTAAATGTAAAGATAAGAAAATAGGAGTTATAAATTTAATAGGAAGAACAGAAATGGGAATTCTAACTGAAAATCCATTTGTAATAGGAAAAAAGATAGTAGAAGAAATAAAAAAGGAAGTAGATATAGTAATAGTAGATTTCCATGCAGAAGCGACAGCAGAAAAAGTTGCAATGGGAAATTATTTAGATGGAATAGCAACAATAGTTTATGGAACTCATACACATGTACAAACATCAGATGATAGGATATTACCAAAAGGAACAGGGTACTTAACAGACATTGGAATGACAGGACCTAAAAACTCTGTAATAGGAATGGATATAGAAGCATCACTAAAAAGATTTGTAACAACCCTTCCAGAAAGATATAAAATGGCAGAAGGAGAATGTATATTTAATGGGTGTATTTTTGATATAAATGACGAAACTTGTAAAGTTGAAAAAATTAATAGAGTTTATCTGTAAAAAAAGCATGAAAAATGTATAATAATGGAGATGAAAACTTCCATAAAATTCCAAAAAGGTATAGACATGAAGCCTCAAAAGTATTATAAATATAGTTGTCAGATACAGGAAATTAAATTTCTAAATGTATTAAGAAGAAATAAAAATTAAATTAAAGGAGGCACAAACAATGGAAGTTTTAAAAATCTCATCAAAATCAAATCCAAATTCAGTAGCAGGAGCAATTGCTGGATTGGTGAAAGAAAATAGTAGAGCAGAAATGCAAGCTATAGGTGCAGGAGCACTAAATCAAGCAATAAAAGCAGTTGCAATTGCAAGAGGATTTGTAGCACCATCAGGAGTTGATCTAGTATGTGTACCAGCATTCGCAGAGGTAGAAGTAGAAGGAGAAGACAGAACAGGAATAAAAATTCTTGTAGAATCAAGAGTTTAATATATATCTAATGAGAGAAATTGGAGTCGATGTATCGGCTCCAATTTCTTTGGAAAAATTTTTGTATAATTTGACATATAATAAAAATACCAATATAATGTATACAAACATATAGGAGGAAATAATGAAAGCTCTAATAGTTACAGGTGGAAAACTAGAAAAAGAATTCTTATTAAAAACGATAAAAGAAAGAGAATTTGAAATTATAATAGCTGTAGATAATGGACTAAAAATACTAAACGAAATAAACATAAATCCACAACATATAGTAGGGGACTTTGATACAGTAAAAAGAGAAATTTTAGAAAAATATAAAGAAAATAAATCAATAACAATACATGAGTTCAATCCAATAAAAGATAATACAGATACAGACATTGCAATAAAGTTAGCAATAGAATTAAAAAGTGATGAAATCACGATAATTGGTGGAATAGGAACAAGAATAGATCATGTTTTAGGCAACATTCATGTATTAAAATATGCACTAGACAGTAACATAAAATGTAAAATAATAGATGAAAATAACGAAATACAATTAATAAATAAAACTACAATTCTAAAGAAAAAGGACATAACAAAAAAATATATATCATTAATTCCATTAACAGAAAAAGTAGAAAACATAAACTTAAAAGGATTCAAATATGAGTTAAAAAATGGAACATTAACTATAGGTTCAAGTTTAGGGATAAGTAACGAAATATCAAAAGAAGAAGCAATAATTGAATTTGGTAATGGAATATTAATAATGATAAATTCAAAAGATTAAGATATGAATTAATCAGAAAAAAAGTAAGATCAAAGAATAATTAGAACAATAATTTTTTAGGAAACGTTTTTATCTAGGAAGGAATGATTGCAGTAAAATGGAAGAAATAGAAGGACAAGTTATAGATATAATATATCAAAACGAATTAAATAGTTACACAATAGCAGATTTTAATACAAAAGATGGTGAACTAACAATTGTAGGATACCTTCCATTTGTAAATGCAGGAGACACATTAAAAGTTTCAGGAAGATATGTAACACATCAAGAATATGGAGAACAATTTAAAGTAGAAGCATTTGAAAAAACAGAACCAAAAACCTTAGAAGCATTAGAAATTTACTTATCATCTGGAAGCATTAAAGGAATAGGACCAGCAACTGCAAAAAAAATCATAAAAGCCTTTGGAGAAGACACTATAAATATTTTTAGAACAAATCCAGCAGCACTATCATCTATACAAGGAATAAATTATGAAAAAGCAATGAAAATGGGAGAAAGTTTCAATGAAAACTGGGAATTATGGAATATAGTTAGTTTTTTAGAGCAATTTGGAATATCAGCAAGTCATGCTAAAAAAATATATAAAGACTTAGGCGCAGATGCCATAAATGAAATAAAAAAGAACCCATATATACTAGTAGACAAAGTAAGAGGAGTAGACTTCAAACAAATAGATAAAATGGCAATGGATATAGGAATAGATATACAAAATGACTCTAGGGTAAAAAGCGGAATAAAATATAGTTTAAACTTAGTTAGTTACAATGGACATTGTTGTACAATAAAAGAAAATCTAATTGAATATGTAAAAGGACTTTTAGGAGTACCAAGAGAGGTAATAGAAGATGAAATAATAAACTTAAAAGTTACAGAAGAGATTGTAGTTGAAAAAAGAGAGGATGAAGAATGGATATATTTAATTCCATTTTATAAAGCAGAAGATAATATAGCCACAAGACTAGTAATAATAGATACCTCAAAGAACATAAAAAGAATTGGTAATTTTGAGACTGAACTAAAAACAATAGAAAAGGAAGAAAACATAGAATTATCAGAAAAGCAAAAAGAAGCATTAAAATCAGTAAATGATAATAATGTATGTATAGTAACAGGGGGACCAGGAACAGGAAAAACAACAATCATAAAAAGCATAATAGATATATATAAGAAAAAAGGAAAAAAAGTAGTACTATGTGCACCAACAGGAAGAGCAGCAAAAAGGATGACCGAAATGACAGGAGAAGAATCGAAAACTCTACATAGACTATTAGAAATAGGAAAAACAGGGGATGAAACTCAAAACATAGATATAGACTTGAATGTACAAATGATAGATGGAGATATCGTTATAGTAGATGAAATGTCAATGGTAGATGTATTTCTAATGAACTATCTAGTAAAAGCTATTTATCAAGGAACAAAATTAGTATTAGTAGGAGATGTAGACCAATTACCATCTGTAGGACCAGGAAGTGTGTTAAAAGATATAATAAACTCAGAAAAAATCACTACGATACAATTAGACAAAATATTTAGACAAGCAGCAAAAAGTAAAATAGTGCAGAATGCTCATAGAGTAAATAATGGTGAATTATTTGTAAAAAAAGATGAAATAGAAGACTTAAACAAAGATTTCTTCTATATAAATGAATCAAATACAGATAAAGTAATAGGAAATGTATTAACACTATGTAAGGACAGATTAAAAACTTATGGAGACTATGAATTTTTTAAGAATATTCAAGTTATAACACCAACCAAAAAAGGTAGTCTAGGTACAAAAGAATTAAACGTTGAGCTACAAAAAATGTTAAACCCCAAAAAAGTAGGAAGAGCAGAAAAGGCATATGGTCAAACGATATATAGAGTTGGGGACAAAGTGATGCAAGTAAAAAATAATTATGATATAGCCTGGAGCAAAGAAAAGGAAAATGGAACAGGGGTATTTAATGGAGAATTAGGAAGAATAACAGAAATAGACCCTTCTGATGGAGCAATAAAAGTAAAATTTGATGATGACAAAGAAGTATGGTATGAATATTCAGACTTAGAACAATTAGAACATTCATATGCGATAACAGTACATAAATCACAAGGAAGTGAATTTGATGTAGTTGTAATGCCAATAGCCCAAAGCTCACCAATGCTATTAACAAGAAATCTATTATATACAGCAATAACAAGGGCAAAGAAATTATTAATAATTATAAGTAGTGATAGAATAATACAATTTATGATACAAAACGCAGACAGCAAAAAAAGAAACACAGGGTTAGAATATAAATTAAGAAACATAGGTGTTTAGATTTTGAATAAAATTATTGACAATTGATATACTATTAGCATATAATATTAAGTAAGGAAAGTAAGGAATAACAAAAAGGGGGGATTTTATGGAATTAGCAAAAGTAACTACAAAAGGCCAAATAACTATTCCAAAATCAATAAGAGAGTTACTAGATTTAAAAGAAGGAAGTAAAATTATTTTTATACAAAAAGGTGAAGACATAGTTATTCAAAATTCTGCAATGATTGCACTAGAAAAGATACAAAAAGCATTTGAAGGGGAAGCAGAACGACTTGGATTAGAAACAGAAGAAGATGTTGTAAAAATGATAAAAGAATTTAGAAAAAATAGAAAGAAGGATTAGTATGAGAGTAATGTTAGATACAAATATTCTTATTTCTGCATTTGTATTTAAAAGCAAAAAGATGAATGAACTAATCTATAAGCTTTCCAAAGAGCATGATATAATAATTTGTTCGTATACAGTTGAAGAATTAAAAGAATTAATAAAAACAAAATTTAGAGTAGGTCAGCAGAATTTAGATGAATTTTTAAAGGATTTTCCATTTGATTTAGTTTATTCTCCAACTAGTATAGAAAATAAGCTATTTGAAATTAGAGACAAAGACGATTATATTATTTTACATACAGCAATTATTGAAGATGTAGATATATTTATTACTGGAGATAAGGACTTTGATGATATTGATATAGATAAACCTAAAATAATGAATGCTACGGAGTTTTTAAATAAATATCTTTAAATATAAAGTAAAAGCACGGAGTACAACGTACACTCCGTGCCACGGCTTTTGTCTTATTGCTGATTACACCAAAACTTAGTTGACCATATAAATCCTACTACAAAAAGTATGATGAAGGATATTATATTGTACCGCATAACTTCATCAAAAGGCTCATTGCGGTATGCCAAAACAGAAGCAAACGGCATTAAAGTAGCAATACAGCCAACAATAAAACTAAAGATGATAGATTTGATAATGTTTTTTTCATGATTTGACCTCCTTATGTTGCCTATTTACATACAATAGGTATTTAACCATCTTGTACACATTAATTATATCATAAATTTAAGCAATTTGCAAACTTTGGGAATAGTTAAGCAATTCCTTCGAAGAACGGACGAGCAATGCTCGCCCCTACAAATAAAAAATATCCTTAATTGGTTGATTTTTAAAATAATATATTATATAATGGGTAAAATAAAAGAGGTAAAGGAGTAACAGCAATGTTTGATACTTCAAAGATTATAGTTTATGGATTTGTTGGACCATCAGGAACGGGGAAAAGTTATAGAGCGCAATTTGTTGCAGGAGAAAACAATATAAAATACATTATAGATGATGGTTTATTTATAAACGATAATAAAATCATAGCAGGAACTTCGGCTAAGAAAGCAGACACAAAAATAGAAACTGTAAAACATGCATTATTTTTAAATAAACTAGAACAAGCCGAAATACAAAAAGCAATAGAAGAATACAAACCAGAAAGTATAATGATTTTAGGAACCTCAGATGGAATGGTGCAAAAAATAGCACATAACTTAGCACTACCAGAGATTACAAAAATAATTCACATAGAAGATGTAGCAACACCAGAAGAAATGGAAAGAGCACACAATGTAAGAGTCACAGAAGGAAAACATGTAATACCAGTACCAACATTTGAGATAAAAAAAGACTTTTCAGGATATATATTAGATCCTCTACAAATTTTCAAATCTAAAGGATATGGAAATGAACCTTATGTTGATGAAAAATCAATAATAAGACCTACATTTAGTTATAATGGGAAATTCACCATATCAGATAATGTATTCAAACAAATAATAGAATACTTAGCCACAAAAACTTATGAAATAGATAAAATTAATCGAGTAAGAATTAATAAAAATGATGTAGGACCTTCAATATATATAGAAGTAACATTAATATATGGGTATAATGTAAAAGAAGCTTTAAAAGACTTTAAAGTAAAATGCAAAAAAGAAATAGAAAAACTAACAGCAATGAATATACAGAATATTATAATATTGGCAAAAACACTAAAAATGCCAAACAATAATTAAGGAGGAAAAAATATGTCTTTTGTAGTAGCCATAGATGGACCAGCAGGAGTGGGGAAAGGAACAATAGCAAAAAGAGTTGCAGACGACTTAGGATTAATAACAATTGATACAGGAGCAACATATAGATGTGTTACTGTTGCAATACTTGATAGAGGGATAAAACTAGATGAACTAGATAAAATAACAGAACTATTAAAACAAATAAAAATAGAAATGGTTTTAGAAGATGCAGAAACTAAAGTTTACTTAGATGGAAAAAATGTAACTACAAGAATTAGAGAAGATGATGTAAATAACTTTGTATCATCAGTATCTACAATTAAAGAAGTAAGAGAAGAAATGGTCAACCTTCAGAGAAAATTAGCAGAAGGAAAAAACGTTATAATGGAAGGAAGAGATATTGGAACAGTAGTCTTTCCAAATGCAACAGTAAAAATATTCTTAGATGCTTCATTAGAAGAAAGAGCTTGGAGAAGATATAATCAAAATCAAGAAACAGGAATAGACAAAGAACTATCATATGAAGAAGTATATGAAAGCATAAAAGTGCGTGACTATAATGATAGAAATAAGCCAATAGGAGCACTAAAACAAGCAGAAGATGCAATATTAGTTGACACAACAGGAAAAAACATAGAAGAAAATATTAAAGAGGTAGAAGACATAATAAATTCAAAAATACATTAAAATATATAATGTATGGGCACATTGAATGTGCCCATTATAAAAAGAAAAAAAGGCACATTCAATGTGTCCTTACAATTAATATTATTAAGAAGGGTAAATATAAAAATGATTAGAGCAATAATAAAATTTTTCCTAAAGCTATTTTTTTCAATATATTTTAGAATAGAAAAACATGGAGAAGAAAATTTACCAGAAGGTGCATATATATTAGCACCAAAGCATTTAAGTAATTGGGATCCACCAGTTATAGTAGCTAAAATGAAAAGAAATGACATATATATACTAGCGAAACAAGAATTATTTGTAAACAAATTTGTAAAATTTTTAGCAAAAGAAACAAAAGTATTACCTGTTAAAAGAGGAGCACATGACACAACAGTTATAAAACAAAGTATAAAAATATTAAGGGATAAAAATATACTTTTAGTATTCCCAGAAGGAACAAGAAATGGTATAGAAAAAAATGGAAAAATACATAGTGGAGCAGTGGTAATATCAAATATGGCAAAAGTTCCAATAGTACCAGTGGGTATACAAGCTACATATAAACCATTCTCTAAAGTCATAATAAATTTTGGAAAACCAATAAAACCAAAAGAAAACAAATTAGAAAAAGAAGAAATAGAAAATGTAGCAAAAGACTTAATGGAAAATATGATTAAGTTGACAAACGAAAAAATATGAGATATAATATATAATTATTTAAAAGTGGACACGTTATACGTGTCCCTAAAAGTTTTTAAGATAATAGGAAAATAATATTAGGTATATTAGAAAGGAATGAATACAAAAAAATGAGTAATCAAAAAATAAGAAACATAGCAATAATTGCGCACGTTGACCATGGTAAAACAACATTAGTAGACCAATTACTAAGACAAAGTCATATATTTAGAGAAAATGAACAAGTAGAAGAAAGAGTTATGGACTCAAACGATATTGAAAAAGAAAGAGGAATAACAATACTTGCAAAAAATACATCTGTAATGTATGGAGACATAAAGATAAACATAGTTGATACACCAGGCCATGCGGACTTTGGAGGAGAAGTAGAAAGAGTTTTAAAAACAGTAGATGGAGTATTACTTTTAGTTGATGCCTTTGAAGGAACAATGCCTCAAACAAGAGAAGTTCTAAAAAAATCATTATCATTAAATTTAAAACCAATAGTAGTAATAAATAAAATAGATAGGCCAGGAGCAGACCCAGCCAAAGTATTAGATGAAGTTATAAGTTTATTTATAGAACTAGATGCAACAGATGAACAATTAGATTTCCCAGTAGTATATACATCTGCCAAATTAGGAATCGCAAAAAAAGATTTATCAGCTCCAGATGGAAATATGGATTGCTTATTTAAAACAATAGTTGAAACAATAAAAGCACCAGACTGTAATGAAGAAGGTCCAATGCAAATGTTAGTATCTAACATTGACTATGATGACTATGTAGGAAGAATTGCAGTAGGTAGAGTTGAACGTGGTATAGTAAAAACAGGAATGTCAGTAGTTATATGTAAAAAAGAAGACAAAAAAGTAAATGGAAGAATAGTAAAAGTATACACACATGTTGGATTAAATAAAGAAGAAGTAGAAGAAGCAAAAGCAGGAGACATTATTGAAGTTTCTGGTATTGCAGATATTGGAATAGGAGAAACAATCTGTGATATTAACAATCCAGAAAAAATAGACTTTGTAGATATAGACGAGCCAACAGTAACAATGACATTTAGTGTAAACAATGGACCATTAGCAGGACGTGAAGGAGAATTCGTAACATCACGTCATATAAGGGATAGATTATACAAAGAACTTGAAAGAAATGTAAGTCTAAGAGTAAAAGAAACATCTCAAGCAGATTCATTTGAAGTAGCAGGACGTGGAGAATTACACTTATCTGTACTAATTGAAAATATGAGAAGAGAAGGATTTGAATTATTAGTATCTCGTCCAAGAGTTATTATAAAAGAAATCAATGGAGAAAAATGTGAACCAATAGAAAACTTAGTAGTAAATGTTCCAGATGATTGCATAGGTACAGTAATTGAAAAATTAGGTAGAAGAAAAGCAGAAATGGTAAATATGGAACCAGCAGAAGCAGGTCATACAAGAGTAGAATTCAAAATTCCTGCAAGAGGACTAATAGGATACCGTTCTGAATTTATGACAGACACAAAAGGAAATGGAACAATGAATCATGTATTTGACTCATATGCACCATATAAAGGTGATATAACATCAAGAGTAAGAGGAACAATAGTTGCATTTGAGCCAGGAACATCAATCACATATGGATTATATAATGCACAAGACAAAGGAGAACTTTTCATAGGAGCTGGAGTAGAAGTTTATGAAGGAATGATAGTTGGAATAAACTCTCGTTCAGAAGATTTAGCTATAAACGTATGTAAAGAGAAACATTTAACAAATACAAGAGCTTCAGGTTCAGATGATGCATTACGTCTAGTACCACCTATACAAATGTCATTAGAACAAGCTATAGAATTTATTCAAGACGATGAATTAGTAGAGGTAACTCCAAAATCTATTAGATTAAGAAAGAAGATATTAAATTCTAAAGAAAGGGAACGTGCCTCAAGAAATAAAATTGAAAAATAATTGAACAATTATTTTTCAATTTACAATATAAGGTCATATAAATAAAATGAATAAAGAAGAATTATTAAAAATAAAAGAAGAAGCACTAAAAGAGCATATTCCGATAATCATGGATGATACATTAAATGTAATAGAAGAAACACTAAAAGATAAGAAAGTTAATAACTTATTAGAAATAGGAACTGCTGTAGGGTATTCTGCAATATGTTTTAGTGAATTTTTATCAGAAAATGGTAAAATTGACACAATAGAACGTGATACAGAAAGAGTAAAGAAAGCAAAGATAAATATAAAAAGAGCAGAAGTAGAAGACAAGATAAATATATTAGAAGGAGATGCAGTAGAAACCTTACCGACATTAAATAATAAATATGATGTAGTATTTATAGATGCAGCAAAAGGAAAATATACCTTCTTTTTAAATGAAGCATTAAGACTAATAAAACCTAATGGAATAATTTTTGCAGATAATATATTATATAAGGGATATGTAATGAGTGACTATAACAAACATAAACAAAGAACAGCAGTAAGAAATTTAAGAGAATATATAAAAGAAATTACAGAAAATCCAAACTTAGAAACAGAAATATTAGAAACAGGAGATGGATTAGCAATAAGTAAAATAAAATAGATTGCAATTAAGCAATCTATTTTTAATATTAATTTGAGAAATTCTGCTATGTATATACATATAAAAAATTATAGCAGACAAGAGATTTTAAGTATTTGATTGCTTAAGAGGCTGTAAATCAGTCTCTATAGAGTTAAAACGAGTAAGAAAAGAATTTGCCCTAAAATTTAGTGTACGAACACTATTTTCAAGAGAAGAAAGCTGTAAAGTATGAGTATCAACTTTAGCTCCTAGAAGGTCAACTTTTTCTTTTAATTCATTAACATCCACTCTTAGTTCTTTAATATCTTCTTTTGTTTCTTTAATTTCTGCTCTAACTGAAGCAAAATTGCGTTCCATGTCTTCTTTTGTTTCTTTAATTTCTGCTCTAACTGAAGCAAAATTGCGTTCCATGTCTTCTTTTGTTTCTTTAATTTCTGCTCTAACCGAAGCAAAATTGTGTTCCATGTCTTCTCTTAGTGTTATTATAGAGCTTTTAATATTTGAAATTTCTGAGTTAACGATTTTAAATGATGCTTCTGTTTCAGCCTTAAAATCTAACATTTCCTGCTTAAACTCTTGCATTTCAGCACGCATTTCAGCTTTAAACTCTTGCATTTCAGCACGCATTTCTTCCTTAAATTCCTGCATTTCCTGTTTAAACTCTGACAGAAAATTTTTTAATATGCTTTCCAAATTATCCATAATCTATCACCTCCTAATGTAAATTGTAAAAACACGAATTTTAAGAATTTCTAAGCGGTAGTAACCGCAAAGGAATTTTAATAATTCGCATAATTATCTAGTACAGAAACTTATCCTACTGGGATAAGTTTCTTACTATATAAAAAATTATAACACTATAGGTAAAAATATACAAGTCAGAAAAGCAAATTGTATGAGTTTTTTTCGCTGGGGAATTCCCTAGATTTCAATATTTTTAAGCACTA
>CARPYP010000012.1:26352-50002 GCA_949045875.1 uncultured Clostridia bacterium | reverse complement strand
TGGCTTATTAAGGTTGAACTTTAATAAAAAATATAGTAAACTGAATATAGTTTAAATCAAGAAAATTGGAATCAAATTATAACTTAGAGCTTAAAAATATTGAAATCTAGGGAATTCCCCAGCGAAAAAAACTCATACAGGCTAAATGTACTGAATGGAGTAAAACTGCAAGTGTGCTTGAACGTATAAGTGTAGAGGCAATTACTGCTGATGGAACTACAATTAAAGATTTGCGTGTTGGAGCTATAGGAGCATCTTTGAAAGATATACTAAACGATACTGAAATAACATCAAATGATGATTTAAGAAAAAAGTTTGAACTATTTCAAAAAAAGTGTACAGTAGCACATGATAATATGCATATTGAATGTAACTGGAAAAAGGGACAAGATGGTAAATTGATTTGTACAAGTATAAATGGAGCATCTGAAATAGTTAACCGTAACTGTAAAATAGCAAATATAGACTTTGAAAGTGGTAACATAAGAAACTTTGCTGATTCAATTAGAGCTGATTTTGTAATAGATGAAGAATATCAAGATCCATCTATTATATTAGATACACTAGGAC
This sequence comes from uncultured Clostridia bacterium, assembly GCA_949045875.1. Taxonomy (GTDB): domain Bacteria; phylum Bacillota; class Clostridia; order TANB77; family CAG-508; genus CAKPSH01. The sequence goes on along the minus strand of CARPYP010000012.1, from coordinate 49,432 downwards.
TTTCAGAAAAAGAGGAACAATTGTCAAAGCTAGAAGCAGAAGAAAGAAAAATTGCAGAAGCAGAAGCATTAGTAAAAAGACAAAAAGAAGGTCAAATTATAGGAGAATAATGTTATGAATGAAAACTCAAAGGATAAATCATTAATACAAATTAATATTAAAGGGATATTCTATAAAATTGAACAATTTTTTGTAAATATTTTTAAAAAGAAAGATATTAATGAAGAGGTATTAGCAGTAGAGCCAAATGATGAATTTAATAAAATGAAAAATGCTAATACTTTTATTAAAGAACTAAAAAATATAGAAACAGAAGAAACAGAGATATTAAAACTTCAAAAAGAATATCGAAATGGTAAAATAGATGAAAAAGATTTATCTATAGACCAGATAAGTGCATTAAATAAATTATATGATAAACAAATAGCTGATTTAAAGAAATCTAATGAAGCCAGAAAACAAAAACTTTTACAATATCGAATGAAGAGGTCAAATAGTTAAATGTTTATAGTATTACTACAATGATTTTTATAAAAAATAAAATTGCCTCATTGCATATATAAAATAATTTTATATAATTAAGAGAGAAGGAGTAAATGATTATGGCAAATGAAGTAAAAAAGATTGATGAGAAAATGTAGTGCCAATAACACTGCAAAAATGTATCTAGGAATAAAACAGAATAAATACAAATATTATTCTGACAAGTATAGTATTTATTTTGCGAATTCTAAGATAATAACAATAGCAATAAAGCAATAAATAATAAATGATCATTAACTTCTTCTTGATACAAAAAGAACAATAAACACAAAATTAGGATGTCATCAAAATATAAATGTATTCCAAAAACATCAAAAAACTGCTCAGAGGAAGAGCTTGTAGAATTAGAAACAAAGGTATCTCTATTTGAATAATTAGAATAATCATCTGTAGTATTACTGTTTGGAGAGTTATTATAATGATGTGATGACAATGTCTGTTTTTTCTGTAAGGTTTTATCATTGTGATTAGTATGATTTTTATTACTATGAACTGAATATCCAGCGTTATTAATAGAAGCACTTTTCAAATTGTTATAATATGAATTCCTATAAGAATTATACTGCATAGGGAATCCAAAAAAAGGAAAAGAAGGTATCATTTTATATTTTCACCACCATTTGGTTTAAAGATATCCATTACCTTAGTCATATTAAATAATTGAATATATTGGTCTACTTTAGACTTTCTACTTTCTTTTAAATAAGGTTTTAAGGAACGAAGAAGGTTTGCTCTAGGGTCTTCAGAAGAATTCATCTTCTCAAAAATAGATTTCATCTTTAAGATAGTATCAAAATCTATATTAGGTGCAGAAGAATTAGAAGAAGTATTAGTATTATCTGTAGAAGAATTGGACTTTAAATTATTAACAATATTTTTTATATCATCTGGAATATTACCATCATTTATCATTTTACTAATATTATTTATCATATCAGACATTTCAGATTCATCCATTATTATCCTCCTTGTTAATTATAAGTGTAATTTATGAGTATAGAGGCAGGCATAATTAAAAATTTAAATGTCTGCCTAAATCATATGTATTATTGATTTTTGTTTTTATCCTTAGAATCTAACATTTGTTGAACCTGTTGAAGTCCTTTTTCCAATTGGTTTTTATCCATCTTAGAAAGCATTTGCATAAGTTTAGACATATCAATATTATTATTCATAATAAGCATCTTCCTTTCTAGTAAAATATAGAAATTAAAAACTTCTATTCTTAAATTAATATATGATATACTATGAAATAAAATACAAATAGGTGTCACTTTTACAAAAATAAAAAAATTTTAAAAAAAGTATTGACAAAATAAAAATTAACCATTATAATTAATAACTGTCAGAAGGAAATACATGCGGGTGTAGTTCAATGGTAGAATTCCAGCCTTCCAAGCTGACTACGTGGGTTCGATTCCCACTACCCGCTCCAATTATTCTTCTGACATAATTTTGTAAAAATGCTCCTTTAGCTCAGTTGGTTAGAGCAACCGGCTCATAACCGGTAGGTCCAAGGTTCGAGCCCTTGAAGGAGCACCAAATATTGAAACCTAGAATACTTATAATCAGTGTTCTAGGTTATTATTTTAGAATAACAACTTATAATAGTATTAAAATATTTAATAAATGGTAGAAAATAAAAGAGGAAAGCGAGAGTAAAAGTTATGAAAAAGAAAATAATTATACTTATCTCAATAATTGTTACAATTATAATAATAGTTATTGGATATTTCTCCATAAAACAATTTAATTCTATAAAATCTGAATTAGCAAATAAAGCAGAAGATAAAACTATTTTTAATAAAGACTTTGGTAGTTATGAACTTCCTAAAAATTGGATAGAAAGTAAAGAGCATTCTACAAAAGAAAAATTTTTCTATGTATTAAAAGGGCAAGAAAAGAATAGGCAACCAAATAACATTTCTATAAATGCTGGTACAAATAGGTATCCCAAAACAGAGCATGAGCAATTTAGAAAAGCAATTTTAAATCAACTTTTAATGCAAGTTAGAAATCAAAAAGGTGTAGAAGTTAATGCAAATGGTTCTACAACAGATAATGGAGAAATTGTGTATGCATTCATTACTAAAAATAACGATGTAATAACAACACAATATTATATTGTAGGTGATTATAAATTTATTCTAATACAAGAAACACTTTTTGAAGAATCAGAAGAAACTAAAAAAGTAACAAAGAATATTATTGATAGTTTTAAATGGAAAGAACAAATGTAATTTATTTGAAAACACTCTCACCTTGACAAATTCATAACATTAGAATATAATTCATAAAGAATTAAGGGGAAAACTATTAAGAAAGAAGGAATATAAATTAATGTTAGAATTAAAAAAAATTACTAAATTATATTCATCAGGAGTAGAAGCATTAAAGGGAATTGATATAAAATTTAGAAAATCAGAATTTGTATCAATTCTTGGCCAAAGCGGATGTGGAAAAACCACACTTTTAAACATTATTGGGGGATTAGACAGATATACAAATGGGGATTTAGTAATAAATGGTAAATCTACAAAAGAATTTAAAGATAAAGACTGGGATGCATATAGAAACTACTCAATCGGTTTTGTATTTCAAAGCTATAATTTAATACCACATCAAAGTGTATTATCAAATGTAGAACTTGCACTTACTTTATCAGGAGTATCTAAAAATGAAAGAAGAAATAGAGCAATAAAAGCACTTGAAGATGTTGGACTAAAAGAACAAATAAACAAAAGACCAAATGAGTTATCAGGAGGTCAAATGCAAAGAGTTGCAATTGCAAGAGCATTAGTAAACAATCCAGATATTATATTAGCAGATGAACCAACAGGAGCATTAGACACTAAAACCAGTGTTCAAATCATGGAAATTTTAAAGAAAATTTCAAAAGACAAATTAATAATAATGGTAACACACAACCCAGAGTTAGCAGAAAAATACTCTTCAAGAATAATAAAAGTATTGGATGGAACAGTAACAGATGATTCAAATCCATATGATGGAACAGAAGAAGAAAAATTAACAGCAAAAGACGGAAAAACATCTATGAATTTTTTTACAGCATTAGCATTAAGCCTAAACAATTTAATGACCAAAAAAGGGAGAACACTTTTAACATCATTTGCAGGAAGCATAGGAATAATTGGAATTGCATTAATATTATCACTATCAAATGGTGTACAAAATTACATAACAAAAGTACAAGAAGATACATTATCTTCATACCCGCTAATGATACAAGAATCCACTATAGATGTTGCAAGTATGATGGAAAGTATGATGGGAATTGAAGAAGAAGAAAACACAGAATATGATAAACAAAAAATATACTCTAAAAACATAATGACAGATATGATGAGTACAGTATCATCAAAGGTACAAAATAATAATTTAGAAGCACTAAAACAACACCTTGATAATGAAGACACAAAAATAAAGGAAAATTCAAGTGCAATACAATATAAATATGATATACAACTTAATGTATATAAAGAAAATACAGAAGATGGAATTGTACAAGTAAACCCTAGTACAGTCATGGAAAAATTAGGAATGGGAAATAGTAGTGGTAGCCAAATGTCAATGATGTCTAGTTTTACTACTACAGACGTATGGATGGAATTATTAAATAATCAAAATTTAATAGAAACACAATATGACTTATTATCTGGTAATTGGCCAAAAGAGTATAATGAAGTAGTACTAATTGTAGGAGATAATAATAAAATAAGTGATTATACATTATATTCACTAGGATTATTAAATCAAGACGAATTAGAAGAAAAAATGAAAAAAGTAATGAATGGTGAAAAGGTAGAAGAAAATGAAATCTCAGAATACAACTTTGAAGATATATTAAAAATGAAATTTAAACTTTTACTAAATACAGACTATTATGAAAAAGAAAATGGAATCTGGGTAGACAAATCAGCAAATATTGATTATATGAAAGGAAAAATAGCAAATGCAGAAGACTTAAAAATAGTAGGAATAATTAAAAGAAATGAAGAAAGTGTAACTCAAGAGGACATTCCAGGAATTATTGCATATAGAAGTGAATTAATAACACATTTAGCAAACAAAATAAATGAAACAGAAATAGTAAAAGAGCAAAAAGGAAATAAAGAAAAAAATGTATTTACAGGAATGGAATTTCAGGAGAGTTCATCATCAACCTCATTTGACTACTCTAAATTAAGTCCAGAGCAGCAAAAATATTTATCAAATTTAACGAAAGAAGAACTAGCAACACTAATGCAAAATTATGCTACAAATGCAGGAGTAAATTATGAAGACAATCTAATAAAATTAGGTTCAGTAGACTTAAATGTGCCAAATTCAATAAACATCTATCCAAAAGACTTTGAAGCTAAAGATGCAATAGAAGATGCAATAGAAGAATACAATCAAAAACAAAGAGATGAAGGAAAAGAAGGGAATGTAATAACATACACAGACCTTGTAGGAATCATGATGAACTCAGTATCAACAATTATAGACGTAATAAGTTATGTATTAATAGCATTTGTATCAATATCATTAATAGTATCATCAATCATGATAGGAATAATAACATATATATCAGTACTAGAAAGAACAAAAGAAATAGGAATACTAAGAGCAATAGGAGCCTCAAAGAGAGACATATCAAGAGTATTCAATGCAGAAACATTTATAGTAGGATTAGTAGCAGGATTGTTAGGAATAGGAATAACATTATTACTATGTATACCAGCAAACATAATAATAAAAGCAGTAGCAGGAATATCAGGAGTAGCATCATTACCAATAACAGGAGGAATCATCTTAGTAATAATAAGCATGATCCTAACCGTAATGGCGGGATTAATACCAGCTAGATTTGCAGCAAAGAAAGATCCAGTAGAAGCACTAAGAACAGAGTAAAGCTTATATGGGTGGGCCTTGTGTCCGTCCATTTTCAATACACGATATGAAGAAAGGGAAAAAATACATGGCAAAAAAGATACTAATAACAGAAAAACCATCAGTAGCAATGGAATTTGCGAAAGTATTAAACATAAACGGAGCAAGAAGAGATGGATACCTAGAAGCAGGAGAATGGATAATAACATGGTGTGTAGGGCATTTAGTAACAATGTCATACCCTGAAAAATATGATGAAAAGCTAAAGTTATGGCGACTAGACACATTGCCATTCATACCAAAAGACTTTAAATATGAAATAATAGACAACGTACAAAAACAATTTAGCATAATAAAGAGTTTATTATCAAGACAAGATGTAGATTCTGTATATGTATCAACTGACTCAGGGCGTGAAGGGGAATATATATACAGACTAGTTGAGCAAGAGTCAGGGATAAAATTGCCAAACAGAAGAAGAGTATGGATAGACTCGCAAACAGAAGAAGAAATAAAAAGAGGAATAAGTGAAGCGAAAGACCTATCAGAATATGACAGTCTATCAGATGCGGCATATTTAAGAGCAAAAGAAGATTATTTAATAGGAATAAACTTTTCAAGGCTTCTTTCAATAATATATGGAAGAAGAATAGCAAAAGAATTAAATGAAGACAGAATTTCAATATCAGTAGGACGAGTAATGACATGTGTATTAGGAATGATAGTATCAAGAGAGAGAGAAATAAGAAACTTTGTAAAAGTCCCATATTATAAAATAATTGGTAAATTTGGAGAAAATGAAGAAAATTCATTTAATGCAGAATGGAAAGTCACAGAAAATTCAAAAGTATACAATTCTCCAAAGCTATATAATGACAATGGGTTCAAAAAGCAAGAAGATGCAAAAGACTTTATAATGTCTTTAAAAGATAAAGAAATACTTGTACAAGAAGTAAAAAAATCAAAAATAAAAGAAAATGCACCATTATTATTTAACCTTGCAGAAATACAAAATGAATGTACTAAAAGATTTAAAATAAAACCAGATGAAACCCTAGAAATAGTGCAAAATTTATATGAGAAAAAATTAGTTACATATCCAAGAACAGATGCAAGAGTTTTATCAACAGCAGTTGCAAAAGTAATAAAAACGAACTTAAATGGAATAGCAAGAGGGTATAAGGATGAGGAAATCCAAGGGTATATAAAAAAAATGTCAGAAGAAAAATATTCTACAGATTTAACAAAAACTAAATATGTTAATGACAGTAAAATAACAGACCATTATGCCTTAACTCCAACAGGTCAAGGATATGAAAATTATGAAAAACTGCCAGAGCTTCAAAAAAGGGTATATAAAATAATAGTAAAAAGATTTTTAGCTATCTTTTTTCCGCCAGCAGAATTTAATAAAATATCTGTAACTATAAAGGTTGAAAACGAGCAGTTTACAACATCAGGAAAAGTTTGTACCAAAATAGGATATTTAGAGATATTAAAAAGCAAAGATGCAAAAGAAGAAGCTGAAAGTGAAAATAAAGAAAACCTAGATATATTAAATACATTAAAAAAAGGTCAAAAAATTAATGTATTAAATTATGAAATTAAAGAAGCGCAAACTAACCCACCACCAAGATACAATTCTGGTTCTATAATTTTAGCAATGGAAAATGCAGGAAAACTAATTGAAGATGAAGAACTGCGTGAGCAAATAAAAGGAGCAGGAATAGGAACAAGTGCAACAAGAGCAGAAATAATGAAAAAATTAGAAAAAATAAAATATATTGCAATAAATAATAAAACACAAATAATAACCCCGACAGCCAAAGGAGAAGCAATATATGATGTAGTAAACACCGCAATGCCAGATATGTTAAATCCAAAATTAACTGCAAGTTGGGAAAAAGGGTTAGATATGGTTGCTAAAAAGCAAATAAATGCAGATGAATTTATGGAAAAATTAGATAATTATATAAAATCTAAATTTAACAAATTAGTTGCAAAATTTTAATATCAATTGATGTCAAAAAAATATTGATAAATCTCTCTATTTATGATAATATTAACACAACAACACAAGAGGAAGGAAAAAGAGATGATTTTATCAATATTTTTAATAATTATAGGATTTGCATTACTTGTAAAAGGAGCCGATTTTTTAGTAGAAGGTTCAAGTAGTATAGCAAAAAAATTTCATATTCCAGAAATAATAATAGGTTTAACAATAGTATCAATAGGTACATCAATGCCAGAACTATTTGTAAGTCTAACCTCTGCATTAGAAGGACACTCAGATATGTCAATGGGAAATGTAATTGGAAGTAATATAGCAAATTTATTATTAATATTAGGCTTATCAACAGTTATTAGACCAATAAAATTTCAAAAAGAAACAAGACTAATAGAAATGCCAATGTGTTTAATACTAACAATTATATTTATGATATTCTGCAATACAGGAGAAGGAATAACAAAAATAGAAGCAATCATATTATTAATACTATTTATAATATTTATTGCATACACAATAATTATGGGAAAAAAAGGTGAGCAATTTGATAAAGAAGATACCATAATAGAACTGAAAACAGAAGATAACAAAATATCAATTTTAAAAAGTGTAATATTTATCATATTGGGAATAATTGGATTAAAAGTTGGTGGTGATTTAACTGTAGACAATGCTTTAGTTGTTGCGAGACATTTTAATATAAGTGAAAAAATAATTAGTTTAACAATACTTGCAATTGGTACAAGCTTGCCAGAATTAGTAACAAGTGTCACAGCAGCAATTAAAGGAAATAGTGATATAGCGATAGGAAATATTATAGGTTCAAATATTTTTAATATGTTACTTATAATTGGTGTATCAGCAATTATAAATCCAATACTATATAATACATCATATAACTTAGAAATGGTAATATTAATATTAGGAATACTATTATTATCACTATTCCCAATAATACCGCCAAAAAATCAAATGAATAGATCTAATGGGCTTATATATTTAATTATGTATGTAGTATATATGATAGTTTTATTTGTCTACTAAGATGAGAAATAAATTGAAAAAAGAATTGGGAACAATTCTTTTTCAATTTGTGTTTGTGTATAGAAAGGAATGATGTGAAAATGGCAAAAATAGAAGAAGGATTAAATGAATTATTTTTAGAACTAAAAAGTGTTAATAAAGATATAGCATTTCAAAAAATATACACAAAATATCACAAATTAATATATAGAATTGCTTTTGGAATTCTTAAAAACAAAGAAGATTCAGAAGATATCATGCAAATATTTTTTTCCAAACTATATACACTTGAAAAAGAAAAATTGCCAAATTCCAATATTGCAAGTTGGATATATTCAGTAACTAAGAATGAAGCTATTTCATTATTAAGGAAAAAGAGAGAACATTTTGACATAGATACAGTTTATGAAATTGAAGATAAAGATAATGAAATAAATAATATAATTGATAAAGAAGAATTTAATAAATTGATTAGTAAATTAGATGAACAAGAAAGGGAAATAATATCATTAAAAATAATAGCAGGTTTACCATTTGAAGAAATTGCAAAATTACTAAATAAACCAAGTGGAACTATAAAATGGAGATATTATAGAAGTGTACATACATTAAGATTATTACTAAGTAATCTAGCAATGTTTATTTTAACATTTGTTATAGGATTAAAAACTTTATTTAATAAAGAAAGTAAAGTGCAAGATAACCAATCAATAATAAAGGATGAAACAGAAAGAGTAGAAAATACAAATGAAACACAGAAATTAGAAACAACGGAAGATGTTATAAATAGTACAAAAGGCGAAATAGATAAAACTTATGAAAACACAGTTATAGAACAGATGCAAGAACACAACTTGAATTATATAGGAATAGGGATTTTAAGTATTTCTTTTATATTTTTGTGCATAACAATAATTTTTACACTTTTATTTACAAAATACCAACTAAAATCAAGAAAGAAGACATCTAAATAACAGAAAGGTTTAAAAGGTGGTAATATGAAGAAAAGTATAAAAATGCTAATAGGAATAATAATTGGTATTGTAATTACGTTAGGGGTAATGTTTTTTATAGATTATAATAGAGTATCGAACTTAAAAATTCCTATTTTTGTTATTGAAGAAGGAACCAAAGATAATAAAACTACATATTTGGGATTAGGCTATAAGGTAGAGGTAGAAAAATATAATTCAGAAGGTGATGGAGAACAAATAATAAAAACTGAAATGTATATGTTCAATAAATTTATAGCAGGAGCTATATCAGATATAGAAAATAAAAATAATTATAAAGAGAATAAAATAGAAGAATTGCCAAAAGAATATAGTTTAATAAATGCAGTATTAGATAATTGTGTAGTATCTATTCATGGAAATAAAATTTATAATAAAGATGAACTAGACGGGTTCATAAATAATATAGAAAACAATACACAAGACTTTATAAGATGTATAAATTATACCACAGAAGGAGATATGATTATAACAGATGTGTATTTTGAGGGAGATAACAATTTTACGGCAATATTAGACAGCACTAGAGACAAATGGACAAATGAAAAAGATAGGACTTATGAAAATTGCAAATTTACCAAATTAGAAATAGAAGAAACATCAGAAGGAACTAATATAACTTTAAAAGAAAAAACCGAAGGAAATATAGAAGAACTATTAATTACTTGGTATAATAAAGACACGCAAGTAATAAATGATTATGAAAACAACTTGTATACATAGGGATACCAGAAATGTCAACAACACTATGGTAGAACTTCTTTTAGAGTTAGAGAGGATATAAAAATGAAAAAAATATTAATAGTAGAAGATGATGAAAAATTAAGAAATGAATTAGAAATATTTTTAAACAACAATGGATATAAAGCACAAACTCTAAAAGAATTTAAAGATACTATAAATAAAATTTTAGAAATAAATCCAGACCTATTATTACTGGACATAAATTTACCAGAAGCGGATGGAGAATATATTTGCAAAGAGTTAAGAAAAAAATCAGAAATGCCTATAATAATAGTTACAAGTAGGGAAAGTGAAATAGACGAATTGCTATGTATAAACTATGGGGCAGACCATTATATAACAAAACCATTTAATATTCAAATTTTACTTGCAAAGATAGGTTCATTATTAAGAAGAACAAATGCAATAGGGGAAACAAACCAAAAGATAGATGCAAAAGACTTTATATTAAATACTTCAAAAAGTACAATAGAGAGAAATGATAAGATAGTAGAACTAACTAAAAATGAATATAAAATATTACATTTCTTAGTCCAAAATAGAGAAAAAATAGTATCAAGAGATGATATAATGGAATGTTTATGGGAGAGTGAGAGTTTTATAGATGATAATACTTTAACAGTAAATATTACTAGACTAAGATGTAAACTAGGAGAATTAGGATTAAAGGAACTATTAGAAACTAGACGAGGACAAGGCTACATACTTGTTTAAAAACTTTGTATCATGCTGTTATTTTTCTTCGAAAATACTAAATGTGTATTACTATAATATTTTAAAGAAAAATTACCTAGCAATACTCTTTTTTTCAGATCAATTAGATAGGAGAACTAAAAGAATGAAATTTCGAGATTTTATAAAGGGCAAATTGTTAACAATAACATTAATAATATTCAGTTTAGCAACCATAGAAATATTCTTAATGGCATATTCATTTGGAAACTTTATAAAAATATATATTCCTCTAAGTATAATCTTTTTGGGAACTATAGGCATACTTGTAGAATATTTCATAAAAAGAAATTATTATACAAATATAAAAAATACATTAGAGGAACTTGATGAAAAATATTTAATTACAGAAATTATCAAAGAGCCTATTTTTATTGAAGGAAAAATATTCAAACAAATATTAGAAGAAGTAGACAAATCTATGATAGAAAATGTTAATAAATATAAATATTTACAAGAAGACTATAAAGAATATATAGAATTATGGATACATGAAATAAAAATGCCAATAGCAACAAGTAAAATGATAATAGAAAACAATAAAAATACAGTAACAAAAAGTATAAATGAAGAACTAGACAAGGTAGAAAACTATATTGAACAAGCTCTGTTTTACGCAAGAAGTAACGCAGTAGAAAAAGATTATTATATAAAAAAGATAAATTTAAAAGAAATAGTTAATGAGAGCATAAAGAAAAACAAAAATGTATTAATTGGAGAAAAAGTATTAATTAATATTCATGATTTAGATTTAGATGTAAATACAGATAGCAAGTGGTTAGTATTTATATTAAATCAAATAATACAAAATAGTGTAAAATATGGGAAAACCGAAAGTGAATTAAATTTAGAGATATATGGTAAACAAGGCAAAGAAAATGTAATTTTGTATATAAAAGATAATGGTATAGGAATAAAAAAAGGAGAAATCACAAGAGTATTTGAAAAAGGCTTTACAGGAACTAATGGAAGATTATCAAACAAAAAATCTACGGGGATAGGGTTATATTTATGCAAAAAATTATGTGATAAACTAGGGACAGCAATAGAATTAAACTCTATTTATAATGAAGGGACAGAAGTGCGAATAGTATTTCCACAAAATTCATTGTTATTTGAAATATAAAATTATAAATTGAAAAAAACATACAATCAAAAAGGGGTTCTATCATAAGAACCCCTATAAAAAGTATAAAAAACTCTAATTCACTAAAAGATTAGAAATTTCTGTAACTGTACCTGCACCAATAGTTAAAACAATATCATTATCATTAGCATTATCTTTTAAATAATTAACAATATTATTGAAATCAGAAATATACTTAACATTTCCGCCCAAAGAAAGTAATTTATCAGCCAAATCTTTAGAAGAAACACCATAAGTATTTTTTTCACGAGCAGCATAAATATCAGTAATAATAACATTATCAAAATTTAATAAAACTTTTGCAAAATCATCTAAAAGATTTTTAGTTCTACTATAAGTATGAGGTTGAAAAACAGCCCAAGACCTATTAAACTTCTTATTTTTAAGAGATAAAGCAGTAGCGTTTATTTCAGTAGGATGATGAGCATAATCATCAAACACAGAAACATTATTATTAAACTTTCCCTTAAATTCCATTCTTCTATTAGCACCTGTAAACTCCAATAAAGCCGACTTTATGATTTCAGTATTAATATTATAATAAGAACACATTGCAATACAAGCTAGGGAATTTAATATATTATGCTCTCCTGGTACAGACAATTTGATATGGGAATAAAATTCTCCATTATCATTATAGGAAGATATATTTGTATGATATACATCAAATTCTGGAAAACCATTATAATCAAAAGTAATATTTTTAGCTGTAAAGTTAGCCATAGTATTATTAATGCCATATGTAATAACTTTAGCATTAGTAGCATTTTTTAAATCTAAACATCTATTATCATCACCATTTATTACAAGCAATCCGTCAGAAGGCAATAATTTTACATATTTAATAAAAGCATTTTTAATATTATCAATATTTTTAAAATAATCCAAATGATCATTATCAATATTCAAAACAATAGCAGACTTTGGGAAAAAATGCAAAAAGCTCTCTACATACTCACAAGCCTCTAATATAAGATAATCGCTATTACCAACTGTATAATTTCCTGAAATATTCTTTAAATATGCACCAACTTGAATACTAGGATTAAGATTTGCTTTTAAGAAGCAAAGAGAAACCATAGAAGTAGTAGTAGTCTTTCCATGAGTACCAGAAATTGTAATTGTATCATCAAAGCACTTTGTAAGCAAACCTAGAAAGACAGCACGTTCCATTGTAGGAATGTTAAGTTGTTGAGCCATAACTAACTCTGGGTCATCCTTGGAAATAGCAGCAGTATAAACAACTAAATCAGCTTTTTTAACACTCTCTAAATTATTACCTATAGATACAGGAATACCGCAACTAATAAGATTTCGAATAGTATCTGAATCAGTAGCATCACTCCCAGACACATTAAAACCAAAATGTTTTAGAGTATGAGCGATACCACTCATACTAACTCCACCAATACCTATAAAATAAATACTTTTATATGTAATCAAACCATTAATATCTTTCACAATGAACTCCCACTCTCTTTATAAATTACTAAAATATTATATACTCTTTTATATGAATTTTCAATAAAATATGTGAAAAAGAAAATAAAAATGTGTGAAACAACAAATTAAAAGGAAATATGAAAAAAATGTAAAAAAATAAGAAGGAAAAAAAAAGAAAATGACGAATAATATAATTGTACATAGATATAATAAATATGTACAAACATATTAAACTTTGGAAGGCGGTGCACAAAATGCAAATAACAGATGTACGTTTAAGAAAAGTAAATTCAGAAAACAGAATGAAAGCTGTAGCTTCTGTAACATTTGATAACGAATTTGTAATTCATGATATCAAAGTTATCGAAAGCCAAAACGGATTATTCATAGCTATGCCTAGCAGAAAAACTCCAAACGGAGATTTCAAAGATATAGCTCATCCAATCAACCCTGAAACAAGGGAAAAAATTCAAAGCGCAATACTTGCTGCTTATGAAGCTCCTGATGCAGAAGAATCAGCTGAGTAATAAATAAAAGACCTATAACAGGGTCTTTTTTTTGTACAATAAAAAAAGCCATCCACCATGTAAGGAACATGGTGGGGTGGAAAATTAATTACTTATCTAAATTGAAATATTCCAATATAGATTTTTGTTTTTGTTCATTAGTTGGAGAGAAAACATTTATTATAATCTGATTACGATCCAAGCTATGATTAAACATAATTTTTGCATTAAGTGATATTGCAAAAATTATATTTGAAATAGCTTTTTCGTCTTCAACAGTTGGAGCTGATTTTAATAATCTAGCAAATGTCAAAGTCGAGTGCTTTGAGCTCCGTTCATATAAATGAATCTCCAACCATCGTGGCTTTTCATTAGGAATTGTTCTTTCACCAGTAATAGTAAAAAAACAATTAAAGCCACTGTCGCTTAAAAGTTGCATGGTTGCCAATATTACAGGTAAATTATTAACCTTCTTCCGTAAAGTGAAGGTGTGCGAAAAAAGCTCTTCACACGTATTGATTTGTTTTTCCATTACAAATCCTCCTCGTAGATTATTTTTAGTACAATATAATTATACCACTAAAAAGCAGTAAAAGCAACAAAATGTCAAAAAGAAAAGTAAAAAGAAATGTAGGGTTCTTATACAACCCAAAATTGCATGTAAATTGGGGTATCCGTAAATAAAAACGAAATATTACAAAAAAAATACAAAAATGTAAAAAAGTGCTTGACATACGGAGATAGGCATTGTATAATATAGAAGTTATAAAATCGCGATGAAGCAGAATGTAGCTACAAATGATTGTAACATGAAAATGATATCATTTTGGAGGGAACTTCTGTGGAGCATGTCGTGGCGTAGACCAAGGCGATAAGTTTTAAAAATACGATTTATTCCGCTAATCCGTAAGGATAGAAGAAGATATAATTTAAAATATCAAAAAGAATAAACCGTAAGATAAAAACGCTTATCCCAAGATAAATAAGAAAAACACTTGGGATTAAAAAACGGAAAAACAGGAAACACCAGGGGGCGTTTTAAAACTTGCCGTAATAATTTAACTAAAATCACTAGCGTATAAGCACATTAGGTATATAACATATAGTAAAATGTATTAGGCGTGAAAAATTTTCTTCAGAAGATTTTACTCGCACGAAACATTTAGAGGAGATACATAAGTGATTTTAGAAAGGTCAAAAAAATATAAATTAAGGAGGGAAAAATTACTATGGCAGTTGCAAACAAAGTTACAAGTAGTGAAAAAATTAGAATAAGATTAAAAGCTTATGATCATGATGTTCTAGATCAGTCTGCTGAAAAGATAGTAGATACTGCTAGAAGAACAGGAGCAAAAGTTTCAGGACCTATTCCACTACCAACAAAAAAAGAAGTAGTAACAGTTTTACGTTGTCCTCATAAATACAAAGACTCAAGAGAACAATTTGAAATGAGAACACATAAAAGAGTTATTGATATTTCTTATCCAACACAAAAAACAATAGACAACCTAATGAAACTAGAACTACCAGCAGGTGTGGATATAGAAATGAAATTGTAAAGAAATCTTACCTTTTAAACTTTTAAAGACTAAAAGGGAACCAAGCTGAGGTATTAAATACACCAGCCAATAGTTAAGGAGGAAAATAAAAATGGAAAAAGCAATTATAGGTAAAAAAATAGGAATGACACAAATATTTGATGAAAAAGGATTGGTTATTCCAGTGACAGTAATTGAAGCAGGACCATGTATAGTAGCACAAGTAAAAACAACTGAAACGGATGGATACAATGCTATACAATTAGGTTATGGAGATGTGAAAGAAAACAGAATCAATAGACCAGAAAAAGGACATTTCACTAAAGCAAAATTAGCTCTAAAAAAACATTTAAGAGAATTTAGAGTTTCTGAAATAGCAGATATTGCAGTAGGAAATGAAATTAAAGCAGATGTTTTTGAAGCTGGAGATAAAATAGATGTTCAAGGTACTACAAAAGGAAAAGGATTTCAAGGTGTTATCAAGCGTCATGGACAATCAAGAGGACCTATGGGACATGGTTCTATGTATCATAGAAGACCAGGTTCAATGGGATCAACATCAACACCAGGAAGAGTATTTAAAGGTAAAAAACTTCCAGGACATATGGGAGTTCAAACTGTCACAATACAAAACTTAGATATAGTAAAAGTAGATCTTGATAAAAATGTAATTTTAGTAAAAGGTAGTGTACCAGGAGCTAAAGGTGCAATATTAAAAATAAGAAAAACTGTAAAGAGCGGTAAATAAGAGAAAGGAGGAAATATAAGATGCCTAAGATAGATGTTTATGATATTACAGGTAAAAAAGTAAGCGAAATTGAATTAAATGAAGAAATATTTGGAATAAAACCAAATAAAGAGTTAGTTCATGCAGCAGTAGTTAATTATTTAGCTAATCAAAGACAAGGAACACAAAGCACAAAAACAAGAGCAGAAGTTAGAGGCGGTGGTAGAAAACCTTGGAGACAAAAAGGAACAGGTAGAGCAAGACAAGGAAGTATACGTGCTCCACAATGGATTAAAGGTGGTATAGCTTTAGGACCAAAACCACGTTCATACAGATATACAATTAATAAAAAAGAAAGAAGAATCGCTATAAAATCTGTATTAAGCTCTAAAGTATTAGAAAATACATTAACAGTTGTTGATAAAATCGCTTTTGATGAGATTAAAACAAAAAATATGGTAACAGCACTAAACAACTTAAAAGTTGAAGGAAAAACTCTTATAATGTTACCTGAGAAAAATGAAAATGTTCAAAAATCAGCAAGAAATATAGAAGGAGTTAAAACAATATTAGTAAACACAATAAATGTTTATGATTTATTAAAATACAATAAATTAGTTGTTACTCTTGATGCTGTTAAGAAATTAGAGGAGGTGTACATGTAAATGTTAGCAGAAGAAACAATAATAAGACCAATAGTAACTGAAAAATCTAGTGCCGAATTACAAGCTGGAAAGTATACCTTTGAAGTTAGCAAAAAAGCTACAAAAATTGATATTGCGAAAGCCGTAGAAAAGATTTTTGAAGTTAAAGTATTAAAAGTAAATACTATAACAGTTAGAGGAAAAGAAAAAAGAGTAGGGGTTCATACAGGAAGAACATCAGACTGGAAAAAGGCAATTGTAACAATTGATACAAATCCAGAACAAAAAACATACCTTACAAAAGGTGGAAAAGAAGTTAAAGGGAAGAAGTATAAGGATTCGATTGATGAATTCACTTCTTAATTCAAAAAATATATTTATCGAGAAATTACTCGGATAATAAAGAATAGCTGCGATACGGAGCAGGAAAAAATCCGTAAAGAAGAAAGGAATGAAAAAATTATGGGTATGAAGCATTTTAAAGCCTACACTCCATCAAGAAGAAACATGGTACTTTCTGACTATGAAGAAATTACAAAAAAAACGCCTGAAAAATCTTTACTTGCAAAAAAGAAAGAAAAAGCAGGAAGAAACTCATATGGTAGAATAACAGTTAGACACCAAGGTGGAGGAAACAGACAAAAATATAGAATAATAGATTTTAAACGTAACAAAAATGATGATATGGTTGCAACAGTAGTTGGAATAGAATATGATCCAAACAGAAGTGCAAACATAGCATTACTAAAATATGAAAATGGAGAAAAAGCTTATATTTTAGCACCACAAGGTTTAACAGATGGAGCTAAAGTAGTAGCAGGAATAAAAGCTGATATTAAACCTGGAAACTGTATGCAAATTGAAAATATACCAGTAGGTACATTAATTCATAATATAGAATTAAATCCAGGTCAAGGAGGAAAGCTAGTAAGAAGTGCAGGTCAATCTGCTCAATTAATGGCTAAAGAAGGAAAATATGCGCATGTAAGATTACCTTCTGGAGAAATGAGATTAATTTTAGTTAATTGTAGAGCAACAATTGGAACAATTGGAAACTCAGAACATGAAAACATAAAACTAGGAAAAGCAGGAAAAACAAGACATTTAGGAATCAGACCAACAGTTCGTGGATCAGTTATGAACCCAGTAGATCACCCTCATGGTGGTGGTGAAGGTAGAGCACCAGTTGGACGTTCAGGACCTATGACTCCTTGGGGAAAACCAGCAAACGGATATAAGACAAGAAAGAAACATAATAGAACAGATAGACTAATTGTTAAGAGAAGGGGTGGAAAATAATGTCAAAATCAAGTAAAAAAACACCATTTGTAGAACCAAAGCTTTTAAAAAGAATTGAAGCTATGAATGAATCAGGAAATAAAGAAGTGCTAAAGACATGGTCAAGAGCATCAACTATTTATCCACAAATGATTGGTCATACAATAGCAGTTCATGATGGTAGAAAACATGTACCAGTATACATTTCAGAAGAAATGGTAGGACATAAATTAGGAGAATTTGCTCCAACAAGAACATTCAAAGGTCATGCTGGAGAAAAAGCAACAACAGTAAAGAAATAGAAGGAGGTAATAAGTAAGATGGAAGAAAATACAGTATTAGAAGCTAGAGCAACTTTAGGAGATGCTAGAATTTCTCCTAGAAAAGTAAAAATTGTAGCAGATTTAATTAGAGGAAAAGAAGTAAATGAGGCTTTAGCTATTGTGAAATATACACCAAAAGCAGCATCACCAATAGTTGAAAAATTATTAAAATCAGCTATTGCAAATGCCGAAAATAATCATAATATGGATGGTCAAAACTTATATATTGCTGAAATCTATGCAAATCAAGGTCCAACAATGAAAAGAATAAGAGCAGCAGCAAAAGGTTCAGCTGTAAGAATAAGAAAAAGAACAAGTCATATAACTATAGTTTTAAGAGAAAGATCATAGAGGTAAAAGAAAGGAGGAGTCTTAAAGATGGGACAAAAAATGCATCCACATGGATTAAGAGTAGGTGTAATTAAAGATTGGGACTCAAAATGGTATGCCGATTCAAAAAACTTTAGTGACTACTTAGTAGAAGATAAAAAAATCCGTGAATATGTAAAGAAAAAATTATATGTTAGTGGTATTTCTAAAATTGAAATTGAAAGAACTGCTAAATCAGTTAAAGTTAATGTATACACTGCAAAACCAGGACTAGTAATAGGAAAAGGTGGAGCACTTGTAGAAGGTTTAAAAGCCGATTTACAAAAAATCATAAAAAAAGATATAAACTTAAATATTGTTGAGGTAAAAGACTTTGATACAAATGCACAATTAGTTGCTGAAAATATAGCATCTCAACTAGAAAGAAGAATTTCATTCAGAAAAGCAATGAAACAAGTAATGCAAAAAGCTATGAAAGCTGGAGCATTAGGAATTAAAACATCAGTATCTGGAAGATTAGCAGGAGCTGATATGGCAAGAACAGAATTCTATAAAGAGGGTACTATTCCTCTACAAACTTTAAGAGCAGATATAGATTATGGATTTGCAGAAGCAAATACAACATATGGAATAATCGGTATAAAAGTTTGGATTTATAAGGGTGAAGTTCTTCCTGAAAAAAAAGTTAAAACAGAAGGGGGAGAGCAATAATGCCATTAATGCCAACAAGAACAAAATTTAGAAAAGTACAAAAAGGTAGAATAAGAGGAAAAGCTTCTAGGGGAAACACAGTATCTGATGGAGAATTTGGTCTTCAAGCTTTAGAAATTGGTAGAATAAAATCTAATCAAATAGAAGCAGCCCGTATTGCAATGACACGTTACATTAAAAGAGGTGGTCAAGTTTGGATAAAAATATTCCCAGACAAACCAATAACATCAAAACCCCTTGGTACTCGTATGGGTAAAGGAAAAGGAGCTCCAGAATATTGGGTAGCACCAGTTAAACCAGGAAGAGTAATGTTTGAAATCGCAGGTGTATCAGAAGCTGATGCTAGAGAAGCAATGAGACTAGCAGCAAATAAACTACCAATAAAAACAAAATTTGTTGTAAGAGAAAATAAAGTAGGTGGTGATAGTGATGAAGATAAATAAAATAAATGAAATGTCTTCACCAGAACTTGAAAAAGAATTAGGTGAATTAAAAACAGAATTATTCAAACTAAAATTTAGCCTAGCAACAAACGGATTAGATAATCCACTAAAAATAAAAGAAGTAAAAAAGGATATTGCTAGAATTAATACAATTTTAAGACAAAGAGAATTGTCAAACAAATAAAAAACTTCGTAGCCTGCACATAAAAAATCCTCAATGCAAAAATGTTATTTTGGTTTTTTAGTTTGGCTATCCAGTTATACTTGTTTGTAAAAAGTTAAGTGTATTAAGAAAGGAGAAGATTATGGAGAATAGAAATCTTCGTAAAGTTATGATTGGTACAGTTACATCTGATAAAATGGATAAAACAGTAGTTGTATCAGTTGAGACAAGTGTTCGTCATAGTATATATAACAAAACCATGAAAAGAACATATAAATTAAAAGCACATGACGAAGAAAATGCATGTCATGTAGGCGATAAAGTTAAAGTAATGGAAACAAGACCACTTTCTAAGGATAAAAGATGGAGAGTAGTTGAAATAATGGAAAAAGCAGTAGCAAAATAAAAGTTAAGTTAACTCTTAATAATTAAGTGAAAATAGAAAATTTAATTATATAGAAGAAACTTATGCAACCGAGTGAAACGAAGTTGTAAACAAAATAAAAACCTAAAAAAAGATAAGGAGGAATAACTAGAATGGTACAACAACAAACTGTATTAAAAGTAGCTGATAATACTGGTGCAAAGGAAATCATGTGTATTAGATGTTTAGGCGGTTCATATAGAAGATATGCACATATTGGAGATGTAATAGTTGCTTCTGTAAAAACAGTTGCTCCAGGAGGAACTGTAAAAAAAGGTCAAGTAGTAAAAGCTGTAGTTGTCAGAACTAAAAATGCTACAAGACGTGCGGATGGTTCTTATATTAGATTTGATGAAAATGCAGCAGTCATAATAAAAGAAGATGGTACACCAACTGGAACTCGTATATTTGGTCCAGTAGCTAGAGAATTAAGAGATGGTGGATACATGAAGATACTATCTTTAGCACCTGAAGTTCTTTAGATTTAGTTGAAAAATAATTGGTAACAATTCTTTTCCAACTAAATTAGCTATAATAAAAAGAGTATAAAGAGAGATAAACAAAAAATGTGAGGTGAGATAAAGAATGAATATCAAAAAAGGAGATACTGTTAAAATATTATCTGGAAATGATAAAGGAAAGACAGGAGAAGTCATCCAAATTATACCTAAAAAAGAAAAAATAGTTGTAAAAGGTGTAAATATAAGAAAAAAACATGTTAAGCCTAGAAAACAAGGAGAAGAAGGCGGAATAATATCAATAGAAGGGGCAATACATAGTGCAAAAGCGAATGTTATATGTTCAAAATGTGGAAAAGCGACAAGAATAGGTTATGAAATAAAAGACGATAAAAAAGTACGAATATGTAAGAAATGTGGAGCAAAAATTAAATAAAAACAAGAAAGGAGGATTAAATAAAAAATGAGTGTTTTAAAAGAGCAATATATAAAAGATGCTATTCCAGCATTAACAAAGAAATTTGAATATAAATCAGTAATGCAAGTTCCAAAACTTGACAAAATAGTTATCAATATAGGATTAGGAGACACTAGAGACAATCCAAAAGACTTAGAAAATGCAATAAAAGACTTAAGTATAATAACAGGACAAAAACCAGTAATAACCAAAGCAAAAAAATCCATAGCAGCATTCAAATTAAGAGAAGGAGCAAACGTTGGATGTAAAGTTACTTTAAGAGGAGAAAAGATGTATGAATTTGCATATAAGCTATTCAATGCAGCTCTTCCAAGAGTTAGAGACTTTAGAGGAGTATCAAATACATCATTTGACGGAAAAGGAAACTACTCTTTAGGAATAAAAGAGCAATTAATATTTCCAGAAATAGAATATGACAAAGTTGATAAATTAAGAGGGATGGACATTATATTTGTAACAACAGCCAAGAAAGATGAAGAAGCTAAGGAATTGCTTACTTTATTAGGAATGCCGTTTAAAAATTAAAAAAAGGAGGAAAAAACTAAATGGCAAAAAAGTCAATGATTGCTAAACAGCAAAAAGAGCAAAAATATGCAACAAGAGAATACAATAGATGTAAGCTATGTGGAAGACCACATGGATACATAAGAAAATATGGAATATGCCGTGTATGCTTTAGAGAGTTAGCACATAAAGGAGAAATCCCTGGTGTTACTAAGGCGAGTTGGTAAAACCAGCAAAACAATAAAAAAAATTAAAAAAGAAAATTAATTTTCTTTTTGAATTTATTTTAATTGTTTTGCGCCAAACACGTGAAAAATTTACTTTGTAAATTTTACTCGTGTTTAATAAAATAATTTAATTATTTTATTGGTTTTACCAAAAAACTAAAAAATAATAAAATTATTTTCTCAAGATCAAAACACAAAAATTAGAAAATTAGAAATCAGAGATTAGAAGACAAATATGTAATGTCTAATTTCTAACAAAATATAATAAAAAAGAAAGAAAAGCAAAAAAAGGAGGTATAACCAGAATGGTAACTACAGATCCAATAGCAGACATGTTAACAAGAATAAGAAATGCAAATACAGCAAAGCACAATACTGTTGACATACCAGCATCAAAAATGAAATTATCAATTGCTAATATATTATTCAAAGAAGGATATATAAAATCATTTGAAGAAATAGCAGGAGAAAACCAAGCAACAATAAGAGTAACATTAAAATATGATGAAAAAGGAAAAAGAGTAATAGACGGAATAAAAAGAATAAGTAAACCAGGGCTAAGAATATACTCTTCAAAAGAAGACTTACCAAAAGTACTAAATGGTTTAGGAATAGCTATAGTATCAACATCTAAAGGAATAATGACAGACAAAGAAGCAAGACAAAACGGTTTAGGTGGAGAAGTAATAGCGTATGTATGGTAAAGCGAGAAAAACAATAAAAATAAGTAAAAAACTTGTTTTTTAAATTATTTTTATTGTTTTGCGAGCGACACGT
>CARPYP010000012.1:9341-26252 GCA_949045875.1 uncultured Clostridia bacterium | reverse complement strand
GATAAATTTGCGAAGCAAATTTAACTCGTGAAAGCGAGAAAAAGGAAAGTTAATGGCACGTGATAAATTTGCGAAGCAAATTTAACTCGTGAAAGCGAGAAAAAGGAAAGTTAATGACACGTGATAAATTTGTGAAGCAAAATTAACTCGTGAAAGCGAGAAAAAGGAAAGTTAATGGCACGTGATAAAAGGTCACCATCTATGTATGGTGTAGGGAGGGCGAGCAAAGTTCGTCCGTAGGAAAGTAAGAAATTATAAAAAGGAGAGGTGAAAAAAATGTCAAGAATAGGAAAGAAACCTATTACAATCCCAGAAGGAGTAGAAGTAAAGCTTAATGGAAATACAATTTCTGTAAAAGGGCCAAAAGGAGCACTTGAAAAAGAGCTTAATCCAATAGTAAATGTAGCAATAGAAGGAAACACAATAACAGTTACAAGACCAAACGATGAAGCATTATCAAGAAGCTTACATGGTTTAACAAGAACACTAATCAACAATATGATAATAGGTGTAAAAGATGAATTCAAAAAAGAACTAGAAATAAATGGAGTAGGTTACAGAGTTGCAAAACAAGGAAATAACCTTAACTTAACTCTAGGATATTCACATCCAGTAATATTTGAAGCACCAGCGGGAATAACTTTTGATGTTCCAAATGCAAACCAAATAATAGTAAGAGGAATAGATAAAGAGCTTGTAGGTCAAACAGCAGCAGTTATAAGAACAAAAAGATTACCAGAAGTATATAAAGGTAAAGGTATTAAATATGCTGATGAAGTTATACGTAGGAAAGAAGGAAAAACAGGTAAAAAATAAAACAAAGGTTTTCATTTGTTTTAAAGATAGAGAGGAGTGAAAAGAAAAATGATATCTAAGACTAATAGAAAAATGGAAAGAACAAGAAGACATATACGAGTTCGTACAAAGATAAGTGGAACATCTGAATGTCCAAGACTATGTGTATATAGAAGCAACTCAAACATATATGCTCAAATAGTTGATGACACAAAAGGAATTACATTAGTTTCTGCCTCTACATTAGACAAAGAAATAAAAGAAAAACACAGTAATAAAGAAGCAGCCAAAGAAGTTGGAGCACTTATAGCAAAAAGAGCAATCGAAAAAAACATAAAAAATGTAGTATATGATAGAGGTGGATATATCTATCATGGAGTAGTAAAAGAATTAGCAGAATCTGCACGAAGTGGAGGATTAAAATTCTAGTAGAATACAATAGGATAGATATATCGTGAAAAATTTTCTTGAAAAGAAAATTTTACTAGAAACAATCTATCATGGAGTAGTAAAAGAATTAGCAGAATCTGCACGAAGTGGAGGATTGCAATTCTAATAATTAAGAATATGCACAAAAAATAAGAAATTACTATCTAAAAAAGGAGGAAAAACCTAAAATGGAGGAAAATCAAAATCCAGTTGAATTAAAAGAAAAAGTTGTATCTATCAGTAGAGTTGCAAAAGTTGTAAAAGGTGGTAGAACATTTAGATTTAGTGCTGTTGTTGTTGTAGGTGATGAAAACGGACATATAGGAGTTGGAAACGGAAAATCATCAGAAGTTCCAGACGCAATAAAAAAAGCCATACAAGATGCAAAGAAAAACCTAGTAAGTGTACCAGTAGTAGGAACAACAATACCACATGAATTTGTAGGAAAATTTGGAAGTGCAAAAGTTGTATTAAAACCAGCAGCTGTTGGTACAGGACTTATAGCAGGAGGAAGTGTTAGACCAGTACTAGAATTAGCAGGCTACAAAGACATAAGAACAAAGATAATAGGAACAACAAATCCTAGAAACGTTGTATCAGCAACAATTCAAGCACTATTAAGCATGAGCACAATAGAACAAGTAGCAGCTAAGAGGGGTAAAAAAGTCGAAGAAATATTATAATTTTGAAAGTTTACTTTCAGAAATTATAATATTTATTTGACGAACAGCGTGGGAAATTTTCGGAGAAAATTTCACTCGGGTAAAAAAGTTGAAGAGATACTATAAATTTATATATTAAAATAATACAAAATAGGTAAGGAGGGAAAAAAGAAATGCAATTAGACGAATTAAAATCAGGAACAGCAAAAGTTAAGAGAAGAAGAGTTGGACGTGGTATGGGTTCTGGACTTGGAAAAACTTCTGGAAAAGGACATAAAGGACAAAAAGCGAGATCAGGAGGAGGAGTTAGACGTGGTTTCGAAGGTGGTCAAACTCCATTATATAGAAGATTACCAAAAAGAGGATTCAAAAACATACATGCTAAAGAATATACAGAAGTAACATTAACAATGTTAAACAAATCAACAGTAGAAGAAGTAAATGCAGCAACACTTTTAGCAGATGGAATAATTGGAAAAGTTAGAGATGGAATAGTTGTACTTGGAACAGGTTCACTAGACAAAAAACTAACAGTAAAAGCCAATAGATTCACAAAATCTGCTGGAGAAAAAATTGTAGCTGCAGGTGGAAAGATAGAGGTGATTTAATTGTTCCAAACAATAAAAAATGCGATTAAGACTCCAGAGGTCAGAAAAAGATTATTATACACATTATTGCTTATAGTAATTTTTAGATTAGGATGTTATCTAACAGTTCCAGGAGTTAATAGTATAGCTCTTGAAGAAGCAATGAGTTCATCAGCATCAGGATTTGGGAGTTTAATAAATATCATTTCAGGAGGGGCTTTATCAAGATTTACAATGTTTGCAATGAGTATAAGTCCATATATAACAGCATCTATTGTAATACAATTATTAGCAATGGTAATTCCATCTTGGGAAAGAATGACAAAAGAAGGTGGAGAGCTAGGTAGACAAAAATTAAATAAATATACAAAACTATTAACAGTTGTTCTTGCTTTAGTTGAAGGATTAGGAATATATCTATCTTATAGAAATTATGGAATATTCGTAGACGATACATTTCTTACAGGAGCAACAGTTGTATTATCATTAATCACAGGTACATCTTTGCTTATGTGGTTAGGGGATGAAATAACAAGTAAAGGAATTGGAAATGGAATTTCGGTCATAATTTTTGTAGGTATTATTTCTAGTCTTCCAAGTGTAGCAGTTACATTATACAATTTAATAATTACAGAAGCAGGATTTTCTACAACAGGCTTAATTACAGCAATGGGTATAATAATAGGAGCAATTATATTAGTAGCAGGTGTTGTATTTGTGCAAGAAGCAGAAAGAAGAGTACCTGTTCAATATGCAAAAAAAGTTGTTGGAAGAAAAATGTATGGAGGACAAAATACACATATACCTTTAAAACTTGTAATGGCAGGAGTTATGCCAATAATATTTGCTTCATCATTTATGACATTTCCTGCTATGATTATATCTATGTTTAATCAAAATATTGCAGCAGAAACAGGATTTTGGGCTACTATTTATAAATTTTCATTAGCAACATCATCATCAAGTGTACCAATAGGGTATTCAATAGCAAATGCGCTACTTTATTTACTATTAATAGTTGGATTCACTTTCTTTTATACATATGCGACCTTTAATCCAGCAGAAGTAGCAAGCAATATTAAGAAAAACGGAGGATTTATACCTGGTATAAGAGCTGGAAAACCAACATCAGATTATTTATCTTCAATAATGTCAAAAATAACTTGGTTTGGTGGACTATTTCTATCAATTATAGCAATTCTACCAATGTTATTAAGATTTACAAATTTAGATGTTTCTTTTGGAGGAACTTCTATACTTATCGTAGTAGGTGTTGCTTTAGAGGTTGTACAACAATTAGAGTCTCAACTTGTTATGAGACATTATAAAGGCTTCTTAGACTAGTTCAAACGATAACTGTCATTTCGCTTCGTTGTTCTTCAAAAGATAATCCATAAAGTACATCAGTACGCATATGGTTATCTTTTTTGAACGCCTAGTAAAATAACTCTTCTTGTTTGAACAAGGAATATGAATAAATGTGATAAAAAATTAGAATAAAATCATTAAGCTTATATTTTAAATGTATAGTCAAAAGTGAGTTTTGTTCTAGCTTAAAATGTTATGGGCGGATGAGTATTGCAATTCCGCCTTAAATTAATATATACGGAGGTAAAATATGTTATTAGTAATAATGGGAGCACAAGGTACAGGAAAAGGTACAGTATCTGGAATATTGTGTAACGAATTAGGAATAATGCAATTATCAACAGGAGATATATTTAGAAAAAATATAAAAGAACAGACAAAGCTTGGAATTGAAGCTGATAAATATATTTCACAAGGACAATTAGTACCAGATGAAATAACTGTTCCAATGGTTGCAGAAGCCTTGGATTCAGATGAAGCAAAAGCAGGTGTAATATTAGATGGATTTCCAAGAACAACAGAGCAAGCAAAACAACTAGATGAAATGCTAAAACAAAGAAACAAAAAAATTGATATGGTTATAAACCTAATTTCGCCTAGAGAAGAAATAATAGATAGAATGATTACAAGAAGAGTATGTCCAAATTGTAAAGCTACATTTAACATCAAAATTAATAAACCAAAAGTAGAAGGAATTTGTGATAAATGTGGAGCTAAATTAACTCAAAGAGAAGATGATAAGAGTGAAGAAGCTATAAACAACAGACTAGAAATATATGATACACAAACAGCACCTGTTCTAAAATATTATGAAGAAAAGGGAATTGTGCAAAACGAAGAAATTACAATTTCAAAAAACAGAATGGCAGATGAAGCTGCAAAACATATCATTGAAAAATTGAAATAACATATAGAGAAAAGTAGTGGGGATTTGCATGAGAATTTTGTGAAAAATTCACTCATGCAAAATCAACCACTGTTCAGTAAAGATACAAATAAATATCGTTAGAAGGGATTTTTAAATGATAGAAATAAAATCAAAAAGAGAAATAGAATTAATGAAAGAAGCATGTAGAATTACGGCATTAGTGCACAAATCATTAGAAGAAGCAATAAAACCAGGTATAACAACCTTAGAATTAGACCAATTAGCAGAAAGCATTATAAGAAAAAATGGAGGAATTCCTGCACAAAAAGGATATCCAAGTGAAATAAAAGGAGTAAAAAATTTTCCAGCAACAATATGTGCCTCAATAAATGATCAAGTAATTCATGGAATCCCATCCAGAAATGTTGTATTAAAAGATGGAGATGTTGTAAGTATTGATTTCGTCACATTAAAAAATGGATATAACGGAGATGCAGCAAGAACACACATTGTAGGAAAAGCAACTGAAGAAGATAAAAAATTAGTACAAGTTACGAAACAAGCTTTCTTTGAAGGAATTAAATTTGCCAAAATAGGATACAGGATTGGTGATATTTCATTTGCCATACAACAATATGTAGAAAAAAATGGATTTAGTGTTGTAAAAGAATTTCAAGGACATGGAATAGGAAGATTAATGCATGAAGATCCAGGGATACCTAATTATGGAAAACCAGGCAAAGGACCGAGAATTGAAGCAGGTATGACACTTGCTATTGAACCAATGGTAATAGCGGGAAAGCCAGATGTTTGGGAACTAGAAGATGGTTGGACAATAGCCTCTCAAGACGGAACAAAAGCAGCTCATTATGAAAATACAATTTTAATTACAGAAAAAGAACCAAAAGTGTTGACATTGTACTAAAAATGCTATATAATATTACAGTTAATTACAATATTTACATGTTACATAATTGAAAGGGGAGAAATCAATTGGCAAAAGAAGATATTATTGAAGTTGAAGGAACTGTTGTTGAAACTTTACCAAGTACAACTTTTAAAGTTGAATTAGAAAATGGACATCAAGTTTTAGCACATATTTCAGGAAAACTAAGGCAAAATTATATCAAGATATTACCAGGAGATAAAGTTCGAGTTGAACTTTCGCCATATGATTTATCAAGAGGAAGAATTACATGGCGTGCAAAATAAAATGTAACAATAAATATAGAATGCAGGGAGGGAAGGAACAATGAAAGTAAGACCATCAGTAAAACCAATGTGCGAAAAATGCAAAGTTATTAAAAGAAAAGGTGTTATTAGAGTAATTTGTGAAAATCCAAAACATAAACAAAGACAAGGATAATAACAATAATTAAATTAATTTAGATATCAACACAAATTGGTAGCGGCTGACAGACTTTTGAAATATAAAGTCTTATATCAAATTTGTGTTTATATAAATTTTTTATATTCTTAAGAAGTAATCACAAAGTGGTTATCTCTTAGAATATAATTATGCGGATTTTAAAGTTTTCTTAGTGACAATAGGAACTTAGAAAATATTAATTCCGTTTTTACAAACAAAATAATTACTATCTAATTTATATACATAAAAGACTAAATGTGGATAACTATGTGGATAAAATTGGCAAAAATAATAAAATTTATTTTATACTCTTGCTAGAAGCGTGATAAATTTGCAAAGTAAATTTATTAGGACAAAACCATAGATGTAACAGTAGTAGTATTATGATGTGTAAACTAGATACATTTCAAGTTATTTTGAGAGTAAATTATATATTCTATAAAGAAAGAAAAAACTTTTAATTTAGAATATAAAGACCTAAGAAAAAAATAAAATTTTTCTATGGATGTGATAGAAAATATTAATTCTATCAAATGATAATAAATTGGAGGTGCTAAAATATATGGCTCGTATAGCAGGTGTAGATTTACCTAAAGAAAAAAGAGTTGAAATAGGACTTACTTATATTTATGGTATAGGTTTGACAAGTTCTCAAAAAATCTTAACAGAAACTGGAATAAATCCTGATACTAGAATTAAAGACTTAACAGATACAGAAGTAAATAGCATTAGAAAAATTATAGATGAACAATATAAAGTTGAAGGTGATTTAAGACGTGAAATAGCGTTAAACATTAAAAGACTTAAAGAAATAGGATGTTATAGAGGAATAAGACATAGAAGAGGATTACCAGTAAGAGGACAAAAAACAAAAACTAATGCACGTACAAGAAAGGGTCCTAAAAAAGCAATTATAAAAAGCAAAACGAAATAATAGGAGGGAGTAAGTTAAAATGGCTAAAACTCAAACAACAAAAAGAACATCAAAGAGAAATAGAAAAAACATTGATAAAGGTGCTGCACATATACATTCAAGTTTTAATAATACAATTGTTACAATCACAGATGCTCAAGGAAATGTTATATCTTGGGCAAGTGCAGGTGGATTAGGATTTAAAGGGTCAAGAAAAAGTACACCATTTGCAGCTGGAGAAGCAGCTGAGACAGCAGCAAAAGCAGGAATGGAACATGGATTAAAAACTGTCGAAGTATTTGTTAAAGGACCTGGTGCAGGTCGTGAAGCAGCAATAAGATCTCTTCAAACAGCAGGTCTAGAAATTAGTGCTATCAAAGACGTAACACCAATACCACACAATGGTTGTAGACCACCAAAAAGAAGAAGAGTTTAATTAATATAAAAATATAGAAAGAGGTGTAATTGTTACATGTCAAGATTTAAAGATGAACAATGCCGTATTTGCCGTAGACAAGGTCAAAAATTGTTCTTAAAAGGTGCAAGATGTTATTCTGATAAATGTAGTATTTCAAGAAGAAATTATGCTCCTGGAGAACATGCTACAAAGAAAGCAAAACTTTCTGAATATGGTATTCAATTAAGAGAAAAACAAAAAACTAAAGCATTTTATGGAGTTAGAGAAAATCAATTTAGAAAATATTTTGAAATGGCTACAAGAGAAAAAGGAATTACAGGTGAAGAATTACTTAAAATTCTTGAAAGCAGATTAGATAATGTTGTATATAGATTAGGATATGGTTCTTCTAGACCACAAGCAAGACAATTAGTTAACCATGGATTATTTGAGGTAAATGGTCAAAAAGTTGATATTGCATCTTACTTAGTTAAACCTGGTGATTCTATAAAAGTCAGAGAAAATAAAAAAGATGCAGCAATTATAAAAGAAAATGTAGAAACAAATGCAGCAAGAAATGTTCCAGCATGGCTTGAAAAAGATGCTAAAAATTTAAGTGGAAAAGTTATTAGAAAACCTGCTAGAGAAGATGTAGACTTACAAGTTGAAGAACACTTCATCGTTGAGTTATATTCTAAATAGAATTTAGGCTAAAGAAAAGCCTCAAAAATAATATAAAGTGGAGGTAAAAATGATAGAATTTGAAAAGCCAAATATTGAGTGTATAGATGTAGATGAAAAAAATAACTATGCTAAATTTATCTGTGAGCCATTAGAAAGAGGATATGGAGTAACAATAGGAAATTCATTAAGAAGAATTTTACTATCTTCTCTTCCAGGATGTGCAATAACTAGTATAAAAGTTGAAGGTGTAGTTCATGAATTCTCTACAATACCAGATGTAGTAGAAGACGTTTCAGAATTAATAGTAAATTTAAAAAGTGTTAGATTTAAATCTTATGATAATGAAGATAAGATTGTTAAAATAGACTTTAGAGGTGAAGGAGAAGTAACTGCAGGAGATATTGAGACAGATGGTACAATTGAAATATTAAATCCAGATTTACATATTGCTACAGTGTCTGAAGGCGGACATCTTTCAATAGAAATGACAGTTGAAAAAGGAAGAGGATATAACACAGCTATTAAAAACAAGAAACCAAATCAAGATATATCTGTATTACCGATAGATTCAATTTTTACACCAGTAAAAAAAGTAAATTACTCTGTAGAAAACACTAGAGTAGGTCAAATGGTTGATTTCGATAAATTAATCATTGAAGTTTGGACAGATGGAAGTTTAAAAGCTTATGAAGCTTTAAGTTTAGCTGCAAAAGTAATAGTTGGACATCTTGAATTATTTATAGATTTATCAGAGACAGCTAGAAATACTCAGATAATGGTAGAAAAAGAAGAGTCAAAAACAGCTAAAGTATTAGAAATGTCTATAGAAGATTTAGAATTATCTGTAAGATCATTTAATTGTTTAAAAAGAGCAGGAATTTCAACAGTTCAAGACTTAACTAACAAAACAGAAGCAGATATGATGAAAGTAAGGAATTTAGGAAAGAAATCACTAGACGAAGTAACACATAAGTTAATATCTCTAGGATTAGGCTTTGCTAAAGATGATGAGTAGAATAGTTGCCAAAGGCAACTGAAAACAAAAAAATTACTAAGAAGAAAGGGTGAAAACAGTGGCTGTAAATAGAAAATTAGGAAGAACAACTGACCAAAGATTATCTATTTTAAGAACTTTAACTACAGACTTAATATGGCATGAAAAAATTGAGACAACCGAAGCTAGAGCAAAAGAAATAAAATCTATTGCCGACTCATTAATATCATTAGCAATAAAAGAAAAAGATAACTTTGAAATGGTAGATGTGAAAGTAAGTCGTGCTAAATTAGATGAAAAAGGAAACAAAGTAACTGAAAAAGTAACTAGCAAAAATGGAAAAGAATATTTAAGAGTTGTTAGAGAAGAAGTTACAGAGGCAAGACAAAAAGATATGCCTTCAAGATTAAATGCTAGAAGAAAAATGATGAAGAAAATAAACAAGGTAAAAGATTCAGAAGGTAAAAATATTGATTTAACATCAAAATTATTTAATGAAATAGCTCCAAAATATACAGACAGAGTTGGCGGATATACAAGAATAGTAAAACTAGGAAAAAGACGTGGAGATGCAGCAGAAGTTGTTGTATTACAATTAGTATAAAATAAAAAACAGACGACAGTCTGTTTTTTCTATAATCGTTAAATCTTGAGAGTTTTTCCTTACAGTCAAGAAATTTGGAGAGGGCAAGAACAAATAGGAGAAATAAAATAATGAAAAAAATGGACTCATTAATGAAAAAACAATTAGAATTATCTTTTCCATCAGCAGTAGAATATATAATAATGACATTAATATCTATGGTAGACACATTTGCTATCTCATCTTTAGGAAGTATAGTAATATCAGCAGTTGGTGCAATGGCATCAATTATAAATTTTTTAAATTTAGTAACAAAATCTGTACAAGTATCAAACAATGTTTTAATGGCAAGAGAGATTGGAAAAAACAATATTGAAAAGATAAAAATAACTACAGGGACAGCAGTATTTTTAGCATTAATTTTTCAAATTATATGTATATTAATAACAATTATTTTTAGTGGTTTTTTACCTCAAATTTTTAAGGTAGATAGAATATGCTTAACGTATCTATATATAAGATTAATAGGAACTATACCTGCTGCAATAGGTACTATTCTTTCAGGGCATGAAAGAACTATTCGGAAAGTCTAAAGAAATAATGAATATAAGAACATTATCACTGATATTAAATGTAGTATTAGATTATTTAGCAATAAAATTAAATTATGGTGTTGCAGGAGTAGCGTGGGCTACAGTAATTATTGAAATAGTTAATATGATAATGATAATGTGTCTATCAAAAGCAACAGTAAAATATAAAGTAGACAGAGAGTTTCTAAAAGAATTGATAGAACTATGTAAATATGGAATTGTCGACAGAATTTTTGATAGAGGTGGAAAGATAGTTTTAAATATTATATTATCACGACTAGGAACATTTGAATATGCAGCTCATGTTATTTTAAACCAAGTAGAAGACTTTGCAAACGACTTCTGTTATGGCTTTGGAATAGGAATAACAACAAGTATAGGAATAACAATAGGAAAAGATGACAAAAAGGAAATGGAAAAATTAAGAAAAGTAATTAA
This sequence comes from uncultured Clostridia bacterium, assembly GCA_949045875.1. GTDB lineage: Bacteria > Bacillota > Clostridia > TANB77 > CAG-508 > CAKPSH01. The sequence goes on along the minus strand of CARPYP010000012.1, from coordinate 15,572 downwards.
TAAGATAACAACTATACTTGCTATTATAGCTCCAACAATAATATTCATAATTCTAATAACTTGTTTACCAACATTATTAAAAGAACCAGAACCATTATTAATAGCATATCAATTAGTACCACTGGTTACTATATATGCAATATTAATGCCTATAAGATATAAATATTCTAGTATTATTTCAGGTATGAAGGAATTAAAATTCATTGCAAAAGTATCAGGAATAACAAACATAATTAAAATATTATTAGCATATGTTTTATGTGAATTCTTTGGTATAAGTGGAGCATGGATAACATTTTCTATCACATATATTACAATAATATTAATATTAAGAATGAGGACAAATAATTTAAAGAATTATACATAATGCAATGATTAAATTAAAAATACTTGATTTCAGAGCTTTTCTTACTTGAGAGAAAAGCTCTGTTTATATATTATCAATATCAAAAATAAATATAAGAGGTGTTTAACTACTAAATCATGATTTACATAAAAATATGTACAAATAATGTTGCAAAAAGTAGAAAAATATTATAAAATAGATATATTGTAAACATTAAAGGAAAATGCTGTCAAAATTGAAGAAAACATTGCAAAAGCTCTCTAAATATGAGAAAATATAATAAGAATATTAGATGTAAGGAGGAAAGCAGATGTCTGACTCTTTTATAACAGTAATATTAATACTAATAGCATCAGTGCTCATGTTTGTTGTACCAATGGCTGCTGTATCTGCAAGAAATGACAAAACAGCAACACAAAATGTACAAGTAGCAGTAACAAGTTTTGCAGATAGTATAAGGGAAACGCGGAATAATAAAACAGGAAGACTATGATCAATTATTAGAAGAAATAGAAACTACAGGAAATAAATATAATACAAATATAAGCATATTACATATAGATGAAAATCCATCAAAGAAAACAAGTTCAAATGTAGAGGATTCTATAAAAATAGGAGAAAACATATATTATGCAGAATATACTAAACAAATAGAAGATTTTTTTGTAACAACAAATGAAATCAGATTATCAGAAGGGGATTTTGTAAAAATTGATGTAGAAAACATTAATGAAACTTTATACCAAACAATACAAAATTCTTTATACAAAGTATCAGGTGGGAGAGTAGGAACAATATCAGGTAAACATACAGTATTAATATTACAATCTTCAGAAGGAAAATTTGTGAAAATAGTTGGTGGAGGATGATAAAAAATGAAAAGGTACTTATTTACATCAGAAAGTGTTACAGAAGGGCATCCAGATAAATTATGTGATTTAATATCAGATGCAATACTAGATGAATGTTTAAAACAGGACAAAAATGCAAGAGTTGCAATGGAAACTTTTGCATCTAATAATAAAATAAATATTGCAGGACAATTAACGACAAATGCAATTATTGATGCTGAAGCTATAGCAAGAAAAACTATGAAAGATATAGGATATAAAAATGAATTTATAGATATAAACCCTGAAAACTGTGAAATTAGTATAAACATAACAAGACAGAGTCCAGATATAGCACAAGGAGTAGACGTAGGGGGAGCAGGAGATCAGGGAATTATGTTTGGATATGCCTGTGATGAAACAGATGAATATATGCCTTTTGCAATAAGTATGGCACATAAATTATCTAGAAAATTAACAGAAGTAAGAAAAAATGGGATATTACCATATCTTGGCTCAGATGGAAAAACACAAGTAACAGTTGAATATAGAGATGATGTTCCATATAGAATAGATACTATCTTAATATCAAATCAACATGCCCCAGAAATCGAAATAAATGCCATTAGAAATGATTTAATACAAAAGGTAATAAAAGAGGTCATACCAGAGAAATATTTGGACGAAAACACGAAATATTACATTAATCCAACAGGCAAATTTATAATAGGTGGGCCTTTAAGTGATACAGGACTTACAGGAAGAAAAATAATAGTAGATACATATGGAGGTTATGCTCATCATGGAGGAGGAGCATTTTCTGGAAAAGATGCAACAAAAGTAGATAGGTCTGCTGCTTATATGTTAAGATTTATAGCTAAAAACATTGTAGCAAATGGTTATGCAAAAAAATGTGAAATACAAGTATCATATGGAATAGGAATTGCAGAACCAATATCTATATATATAAATACATTTGGGACAAACACTATATCAGAGGAAGAAATAATAGAAAAAATTAAATCTACATTTGATTTAACTCCAAAAGGCATTATTGATTATTTGGGGTTAAGAGAACCAATATATACGAAAACAACAAACTATGGACATTTTGGAAAAAGTGAACTACCTTGGGAAAAGATAACAAAATTGTAATGCAAATTATAGAGGCGCCATTTGGGCGTCTATTTATATACTAGGAAAGCTTATCAACAAGTTTTGTCCATTAAGTATAAGCTATGATAAAAAATTAAGACTTTCATTTTTAATTAGTTTATAGTAAAATGATATAGAATTAATATAAATACTTAAAATTAAGAATATACTAATATGAGGAGGGAATATATGTTGAAAAGAACAGAAACAAGACCTATTTATGTAGATGGAGTGCAAATAGGTGGGCAGGAAAGAGTAATTATTCAATCAATGACAAACACTAAAACAAAGGATGTAGAATCAACTGTAAAACAAATATTAGAACTAGAAGAGGCAGGTTGTGAAATAATAAGAGTAGCATGCCTAGACATAGAAGATGCAAAAGCAATAAGAAAAATTAAAGAAAAGATACATATACCAATAGTATCAGACATTCACTTCGATTATAAAATAGCTTTACAAGCAATAGAAAGTGGAGTTGACAAAGTAAGAATAAATCCAGGAAACATAGGAGATAAATATAAAGTAAAACAAGTTGTAGAAGCGTGTAAGAAAAGAAATATTCCAATCAGAATAGGAGTTAATTCAGGTTCTTTAGAAAGAGACTTATTAGAAAAATATGGAGGAAGACCTACAGCAAAAGCAATGGTAGAAAGTGCAAAAAGACATATTGATATTTTAGAAGAATTAGAATTTTATGATATAGCTCTATCGCTAAAGGCATCAAACTTAGACTTATGTATAGAAGCATATGAAGAAGCAAGCAAAGCTTTTAAATATCCATTACATTTAGGAATTACAGAAGCGGGAACAGCTTTTAGTGGGACTATAAAATCTAGTATCGGTTTAGGAGTAATGCTAAGAGAAGGTATAGGAGACACTATAAGAGTATCATTATCAGACAATCCAGTAGAAGAAATAAAAGTAGCAAAAGAAATATTAAAAGATTGTGGATTATATAAAAAATCTCCAACTTTAGTATCATGTCCTACATGTGGAAGAACACAAATAGATTTAATACCAATAGCAAAAGAAATAGAGGAATTTTTACAAACTATTGAAAGCGACATAACAGTTGCAGTAATGGGATGTGCAGTAAATGGACCAGGAGAAGCAAGAGAAGCAGACATAGGTATTGCAGGTGGAATAGAAGAAGGAGCGCTCTTCAAAAGGGGAAAAATTGTAAAAAAGGTAAAGCAAAGTGAGATAGTAAATGTATTAAAAGAAGAAATTTTAAACATGATAAAATAAGGAAAAAATTTAAGAATAGCAATGTAGAGGCGCCATTGATGGAGTGAAAAAAATATAAAAATAAAAAAATTATTTTATTATTTTTATATTTCTGCGAACGGAACGTGAAAAATTTGCAAAATTAAAAGAAATATGATATAAAAATACATCAAGAGGAGGAATAACAAATGCAAAAATTTAATTATCATTCACATACATATAGATGTGGACATGCAGATTTAGATATGAAAGATGAAGAATATATACAAGAATATATAAAAATGGGATTTAAAAAAGTAGCAATTACAGATCATTGCCCAGAAAAGAATAAAATTGATAAAAGAGACGATATGAGAATGGACTATACTCAAAAAGATGAATACATAAACAGCATAAAAAAATTAAAAGAAAAGTATGCAGACAAAATACAAATAGAAACAGGTTTTGAGGTAGAATATTTACCAGGTGAAGAAGAAAACATTAAAGAATTAAAACAAGAAGTAGACAAAATTATTCTAGGACAGCACTTTATATATGGTGATAATAAAGAACTAAGAATACACGGAACAGATAATTTTACAGATGAAGAATTAATAAGATATGCAGGATATATTGAAAAAGCAGTAAAGCTTGATATCCCAGATATAATCGCACATCCAGATGTATTTATGCATAGAAGAGAGAAATTCGGGGAAATAGAGAAAAAAGTAGCAAATATAATATGTAAAGTAGCAGAAAAATATAATATTCCTTTAGAAATAAATTTAGCCCAAGTGTTTAACAAGACATATTTTGAAAATAAGAAATTAAATAATGATTCAATAGAAAAACAAAAAGAGAAGCTATCAAATGTTGTATATCCTTGTAGAGCATTTTGGGAAATTGCTACAAAATATAACATTAAAGTATTATATGGAATAGATGCTCATAGAAGAGGTCAAATATCAAGATACAAAGAATTAACAGAATTAGCAAACGAAATAATAGGGCAGGAAACAATTAAAAAATTAAATTTCATAGAAGAATAAGAAAATACCTCTTGAACGAGGTATTTTCTTATTCCTATAGGGGTATCAATAGATACAACCACGGAACATTGCGCCATTGTGTCCTATTGTTTTTATTTATTAGCATATTTTTGTTTAGTAGTATCAATTTTTTGTTGTTCAGCAATTTCAGTCTTATACCAACCTTTTTCAGCCATCAAGTTATATAATTTATTTTGTATATCTAAAGATTCATTTAATGCATCTTTAAAAGCAGAGTGGACCTCAGCTGTAGTAGACTCTATAGTGCCATGAAGATATAAATCGCAAACACCTTTTATAACCAATAACTCTTTTTCCATTAAATCTTTATCTTCCATAATTTCCTCCTATAATAAATTTAAAAATTTGTTAAATAAATCAGTATGTTTTTGTTCTAACTCTTTAATATAAGAAGAAAGAGTTGGATCTGTAAGCTCTGTAGATGTTTTTTTACTGCATGTTTTCATAAAACACTCGTGACCTAAAGCATCCTCAACATATAAAAGCTCTTTACTAGTCATAATAATAATCACCACCTACGATTATTATGTACTAAAAAGAGAAAAATATACAATAATTGTAAATATGAGCATTGCTAGGCAGAATTTCAAAAAACTTAAATATTGCTAACAGAATTTAAACGATAGGAATTAATAATGAAGTCATGTTTCCCATCAAATCTAATAACAATAGACTTTGTATAATTATCAGAACAAGGGGGATTAAGTTCATTAATAATTAAACTAGCATTATACTTTCTTAAAGTATCAAAAGTATTCATAAAACCAAAGCCAGTACCACCATTATCAGCATGAGTAGTTATAGGCATTTTACCTAAATTAGATAAAGTATCAGGTTCAAACTCAATACCAGAATCATATACATATAAACTATAATAATCATTAATTAGACCTAATCTTACAAGAATACTTTTATTAATATTATCAGAACTATTTATCGCAATAATGGCATTTTTAATGTGGTCAGCAAGTAAAATTTCCAAATCTTCTTTTGGAATAAAAGTATTAATCATATGAAAAATATTACCATTTAATTGAAGATCAAAATCTATAAAATTTTTTAAACATTCATTATGTAAAAAATTTAGCATATCATCAATATCTATTATATCAGTTTTAGGTAATTCTGAGACTGAAGAAGTAGTAAGCAATTGTTTAGAAACGTCTTTTATCTTATCAGTAATATCTAACTCATTTGCAAACTCAGTATTTAGCATTAATTCATTCAATTTATACTCTAAAGAACGTTGTTTATGAGAAATAGAATGATTAAGCTTACTAGTCTCAAGAATATCCTTTTCCAACTTTTCAATCTCTTTATTCTTTTCATCAAGCTCTGCTTTAGTCTCATTTAAATCTCTAATTAATAAATTGTGTTTGTAATATAAGGTTAGAGACCTTTGGATGGTTATGAACATGATAATGGCTAATATAATAATTACAATAGAGATATTCACCATAAGGTTTAAAAAGAAACTACCACGAATTAGAATAAACGAAAATAATATAATCGTACTAATATTTAGTATTAGTAAATCAAAATATTCATTGCTTGAATTCCTTTGAAAAAATCCAAAACCGTTTATTAAATCTTCTTATTTTAAATAAAGAACTTAATAAAA
>CARPYP010000012.1:0-9241 GCA_949045875.1 uncultured Clostridia bacterium | reverse complement strand
TAATAAAAGAATGCAAAATGCTTAATGACAGAATAAAGAATATAATACTAGTAGGATGATAATCTGATTTTAGTATTGTGTGAATAAATGCAATAATAAATGTTATTGGAATAACATTTATAGATTTAAGGTTGAAACTTGAATTTAAGTTTAGTACATGTGTAAAGGTATAATAAGTACATAAACCCATAAGAAACATTTTTATAATATATATTACAGTATCAATATCATATAAATTTATAAGTGTAATTGGAATTAAGTTTGCCAAAGTAATCACCTCTCATAATAAACTATTATATATTATGAAAAATATATAATCAATCATTTGAAATAAAATTACTTATGAAAATAAATCAAATCCATTAGAAATAATAAAAGATATTTACAAAGTTTAATAAAGGTGCTATTATATATACATATTTAAGTCAATTAATTTTAATCTTTAGGCAATTCGCCTATAAATTTCGATATAAAAGTAACATTAAAAATTGTAGAGAAATGTAGGGGCACCGTTTGAGGGAATACCCGTTAGACGTGACACCACTGTGCCCAGGGAAAGGAGAAATATGCCATTTTATTATAAAAGATGTTCGATTAGATTAAAAAAATGGGATTATACAAAAGAAGGGATTTATTTTGTAACAATATGTATCCAAGGCAGAGAATGTTTGCTAGGAGAAATAATAGAAAATATAATGATATTAAACCATACAGGAAAAATAGTAGAAAAAGAGTTGACAAATATGCAAAAGAAATTTAGAAATGTTATAATAAATCTTTATCAAATAATGCCAAATCATATACATATATTATTAGAGATAAAAAAAGGTAACGATATTAGAATAGGAAATATTATAAGATATTTTAAAGGGCGAGTTTCTTCAAAAGCAAAAGTATACTGGCAACGTAATTATTATGAGCATATTATTAGGAATGAAAAAGAATATTTTACGATATGTGATTACATAATTAACAATCCTGTAGAATGGAATAGGAAATAGAAATTGTTTATAGGGCACAGTGGTGTCATGTCTAAAGGGTATTCCCGCAAACGGTGCCCCTACATCGTTTTTTTAAATTCTTTATAATACAATCAGATTTTATTAATATAAATAAGAGAGTTTCCTATTTATAGGAAACTCTCTTTAAGGAATTTACTAACTCCAACGGTTAATCCATCTTAGTAATTCTTCTAATAGTGTCATTTAAATTCACCTCCTTTCTCCCATGAAGTTATTGTGTAAAGTTTGTGTAAGGATTTAGAATAATATATGTAAGCTTAACTTAAAAAAAGTTTGGGACAAGAATACATATAAAAAATGATAAAATTCTAAAATCCATAAGTAATAGTAATTTGAAAAACTATATAACAGTCGATTTTCACACAATACAATAAGAAAATATCATTTATACTGTCAGAAAAATTGGTATTTAATGGTGGAAAAATATGTCGAAAAATGACGAATAATAGAAAAAACTAGATTAGCATTGTTCTAATAATTAAATTTAGACAATGTTAATCTAGTTTTCATATAATAGGATATAATTTAAGATTTTCTCATTTACATTGAGAGACGTAAATAGGTAAAATAAAAGTGGCGAAGCCACTTTTATTAATTATATTTGAAATGTAAGTTAAAATTATATAAGCTTTTTAATTTTTTCTACATAATAGTAAATAAATTCCATTGGAGTGGGCACACCTGTTTCATAATTTACTTTAGCAGTATAATGTGTTGATAAATCTTCAATAGGTGATACTCTCCAAGCATGAATAATTGCATTTTGTATACCATTTGTTATTGTATTATTAGACTTTTTATAAATTTTAGTTAAATGTTGAATGACATTAATATTACTTTTGCTATTTTGAATTAAATATAATATAGCATCATGAGCATATTTTCTGCCTTTTAATTTGGGTGTAATGCCTATTAAATCAAGTTCGTAATATATAAGTTTAGAAAGTTTATCTTCAGTTTCTATTAGATTTTCTTGGAGAGAAGTTACAGAATTTAAAGCTGAGGTATTTCTCAAAGCGATGAATTTATTTAATACATGATTACAAGAATATTTAGGATGATTTTTATACAGAATAATATCAGCACCATTTCTATGTAGAAGTTCATAAGTCCTTTCAGAGTATATATGAGTAGTAACAATGATTACAGGAGTGTAATTAAGATTTAGTTTTTTGAGTTCATTAAAAAACTCCAAAGAATCTGCATTACCAGAAGTACTTTTATTTAGTTCAATATCCAGAATTATACCTTCTGGATGGCGAAGCCTTACATATTTTAAAGCTTCAATATCAGAATCAGTTATACCAATTAGAGTGATGTCATCCCTAGAGTTAATACAATTGATAAAATCATTGCAAGCATTAACATCATCTTCAATAATTAGTATTTTCATTGGTTTAATATTCATAAAAATCCTCCAATTTTTATATATTTTAATTATTACATACAATATACCATAAAATACTATAAAATTCCATATTTGTAGAAAATCTTTTACTATAATAGGAGTATGGAGTTAAGTTATAATTATCGTTAAAAATGAAAAAATTATGGATTTTCCATCTTTTCTTTTACCAATTTAAGTTTCAGAATGTAATGAAAGGCAATAAAGATTATAGCCTTTTATATACTAGGAAAGTATATTATTTATTGTTAAATATATACCTGTTATAAAAATTTTGCTAGCATATAAAAAATATCCTCCAGTTAATTGGAGGATATTTTTATAATCAATCACGATTAGTAATTTCTTCTAATTTTAATAAAGCTTCCCATCTAGAATCAGTCTCTTTTTGGAATGCCTCAATCATCCACTCATTTCCAGGTTTAAACATGTGTTTAAATCTTCTTTGAGGCTTCAAAAATTCTTCAACTGGTAATTTTTTAGCAGGTTTATAATTTATTTTATACTTACCATCTATAACCTCATATAAAGGCCAATAACAAGTCTCAACTGCTAATTTATTAATTTGAAGCAAATCGTCTGTAGGATAACCCCAACCTCTAGGACATGGAGCAAGAACATTTAGAAATGCAGGACCTTCAGTATAAATTGCTTTTTCTGATTTTTCATATAAATCTTTAAAATTATTTATAGGAACAGTTTGAGCAACATAAGGAATATGATGTCCAACCATGATTTCCGTTAAATCTTTTCTAGGTTGCATTTTACCAGGAACAACACTACCTGCTGGAGTAGTCGTTGTATCAGCAAAATGTGGAGTAGCAGAAGAACGTTGAATACCTGTATTCATATATGCACCATTATCATAGCATACATAAACCATATCATGACCTCTTTCCATTGCTCCAGATAAACTTTGTAGACCTATATCATAAGTTCCGCCATCACCACCAAAAGCTATAAATTTTGTATCTACATCTTTTGGAAGCTTTCCTTGCCTTTTCATAGATTGATAAGCAGCCTCTGCACCACTTAATGTCGCAGCTGCACATTCAAACGCAGTATGTATATAAGAATCTGACCAAGCAGTATATGGATATATAAAAGTTGAAACCTCCATACAACCAGTTGCATTAGCAATTACAGCATGGTCTTCATTTTTTAATGCTCTTAATACCATTCTAGCAGCGATTGGTGCACCGCAACCAGCGCACATTCTATGACCTGATTTAAAACGAGATGGTCTATCAGCAACTATTTCTTTTAAATTATATGCCATTTTAATTTCTCCTTTCACTATTCACTATTCTTACTCCCAAATATCTAAATGGATTATCGGAATTTCCAGTATCGGCGATTTTTTGAAGGTCAGAATAGATGCTTTCAATATCTTTTGTAGTAGTATCTCTACCACCAATACCATAAACATAATTCACAACTGGAACATTTTTCTTATTTATATACATTCCAGAAACTACATCTTCAGATAATGCTCCACCAGCAGCATTTAAAGAATCAGCCTTATCTAATACTGCAATAGCTTTAGCATTTGAAAGCGCATTAGCAATTTCAAGTGCTGGAAAAGGTCTAAACACACGAATTTTTAATAATCCTGCTTTAATACCCTTATTTCTTAAATCATCAACAACAGCCTTAGTAGTTCCAGCTGTTGAATTCATGCAAACAACAACTAGTTCAGCATCCTCCATTTTATATTCCTCAAAGAAAGAGTACTTTCTTCCAGTTAATTTTTCAAATTCTTCAGAAACCTCTAAAATAACTTTTTTAGCATTTCTCATTGCTTCTGCTTGTTGATATTTATGTTCAAACAAATAAGATTGTAAATCTAGTGGACCAACAGCAATAGGTTCTTTATTATTTAATAAATAATGTTCAGGACTATATTTCCCAACAAATCCTTTTACTTTATCATCCTCTAGCAATTCTATATTTTCAATAGAATGTGATGTTATAAATCCATCTTGACATACCATCAAAGGTAAAAGAACATCTTTATGTTCAGCAATTCTATGAGCCATAAGTAAATTATCATATGCTTCTTGATTATTCTCAGAAAATAGCATAATCCAACCAGCATCTCTTGCACCCATTGCATCAGAATGGTCATTGTGTATATTTAATGGTCCAGACACAGCACGGTTAACTAGAGACATAACAATTGGTAATCTTAGACTTGAGGCAATATAAATCATCTCCCACATTAGGGATAAACCATTTGCAGAAGTAGCAGTCATAGCTCTTGCACCTGCGGATTCAGCACCTATACAAGCGCTCATGGCACTATGTTCACTTTCAACAGCTACAAATTCAGTATCAACTTGACCATTACTAACAAAAGTTGAAAAATACTGTGGTATTTCTGTAGATGGTGTAATTGGGAAGGCAGCAACAACATCAGGATTAATTTGTTTCATCGCAGTAGCAGCTGCTTCATTTCCACTTAGTCTTTCTCTTATAGACATTTTTATCATTCCTTTCTTAATTTTAATATATTATTCTTTTTATCACAAACTTAGGGGGAAAAGAAGCAAGTAGTGCTAGGAAAGCTAGGCAAATAACCGCAGATAGACCTAGTGGTCATCGAGGATTATTTGTCCGACGCTTGACAACGCAATACGTAGCTTATTTTTCATCCTATTCCATAATTATAGCTTTAAACGGACAAACCTTACCTTTCTCAAGTAAAATTTGCCAATTCATTGCCAAATTTTCCACGAGTTTGCTTTTTTAGCTATAATTATTGCATAATTATAGCCTTAAACGGACAAACCTTAGCGCAAACTCCGCAGCCCTTACAATATTCATAGTTGAAGTCGCCTCTTTTTTGGTCTTTCCCTACAGGAATTGCGTCGTCAGGGCAAACAGGGAAGCATAGTCCACATTGTTTACAATTTTCTGGGATGTACTTTGGAGCAATAGAGCGCCAGTCCCCAGTTTTAAATTTTGTAGAGTTTCCTGCCTCATATATATTTCCGCCAATAGTTAAATCATCTACTGGAGTATTTTTATCTATCATATTACATCACATCCTCTCAATTTTATATTTTTTTAATTCTATCTAAAGCCATTTCAAGAGCCTTCATATTTCCATCAATAACCTCAGGTTTCTTAGCAAATTTGTGTTTAAAAGAGCCTTGCATGTCATTTAAAAAATCCTCGTCACTCATAATACCCGTAACGTGAACGATTGCAGCAAGCATAGGAGTATTCGGAAAATACTTTCCAAGTGTTGCTAGGGAAATTTCTCTAGCATCAATTGTATAAATTTCTCCCTTATAACCCTTCAAAGTGCTTTTAATATACTCTGTATCTTTAGTTGTATTAATTACTATAGCGCCATCTTCCTTTAAACCTGATGTAACATCAACAGATTCTAGCAGAGAATCGTCAACAACTACAACATAATCAGGCTCATAAATATTACTGTGAATTGTAATAGGTTTAATACTAATACGGTTGTAAGCAGTAATAGGTGCACCCATTCTTTCAGGACCATATTCTGGAAAACCTTGGATATATTTTCCAGTATTAAAAGCAGCATCGGCAAGTAAAAGAGAAGCTGTTTTAGCACCTTGGCCACCACGACCATGCCATCTAATTTCTATTAAATCTTTCATATAGAAAGTTTACCTCCTTTTTATAAATATTTGCAAATACAGTATATTATTAAAGTTTTTGAATGTCAAGAAATTTTAAATACACTGACTAATTTGTATAATAATATAAACTTTAAATAAATGTAAGTAATATGGTTGTTATATAGGAGCACTGGAAAAAAATGTGACTCTATTCTATACCTATTGACTTTTTATGGAAATTACGATATGATAATAAGCAATAATTACTACGGAAACAATAATTAAATGTATAAGAAAAATAAATTATAATAGTAAAAACATAATTATGACTTTATCAAGGAAGGAATGATATTAAACATGGGAGAAGTTATAGTAATAACGTCAGGAAAAGGTGGAGTAGGAAAAACAACAACAACAGCAAATTTAGGTGCATCGTTAGCCCTAGAAGGAAAAAAAGTTGCATTAGTAGATACAGATATTGGGTTAAGAAACTTAGATGTTGTAATGGGACTAGAAAATAGAATTGTATATGATATAGTTGATGTTGTTGAAGAAAGATGTAAAATGAGACAAGCACTTATAAAAGATAAAAGATTTGAAGAATTATTTTTACTTCCAGCAGCGCAAACAAGGGATAAAAGTGCAGTAAATGAAAAGCAAATGAAAGACTTAACAAAAAAATTAAAAGAAGAATTTGACTATATATTAATAGACTGCCCAGCAGGAATAGAACAAGGATTTAAAAATGCAATAGCAGGTGCAGACAGGGCAATAGTAGTAACAACAGCAGAAATATCATCAATCAGGGATGCAGACAGAATTATAGGATTACTTGAATCATCAGATATAAAAAACCCAGAATTAGTAGTAAATAGATTAAGACCTAATATGGTTAAAAAAGGTGAAATGATGGATGTAGAAGACATAGTTGACTTATTATCTATTGATCTTACAGGAGTTGTACCAGATGATGAATACATAATAACTCAAACAAATAAAGGAGAACCAGTAGTATCAAATAAAAAAGCACCATCAGGAAAAGCATATAGAGAAATTGCAAAAAGAATTTTAGGTGAAAACATAGAAGTAAGTATACCAGGAAGAGAAAAGGGGTTTATTGAAAAATTAAAAAATCTATTTAGAAAAAAATAGAAAATACATAAAATAAAGTAAAGGTGGAATTGTGCATGTTTGATAGTATTATAGCCTTCTTTAAAAATGCAAAAAAATCAGAAAAAAACACAAACAGCTCAAAAGATGCAGCAAAAGAGAGACTACATTTAGTTTTAATGCAAGATAGAGCAAATGTATCAGCTGATTTCCTTGATTTAATGAGGCAAGAAATAATAGATGTAATAAAAAAATATATAGAAATAGATGAAAAAGAAATAGATGTGAGACTCACAAATAAGCAAAACACAGATGGAACAACAGGAGCACCAGCATTATATGCCAATATTCCAATAGTTAATATAAAACAAGAAGCGAAGATAAAAGACAAACAAGAGGAAATTAAAGAAGAAAAAGTAATTAAAGAAGTAAAACAAATAATAGAAGAAAATAAACAAAAAGAGGAGCCAGAAGAAAATAAGCAAGAAACAAAAACAATAGAAAAAAAGGAGAAAAAAGCAAAAGACAAAGCTCAAAAATAAAATTCAAATAGAGAGAGAAAAATAAATGAAGAGAAGATTTATAAAAAACATTGAATGGAGCATATTAATATGCTGTTTAATATTGTTAATAATAGGCATGGTAGCTTTATACTCGGCTACACAAGAAGATGGAAATTCAGATTTAAAAAAGCAAATAGTGTGGATTATAATTAGCATACCAGTTATGATAGGCGTTATTATAATAGATTATAATACTATAGCTAAAATATCACCAATATTATATGTTATATTTATTATAGCTTTAATAGGTGTACTATTTACCGAACCAATAAATGGAGCAACAAGTTGGTTTCAAGTTACTGAATGGGCAACCTTTCAACCAAGTGAATTTGCAAAGATAGTATTTATAATATTTTTCTCATACATTATGGTAAAATTGCAAAATGGAGATAAAAGAGAAACAAATAGATTTTGGAAATTATTAATATCAGGAGTAATATTAGCAATTCCAGTAGGTTTAATAGTATTACAACCAGACTATGGAACATTAATGGCATTTTTAGTTTCATATATATTCATGATGTTTGTAGCTGGTGTTGACAAAAAGCTTATAATAATTGCAAGTATTATAGTAATAGTAGCAATACCATTAGCATATTTTTATGTATTGCCAGAACATGCAAAAACGAGAATAGACGTATTCCTAAATCCAAACTTAGACCCAAGAGGCTCAGGCTATAATGTTATCCAATCCAAACTAGCAATTGGTTCAGGAAAACTATTAGGAATGGGACTATTAAAAGGAAACCAAACTCAATTAGGATATTTATACCCTAAAACAACAGACTTTATATTCTCTGTAATTGGAGAAGAAATGGGATTTGTAATAGCCGTTATAGTAATAATAACATATATAATGTTGTTAACAAAGTCGATATATGTAGCAAAGACAGCAAAAGACGACTTAGGCTCATATATAGCAGTAGGAATATCAGGAATATTTGCATTTCATATGCTAGAAAACATAGGAATGACAATGGGACTATTACCTATAACAGGAGTACCTTTACCATTTGTAAGTTATGGAGGAAGTTCACTAATAACAAATTTCATATGTATAGGATTATTATTAAATATCAGTGCTAGAAGGCAAAAAGCCATATTTATGGATTAATATAATAATATATTTGAAATTGATAGGAGCATGGTGCACTGTGCTCCTATTAAAAATATACAAGATGGAGGAAATATGTCATATTTACACAAATTAAAAATAGGAAATATTGAACTAGAAAATAATATAATATTAGCACCCATGGCGGGAATAACAGACTTACCATTTAGAATTATATGTAAAAAATATAATCCAGGATTAGTATGTACAGAAATGGTAAGTGCAAAAGCACTATATTATAATGATGAAAAAACCAAACTTTTATTAAACACTAAAAATGAAAAAAGACCAATATCAATACAGCTATTTGGGAGTGATATAGAATCCATGAAAGTTGCAACAAGATATTTAAATGATATTGCAGATATAATAGATATAAACATGGGATGTCCAGCACCAAAAGTAGTAAAAAATGGAGATGGAAGTAA
>CARPYP010000011.1:33814-52121 GCA_949045875.1 uncultured Clostridia bacterium | reverse complement strand
TCTATACTGGATTTCCACCAGTTAAATTATACAACCTACACGGTCGCACCCTATTTATATAAAAAGAGAGATAATAGACTTAAATAAGTTTATTATCTCTTTCTCTTTGTTCTTTTATATACTAGAAAAGTTTTATCAACAAGTATATATTTTATTCCGTTGCTTTATTTAAAACATTTGCTACATATTTCATACTTGCTAAACACTGTTCTAATGTATTTCCAGTTGCACCTACTTCTATTATTGTAGAGGCTGTTGTTAAATGTTGGTTATATCTAGCATTTCTTAAAATTATTGGTCTAAATAATCCTGGATATAATTCGTCTGCAATACTTTGCACTTTTATTGCATACTCTAAGTTCTTTCTCCAATTATCATGCGCAAGACCAGAACCATCTGTTCCAATTACAAACATAACTTGTGCACATACTTCATCTCCTATTTGTACACTAGGTGCATAATTACTATTACTTCCAACTGCATCTCTATGTAAATCAATAGTAATTTCTGCATCTTTATTTTTATTTAATATACTTTCTAAAGTCTTTAATGACCTTCCATATGAGCCATTATATGATGGATAATCATGATAAGTTTTACTATGGATTACATTAAATCCATATTTTTCTAGTTGTGATGATAACTCATCTCCTACTTTAGATACTGTAAAGTTTAAATCTGTTGTTCTATATGAATCTGTCATTGGATATTTATATTGCTCTGTTGGTGTATAACTTTCACATGTATGTGTATGATATATAACAACTTTTTTATTATTTGTAAATGTATATGATGAATTTTCTAATATTGAAGATATATCAAAGTCTGTTTGGTTGTTTACTTTTATATCTTTATATTTATTTGTATATGTTTCTTTTATATTATTTTCATCTATTATTTTGGTGTCTTTATTTTCTAAGTCTTCTACTTCTGATTTTGTTTCTTCTTGTTCTTCCTGTTCCTCTGGTTCTACATATTCTTCTTTTGGTGGTTCTATAGAAATTTCCTTATCTATTTGTTTTTCCGTCATATTATCAAATATTCCAATTTGCATTGATAATATTTTTATTCCCCAATTTGTTTTATTCTTTTCTTCTACATTTATATTTTCTTCTACTACCTTTGTAATTGGAAGTTCATATTTTAGACATTTTAATAATGATGTCTTTTTTTCTTCTTGTTTTATTGTTTTATCTGTTTTTAATGATTTTGCTAATAATATAAATATTATGACTATTGCAAAAAAAATGAATATATATTTAATAATTTTTTTTAGATTTATAACAGTAATCTTCATTAGATTCTCCTTGTCCTAAACACTATTATAATATATATTCATTTATATTTTATTTTATTACTAGTATAGTCTATTTAAGTACTCATCTTTTCCTTTTTTGCATATGATATGAACATTTTGCTAAAATCTCTGTTGGTGTTATTTTTGAAAAGAACTTTGCTAGTTTTATTGTAAAACCTGGTACTATATAAAGTTTATTTTTTAGCATCTTATCTACTGCATATCTTGCAACATATTCACTTGTTAAAGATTTTATTTCAAATTTTACATTTGCTACATTATTAAAGTTTGTTTTTACTGGTCCTGGGCAAAGTAAACTTATTTTTACTTTTGAATTCTCTTTATTTAATTCTTCTCTTATTGCTTCTGTTAATCTTACTACATACGCTTTTGAAGCATAGTATGTTGCCATTAATGGTCCTGGCATGAAACCTGCTATTGATGCTACATTTAGTATTCTACCACTATTTTTTTTAGTCATATCTTGTAGGTATAGTTTGGTTAATATGTGTAATGCCGTTATATTTGTTTTTATAATTGTTAATTCCTTTTCTATATCAGTTTCTGCAAATTTTCCAAACTCTCCAAGTCCTGCATTGTTTACTAATATATCTATATCTCTTGCTTGTTCGTGTAATTTTTTGCAATTTTCCTCTATTGTTAAATCCATAACTATTATTTCTACTTTAGTTGTTAAGTCTTTCTTTAATTCTTCTAGCTTCTCTTTATTTCTTGCTACTATTACTAAATCATATCCTCTTTTTGATAACTCTCTTGCTATGTCTCTTCCTATTCCAGAAGAAGCACCTGTTATTAATGCTCTCATATTTTAATTTTCTCCTTACTCTTCTTGGAGGTAGTCACATTTTGTAACCACATATTTTTATCTCCACAACGATAACTTTTTTGTAATAGGATTTATTTTATCTATTTCTCCAAATGCTAATATTCCAAAATAATTATGTTCTTCTTGTCCTAGTTCTTTTGTTTTTACTAATTGCTCTGCAAATGTATTTCCTGTCATTGTTTCTATAAAATCTACAAACATTATATTCTCTTCTTTAAATTGATTTCTTACTTTTTTTATTTCGCCATTTCTTCCTTTTAATACTATTAAAGATAGTCCTGATATACTTTTATGTGCTTCATCATCTTTATCTGGAAAATCTATAAAAGACATCTTTTCTTTTGTTTCTTCATCGGCTATATTTACAAGACCTAATCCCATATGTGCTATGGCATTTAAAGCTTTACCTGTTTCTATTTTTTCATTTATTACTGCTACAAATTTATATTTATCATTATGTACCATTTATATACCTCCATTTATTGTAATTCTTTTGAATAGAGGTCACGGTGCACCATACCCCTACAATACATATTTTGTTCTCTGTTTTCTCAACGGACGCCCAAAGGGCGCCCCTACATATCTAATATTTAAATTTTAGTTACATCAATATTTATTTTCTCTCCATTTATATTACATTCTGTATATTCTTTTCTTTCAGCATTATATACAATTTCTATTGTTAATGTTTCCTTTTTTATTTCTGGTTTATTTTTTTCTATAATATCTTCTAATGTTTTATTTCCATTTACATATAATGTAATTCTGTCTAATACCTCAAATCCTTTGTCTTTTCTCATGTTTTGGATTTTTGATATTAATTCTCTTACATAACCTTCTTCTTTTAGTTCTTCTGTTATTGTTGTATCTAATACTACACCTAGTGTTCCTGTTCCTGCAAATGCAAATCCTTCTATTCCTTGCATTGTTACAAGTAAATTTTCTGCATTTAATTCTATTTCTGTTTCTCCTAGTTTTGCTACTACTGATTCACCATTTTTGATTTTTCCTGCTAATTCCATTTGATTTTGAGATGATATATATTTCTTTATCTCTGGAATTAGTTTTCCATAGGTTTTTCCTAATACTGGTAAATTAGGCATTATATTAAAGTTTACATATTTTGATAAATCTGCTCCTAGTACTACTGTCTTTATATTTAATTCATCTTTTATAATGTCTCCATAATAGTCTGGAATCGCTTTTTCTGATATTAACATTTTTGAAAGTGGTTGCCTATTTTTTATATTTGCTGAGTTTCTTGCACTTCTTCCTAATTTTACTAAGTTGTATGCTAATTCCATTTCTTCTTCTAACTTTTTATCTACTTCTTCTACATAATATTCTGGCCACATGTTTAAATGAACACTCTCCTTAGCATTCCTATCAAGTGATACTACTAAGTTTTGATACATATTTTCTGTTATAAATGGTACAAATGGTGCTGCTACTTGACATAGTGTTACTAAAACTCTATATAATGTCATAAATGCTCCTAATTTATCATCTGTTAGTGCATTTGCCCAAAATCTGCTTCTATTTCTTCTTACATACCAGTTTGAAAGTTCATCTGTGAAATTTTCTATATCTAGTGCTGCTCCTGTTATATCATATGCATCTAATTTTTCATCTACAGATTTTACTAATGTGTTTAATTTACTTATTATCCATTTATCCATTACATTTTCTGAGATAAATCCTTTATGTTCTAATGGATTAATTTTATCTATCTCTGCATATAACACATAAAATGAATATACATTCCATAGAGTTCCTAAAAATCTTCTTGAGGTTTCCCCAACATCTTCTTTTGAAAATCTTGTTGGTAACCATGGTGCACTTGATGTATAGAAATGCCATCTTGTAGCATCTGCTCCTTCGCCTTCCATTACTTCAAATGGGTCTACAACATTTCCTTTTGATTTTGACATTTTTAATCCTTTTTTGTCTAGGACATGTCCTAATACTATACAATTCTCAAATGCTGATTTTCCAAATACCGCAGTTGATACAGCAAGTAATGTATAGAACCATCCTCTAGTTTGATCTACCGCTTCTGATATAAATTGTGCTGGGAAATTCTTTTCAAATAATTCTTTATTTTCAAAAGGATAATGTAATTGCGCAAAAGGCATTGATCCTGAATCAAACCAACAATCCATAACTTCTTTTACTCTTGTCATTTCTTTTCCACATTCAGGGCATTTTAAATGCACATCATCTATATATGGTTTATGAAGTTCTATATCTTCTGGTACATTTATTCCTTTTTCTTTTAAATCTTTTATGCTTCCTATACATTCTTCATGTCCACATTCACATTGCCATATTGGAAGTGGTGTTCCCCAGTATCTATCTCTTGAAATACACCAGTCTATTACATTTTCTACAAAATTTCCGAATCTTCCTGTTCTTATTGTATCTGGATACCAATGAATTTTGTTGTTATTTTCAACTAGTTCATCTTTTAATGTAGACATTGCTACAAACCAGCTATCCTTTGGATAGTATAATAATGGTGTGTCACATCTCCAACAATGTGGATATGAGTGCATATGCCTTTCTGCTTTAAATAGTTGATTCATGTTTTTTAAATATTCTATTATACTTTCATTACATTTTCTAATATCTTTTCCTGCCCAAGGTGTAATTTCTGAAACGAATTTTCCATCTTTGTCAACAATATTTATAAATGCTATTCCATTTTGTTTTCTAACAACAGTATCTTCCTCACCATAGGGTGCAATATGAACTATTCCTGTGCCATCTGATAAACTTACATAATCTCCATGTATTACAACAAAAGCCTTTCCCTCTACTTTTGCAAATGGCATTAATTGCTCATATTTTGTTCCTAATAATTCTTCACCCTTAAATTCTTTTATTATTTTGTATTTTCCTTCTCCCAATATTTTGTCACACAAATCTTTAGCCAGTATGTATATTTCTCCTGGTTTCATATTGCAATTCTCATCTACTTCAATATCTTCTTTAAGTTTAGCTTCTACATAAGTGAAATTTTTATTTACACATATAGCTAAATTTGAAGGTAATGTCCATGGAGTTGTTGTCCATGATAGGATGTATTTATTTTCATCAACTTTAAACTTTGCTATACAAGTTATATCATTTACATCTTTATATCCCTGAGCAAGTTCATGTGAAGACAAAGCTGTACCACATCTTGGACAATATGGCATAACTTTATGTCCTTGATATATTAAATTTTTGTCCCACATTTGTTTTACTGCCCACCAAATAGATTCTATGTATTCATTATGATAGGTTACATATGGGTTATCCATATCAACCCAGTAACCTATTTGGTTTGTCATTTTTTCCCATAGTGAGACATAATTAAATACACTTGATTTACAATCTTTGATAAATTTCTCTACACCATATTCTTCTATTTGTGCTTTGCCAGATATTCCAAGTTTCTTTTCTATTTCAAGTTCTACGGGTAATCCTTGTGTATCCCATCCAGCTTTTCTAATTACTTTATAACCTTTCATTACTTTATATCTTGGTATAATATCTTTCATGACTCTTGTTAAAATGTGTCCAACATGTGGTTTTCCATTAGCCGTTGGTGGTCCATCATAAAATGTAAAGTATTCTCCATCTTTGTTCAATTTGAAATTTTTATCTATTATGTCGTTTTCTTTCCACATATTTAAAACTTCTCTTTCCATTCCAGGAAAACCATTTGGTAATTCAACTTTTTTGTACATGTATATTCCCCCTATATTATAATTAATAGTGAATAATTATTAATTATTCATTTTTAATCATTCACTATCCAGTTTTCTAAGCACTTTGTTTGTTTTTCTCTATTACTTTTTTTCTTTTCTTTTTTGCTGTAGGTTTTTGTTCTTTATTTTCATTTATAACTAATTTGGGTGATTCATGATCTAATACTGTTTCCTTAGTTATAATACATTTTTCAATTTTATTATTTGATGGTATATCAAACATAATATCTCTCATTATTTCTTCTATAATTGAACGAAGTCCTCTTGCTCCTGTATTTCTTTCTATTGCTTTATTTACAATTGCTTGTAGTGCTCCCTCTTCAAATTCTAGTTCTACTCCATCTAATTCTAATAGCTTTTTATATTGTTTTACTAATGCATTTTTTGGTTCTGTAACTATTTTAATTAGTGCTTCTTTATTTAATTCTTTTAGTGTGGTTACAATAGGCAATCTCCCTACAAATTCTGGAATTAGTCCAAATTTCAATAAATCTTGTGGTAATAAATCTTCATATGCTTTATATTTATCTATTTCTTGATTACTATCTTTTTCTTGACCAAACCCTATTAATTTTTTTCCTATTCTTTCGTTAATAATTTTGTCTAGTCCCTCAAATGCTCCTCCACAAATAAATAATATGTTTTCTGTATTTATTTGAATTAGCTCTTGATGAGGATGTTTCCTTCCTCCTTGAGGTGGAACTGAAGCAATTGTTCCTTCTATTATTTTTAAGAGTGATTGTTGTACTCCTTCTCCACTAACATCTCTTGTAATTGATGGATTTTCTGACTTTCTTGTTATTTTATCTATTTCATCAATATATACAATTCCTTGTTCTGCTTTTTCTACATCATAATCAGCTGATTGAATTAATTTTAATAGTATATTTTCTACATCTTCTCCTACATATCCTGCCTCTGTTAATGTTGTTGCATCTGCTATTGCAAATGGAACATTTAGGATTTTAGCTAATGTTTGTGCTAATAATGTTTTTCCACAACCTGTAGGTCCTAGTAATAATACATTACTTTTTTGAATTTCTACATCATCAATATCTTCTTGATTATTTATTCTTTTATAATGATTGTATACTGCTACTGATAAAGTTTTTTTCGCATCTTCTTGACCTATTACATAATCATCTAGTATATTTTTTATTTCTTGTGGATTTGGTAACTCTTTTTTTTCTTCTTCTATTGCATATTGCATATTATCATATTCTAAATCGTCTTCATCTAATATATTTCTACATACGCCTATACATTCATCGCATATATATACTCCTGGTCCTGCGATTATTCTTTTTACTCCTGTTTGTGGTTTTCCACAAAAGGAACATTTTATATTTTTCTCTTTACTCTTTGGCATTAACGTGCCTCCTATTTATTATATTTTATTATTGTTTCATTTGGTTTCATTTTTATACTCTATTCTTTTGTATATTTAAAAAATTTGATTATAGGGGCATATTGCAATGTACCCGCTTTAAAATTATCTTTAATTTCTGCTAGCACGCTACAACATACCCCTACAATTTATTAAATATGCGTTACACGTCCATGTCTAAATTCAGGCTTGTTTTAGTTTTATTGTGGTCTTTCCATTATTCCATCTATTAAACCATATTTTAATGCTTCTTCTGCTGTCATGTAATTGTCCCTTTCAGTGTCTCTATTGATTACATCTAATGGTTGACCTGTTCTTTCACTTAATATTTTGTTTAACTTTTCTCTCGTTTTTACCATATGGTCTGCATGTATTTTGATTTCTGTTGTTTGACCTTGTATTCCTCCACCCATTATTAATGGTTGGTGTATTAAAATTTCTGAGTTTGGTGTTGCATAACGTTTTCCTTTTGTTCCTGATGCTAATAGAACTGCTCCCATACTTGCTGCCATTCCTATACATATTGTTGATACTGGACATTTTATATAATTAATTGTATCATATATTGCCATACCTGCTGTTATAGAACCTCCTGGACTATTTATGTATAAATAAATTTCTTTGTCTGGATCTTCTGCTTCTAAAAATAATAATTCTGCAACTATTACATTTGCACTTGCTTGGTCTACCTCTTCTCCTAAAAATATTATTCTGTCTTTTAATAGTCTTGAGTATATATCATATGATCTCTCACCTTTGTTTGTTTGCTCTATTACGTATGGTATTAATGTATTTTTTTCATCTAACATTAATTTTTCCTCCCTTGTTTAATTCAATTTAATTATTTGATTTTTGCATTTTCAACGATGAATTTAACAACTTTTTCATTTACTATAAAGTTTTTAATATAGTTCATGAATTGTTCATTTTGTTTTAATTCATCTGCTGATTTTCCATATGTATCTGCCATTTCTGTAACTTTTGTATTAATAGCTTCTTCTTCTGGTTCTATTTTTTCTTCTTTTATTATAGCTTCTAATATTAATCTTGTTTTTACAGATATTTTAGCTTGTTCTTCGTTTTCTTTTCTGAATTCTTCCATTGTCTTTCCTACCATTTGTAAGTAGTTTTCTAAATTCATTCCTTGATATTGTAGTCTTGTTTCAACATCTTTTACTATGTTATCTATTTCTGTTTCTACCATTCCTGATGGAATATCAATTTCTGTGTTTTCACATACAGCTTTTATTGCCTCATCTTCTGTTTCATATTTTTCTCTATTTTTATTCTCATTTTCTAACTTTTCTTTTATACTAGCTTTTAATTCTTCTAGTGTATCAAATTCACTTGTGTCTTTTGCAAATTCATCATTAAGTTCTGGTATTTCCTTCTTCTTTATTTCATGCACTTTAACCTTAAATGTTGCATCTTTTCCTTTTAATTCTTCAGAAAAATATTCTTCAGGAAATTTTACTTGAATGTCTTTTTCTTCATCTACCTTCATTCCAACCATTTGATCTTCAAATCCTGGAATAAATGTGTTACTTCCTATTTCTAGTTCATATCCTTCTGCTTTTCCACCTTCAAATGCTTTACCATCAACAAATCCTTCAAAGTCCATTACAACTGTATCTTTGTTTTCAACTGGTCTATCTTCTACTACTACTAGTCTTGAATTTCTTTCTGCCATTGTATTTAATTCTTTGTTAATATCTTCTTTAGATACAGGATATTCTATTTTTTTTATTTGTACACCTTTATATTTTCCAAGTTTTACTTCTGGCTTTGTTTGGATAATTGCTGTAAAAATTAAATCTTTCCCTTTTTCCATTTGTTTAACTTCAATTTGTGGTTTACTTACAGGTTCAATATTATTTGATTTCATTTCTTCTTCAAATACTGGTGGAACTATCTCATTAAAAGCATCTTCATAAAATATTTCTGTTCCATACATTTTTTCTGCTATTTCAAATGGAGCTTTTCCTTTTCTAAATCCTGGTATATTAAAATATTTTGAACTTTTTACATATACTGTTTTTATTGCTTTTATAAATTTTTCTGCTTCTATTGTAAATTCTAATTTTAATTCATTTGCATTTTCTGTTTTTTCGATTTTCATGCTCATCTCTTTTTCTTCCTCTCTACTTTTTTTAATTTTAATGTTATTATTATATCTGCTTTTTTGTACAGTGTCAATAGTTTGATTATTCTTTTTTCAATGGCACAGTGGTGTCCCGAGTTTCGGGTATTCCCCCAAACGGTGCACCTACATATTCTAACTTCTAATCTCTATTTCAATATTGCCTTACCCATTCTTCTATATTATAAAATACATTATAAAAATTTGGTGATATTTTTCCTTGTAAATCTTGTGTATATATTACAGTTCCCCTATTAAAGTATAAACTTACATATGGTCTTTTTTCTTCTATTAATCTTACTAATTGCTTATATTTGTTTTGTAACTCAGTTTCATTATCTGATAAATCTGCAATTTCTCTTAAAAGAGCATTTGCTTCTGTATCTTCAAATTGTGATAGATTTCCATTTCCTATATAACTTGTTAAATCAGGACTAATGCCTATTAGTTTACCTGTTAAAATCATATCATAGTTTTTATTTTCTAAATATTTCGCATATTGCGTTGAACTTGCTCTTATTATGTTTACTATTATTCCTGTTTCTGCTAATTGCTTTTCTATTTCCTCTGCTACTACTATTCTTTTTGCATTACTCGCATCTACTACTAGATTTACTCTTGCTCTTATAGTTGTTCCTTCTTCCTGTTTTTGCCAATTTCCACTTATAAGTTCCCATCCAGCTTCTTCTAATAATTCTTTTGATTTATTGGTGTTATAACTAGAGCTTACTTTTTCTACTTTATATAAATAGTTTGATGTACTTACTGGGAAATCTGCAACATAATATTTATTTTCATATACTGATGTAACTATATTTGATTTATCTATTGCATAGTTTATTGCTTTTCTGAGTTCTTCATTTTTTAGAGCTCCACTTGAACAATTAAGTGCTAAATAGTCATATTCTCTTCCTATATATTCTACTGTTTTATATCCCATTGTTCCTATATGTTCTTCATAATTTAAGCTTTGTGTAGTCATTAAATCAAGGTTTCCTAGCTTAAAGGCATTATATGCTTCACCAGCTGATGTATACATTTTCACTAAAATAGTTTCTAATGATAATTTTTTTCCTTTTGATAGTCCCCACCAATTATTATTCTTTTTTAGTTCTATTTCTGTTGTTGTTATATTTCCAATTACATATTTTCCTGTTCCTGGTGCATTATTATTTTTTAAACTTGTTGCGATTGCATCATTTTCATAATATTGTGATGACATTATTGGAAATGTTAAATTGTATTCAAAAAATGGAATTTTATCAACTATTGTTATTTTTACTGTATAAGTATTCAATATCTCTACATTTACTATATTTTGCACATTTGAATAATAAATTGAGTTTCCTCCCATCGCTTGAATTTGCTCTATTGTAAATTTTACATCATTTGCCGTTAGCTCTCCACCATTTTGCCATTTAACTCCTTCTTTTAAAACTATTACATAAGCAGTATCACTTAAATTTATCCATTCTTTTGCTAAACAATTTTCAATCTGATAATCTTCTGTAATTGATAACATTGGTTCATATATTAATTTGGATATATCTTGCATGTTTTGATTTTTGCTTATTATTGGATTTATTGTATCTAAACTTATAGCTGCAACTCTTAATGTTGATATTGTTGTTAAATTTTTTTCTTCCTTTTCTTGAGCTGTTTCTTCTACTGTGTTTTCATCATTTCCTTTTTTATTTAAGTATACAGCAAATATTATTAATGCTATTACAAATATTACAAATACATATTTTAAAAAATTGTATTTTTTCATAATTAATTCCTTTCTAAAATCCGCAATTAATGTATCTTTTGTTATTTTATATTATTTTTCACTTTTGTGCAATATTTCATCTGCTTCTTCTTTTGTGATATACCCATTTTTTACCATTGCATTAGCAACTTGCCTTTGTCTTTGTTTTGATAATTCTGGATTTTTAGTTGGTGAATATACACTTGGCGCATTTGGTATACCTGCAAGTAATATACTTTCATATTTTGTCATATCTATTGGCTCTTTTCCAAAATATCCATTTGCTGCTTCTTTAACAGTATAATATCCATCTCCAAAGTAACTCGTATTTAGATAAAATTCTAATATCTCATCTTTTGAATATCTTTTTTCTATTTCTTTTGCCATAAATACTTCTGCTATTTTTCTCGTAATCTTTTTTTCTTGAGTAAAATATGTATTTTTAGCAACTTGTTGTGTTATTGTGCTTCCGCCTTCTACAAAACTCATTGCTTGTATATCTTTTATCACTGCTCTACCTATTGATATTATATCTACTCCTCCATGTTTATAAAATCTATGATCTTCTACTGCAAGTACAGCTTCTTTATAAATTTGTGGCATTTCTTCTAATTTTGTATAGTTTTCTACTGATTTTATATCTTTTACCTTGTCTTCTAAAGAGGTTTCTTCAATTGCATCTTTGTACATATTATATCCATCATTTATAGCTACACCTGCTATGCCCCCTACTCCTAATATTGCTAAAATTATTATTACGATTATTATTCTTTTTAATACTTTCATTTAAACCTCCTATTCTTTTATGTATTGTAAATTATTGTTTCTCTTATTATTTTTTTATTTTTAAATAATATGGTGGAATTTCAGGATAATAATCACTAACTCTTTTCAATTCTCCATTTGCTAATTTAATAGTCAAATTTGGATATGTCTTTATCATTTTATTATTTCCCCAATTTTCGTAAATAAATTCTGATAAATGAGCATTTTCAATATATACATCATTATATTTTTCTAATCTTTGTTCCTTAAATGATACATCTAGGTCATTTTCAACTGCGACTCTTGTTAAGAAAAAATCTATTGCTACTCCTGAAATTATACAATCTATTATAAGCCCTACTGTTAGTATCGTTGCTACACTTCTTAATTTAATTATTCCACATTTTGTTTTTATCCAATTAATTAATTTATCAATTAAAGGATTTACTACTTTTATTAGGTACAGTCCTAGTAATCCCCAAAATATTGAATATATTAAACATATTCTACCATTTATGTTTAAAAATTTATCTGAATAATCCCACCATTTTGTATTAAGTAGTTTTTCTCCAACAAAACTTACAACATATTCTGTAATACTTCCGCTTAAAAAACCTCCTAAAAATAATGTATGTATATCTTTTCCAAAGTATTGTAATGTACATATCATTACTACTGCTCCTAGTCCATAAATTGAACAAAATGGTCCATATAGAAAGCTTTGTCTTGATTCTATTACTCCATATAAAACAAAGGCATATAATGTTTCTATTATATATCCTATGAAACTATATATAACAAAATATGCAAATATTCTCCATATACTTATCCCAGTTATTGTTAATTTCTTTTTTTTCATTTTAATATTTCCTTCCTATTGTCCCAAACTATTATTCATCACTAAAGTTAAAATTGGCATTTTAAATTTTTCACTGATATACAAATTACAACTAATTTAAATGTGCTAAGATTGAAAAAATTTCGTCAGCAACAAATATAATTACTAAAGTATTTATTATTATTTTCTGTTTTGATTTTGTAATTGCTAAAGATATCTTTTCTATCTTTTTTCTTACAAATGGGTGTAATTTCTCTGTAAATAGTATTCCAAGTATTCCCCAAACTAATGAGTATAATATACTTATTCTTCCGTGTAAATTCAATATATCATTTGAATAATCCCACCATCTTTGATTGAATATTACTTCTAATATATAAGAAGCTATATATTCAAATACAGAAAATGACACAACTGCAATAATAAATTTTAATATTCTATTTCCTTTTACATTTCTTAAACTACCTATTAATATTAAAGCTCCTATTCCATATATTGGACAAATTGGTCCAAACAAAAATCCTCTATTTACAAATGTACGTTCAACATACATTGCAAATATAACTTCTAATGACCATCCTAAAAATGAGTATATAAAGAAATATATTATTGCTTTTTCTATATTTGATAGTTCTCTTTTGTCTGATATTAGTAGTTCATTCAATGTTCTTACCTCCAAAATTCACTATTTTACCTGCTTAGTTAATTCTCCATTTGTTACTACATTTACTCTAAGAAAACTCCTGTTAGCATAACAATCTTTAGTATTCTATCATAGTTTATTACTCTAGCAATTTTCCAAAATTCTACATGCTAATTCCTCTAATTTTTTACTAGTTTCTTCGTTTAAAGTTGACATTACTGTTACAGTTGGTTCATAAATTGTTATATCTTTCATATTGCTTATTATATCTTTCATACATTTTCCTGCTGATGGTGCCCAAGTTCCATTTTCAATTATTCCAATTTTACGATTTTGGTAATTCTTCCCTTTTAATTGGTTTAAAAAATGTTCCATTGGTGGAAACACACCCATATTATAGCTCGAAGCTGCAAGTATTATTTTATCATATCTAAAGGCATCTTCTATTGCGTCTGCTAAGTCATCTCTTGCTAAGTCTTTTAATATTACTTTTTTTGCTCCTTTTTGTTTTAATATTTCAGCTAAT
The DNA here is from genome assembly GCA_949045875.1 of uncultured Clostridia bacterium. Classification (GTDB taxonomy): domain Bacteria; phylum Bacillota; class Clostridia; order TANB77; family CAG-508; genus CAKPSH01. Next base: position 38,173 of record CARPYP010000011.1, on the reverse strand, counting down.
TTTTCTGCAACTTTTGCAGTATTTCCATATATAGAAGCATATGCAATAAATATACCTTCTTCTTCTGGTTTATAACTGCTCCAAGTATTATATTTATCTATATAATATCCTAAATTTTCTTTTAATATTGGTCCATGTAATGGGCAAATCATTTTTACATCTAATGTTGATAATTTTTTTAGTAATGCTTGTACAGGTGCACCATATTTTCCTACTATATTAAAATAATATCTTCTTGCTTCTTCTATCCAATCTTCTTCTACATCTAGTGTGCCAAATTTTCCAAAACCATCTGCAGAAAATACAATTTTTTCTGTTTTTTCATAAGTTACCATTACTTCTGGCCAATGTACCATTGGTGCCATGAAAAATTGCAAAGTGTGTTTTCCTATGTTTAGTTCTTCTCCTTCTTTTACTTCAATTTTTCTTTGTTCTAAATTTGGTATATTGAAAAATTGTTGTAACATGACAAATGTTTTTTGATTTCCTATTATCTTCATTTTGGGATATTTACTTGCTATTTCTCCTATATTATAAGCATGGTCAGGTTCCATATGTGACACTACTAAATAGTCTGGCTCTTTATTTTCTAATGCATTTTCTAAGTTGTCTAACCATTCTTTTGATTTTCTTTTATCTATAGTGTCCATTATTACATTTTTTTCATCTTTTATTAAATATGAATTATATGATATTCCATTTGGAACAACATATTGTCCTTCAAATAAGTCTATTGTTTTATCATCTGCTCCAATATATATTATATCTTCAGTAATTTTCATTTTCTATTATTCCTCCTTGTATATCCAACTTTAATATTTTAGGGCGTATTCAGATCTTCCTCCGATTCCGCCCTTACATCTTCTAAGATTAAAGATTTTTTCAATTATTCTTCGACTTTTTCAAACATTTCTTTTCCTACTCCACATAATGGACATACCCACTCTTCTGGTAAATCATCAAATTTTACGCCTTCTTTTTCTTCATCATATACATAACCACATATTGTGCATTTGTATTTTGCCATGTTCTTCACTCCTATCTTAATATTTTAGAATGTCTATATTATATCACTATATCAGAAAAAATCAAACTTTTTTTACAGTTAAAATTGCTTTAAGTTAAACTATACCCTTTAATTGTCTCTATAATCTTTATTTATTTTTTCTATTCTCTGTGATATACTTTATTTTATAAGTGTTTCAATTACTATGTATAATTTTGACTTTATTTATCTAAATTATACTACTTGAATCACTTTTTTGCTATATAATTTTTTCATCTTTGTTTTATAAATTATTATGAAAGAAGGTATTTTATGGAAGCAACAAATCGTAGAAGAAAATCTGTTGGAAATGGTGAGGGTTCATTATATTATAGTGAAACTTTAAAAAAATGGTTTTTTCAATATCACTATAATGGGCAAAGAAAAACCATTCAACAAAGAAAAACTGAAAAAATAAGTGATTTTAAAAAAAGAGTTACTGAGATAAAATTTATGCTTAATAATGGTACTTACTTTGAAAAAGATAAAGATACTTTTATTAAGATATTAGAGAAACATATTGAACAAAAGTATAAAGATAATTTAATAGGTGATTCTACTTATACTAGAGATTTGGGTACTAAAGAACAGATTAAAAAAACTTGTAGTAATTTTATAAATAAACCTATTCATCTTATTACTGTTGATGATATTGAAGATGCTAAAGATAACATTAGAGAGTATTCTAATAATTCTATTAATAAAATTTGGAGATTATTATATAAAACTTTTAATATCGCTCTATCGAGAAGAAAGATAACTTTTAATCCTATGAATGATGAGACTCTGAATAAACCAATTTCTAAAAAGGAAACTAAAAGAATTCAATCATTAACTATTGATGAAGAGCAAAAACTAATTGAATGTTTAAATCTAGCAAATGTTAATGAACAATATAAACAAATTGTTTTATTACAATTAAATACAGGTATGAGGATTGGCGAAATTTTAGCACTTTCTAGCGATTGCATAGATTTGGAGAAAAATACCATTACTGTATATAGAACTTTAACTAAAAAAAATAATAAATACATTTTGGGTAAACATACAAAGACTTACAATAGAAGGACAAATATAGACAAAGGAAAAAGAACTTTCCCTATGACATCTGAGACTAAGAAAATTATTTCAGATATATTGAGGCAAAAAATTTCTAATATTCATAACTTATTATTCTGGGATTACCAAAGAAATTCTTTAATTTTACCTAAAAGAATTAATGACTTTTTAGATTCTTTAAATAATAATAATATATCTAATTATTTAAAAACTCATACGCTTAGACATACCTTTATTACTCGTTGCCAAGAAAAATCTATTGCTTTAGTGGTAATTCAGGCAATGGTTGGTCATATTGAAGGTAGCTCTATAACTAGTGACACATATACTTCTGTATCTTTAGATTTTATGAAACAGGAAATTAAAAAAATAAGTTAAATTTTAATGCATTTCTATTGCTAGATTTACTTTCTTAAAATATATTTTTAAGAATAAATATATTTTACTATAGTATGAAGTTATCCCCCCTATTTCCCCATTCCATTAAACTGACCCAGAAGACCATGTTCATACTTGGGAAATCTCTAAAGTTTTAATAGCAGCATCTTGCATAAGCGATGGTGAAGCTGTTTATACTTGTGAATGTGGAGAAACAAAAACAGATGCAATACCTGCATCAGAAGAATATCATGATTATCAAGAAGTTGCATCAGGAGTAGCTAATGTTAAAATTTACAAATGTACAATTTGTAATGATACTTATTCAGAGGTTGCTACAGATGAAGAACATGAACATGAATATGCAGAACTTGAGGACGATAAAATTGAACCAACATGTACAACAGAAGGAAAGGCATTTAAACAATGTACAGTATGTGGAGATATAGTAACAGAAACATTACCTAAAATAGACCATACATCATCAGTACCAGAAGGACAAGGAAAAATTACTGAAGGTGTAGTAGACTGTTCTAAAGATGGTGCTGAAGAAGTTACTTGTGATGTTTGTAGAGAGAAATTTATAAGACCAATTTCTGCTCATAAATTTGAAAAAGTATCTGAAACAGCTGCTACTTGTACAGCAGAAGGAGTAGTAACATATAAATGTAAAGCTTGTGGAACAACTAAAGTAGAAACAAGTGAAAAAATTGAACATACTTATACATCAGAAGTAGTTGTAACACCAGCAACTTGCGAAAATGATGGATTAACATTAAAAGTTTGTACAGTTTGTGGAGAAGAAAAAAGAACAGTAGCTAAAAAATTAGATCATCAAGGAGTTGCTACAAAAGGATGGGCTGACGTAGATGAAAAAGGAAATTACATCCTTAAAGATGAAAGTGGAAATTTTGATTCTTCATTAATAACTGCTAACGAAGCAGCAGATTGTGAACATGATGTAATAGAAGCATTTGAATGTGATACATGTCACAAAATTCAAGTAAAAGTAGTTGCTAAAAAATTAGGACATAGAGTAGATACAACAAAACCAGTTACAGTTGGAACAATAGAGTATAAAAATGGAGCACCAGTTGTAGGTGATGATGGATATATAGTTGTTAAAAAAGATGCTAAAGCTGATTGTACACATGATGAAGTAAAAGTATTCACATGTGCAAACTGTGATGAAGAAAAAGTAGTAGTAATTACAGAAAAATTAGCTCATACACCATTAGCAGGATCAGAAAAAGTTTTCGGAGCAACTTGTGAAGAAGACGGATATAAAACATATACATGTACAACATGTAATGAAAAAATAACTGAAGAAACAGGAGAAAAAGAATTAGGACATAGCTACAAATTTGCACCAGCTACATGTACTGAAGGAGCTGCAATAGTTTGTACAAGAGGATGTGACTTAACTGGAAGTGAAGAAGGATATAGCGAATTTAAAGCTACATTATCACAAGAACAACAAGATGCAGTAGATGCAAATACTCCATTAGGACATAATCCTATTGGTGAAGCTAGAGAAGACGGAAAGAAATATTGTTCAACATGTGGAGAATGGGTTACTGTAGGAGCTGTAAATCCACCATCAACAACACATACACATGCAACAGATTTAACAGGAAAAAGCATAACTGGAACTACAGGTGCTTATAAAATAGAAAATTGTGGAGAAGCTGGATGTACAGGAATAGATGTAACATGGGATGGTAGTTCTGCTACAGTTACAATAGATGGTACAACATATAATGTAGATACTACTGATGGAAATAAACTTTCAAAAGGATCAACAGCACCAACACATGTACACGCAACAGATTTAACAGGAAAAAGCATAACTGGAACTACAGGTGCTTATAAAATAG
>CARPYP010000011.1:0-33714 GCA_949045875.1 uncultured Clostridia bacterium | reverse complement strand
AATAGATGGTACAACATATAATGTAGATACTACTGATGGAAATAAACTTTCAAAATAATTATAAAATGATTATTTTAATTTCTATGATTATAATAAAAAAACAAAGAGACATTAAGTCTCTTTGTTTTTTTATATTAAATTAAATTGTTTTTCATCTATGCTCATTAGATATATTTACAAAAGTAAGTTAATACATTATTTTAAGCATTATTTGCTACAAAATTAAATGTAATGTCTATTGGAGCTTTAACATTATCTGCATCACTGAATGTGATAGTAATTCCACTATCTCCACATTTTTCTGCTGATAACCAAACTAAGAATTGGTTTCCATTAGAAGATGTAGTCCATTGATCCACACATGTTAAATCATCTGCTTCTATTTTGTAATCTCCTGCACTAACTTTTACTTTATCTTTAGCTATACCTAAATCTAATACTAAACAGAAAAATTTTTTTGTTTCGCCATTAGGATTTGTAGTTGCTCCTACTTTTTCAGCTGTTTCTGTAACTGTTACAGTTTTTCCTGTTGAAGATACTGTAATATTATTAGCTTGTGGTGTAGCAGATTGATGAACTCCTGCTTTTACACTTGAAATACTTAATGGTGTTTTTTCAGAGTCTACTTCACCTTTTTCTCCAACTGTGATAACTCCTGTTTTAGCATCAACAGTTACTGCCCATACTTCTTTTAATGTATCTACAGATGTAATAGTGTTAGCTGTACTATCAAAAGTAACTTCTTTTTCTCCGCAAGTTCTACATAATGCATAATATTTACCATTTTTATTAACAACTGTTCCAACAAAATCATGTCCTAATGGTGTATTTTTATCTACAGCTGTTTTTTGATCTGCTGTTAATGTTTTATAGAAATCATTATATCCAGCTTCAGTTCCTTTTAATTCACATCCTCTTGTACATACAATAGATGCTCCTTTGATACATGTTGCTGCTTCGTATGCATAATTATGACCTAATGCTTTTTCATTTGTTTTTTCTTCTATTTTTTCATTACATGTTGCACATGTGTATGTTTTTCTTCCTTCTTCATTACATGTTGCACCATATACTACTGTTGTATTTGATTTTGGTGTATGATCTAATTTTTCAGTAAGCACTACAACTTTTTCTTGTTTGCATCCTTCATTTGCGCATGTAAATAATTTTACTTCTGCATGTTGACAATCAGATTTTCCACCTTTTGTTACAACATATTTCCCTTCTGAATTCTTTTGAGGAACTCCTTTTTCATCACATAAAATTGATCCTACTATAACATCTTTAGTTGAGTCTATTCTATGTCCTAATTTTTTAGCTATGACTTTTACTTGAATTTTGTGACATGTATCACATTCAAAAGCTTCTATTAAATCATGTTCGCAATCTGCAGCTGTTTGAGTATTGTCTATTTTTGAAGCATCAAATTTTCCAGATTTATCTGTAAGAATATAATTTCCTTTTTCGTCTACTTCAACCCATCCTTTTGTAGCTATTCCTGTATGATTTAATTTTTTAGAGATTGTTCTTTTTTCATCTCCGCAAACTTTACAAACACTTAAAGTTAATCCTTCTGTTTGACAATCTGCTGGTATCACTTCTTTAGCATTTGTATAATCATGGTCTATTTTTTCAATTGTATCTGCTTTTGTTTTTCCACATACTTTACATTTATATGTTGTTACACCTTCTGCTGTACATGTTGCAGGTACTTCTGTTACTTTTTCATAGCTATGAGCTGAGATTGGTCTTGTGAATTTTTGGTGACATACATCACATGTAACTTCTTCTTCACCGTCTGTTGTACATGATACTGCTCCAGTTAATATTTTTCCTTGTCCTTCTTTTGTTGAAGATTTGTGAGCTATTTTAGCTATTGTTTCTGTTAATTTTTCTCCACAAACTTCACATTGTTTAAATATTTTTCCTTCTTCAGTACATTTTGCTTCTATTCTTGAACCTTCGATTTCAAGATAATTATGATCATGAGCTTCTTCTTTAACTATTTCAGTTTTAACATTTCCACAAACATTACATTTGTAAATTTTTACATTTTCAACTTCTGATGGTATTTCTACATAATCATGATATTCTTCTGATGCAGGAATTACATCTGTTTTTGTTTCTCCACATTCACATGTATAAACTCCTTCACCATTATCTTTACATGTTGCTGTAATTAATGTTTTTGTGTTTTTGGGGACGGAGAAGAAAAACAGATTGCAAAAATTATATCAATGTGTTATAAATATAAAAGTGGGGGCAAATTTAGTTAAAGAAAGAGGTTGATTAAATTGCCGCGAGAATCAAGAGAGAATTTAGATAGTAATTTTGTACATGTTTTAGTACAAGGGATTAATAGAGAATTTATTTTAAATAAAAATGAATATATAGAGAAGTATTTACATCTCTTAAAAACTAAAAAAAAGAATCTGTGTATCTATATAATTTCATATTGTATAATGAATAATCATATTCACTTGCTTATTTATTATAATAACTTGAATGACTTATCTAAATATATGCAAAAGGTAAATACAGCATTTGCCAAATATTATAATCAAACATTAGGGAGAGTTGGTTTTGTTTTTAGAGATAGATATAAGACTGAACCAATATTAAATGAAAGACATTTAATTAATTGTATAAAATATATTCATAACAACCCTGTAAAAGCAAATATAGTAAATAGATGTGATGAATATACTTATTCCAGTTATAAAGATTTCCTTTGTGAAAATAAAATTAATGAAATTTATATAGAAACAGGGGTAAATATAGATATAAACTCTATAATTGAACAATCAAATACAGAATACTTTATTGATATTGATGAAAATATTGAAATGAAAATGGATATTGGAATAATAAACTTTTGTAAAAAAGAAAATCTTCATATTTATAAATTATATGAAGATAGGGATATATGTAAAAAGATTATAAAATTTTTGAAGGAAGAATATAAAATAACTTATGTGAATATGATGAAAAGATTTGATATCCCAAGGGGAACTTTTAATGGCTTAATAGATTGAAACCTGTTTTTCTTCTCCGTCCCCAAAAACATTTTCTTTCCATTTTATAGGATTGTTAATTATATAATTACATATCGCAAGATATTCTCTTTCATTTCTAATAATATGTTCATAATAATTTCGTTGCCAGCATATTTTTGACCTTGATGAAACTCGTCCTTTAAAATATCGTATAATATTTCCTATTGTGATTGCATTTCTTTTTTCTATTTCTAATATTATATATATATGGTTTGGCATTATTTGATAGATATTAATATTGGATTTTTTATATTTTCTCTGTATATTTAATAATTCTTTTTCTACTATTTTTCCTGCCTGATTTAATTCCATTTTATTTTCTATTATTTCTCCTAATAAACATTCTCTATTTTGGATACATATTGTTATAAAATATAATCCTTCTTTTTTATAATCCCATTTCTTTAACCTAATAGAATGTCTTTTATACATTTTTTTATTATATTGCATATTTACCTCTTTCTTTGGGCACAGTGGTGTCATGTCTCACGGGCATTCCCGCAAACGGTGCCCCTACATTTTCTCTACAATTTTAAATACTACTTTAATTTTGTAATATTTTCAATTTTTGTCCTTAAATTTTTAATAATTTGAAAATTATAGGCGAATTGCCTAAAGATTAAAATAAATTGATTTTAAATATGTATATATAATAACATCATTGCCTGTTTTTGTAAATATCTTTTAACGAACATATAAAAAAACAAAGAGACATTAAGTCTCTTTGTTTTTTTATATTAAATTAAATTGTTTTTCATCTATGCTCATTAGATATATTTACAAAAGTAAGTTAATACATTATTTTAAGCATTATTTGCTACAAAATTAAATGTAATGTCTATTGGAGCTTTAACATTATCTGCATCACTGAATGTGATAGTAATTCCACTATCTCCACATTTTTCTGCTGATAACCAAACTAAGAATTGGTTTCCATTAGAAGATGTAGTCCATTGATCCACACATGTTAAATCATCTGCTTCTATTTTGTAATCTCCTGCACTAACTTTTACTTTATCTTTAGCTATACCTAAATCTAATACTAAACAGAAAAATTTTTTTGTTTCGCCATTAGGATTTGTAGTTGCTCCTACTTTTTCAGCTGTTTCTGTAACTGTTACAGTTTTTCCTGTTGAAGATACTGTAATATTATTAGCTTGTGGTGTAGCAGATTGATGAACTCCTGCTTTTACGCTTGAAATACTTAATGGTGTTTTATCTGGATTTGTTGTTTCATCATCTCCTGTACCACCTTTTTCACCAATTTTTATTGATTGAATTGTTGTACCATCTTGTTTGTATGTTATTGTTACACCCCATTCTTCACCAGTTACATCTACAAGTGTAATAGTTTTTGCATCTTTATCTAATGTTGCTGTTAAAATTCCACATTCGCTACAATTTACATAGTATTTATCTTCTTCAGATGTTGAAGCTACTGCATATCCTGTTAATGTGTGTCCTGTTGCTGGTAATATAACTTCATGTTCAGCTGTTACATCAGTACATACTGAGCATACTTTCTTTCCATCAGTTGTACATGTTGGTTTTACTGTTGTTTTGTAATTATGTCCTTTTACCTCATAAACTGTGTCTGTTACTGTTTCTTCACAATTTTCACAAGTAAATTCTTTTACTATACCGTTTACGCAAAGTGTTCTATTTACTAATGTTGTTTTTGTTATATCAATTTCTTCAGATGTTTTAGTATATCCTGTAACTTTTCCTTCTGCATCATAGTTAGGTGTTGCTACATATGTTTTAACTCCTGTTTCTGGTTCTGTATGTCCTGTTGCTTCTGTTCTTTCATATATCTTGTCTCCACAAACTGAGCATATTTTTGAAAGTAATCCACCTTCTGTACATGTTGCTTCTTTATTGTCATCAGCTTCTTCATATTTGTGTGCTGCTGGAATTACTACTTCAATTGCAGATTTTCCGCATTCATCACAAGTTCCTACTGCCTTACCATCTGTTGTACATGTTGCTGGTACTGTTATTACAGCATCTTGAGTTACTGTATGTCCTGTTGCAGGAACATCTACTTTTTCTATATCTTTACAGTTTTTACATACTCTAGTTTCTACTCCAGCTTTTGTACATGTAGCTGTTGTACTAACCATTTCATATTCGTGTTCACAGTTATATGGTACTGCTTTATATTCGCTACATATTGTACATTCATAAATTTCTAATCCTGTATATTCAGGATCACCTTTTGAAATAACTTTATCCCAATCATGATATTCTTCACCCATAGGGATTACTTCTTCTTTTTCAGCCTCTTCATCTTGGCAAACTGTACATACAAAGATTTTCTTTCCATCTGCTATACATGTTGGATCTATTCTTCTATCATCATCTTCTTCATAAACATGATATTCTTCAGAAGCTGGTATAATTACTGTTTCTGTTGATACTTCACCACATTCACATGCATAAATTACTTCTCCATCTTCTTGACATGTTGGTTCTGTTATATATTCAACAATTATACTATAGTCATGAACATGGTCTTCTGGAGCTTCTGCTCCAGCTTCTAGAGCTCCGCATACTCTACCTTCAGCCATACCATAATTTAAATAATGGTTATAAGCTCCTGCTACATCATTTCCGAATGCAGCTTGTAAGTCTGGATAATTAGCTATGTAAACTTGAACATTGAATGAGTCTGAAGCTAATCTTCCTTCGTTCATTCCATTTGCTAAGAAATGGTTGTATGCTGCTTCATAATTGTCTCCGAATGCAGCTTGTAAGTCTGGATAATTTCTTATATAAGTTTTTACATCAAATACTGGTGATGCAATTCTTCCTTCTTTGATTCCATATGTTAAGTAATGATCATATGCAGCGTTAGCGTCATTTCCGAATGCTGCTTTTAGATCTGGATAACAGTTAACATAGAAATCGCTATCAAATGCAGCATTGAATACTACGGCATTAACTGGTACGATGCTTAGTACTAATAATACTGCTACTAATAAAATAATTCTTGTTAATTTTTTTAAATTCATTTTTCTTTCTACCTCCTATTTTTTTACATAACAAAATACATTTTTAATACTTAGTAAAAAATATAGGTTTCCTCCTTTCTTGCAAAATTTACTAAAATATTTTGTTACTCCATTAGTATAGCACAAGATTATATTTTTGTGAATACTTTTTTCATAAATTTTTACATTTTTTTTGACATTTTTTTCTAGGAGTAATTTTTACCAAAATATACCATTTTTGGTATATTTTGGTATCACAGCCAATCCTTTACATTTGTGGCTTTTGAGCACTTTTTGTTTTTTTGCATTTTATGAGATATTTTTTTGTCGCTAAAAATATTTTTTTCATGCTAGCTATAATTTTCTTCTCTACATTTTTATAATAAATATAAATATTAGGATTTCTGTTTTTTAATTGGCAGACACAATGTCTGCTTCCACATTTTAATATGTATTTTTATTTATATATATATTATTAATTGGTATAACCAAAATATTAAAATTCTAAATAATATATTGTAAAAACATTACCTCATAACGGCAAACGGACGCCCAAAGGGCGCCCCTACATGCAATAATATAAAAGGATATAATCCTTTTATATTATTGCTGTTACTATTATTCCTATTGTTAAGACTACAAATAAATTTATTATGTTTGATGTTAGTAGATTGTTTGTGGCTTCTACTACTCCCTCAACTTCATTGTTGTTATTCTTAGAATTTTTTTGTGATTCTATAAATGTTATTAATTCTGGTAGACTTGTTATAAATCCAAGTGCTATTCCTATTACACTTTGTGGTATATTAAAAGTTATACTTAGTCTTCTTACTACATTTCCTAATAATTCACCTATTATAAATAATGCAATTCCTATTATTATTAGATATATTATGTTTTTTACTATAATATCTTTTTTTCCTTTTACCCATTTTTTTTCTTCTTCAAATTCTTTTAATTCTTTTGTTTTTGCATGTGATAGATATAATTTATGTGTATTTGTGTTTATTATATAAAATAATATAAATAGCATTATGAATATTGGTACAAAACCTATATTTATTTCTATGTTAAATATTATGATACTTGCTGGAATTAGTATTGTTATTATTACCATTACAATATCTGATTTTAGTGCATCGTTTTTTAGTACTTTTTGGTTTTTATTTTTACAAATGGATATGAAATATTGAATAAAGTTTATTGTATTTGAACTTAATATGTTGAATATACTAGTGGCAAACATCCCTTGTAATGATATGAAAAATACACTTATTACTTCTGGCATAGATGTTGCGACTCCTGATATATCTCCTACTGCTTTTGATTCTAAGTCTAATGCACTTGCAAGTTTTCTAAGTACTTTTATTAAAAAGTTCTTGGTTATTAAAACTATAAGTACTGCATATACAACGAATTCGGTTAATTGTAATATTAGATTCATAATTGTCTCCTTTGTTTTTATTTATGTAAATTTATTTCTTATGTTCTATCCTTCTATGAATGTAAACAAAATAAGTAAAATAGAACTAAAAAACACATATGTATAATATGTGTTTTTTTTTGTTTTTTATTCACTCTTAACTGATTACTGCCTAATTTCGTAATGTACCAATTGATATTACATAAACTCCATCTTCTCTTTTATATGAATAATTTGCTCCTGTCAAAACCATCAAAAATGCTGGTTCTCCGCATTTTGATATATCTACTTTGTTTTTAAATTTTAATAAATTCTGTGCTGCTTCTTCTATATATCCTGCTCCTAACTTTATTTCAATTGCGCCCCACTTTCCACTTTGAGTTCGAAGTATTGCATCTATTTCAAAATTATTTTCATCTCTGTAAAAAGAGATTTCTCCATTTATTTCTTGTGTATATATTTTCAAGTCTCTAATACATAAACATTCAAATAAAAAACCAAATAAATTTAAATCTTTTATTAGATCTTCAGGACTTAATTCAAGAACAGCAGTCGCTATTGATGGATCAACAAATTCCTTTTTAGCTTTTGTTCTGATTGATGACTTAGATCTAAAATTTAGATTTGTTGCATTAATATTTTCTATAACAAATAATTTCTCTAATGTATTAATATAGTCCATTAGCGTTGGTCTTGAAATATCTTCTTCAAAATTATTTTTTATATCCCCATTTATTGTTGAATTTGATACTGGTGTAGATATATTTCTTGCTAAACTTCTAAGAACTGCTAACATCTTACTTGGATTTCTTTCTACTCCGTCTATTAAATTAACTTCTTCATGCAATAATGATTTTACATATTCTGAAGCAACTTTATATTTATTTCTTCCTTTAATATCTAATGTGGCTGGCCATCCCCCTCTAACTACTACACTGGCTAAGTCTTCTAAACTTAAATCAGATGTAGCACTTAAATCTTTTCCTTTAATTATATCTTTCATTGATATTTTTCCATTAGAATCTTTAGATTCATATAAACTCATTGGTCTCATCGTAATTCTTGATATCCTTCCAGTTCCAGTATGCATTGTTTCTCCCTCTTTTGGTTTTGCTGAACCTGTAAGGATATATTGTCCTCTAAGTCCTGTATGGTCAATATCTGTTCGTATGCAGTCCCAAATAACAGGATACATCTGCCATTCATCAAATAATCTTGGTTTATCTCCATCTAAAAACAATGAAGGCTTTGTATTTTTTATATTATCAAATTCTTCTTTCCTATCTGGATTTTGAAACTCTAACATACTTTTTGCATGTTGTCTCCCTGTTGTGGATTTTCCACACCATTTACAACCTTCTATTAATACTGCTCCCATAATATCTAGTATTTCTTCTAATTCTTTATCAACAATCCTAGGTAAATATTCTTTCAATCTAATTCCCCTTTCTATATTTAATTATATGTTACTTTACAAAAAAAGTAAATATTTTTTTACATTTTAGGTAAAATCCGTTTTATATTTTATGGGGATTAGGTTCGTAGATATTTAAAATCATAGATAAACAGTGTGTCCTCTATTTCTTATAAATCTAAATACTCTTTATGTTCTAAATACCAATCTATTGTTTTTATTATTCCATCTTCAAATTTCGTTTCTGGTTCCCAACCTAATTTCTCTTTTATCTTTGTTGGATCTATTGCATATCTATAGTCATGACCTTTTCTATCTGTTACATGTTCTATTAAGTCTTCTTCTTTTCCAAGATGTTTCAATATTAGTTTTACTATGTCTATGTTTCTTTTTTCATTGTGTCCTCCTATATTGTATCTTTCTCCTTTTTCTCCTTTATGGAATACAATGTCTATTGCTTTACAATGGTCTTCTACATATAACCAATCTCTTATGTTTCTTCCATCTCCATATACAGGTAGCTTTTCATCTTTTAGTGCTAGGCTTATCATGTGTGGTATTAATTTTTCATGATGCTGATATGCACCATAGTTGTTTGAACAGTTTGTTATGTTTACATTCATTTTAAATGTTTCATAATATGCTCTTGCTATTAAGTCTGAACTTGCTTTTGATGCTGAATATGGACTGTTTGGGTTTATTCTTGTTGTTTCTGTAAAATATCCTTCTTCCCCTAATGTTCCATATACTTCATCTGTTGATATATGTACAAATTTATTTTCGCTTCCTTCTCCCCATACTTGTTTTGCAACTTCTAATAGTGTATGTGTTCCTATTACATTTGTTTGTGTAAATATAAATGGCGTTTTTATACTATTATCTACATGGCTTTCTGCTGCAAAGTGTATTACTCCGTTTATATTATTGTCTTTAAATATTTTCATTACTAAATCGAAGTCACATATATCTCCTTGTATAAATGTAATTTTGTCTTTTATTTTGTCTAGGTTATGAAGATTTCCTGCATATGTTAGTTTATCTAAAATTATTAGATTATATTCAGAATATTTATTGCTAAAGTAATGGGCAAAGTTGCTTCCTATAAATCCTGCTGCTCCTGTTATTAGTATGTTTTTTTTCATTTTTATTATTTCCTTTCATTTTTTTCTTAACAAAAATTTTATATTTCATTTATGTTTGTCCATTTCTTATCTTTCTCGGATTGAATTATATTAGATATTCCTCCTACTTTTTCTAATGGCCATTCTATGTTTACTTTTTTATCGTTCCAGATTATTCCCCCTTCATCATTTGCATGATATAGGTCATCACATTTATATGTGAATTCTGCTTCTTCTGATAGTACTAAAAATCCATGAGCAAATCCTCTTGGTATAAAAAATTGTAGTCTATTTTTTTCTGTTAGTGTTACTCCATAATATTTTCCATATGTTTTTGAGTCTTTTCTTAAATCTACTGCAACATCATATACTTCGCCTTTTATAACTCTTACTAGTTTTGCTTGTGGATATTCTTTTTGAAAGTGTAATCCTCTTAATACTCCTTTTATTGATTTTGATTGGTTGTCTTGTACAAATTCTGTATTTATCCCTATTTCTTCAAAGTCTTTTTTGTTATATGTTTCCATGAAAAATCCTCTATTGTCTTCAAATACTGTTGGTTCTATTACATATAATCCTTCTATTCCTGTTTCCTTTTTTTTGAATTTTCCCATTTTTATTTCCTTCCCTTTATTATGTACAAATTGTTTCTTCTACATTTATTAGTCTACATCTTCTGCTAGGTTTTTTAGAAATTTACCATAGTCTGTTTTTAATAGACTTTTTGCTAGTTCTTCTAGTTGTTCTGCTGTTATCCATCCATTTTCAAATGCAATTTCTTCTGGACAACAAATTTGAAGTCCTTGCCTTTTTTGTATTGTTTGTACAAAGCTTGCTGTTTCAAGTAATGCATCATGTGTTCCTGTATCAAACCACGCCATTCCTCTTCCTAATTTTTCTACTTTTAGTTTTTTCTTTTGCATATATATTTCGTTTACAGAGGTTATTTCTAATTCCCCTCTTGCTGATGGTTTTACATTTTTTGCTATTTCTATTACATCGTTTGTATAAAAGTATAGTCCTGGTACTGCATAGTTAGATTTTGGATTTTCTGGTTTCTCTTCTATTGATATTGCATTCCCTTGTTCATCCATTTCTACAACTCCATAACTTCTAGGATCTTTTACTTTATATCCGAATATTGTAGATTCATTTTCTCTTGCATTTGCTCTTTTTAAGATTTCTTTTAAATTTCCTCCATAAAAAAGGTTGTCTCCTAGTATTAATACTACATTGTCTTGTCCTATAAATTTTTCCCCTATTATAAAGGCTTCTGCTAGTCCATTTGGTTTGTCTTGAATTGTGTATTCAAAGTTCATTCCCCATTTACTTCCATCGCCTAATAATTCTTTAAATGTTTCGTTGTCCCTTTTTGTTGTTATTATTAGTATGTCTCTTATTCCTGCTTCCATTAATACATATAGTGGATAATATATCATTGGTTTGTCATATACTGGCATTATTTGTTTTGATATTGCTAGTGTTAGTGGATATAGCCTTGTTCCACTTCCTCCTGCTAAAATTATACCTTTTCTATTTTTCATGTTTATTATCTCCTTAATTTAATATAAATATTTTTCATGGGCACAGTGGTGTTACTGTTCTCTTCAAGTCCAGTTAAATTTGTAAAAATTCTATTTTAATAGATAACGTTTTAATGCATCCTCATAGGTTGGTATTTTTATTCCATTTTCTAATAATTTGTCTTTTGACATTTTAGAGTTTTTTGGTCTTTTTGCAGGACTTTTGAATTCTTCACTTGTGACTGATGTTACTTTGCATTTTATATTTTTTATTTCAAATATCTTTTTTGTAAAGTCATACCAGGTTGTGTAACCTATATTGGTGGAATTATATGCTCCGAATTTTATTTTTTTGTCTATTACTTGATGTATTATATTGGCTAAGTCTACTGCATATGTAGGACTTCCATGTTGGTCGTTTACTACTTTTATTTCATCTTTTGTTTTGCTTAATTCTAACATTGTTCTTACAAAGTTTCTTCCTTCTCCATATAACCAAGCTGTTCTAAAAATATAGTATCTTGAACAGTTTTCTTCTATTAGTTTTTCTCCTTCTAGTTTTGTAGTTCCATATACCGCTTGTGGATTTTTTTCATCATCTTCCTTATAGTCTTCTTCTACTGGTTTGTCTCCACCGAATACATAGTCTGTGCTTACATGCATTATAATTGCATCATTTTCATTTGCTGCAATTGCTAGATTTTTTGGTCCAATTGCATTTATTTTATATGCTAGTTCTTTGTTTTCTTCTGCTTTATCTACTGCTGTATATGCTGCACAGTTTATTATGTATTCTGGTTTAGTTTTCTTTACAAATTCATTAACTTGTTCTGAGTTTGTAATGTCTAATTCTTCAACATCTGTACATATTAGTTCTTCGTTTTTTAATTCTTCTTTTATTGCGTTTGCTAGCATTCCTTTTGAACCTGTAATTAATATTTTCATCTTTTTCCCTCCTAAGTATTTTTTTAATCTCTTTTTATTATAGTTTTTAAATATTCTTTAATTTGTTTTCCTCTCTTTTCTTCTATATTTAATACTACCATTTCTTTTACTTTTAAGTTTTGCTTTTCAATCCATACATTGAATAATCTTTCTGAAAGAAATCCATATATTCTTTTATTATATTCATCATAACCTGATATATCTATTGTTTTTTCTAGTTCATTAAATATATTAAATAACCATTCCATATAGTCATTAAATTTATTTTTGTTCATAATAAACATATTAAAAGCATATAAGCTTTTTCTTTTTAGTATTTTTTCAAATGCTTCTTTATATTCTGGATACATTTTTTCTATTATTTTTTTACATTTTTGTAAGTCTTCTATATGATGATATTTTTTATAGTGTTCTTCTATTGTTATGTCTAAGTGTACTTTGTTTGGTAAAATAATATCATTTCTGGTTAAAATTTTTTCTATGTCTTTGATTTTTAATAATTGTTTTGATAATATGTTTTTAAAGAAAAATCTTCTATAATGAGTTAAGCCTACTATGTCTTCTGATGTGTTTTTCCATATCCAGTATAATGCTGTTAGTTCACAATAGTTCTTATTCTTTTTTGATATGTTGTCCCCTGTGTTGTCTTTTAAATATGGTAGTTCTTCATTTATTTCTGCACCTACTTGAATTGGTGTATATCCTTCTTCTTTTTGCGTTTCTATTTTTTTATGTGTTGCTATATATATTTTTGTTTTCATGTATAGTTTTACCTTTCTTTTTTATATAATATGAAAGTTTTACTTTCCTATTATATAAATGCTATAATCGCTAGCCCTTGAGATTTTCTCCTTACAGTCGAAAACTCAATCGGGCGGAACAAATTAAAGAAAAATCTTTGATTTTTCTTATTTGTTCTATATTGTATTATAGCAATGTTATTTTTTATTTTCAATATATATTTTTAAATATGAGGAAAAATTTCGTGTTTTAAGAATGAGATTTATAACTTTGAAGAGATAATAATTTTTTTATTTTTCCATATCTCATTCCTAGATAATCTCTAATTATAGTATAATATTTTGGTTTGTTAACGTCTGCTCTTATACAACAACTTTTTATATATTGCCTTTTTCCTTTATATTTTTCTTTCATTTTTTGTAATGAATTATAAAAGCTTTTGTTTTTGCACCCTATAGATGCATGCCAAATACTCGCTGGAACTATATATGATTTTATGTTTTGCTCACTAGCACTTAAACATAAGTCTACTGCATAAAAGTGCCAGTTATCACATGTTTGTTCATCAAATTTGATTTTTTCATAAATAGTTTTACTCATTCCAAATAAACATTCATCTACTGTTAATACTTCTTCTTTTTTATCTATTTTCCCTTTTCCTGCTATTTCTTTGTTTTTACCATGAATAATTGATGTAAATACTTTTTTTTCATTTTCTTTTACTCCTGCTACTCCTAGTATTCCTTCACATTTTTTTAGCTCTTCATAAATGTTTTTTAGTGAGTTTGAGTCTAAGAATTTAATGTCTTGATGAAGAAATATATAGTAATTTGATTTAGAAATGCTTGCACCATAATTTAATGCTTTTGCAGCAGATGAAAATCTGTTATTACTATTATCTATTAATATTTTTTCACATTCTACATTTTGTTCATTATAACTTTCTAATAATAATTCATTTAATTGCTTTTCGTTATTGTAGCAACAAATTATTGCTAAATCAATTTTTTCTTTCATTTCAAAGTATTCCTCTCTATAATTTAATTTTTTTCTTTATAAATTTGTCTTTGATTTCTATTATGAATTTATCTTTTAATATTAGTAACATTGCAAAATAAGCTATTATTCCTGTACATACTTGTATTAATATTATTATATATGATGACTGATTTTTCATGATTTTTTCTATTAATATTGCTATAAATAACATGATAATACTTGCAATTAGATTTTTCAACCCTAATTTGATAATTTCTAAAAATTTTATTTCATTTCTAACACATATAAATTGAATTGCAACTACTGTTGTTTCTGCTATTACTGTTGCTATTGAGGCTCCTATTGCTTCATATCTTTTTATTAATATGAAGTTTAAAATTAGGTTTACTATTGCACCACATAATACTGATATAGTGAATGCTTTTTGCCTTTTAGTAGGCAATAGATATTGATTTCCTATAACATTACTTAGACCTATCATTAAGATTATAGGACTTATTATTTTTATTAATAAAGATACCTCTTCATATCCAGCTCCTAAAAATACTGGCACAAATCTATTTGAAATTGCTATTATACCAAATAGCATCGGAAATGCTAATAAATAAGTAAATTTAAATGATGTTTTTATATTTCTTTTTATTTCGTCGGTCTTTCCATCTGCAAATTTATTTGCAATTCTAGGTAACATTACAGTTCCTAGTGCTGTTACAATTGTAAGTAAGATTTTTATTATTTTCTGTGCTTGTTCATAATATCCGCTTTCTACTTTGTTTTCAACCATTGCACCAATCATTACTTTGTCTAATACTGTATATAATTGTATTGCAATTTGTGGTATAAATAATGCTATTACAGGTCTTAAATGTCTTAGTAATTTTAATTCTTTTATGTCTATTTTTTGTATATATTTTGGAAGATATGCCCATAAAGATATATTTCCCACTAAGTTTGAAAGTGCATATATAAGAATGTATACACTTAAATCATTTACTGTTTTTACTAAACTAAATATACAAATTATGCTTAATACTTTTACTATTGTGTTTCTTAGTACTGTTTTCTTAAATTCTTCCATTCCTTGGAAGAACCAACTTATATCTAAACAATTTGATATTAATTCTAATATTAAAATTTTATAGTATGAAGTATATTGTGTTCCTTTTATATACATGAAATAATAGAATATACTTACTACTATCATAGTTATTATTCTAAAAATTATAATTTCCCAAAATATGGAGCTTCTTTTCTTTTTGTCTGATTGCACATACGCTATTTCTCTTTGACCATATGTTGCTATTCCAAGTGAGCCAATAAGTACAAAATATGTTACTATTGATAATGTATAACTGTATATTCCTATGTTTTCTGCCCCTAATATTCTTGAAACATATGGTGTTGTTATTAGTGGTAAAATTATTACTAGAACCTGATAAATTAAATTATATATATAATTCTTAGCTATTTTTTTGTCTTCCATTTGCTCTCCTTTAACCTATTTCCGTTTTTACACATTCTAATGCTGCTTTTATAACATTGTGCATATCATAATATTTATATTCGCCTAATCTTCCACCAAATATGACATTTTTTTCATTTTTAGCTAATTTTTTGTATTTCTCATATAATTTATTGTTTTTTTCATCATTCATTGGATAATATGGTTCATCACCTTTTACCCATTTTTTTGGATATTCCTTTGTTATTACAGTTTTTGGAGTATTAACTCCATATTCAAAATGCTTGTGTTCTATTATTCTTGTATATGGTATTTCATATTCAGTATAATTTACTACTGCATTTCCTTGGAAATTTTCTGTTTCTAAAATTTCTGTTTCAAATTTTAAGCTTCTATATTCTAGTTCACCATATTTATAATTATAGTATTCATCTATCATTCCTGTAAATATTATCTTTTCTGCGATTTTTTGATATTCTTCTCTTTTTTCAAAAAAATTACAGTTTAATCTTACTTCTA
The DNA here is from genome assembly GCA_949045875.1 of uncultured Clostridia bacterium. GTDB lineage: Bacteria > Bacillota > Clostridia > TANB77 > CAG-508 > CAKPSH01. Next base: position 17,518 of record CARPYP010000011.1, on the reverse strand, counting down.
TTCCTTTTAACATTTTTTCTATTATTCCGTGTATATCCTCCAATTGGAATTCCTTGATATGTGTCTCTGAAGTAATTATTATCATATATAAATCTAACTGGAAGTCTTTTTATAATAAATGCTGGTAATTCTGTTGCTTTTTTTCCCCATTGTTTTTCTGTATATCCTTTTACTAATTTCTCATAGATTGTTTTTCCTACTAAACTAATTGCTTGCTCTTCTAAGTTTTTTGGCTCTATAATTCCTGCTTGTGCTTTTTCTTCTTCTATTTTTGCTTTCGCTTCATCTGGAGTTATTACTCCCCATAGTTTGTTAAATGTGTTCATATTAAATGGCATATTGTATAACTCACCTTTATAGACTGCAACAGGTGAATTTGTGTATCTATTAAATTCTGTAAATTGATTTATATAGTCCCAAATTTCTTTGTCACTTGTATGAAAAATATGTGCTCCATATTTATGTACATTTATACCTTGAGTGTTTTCTGTATAGATATTTCCAGCAATATTAGGTCTTTTATCTATGACTAAACATTTTTTTCCTTTTTTATTTGCTTCATATGCAAATATTGCTCCAAAAAGCCCTGTTCCTACTATTAAGTAGTCGTATTCTTTCATTTTGCTATCATTCCTTCCTAAGTCACAAATTTTTCCTAATCTTCTTTTTTTATTATTGATAAAATTTTAGATAATATTTTGTTTTCTTTTAACATATTGTCTGTTTCTTCTTCTATTTTTTTATGTTCTCTAAGTTTAAAGTCTCCAATAACTAAACATACTATTGCTATTATGCTTTCTACAGAATACATGCTTCCAGAGCAACATAGTGTAAAAATTGTTGCATAGATTAGCCATTCATCTTCTATTTTCTTTGCTTTTAGATATTTTATTATTGCATATGTCATTATTATGAAGAATGGTATTCCTAATTGATATACAATGTCTATATATCCATTATGTGAAAATGTTTCTACTACATATCCTTTATATTCTAATCCTGCTGGTATTCTAAGCATTGCTCCTAGTCCATGTCCTACTAATATTCCTTTTATACTATTAAATGAGTTTACTAAATAATATAAAGATGAGTATGTTCTAGCTGTTGAAGAGGCATCTTTAAATACATATATACCTAAAGTGCTCATTATTGCTAATGTTATTAATGGTAATAGTATTATTCCTATTTTTGTTAATTTCATTAATGGTTTATTGTTTTTAAATAATTTGAATGCTATGTATATAGCAATATAATATGCAAATACTACCCAACCACTCCTAGAATATGTGAAGAATATGTTAAATAGTGTTAATACTGTTATAGTAAATCTTTTATCTTTGTCTAAATTACCAAAAGTCATAGCATAGAAATATGCTATTGTTAGAAATATTGCATATGCTGATGGTTCATAAAATGTTGTATATATCCTTATATCTTTTGTCCAGCCAGAATAGCTTTCAAAAAGTCCTCTTGCCCCATAAGATGGATTATTGTTGAATATATTAAAGAACATTGGCATTTGTAATTTACTTGCTATTAACTGATATACTCCATATCCTGTTATTATTATTAATGCAAAATAAAACGCCTTATTGAAAAAGTCCTTTTGATTCATTTCTTGTACCTTTTCCATGTATTTAATGCTTGTCCAACCAATAAATAAAATCATCGAATATCTGCCTAATTGTAAAAAGTTAAATGCTTTATTTAATAGTTGTGATATAACTACAAATAAAACTATAGCTGATACAATTATTACAGATTTTTTATCTATTTTTTGATACATTCTATGTCTTATAAATATATATATTAAAAAGATAGTTATTGCTGCAATACCAAATTCTTTGGTATTTACAATAGCAAAATTTTGAAGGAAAAGTAATATTATAAAAATTATTATTTCTAGTTTTTGTTTTTGTTTACTCTTTTCCATTTTTAATAAACTTTCTCCCTTCTATTATTCCTTTTTTTAATGCTTTTAAACTTTCTCTTTGGTTTTTTAGTTTATATTTTATTGCAACTATGATTCTTGTTGAATAGAAAAATAATTTTGTTAATATTCCATAGCATTTGTATTTGTTTATAAAAATAATTCTATTTCTTGTATTCCATTCTATTGCAAATGGACTTTCTGCTCCACCTGAAGCTGCACTTTCTTTGTGGTATATTATAGAACTTAAACAAACTCCAATTTTATATCCCTTTTGTTGCACTTTTGCACAAAAATCTACATCTTCATAATACATAAAGTATTCATCTGGCAAGAAACCAATATCTTCTATTATTTTTGTTTTTATTAACATACAACAACCAGTTACAAATTTTGTATAAGTAAATTCTTTATCATTGTGTTTATATTCTTTTCCTTTTCCATAAATAACAGCAGTACCTTTGAAATAGTCTATTTCTCCACCACAACAATTTATTAAGTCTTTATTCTCCCAGTACATTATTCTTGAAGACATTATTCCAATGTCATGATGTTTTTTTAGTTCAAGGTACATTTTATCAATGCTATTTTCTGTAATTATTGTATCATTATTTAAAAGTAATATATATTCTGATTTGTTTTCTATTGCATATTTAATTCCTATATTGTTTCCTGATGAAAATCCTGCGTTTTTGCTAGCTTGTATTAGTGTTATTCCTTCTATTTTTTTTAGTTCTAATAATGATTCATTTGTTGATTTGTTATCTACAACTACTATTTCATATATAAAATTATTTTCACTTGTATTTTGTTTTATACTTTTTATACATTCTATTGTATCTTTATAATTGTTATAATTCAATAGAATTATCACTATTTTTTCCATTTTTTTATTTTTTCCTTCATAATTTATTATAAAATGCCATTATTTCTTCTTTATATCTTTGTTCTGAAAATGGCTTTTTCCAGTATAAATTATAGGCATTTTTGCTCATTTCTTGTACTAGCTTATTATCTTCTAATATTTTTAGTTTTTCATATAAGTCTTCTACATTTCCATTTTCATATTTTAAACCATTTATATTGTCTGTTATATATGTGGCTGTTGCACTTTTGTCTCCTACTATTACTGGCACTCCTAATGATAATGCTTCTATCGCTGTCATTCCCATTGTTTCATACCATAGTGATGTAAATACTAATGCTTTACTTTCTTTTAAAATATTTTTTATTTCTTCTTTTGTTTTCCAACCTACAAATTTAAGGTTTTTATATTTTTGCTCTAGTTCATTTTTTAATGATCCATCCCCAATTACTATTCCAGTTTTATTTAGTTTTGTTACACTTTCGCAAAATAAGTTTACTCCTTTTTCTTTTGATAATCTTCCTACATATACTAATATGTCTTTTTTTTCTAAGTTTCTTTCTTCTTTTTCATATCCTGCTGGATTGTTAATGACTGTAGAATTCCAATTCTTTATAAGTGAATTTTTTAAAATGTCTTTACTAAATTCTGATACATATATAGCATTTGCTTCTATTTTTTTTATAATTCTATTTTGCACCTTCTGTCTAAGTATTCTATATAGTTTTATGATATAGTTTCTAGAATCACAATTGCATTTTATACATTTTAAAGATAATGGTTTTAAGTTACAAATTCTATTTTCTTTATAATTGAAAAATCCTCCATTTGGACATTGCATAAAGTATTCATGTATTGTTACTACTATTTTAAAGTTTAATTCGTGTGCTATTTTAAATATACTACTAGATAATGCTTTCGTCCATCCATGTATATGTATTATTGTTGTTTTATTATCTAATGTCATGAGTAGCTTTTTTAATTCTTTTTTTGCTTTTATATTATAAATTCCATTTATACAACCTAATATTTTGTTTTTTTCTTTTAATGATTCTTTCTGATTTGTTGTTATATATTCAATCCCTTTTATATCTTCTTCTGGTTTATTAACAGCTGAAAAGAAATAAACTTTAAGTCCTTGTTTTAATAATAATTTTGCAGTGTCTATTGCTACTTTACTTGCTCCACCTTGGGTATAGTTAAAATCATTGATAATTACAACTGTTTTTACCTCCATTTCCTGTATCATTCCTTTCTAAAGAACAAAATCGTAATATTTATAAAATTTAAAAAGAATCGTTATTGGTCTAGGCGTTCGAAAAAGAAATACTGGAGGCGTGCTTTTGCACGCCAAAGGATTTTCTTTTGAAGAAAAACAACGCCCAATGGCAATTATTTTTAAATTTTACCGAGTTTCATTCCTATAAATCTAGCCCACATATTAGGTAACCATTTTATAATTACTTTCCAGTTTTTGTCCTTTATTGCTCTTTTTAAAATATAGAATGCTAAATCTCCTCCTGCACTATTTACTTTATAGTTATTTAAATAGTTGTTTTCTTTAAAAAATTTCCCTGTTTCATAATATCTATCATATTGTTGTTTTAGTGTGAAATTATGTGAATGAATGACCTCTGAGTCTGCACAATACTTTATTTTATATCCATTTGTAATTAATTTATACGCAATATACATATCTTCACTTATTGATAAGTTTTTGTTATCATATCCATTTAGTTTTACAAATGTTTCTCTCTTTATTGCTGATGATGCATCAGAAAAGAAAAATGCTCTTAAACCTAATTTTTCTATATCATCTTTAGAAACTATTTTTGAGTTTTCGGGATAATTCTTTTCTCTTGTGTATTTTTCCATAGAATTATTTGTGCAAATTTGCCTACTATAGCAGGCTTCTGCTTCACTATTTTCAATTGGTTTTATTAGTTTTTCTAACCAGTCTTTTTTTTCTATAATTACATCTTGAGTCACAAATACAACTATATCTGCTTTGCTTTCAAATGCTTCCTTTTCTCTTGTTAGACTGTGAGAAAAGTCTTGTGCTTCTATTGCTTTATAGATACAGTTTAATTTTTTTACTTTTTCTTCTGTTTGGTCTTTTCCTTTGGTTACTACATATCGTATGTTTCCTATTTTTACATTTTCTTGCATTTCTAATGATTTATGCAGTTTTTCTACATATTTCTCTGCATTATATAAAGGACATATTATATCTACAACCATTTTTGCTATCATTCCTTCCTAAGGCATATACCTCGGTTGGAAAAGAATTATTACAATTATTTTTCAACCTTTTTGCCTCTAGTTTGTTTTTGTAATATTCTATTGTATTATATATAAAAATAAGGATAAAAGTCAATGGTTTTGCATATTTTAGGGAAATTTTTGGTATTCCTTGCTACAGTTCACAGCTTGCCTTATATATAAATTTGTGGTTGTGGGGATAATTATATGTTTTAAAATTATAAAGGATTATGATTACAGGTTGTAGGGGCACCCACCTACAATTTCCCAATAAAGTTTGTTAAAAAATTTTTGAAATCACATTTGACAGATTTTCTAAAATATGTTATTATACATTTACATTAAAACAATGTACTATAGCTCGGTTTGTGTATATTGTTTGCTGTAGATGTATCTGTAACTACATCTACTTTTTTTATACTTAAAAAATGAGGAAATTCTGTAACAAATGTAAGAACTACCTTTGACAGCGAAAGGTTGATATTATATTACAACATCTCTTACAAAAAAACAAGCGAACATAGCGATTTTTTTCATCCAAACCAAAAAGGACATCACAAAATGTGTGCCCTCTACATTTATATACTATTAGATTAAAAAGAATTGTTATTTACTCATACAGCGCCTTTTTTGTTTAAAACAGCAGTAATAGTTTTTAATAAAATTTTCATGTCTCCCCAAAATGAATTCTTTTTGTAATATTCCATATCTAATTTTACTCTTTCTTCAAAACTTATATTGCTTCTTCCTGATACTTGCCATAAACCTGTTAATCCTGGTGTCATTTCTATTATTTTATAATAGTCTTTACCAATATCTTTCTTCTCTCTTTTTAAATATGGTCTTGGTCCAACTAAACTCATTTCTCCTTTTAGTATGTTTATGAATTGTGGGAATTCATCTAAACTAGTTTTTCTGAGAAATTTTCCTATTTTGGTAACTCTAGGATCGTCTTTTATTTTTTTGTTAAGTTCATATTCGTTTCTTAGGTCTTCGTTTTCTATTAATAGTTTTTCTAGCTCTTCTTCTGCTCCTATTATCATTGTCCTGAACTTATACATTTTAAATATTTTTCCGTCTTTTCCAATCCTGTTTTGAACAAAAAATATTGATGCTTTGTCTTTTGTAAATATATTTGCGATTTTGATAATTAACATTAATGGTATTAGTATTATCATTCCTATTATACCAGCTAATAAATCTACTATTCGCTTCATTATTTTACTAATACTTTTTGTTTTCATACTTACATTAACAGTTCTATTAATACATACTGTTGTTGTATCATTTATATTCACTGCTTTCTCCTCCTAGTTTTTTATTCTATCCCAACTTGAGAGTATAGTGTTATTACTTTATACCTGTTTTTGTTATAAGATTATCACTAATCTTCTTTAATGCATTTGATACTTTATATTCTTCTTCACTGAACAGTTCATGGTGTAGTTGTATTACATTTTCTTCTAAGTTTTTTGGTGCTAGGTAATATACTTCTGCTGGTTGATAGTCTGCCCATCTGTATGGAAATCCTTCGCTTTTTGTGATATTATATTGTGTCATTCCTGTTGCTAGTCCTAAAATTTCTGATGTACTTATTGTTGTTTTTACTTTTGGTAGTACTTTGTCTATTAATCCATTTAATTGTACTGCATTCATTTTCTTTACTTTGTCAAATGTTTTCATTAATACTTCTCTTTGTCTTTCTGCTCTGTTTATATCTGTTCCTACATATCTTATTCTAGCATATGCTAGGGCTTGTATACCATCTAGTTTTTGTTTTCCTGCTTTTGGTATGTTTGATGATTTTATTCCTGTTACTTTTATATTTTCTTGAATATATCCGTTTATCCATTGCATGTCTGCTTTTCCTACGTCTATTTCTATTCCTCCAACATAGTTTATTACATCTGCTACAACTTCAAAGTTTATTGCTACATATTCTGATATGTCTAAGTCTAGGTTTTTATTTAATACACTTACTGTTTTTTCTGGTCCACTTTTTCTATATATGTCTGTTAGTTTTGTGTATTTATTATCTTCGTAACATAGATATGAGTCTCTATATACTGATACCATTTTTACTTCTTTCGTTTTTTTGTTTAGACTGACTATCATTATAGTGTCACTTCCTGAGTTTTGGTCATATTCATTGCTTCTTGCATCTATTCCAAAGAGTGCCACATTTAAATAGCCTTCATTTTCTACTCCTTCATTTATTTCTACATTGTCTAAGCCTTTTGCTTCATAGTCTATTTTTGATAATTTATTAAATACATATCCTATTAATACTCCTACCATTACTACTATTAATATTATTAATAGTAGTATAACCCTTACAAGTATTTTTAAAAATTTATTTTTCTTTTTTTTCTTTTTTGTTTTTTTTCTCTTTCTTTTTATCCCTTCATTTTCATAATCATATTCTTTATCCATTGTTATATCATTCCTTTTTTTGCCCAAATTTTGGTTATTTTTCATTTATTTTTTACATTATATATTATATTTTATTTTTTATCAACTTTTTTTGTGTTTTTTCATCAAAAAATCACATTTGATTTTTACATTTTTTCTGGCATTTTTATTCCTAATAGGTTTGCTCCTATTTCTAAAATGTTTCCTACCATGTATGTTAGATATATTCTTGCATTTTTCTTTTCTATATCTTCTACTAAAATCTTGTTTGAATTGTAGTATGAACTATATGCTTGAGCAATGTTTATTAAATATCTTGATAGTATCGATGGCTCGTTTTTGCTTATAACATTTTCTAGTATATTGTTAAATTTATATACTAGTTTGATTATTTTTATAGCCTCATTATCTTGTAATTCTTCTATATTTATTTCTTTACTTGCTGGTAGTTTTTCTATATTTTCTAATATGCTTTTTGTTCTTACATACATATATTGAATATATGGTCCTGTTTCTCCTTGAAAGTTTAATATGGTGTCCCAGTCAAATATTTCGTCTTTTATTCTACTGTTTGATAAGTCATTAAATATAACTGCTCCTATTCCTATTTTTTTTGCTATTTCATCTTTGTTTTCAAGATTTGGATTTTTTTCTTCTATTATTGCTTTTGCTCTTGATATTGCTTCATTTAGTAATTCTTCTAATTTTATTACATTTCCTTCTCTTGTTGACATTTTTCCTGTTTTTAATAATACCATTCCAAAAGCTACATGTTCTAATGATTTTGTGTATTTTTCATCTATTCCTAGAAGTTTTGCTGTTTCAAATATTTGCCTAAAGTGTAAATTTTGCTCATATGATGTTACATATAATGCTTTATCAAAGTTGTATGTTCGCGCTCTATATAGTATGGCTGCTAAGTCTCTTGTTGCATATGTTGAGGAACCATTTGATTTTTCTATTATTATTGGCGTATTTATTCCCACTTTTTCTAGATTTACGATTTTTGCCCCTTCTGATTCTTCTAATTTTCCTGTTTGTTCTAATATTTCTATTACCTCTGGCATTTTATCTGTATAAAAGGCTTCTCCATTCCAAGAATCAAAACTACTTCCTAATAAATCATACACTTTTTGGAATTCTTTTAAACTTAAATTTTTAAATTTCTCCCATAACTCTATACAGTATTTGTCTCCTTCTTCTAATTTCTTGAAATTGTTTCTACATTCATTTAATACATTTTCATCTTCTTTACATAGATTGTTTATTCTTACATAAATTTCTGTTAATTTTTCTATTGGATTTTCGTCTAAATTGTATTCTTTTCCCCATAGTTTATATCCTTCTATCATTTTTCCAAATTGTGTTCCATAATCTCCTAAATGATTTATTCCAATTACATTATAACCTAAATATTTGTATATATTATATAATGCTCCTCCAATTACTGTTGAACGTAAATGTCCTATGTGAAATGGTTTTGCTATATTGGGCGCAGAATAGTCTATTACAATGTTTTTTTCTTTTCCAATATTAGATTTTCCATATTTTGAATTTTTACTCTCTATTTCTTCTAAAACATTTTTAATTAGTGTATTTTTATTTATATAAAAATTTAAATATCCACCAATAGTCTCCATTTTTTCTATTATTTCTTCATTAATTTTTATGTTCTCTTTTATTTCACTTGCTATTATTACTGGTGCTTTTTTTAAGGTTTTCGCTAATTTAAAACATGGAAATGCATAATCTCCCATTTTATCGTCTGGTGGTATTTCTATGTATTCTACTATTTCTTCTTCACTTATTTTTGTACATTCACTTATCATTTTTGCTACTTCTTTTTCAAAATTTATCATTTTTTTCATACTCCTTGACATAAATTTAGCCTATTATACCATAATGTTATATAATAGGCAAATTTTTAGATAGTAACATTATATATTACTTTCTATTGATTTTGTTTTAAAATACATATACTAATTCATACAAATATTTTTATTTTAATCAAAAAGTTCATTAACTATACTTTCTTTATTTGTTACACCTACAAAGGTTTTTATTACTTCTCCATTTTTCATTACGAGCATTGTTGGTATACTCATAACGTTATATTTTATCGCTAATTCTTCGTTTTTATCTATATCTATTTTCACAAATTTAACCTCTTTATTCTCCCTTGCTATTTCTTCAATAATCGGACTCATTGTTTTACATGGCATACACCATGTAGCATAAAAATCAATAAAGACTATTCTATCTTCATTAATTACTTCTTGCTCAAATTGTTCAGCACCGTTAATTTCCATTATTTCCATTTTTTCTTCCTCCTCTTTATTTTCTAAAATGTTTTCCTGCATAGATTGTTTAGTATTTTTGTTTATTAAATAATTATAGATAATTGTTATACTTATTAATAATAATACAAATAAAACAATTTCAATTATTAATTTTTTCTTTTTATCCATTTACTCTTTCTCCTAAAATATTAATATTATTCCACTAAAAATTAGTATTATTCCTGCTATTTTATTTATAATGTTATAATGTTTTTTTATAAGATTAAATGTATTTTTTAATCTTTCTAAAAATATAGAAGTTAATATAAATGGTATTCCTAATCCTATTGAATAGATAAATAGCATAATTCCACCTTTTAAAATATTTTCTGATGTTGCACTCATCATTAATGCACTACTTAGAAATACTCCTACACATGGTGTCCAACAAACTGAGAATATCATTCCAAATATTATTGCTGAAAAAAAACTTAACTTATCATTATTCTTTTTTATTCCCATAGACTTGTTTAATATTCTTATATTTAATATTCCCATATAGTGTAATCCGAACAAAATAACTATAATTCCAAATATTATGTTTATATATTTACTATTAGCTGTTATTAACTTTCCTAATGTACTTGCAAATACTCCTAGTAAGACAAAAATAATTGTAAAGCCTAGAACAAATCCTAATGAGTTTATAATTGTTCTTTTAAAATCCTTATCTTGTCCAGCAAAATAAGATACATACATTGGTAGCATAGGCAGTACACATGGTGATAAAAAGGATGCAATCCCTTCTATAAATATAATAAAAAGCTCCATATTACCTCCTAATATAAAATTATTGTAGTAAATAATCTTTTGTAAAAAATTTTAACAAAATATTTAAGTTAGATATTACTATTGGTTAGATATTTGTTAGATGTATTTTAAAAATAAAAATATTACCAAAACATTATAAAAGCCTCGATAATACTCATGGTGCCGTTGACGTAGATATCTACAACTTTTTTTTGCTCTCATAACGATTGATACAAATATCAATCAATTTATATATAGATTAACAAATTATTTTAAAAAAATCAAGTATTAAAAAAATATATTTGCAAAAATACCTAATAAACTTTTGGTCTTGTATGGTATGTTTCAGAAATTTTATTAACCATTCATGGTTAACATTATTAAAGAAACCTTTTATATCTGCATCTACTACATAGTTTATTTTCTTTTTCATTATTATTTCATCTAGTTTCTTCATTGCTTTATGACAATCTCTATTAGGTCTAAAACCATATGAACAATCTAAGAATATATTTTCATAAATCTCATTTAAAACATCTGCCATTGCTCCTTGTACTAACTTATCTTCGTATGCTGGTATTCCTAGTGGTCTAAGTTCCTTATTCCCTGCTTTTGGTATATATGTTCTTCTCACCTCTTTTGGTCTGTATGACATTGTCTTTATTCGATTTATTAAGTTGTTTACATTTTCATTTAGTTTCTCTCCATATTCTTGTTTTCCTATACCATCTATTCCTGTTGCTTTATTATTTGATTGTCTATTATGTTGTTTTATGATTGCTTCTTTGTTTACAAATTTCATTATACCTTGTACTGTCTTGTACTCTTTCAACTGCTTAGCTATCTTTGAAAAGTCATTTTCCATTTATTACTCATAACCATATCAACAATTAAAACTTCTCAAGCGCAAATTTGAGAAGTTTTAATTGTTTTTGGGTTTTTCATAATACATAATATCATTCAAATTACAATCAATAACGTAACACAATTTTGATAAAACGTCTTTGTCAAATCTTTCAACTGTACCATTGTAATATCTTTTAATTACTTGATGATGTAGTCCAGTTTTTTTGACAACTTGATTTATTGTAATTCCTTTATTATCCATAACTGATTTTATATCAAATTTAATATTTCCATAATCTCTATATACAATAATACTATTATCCATTTTTTCCTCCTGCATATTATTTTAGCATTTATAATAAATATTTAAGAGCCGATTATTTATTCCGAATATATATTCAAAAGCAGAATATTGTGTTACAATATTAGTACTTACTAAAAAAATAAGAGATAAATATCAGTTATCTCTTATGTCTATTAATACGTCTACTATTAACAGGAGAACGATTTATCAATAGTTCGTGTGGCTCAATTTGAAAAATATTTGATATATGGTCTAAATAATCGCATGAGATGTTTCTTTTTTCATTCTCCATTTCAGAAACATAACCTGAACTTGTACCTAGCAATTCAGCGAAATGCTCTTGCGACCAACCTTTTTTAGTTCTAAAATAAACTATATTATTAGCTATTATTTTTTGTGTTTTAGTAACTATGTCAGCCACCTCCTATAAATTAAACTTGGTACTATTGTATTATGTTCAAAAAATTTATAACATATAACTAAATCGGAAGTTAATATAAAGAGTATTTATAGAGTGAGTAATTATTAAAATAAAGAAGGTGATATATATGAGTTAATTTAAGAAAAATAACCTAAATATTTATTTAGCTTATAGCATAATAATTGTAATATGAAAGGAAAAGCAAATGAAAAATACAGGAATCGTTAGGAAAATAGATGAGTTAGGACGAGTAACACTTGCCAAAGAAGATAGGAAAATTTTAGGAATAAATGATAATGACCCAATAATTATGGTAAGAAAAGGACATGAAATTAGAATCAGGAAATTTCAAGAAACATGTATTATTTTTAATAATAATGTAATTGAAAATAAATTTTTGCAGATGCAAGATAAACGTATTTGTGATAAATGTGTAAATAAAATTAAATATAATGAATCTTTATTAAATAATAGCTGTATGGTAAATATTAAATAAAATAATGACAAATTAGAAAACCCTATTTAGAAGATAGATAATAACGATATTTTAGAATTTTTATGAATATCTAAATTTTGTTTGACATATAATAAAAAATATAGTATACTATATTTAACTTAATTAAGTAAACAAAAAATTAGTCATTAGTATAGTCGAAAGAATTAGATGTGTGGTAGCATTTAGTTCTTTCTTTTTTTGCATAAAAAAGAGCATAGCAATGTGGTAGTGCTACACTCTTTTTGGGCTAGCTAAGCCTTTTTATGTTCTTTGTCATCTTGCTTTTTTGTGTCATTTGGAATTTGGTCTTGAGCAAGAGCTACTTGCTTTGAGTCATCTTCTTTTTTTAGTAATAATTCCACCAAACGCCATACTAAGTCTGCATTTGTCATTAGTCTAGTCCTCCTTTCTCCAAGATTTCCTTGTTAAAAGGATAGGCTTATTATACTTTATTTTTATAATAAAAACAATAGTTCTTCTAATTTTCTTTGTTTTTTCTGCAATATTTATTACACTTAATATTTTTATATTTTCTAATTTGTCTTTTTGATAGGCTATGTTTAGGTAATGTATATGATGGTATAATTGACTTAGCAACACTGATTTTGGTTTAATATTATCTATTAGTTTAGCAATTTCTGTTGCTGGCAAATTTTCTTGGTTTATTTCCTCAATTATTTTTAATTTTTCTTGTTCATCTTCTTCTCTCCATTTAGGAGTAAATAAAAGTGCGATAATTTCATTATAAGTTAGTTCATATAAAGCCTGTCTTATTTTTTCAATACTTTTGGATTCTAAACATACAGATTTATCTATTTTTACGTTTGATTTCAATTTTTCATTGAAATTATGTTCTTCTATAAAGTAATAATACTGGATTATTTTCAAGACTCTTTTTATAAGTCTCACTTGCTCCCTTATCTCTACAAGTAGGAGAACCATCTACATTTTTTAAATCACAATATATCTCATTTTGCCTAAATGTAGGGATAAAGTATCTACCACAGTTTTGACAAGTCCTGCCGACAAAGTGCAAAGACCAAAAGTAGAGCAATTTATTGGCAATTTTTATAGTGAGAATGAATTAAATGCTTTATTTGAAAAATCAAAAGGAGATCCTTTAGAATTAATAATATTTCTTACTGCTTTTTATGGACTTCGCAGAAGTGAAATAGCAGAATTAAAATGGGATGCCATTGACTTTGAAAAGAACACTATAACAATAAAGAACACCTTAGTACCAGTTAGTATAAAAGGAGAAAGACAAATACTTGCAAAAGATAGAACTAAGAACAAAACAAGTTATAGAACTTTGCCCTTAGTTTCAGAAGTAGCAGAAGTACTTAAAAGATTTAAGCAGATACAAGAAGATAACAAATATCTTAAAAAGCAAAAAAAATATATCTAACTGTGACGAGTTAGATATTACTATTGGTTAGATATTTGTTAGATGTATTTTAAAAATAAAAATATTACCAAAACATTATAAAAGCCTTGATAATACTCATGGTGGGCAGAACTGGAATACCAATATTTAAGATTATCTCACAGTATTTGTAGATAACTAAAATGGCTTAAAATCAAGCCTTATTAACTGGCTTTATCTGTGAATATCTTAAAATATTTCTGTATTGCATTACTTACTGCATTACTTTTATAATATCGAATTAACTCCTTTCTCTATTCCCTTTTTATAAACTTTCTCAAACGTTTTTGCAAATACTCTTACAATTATCCTTTCTTTGAAATTTAATTTTTCTTTTAATTCATCTTTTACTACATTTTTCATACGACATTTCCTTTCTTTTGTTATAAATTAGTTACAAATATTTTAAAACTATATCATAATAATTTATAACTTTTATTAAAAAGATATAAAAAGTCACATTTGTATCTTTTTGTATCTTCTTGTATCTTTTTAATATTATAAAATGGGTTTCTTATGAGAAACCTTTTACGAAATGTACAAAATCATATATGAAAAAATTAAAAAGCACTTTCATAGTGCTTATACTATAGTTTTATATAATTTCTTTGAATCGACTTTTAAAGCTACTGCTATTCTCTCTATTGTTAAAATCGTAGGCATTGTCTCTCCATTTTCTATCCTGCTAAGATGTCCTTTACTTATTCCAGTTATTTCAGATAACTTTCGTAAAGATATATTTTTTTCTACTCTTATTTGTTTTAATAAAATTTCTACTCTCATAAAAAACCTCTTTTGTTTAGTATGTTTAATTTTTGTAATATCATACTTCTGGTTTCTTATGAGAAACTATGCTCATTTTATAAAAAAGACTAGCACTAAGCTAGTCCCCCATTATAATATTTTCTTAATTGGAAGAGCACTCACATTTCTGCGAGTGCCTCTCATTAACATAGGTTTGACAGGTGTGCCCTTTCCTGTATTTCTTTTGACCTTATTTCTAAGGTGCGTGGCAGCACAATCTCCACTTCAAATCCTATGTTCTTATTGTATCTTCATTATAGCATTTTTATTCCTTCTTGTAAACACTTTTATTTTTTTCTATTAATTTTTTTAAATTTTTGTCTCTAACTCTATAGAATGTCATAATCGAATTTTTACAATGTACATCATCATTTTCTACCGCCAACCTAATTATGATATTTATATTGGTTTGTTCTATATGCTTTATTACCATTGCAGTATTTTCGTTTTTATTATCTTTTAATATATAATCTGGTTCTTCAATAACTTCTTTTGCCATACTAAAATATAATTCAAAGTCTTCTTTGTGTCTTTCTAATATATGATTGTATCTTTCTACTGTTAAAACAACTTCTTCTGTTGGTATACTATTCGATATTTCATTAAATTTATTTTTATCTATTTTACCTATGTTAATATATTCTTCTTCCATTTCTTTTCCTTTCTTGTACATTTTACTATATTTTTACTTTATATGCAATAAAATGACTAGATTTCTCTAGCCATCTACAATATATCTATATGTACTACATTTTTCATGTTAGTGTTATTTGTGTATGTATATCTAGCTCTACCACTTGCAACATATTCTTTACATTTTGCAAGTACTCTAGCTTTGTCTGTATTTTTTACTTTTATGTCTGACGCTTTTCCTGAAATATGTCTTGAATTAGATACAGAACCTGTTTGTTTCGCATTATGTTTTTTACATCTACATCCACTTGTAACTATAACAGGTTGTCCGAAATAATCTCTTATTTCATCTAATATTTTAACTAGATTTAAGTTTATATCTGCAAATCCACACCCACATTTACAAGCAAATTCACTTTGCTTAAAATGTTTTATATCATTCCAAGATAAACTTTTATTATCTCTAGCATTTACTGTCTGTGTTCCTGCTATACCGTCTGCTACAACTCCTAATTTTATCTGCTCTGATTTTATTACTTCAATTAATTTTGCGTCTGTTTTTACTCCATAAATTCCATCTACAGCTAGTCCATAGTTTCTTTGAAATTCCTCTATTGCTCCTATTGTTCCGTTTCCTGCTATGCCATCTATTGCACCACCATAGTAACCTAAAAATCTTAGGTTCATTTGTCTTTGCTTTACATTTAACATCTTATTTTTCCTCCTTATTTTTAATATTTTCGCTTGCACTGTCTTTTTTGGTAAAGTAATATGTGATTATAGAACCTGATATTGCCATGAATGCTCCTACGTCTATAATTCCCTTAAAAGTTAATACACACACTGTAATTATTACTGATAAACTTAATATCGTTTTCACTTTGAATAAATCCGCAAAATTCTCTAGTAATTTCTTTCCTGCTTCTTCCATAATATTGCTTCCTTTCTATTTTATTATTTTTGTTTTTAAATCTAGCATATCGTCCATTAAATGCTTAACTGTTCCATTTCCACCTAGATTTTGATATTGTATGAACATTGCTTCCATATTTTCTTTATCTAATATAGAAATCTCGCCTTTTGCTTCATACTCTCTATATCTTCTTACTAGTTCGTTTCTAAGCAATGCTTGTACTCCCTCTTCTATTGCTAAGTCTTTCTTTTTATCTTTTTTTAGTTTCGTTGTTACAATTCCTAATAATGTTCCTAAAAATAGTGGAATAACATAATTTAACGCAATTTGTAATATATTTATATTTCCCATTTGTTATTCCTCCTCTAAATATTCTTGCATTTCTGGATATTTTTCGATTACTTGCTCTTTTGTTAATCTGTTTAAAGTAATTTGCATTTTTAAATACTTCTTTGTATTTTCACTCATACACTTGTCCTCCTTTTAAAATCCTAGTGACATGTTTATCATGTCTTCTGTTAAAGCTATTCTTTCTTCAACTAATTTTAGTCTTGTTTCTATTGGTTCTTCTGGCTCTACATAGTTTTCGTTCTTGTAGAAGCCTTTTTCTTCTGTATAACAGTATTTTGCTATTTCTACTTCTCCTGGTATTTCTTCTACCTCATATACATTTATCTTTTCATCTGGTCCATATGCGATTGCACGATTATTATCTACATTGATGTTTCTATGCTCCTCATCTAATTCATAAGTATTAGATATTTCTATAATTTCATTGTTTTTGTTTGTTAAAACATATTTCATTTTTAATCATTCCTTTCTTTTAAACATTTGGTTTCTTTATGCTTACTATTTCTCCTGCCTGTCCATCTGTTATTGCTATTCCTCCGATTTTTTCTGTTGAGTAGGTTATTGTTTTTACTAGATTTTCTGAATATCTTAAGACCGCAACATACAACTCACAAATAGAACCATAGCTATGACTTATAAGTACATCATTTTCACTTAATGCTACTGCTGATATTACATATACTGAATAGCTTATCGGAGTTAATTGTACATCATTTTCTCTTGTAATTATTGTATCATTCACATTACATAATACAGCACATAAATA
>CARPYP010000010.1 GCA_949045875.1 uncultured Clostridia bacterium | reverse complement strand
ACCCAAATCCAGGAACATCAACAGGACATCACTTACACTTTGAAATAAGAACAGCAAGTGGATCAGGACACAGTGTAAATCCTAATGACTATATAGAATTTTAAAAAAACTCAAAAATTCCAGTAATTTTCACTGGAATTTTTGAGTTTTAGTATTTCATCAAGAGACCAGATACTAGATAATTATATAATTCTATTGAATAAAATAGACAAAAGTGATAATATATAGAAAACAAAATAGGGGGTATAATATATGTTATTATTAAAAAATGGAACGATACTAGACTATGCGAGTAAAACAAAAGAAGAAAGGGATATATTAATAGAAAATGAAAAAATTATTAAAATAGGAAAGGATTTAAAAGATAAAGCAGACAAAACAATAGACTGTACAGGACTATATATTATGCCAGGAATGATAGATATGCACTGTCATTTAAGAGAGCCAGGATTTGAACACAAAGAAACAATAGAAACAGGTTCAAAAAGCGCAGTAAAGGGAGGCTTCACAACAATATGTCCAATGCCAAACACAAAGCCAACACCAGACAATCCAGAAACAGTAAAATATATAATAGATAAGGCAAAACAAGTAAACTTATGTAATATATTACCATTCTCAAGTATCACAAAGGGAGAAAAAGGAGAAGAACTAGTAAACTTTAAACAAATGTTAGAAGCAGGATGTGTAGCATTCTCAGACGATGGATGCCCAGTATCAAATGCAAAAACAATAAGACAAGCAATGTTAGAAATAAACAAACTAGGAAGCTTCACATCAGAACACTGTGAAGAAAAAGCAGTATCAGCAGGAGCAATAAATGCAGGAAAAGTAGCAGAAAAATTAGGAGTAGAAGGAGTATTACCAGAAGCAGAAGAAATAATGGCATCAAGAGACATAGTAATATCAGAAACCAACAAAATACATGCACATATATGCCATATAAGCACAGAAACATCTGTAAACATGATAAGAGATGCCAAAAAAAGAGGAGTAAATGTAACATGTGAGACATGTCCACACTATTATAGTTTTACAGAAGAAGAAGTATTAGAATCAGGAGTAAATGCAAAAATGAATCCACCATTAAGACAAGACAAAGACAAGCAAGCAATAATAAAAGGACTAAAAGATGGAACAATAGATGCAATAATAACAGACCATGCACCACATGCAAAAGAGGAAAAAGATAAAGGACTAGAAAATGCACCAAATGGAATAATAGGATTTGAAACAGCTTTAGCAGCAACAATTACAAATGTAGTTGAACCAGGATATATAGACTACTTAGATATGGTAAGGCTAATGTCATATAGACCAGCAGAACTCTTAGGGTTAAAAGACAAAGGTCAAATAAAAGAAGGGTATACAGCAGACATAACGATATTTAATCCAGATAAAGAATATATATACACAGAAGAAATGATAGTATCAAAATCAAAAAACACACCTTGGATAGGAAAAAAACTAAAAGGACAAGTAGAATACACAATAGTTTCAGGAAATATAGTATATGAAAATAAATAGAAATTAAAAAAAAGGATAGCTTATGAGCAAGTAAAGAGTTATTAAACTTGTAAAAGAATATATAAATAAAAATTGATGCAACAAGAAATAAGAAAAATTTAAAATTTTTCTTATTTCTTGTATTAATATAACAACCTTTAATAAAACCATAGAAAGGAAGGCAAAAAACATGAACATAGCAAATAATTGGAAAGAATATGAAATAATAGACATGGCAGATGGAGAAAAGCTAGAAAGATGGGGAAAAGTATATTTAGTAAGACCAGACCCACAAATAATATGGAAAGAAAAGACATTCCCCAATAAATGGAAAAATATAAATGCAAGATACAATAGAAGCAAAACAGGAGGAGGAAATTGGGAATATGTAAATCACTTACCAAAAGCTTGGCAAATAAAATATAGAGACTTAACATTTAATATAAAGCCTATGGGATTTAAGCATACAGGGCTATTTCCAGAACAAGCTGTAAACTGGGACTGGATGATAGACAAAATACGAAAATCAAAAAGAGAAATAAAAGTATTAAATCTATTTGCATACACAGGAGGAGCAACAGTAGCATGTAGTTATGCAGGAGCAAGTGTATGCCATGTAGACAGTTCAAAAGGAATGGTAAATTGGGCAAAAGAAAACATAATATCATCTGGACTACAAAAAAAACAAGTAAGATATATAGTAGATGATGTAAACAAATTTGTAGGTAGAGAAATAAGAAGAGGAAACAAATATGATGCAATAATAATGGATCCACCATCATATGGAAGAGGAGCAAATGGGGAAATCTGGCAATTTGAAAACAATATTTCAGATTTAGTAAAACTATGCACAAATGTACTATCAGAAAATCCACTATTCTTTCTAATAAACTCTTACACCACAGGAATATCATCTACAGTACTAGAAAACATATTAAGAATAAATATAAATCCCAAATATAAAGGTCAATTTTCTTCAGGAGAAATTGGATTACCAATGACAAATTCAAAAATAGTATTGCCAGCAGGTATTTATGGTCGTTGGGAACAGTAACCAAAAATATTATGTATTTTACCTGTATATCAAGTATAATGAATATCAATGTATAACAAAGATGATAAATTATATTAATAGAGCTGAAAAATATACAAAGAATAAAAAGGAGAAAAAAATGCTAAAAATTTTATATGAAGACAACCACATAATAGTAGTAGAAAAAAAGCCTAATATCCCATCACAAGGAGACAAAACAGGAGATATAGACATGCTAACAATAATAAAACAATACATAAAAGAAAGAGACAATAAGCCAGGAAATGTTTACCTAGGATTAATACATAGATTGGATAGACCAGTTGGTGGAGTAATGGTATTTGCAAAAACATCAAAAGCAGCAGCAAGATTAAGTGAACAAGTAAGAAACAAAGAACTAAAAAAAGAATATCTAGTAGTAGCAGATGGGAAATTTGAAAATGAAAAAGGGCACTTAGAAAACTATCTGCTAAAAAGCGAAAAGAACAATTTAAGTAAAATAGTAAAAGAAGGCACAAAAAATGCAAAACTAGCAATATTAGATTATAAAGTAATAAAATACAAAGAAGAAATAGATCTATCAGTTGTAAAAATAAACTTACACACAGGAAGGCATCATCAAATTAGAGTACAATTATCAGGAATAAACCATAGTATCTATGGAGACCAGAAATATGGAACAAGAGGACATGGTAAACAAATAGCGCTATGGGCATATAAATTAACAATCAAACACCCTGTAACAAAGGAAGAACTAAGCTTTGAATGCTTACCAGAGAAAATAGGAACTTGGAAAATATTAGAATAATTATATGAAAAGTTAAAAATCATTTACGAAAATAAAAAATGGAAGTTTCGTAAATGATTTTTAGCTTTTTATAAATAAAATGAAACAATCTAAAAATTAAAGTATAAAATCTAAATATCAACAAACTTATGAAGAGGAAGGCAAGAAATGATTGATAAAATTTGTGATTTTATAATGGAAAGAATAAAAAAAGAAATTCCAGACATTGATGAGGAACGTGCTGAAGTCATAAATTATGGACTACAGATGATAATTGGAGAAATACCTAAATTATTTATAATGCTAGGGATAGCCTGCATTTTAGGTATACTAAAATTAACAATATTAGCTTATATAATGTTATTACCATACAAATATTTTGTTGGAGGAGTACATGCCAAAAGTCACTTAGCATGTATAATTACAACACCAACCATTTATTGTGGAAACATACTAATAAGTAAAACTTTACCATTAATGCCAAGTGCATATACATATTTAGCAGTTATATTAGTATGGATATTCAGTATGATAGTAATAAGTATATACGCTCCAGCAGATACAGAGGCAGTTCCAATTTTAAGAAAAAAGGAAAGAAAATTCAAAAAAATTATGTCATATATAACAATGACCTTAACTTTGCTTGTAGCAATAATATTATCAAACAAGTATATTATTGTTTCAAATATATTAATCATTGGATGTCTAATACATTCAATATTTATAACAAGACCAATGTATAAACTATACCATAATAAATATGGTCATGAAGTTTATGCAGACTAAAACTGTTAATCGGAAGTTTCTTTAGCCGGCAAGAGACTTTTGGATTATATATACTTAACTAAGGAAGGAGAGGGAATATGGTAAAGACAATAGCTAAAATTGCAGAAAAAACAGCAAAGAATTCAAGTTCAAGTTGTTGGTTAATAGGTATGTTACATCAACCTAAAATGCCAGCATCATTAATAAAAAAAGATAAATAAGAATATTTGTCTTTTAAAAATAAATATCATAGAAAAATAATAAAAAATATAATATTTCCTTAAAATGATAGAATTCGACACTATCATTAACTTAAAAGTTACAAATTATAAATATAAAAAGTAGGTTATTTGGAAAACTCCAAATAACCTTTTAAAATACAGAAAAAGAGCAGATTTAATCATGCTCTTTTTCTATTTATCATAAATTTCTAATTGTTGTGTAAAAAATATAGAATCCTTAGTAGTATAAAGATTTAAGTTTTTAGCTCTTTTCAAGATTTTATTTACTTCCCATAAACCTAATCCATGAGGGATGCCATCATCCTTTTTAGAAGTATAACCTTTTTCATTAATTCTATTAAGATTTACATTTTTATCAGAATAAGTATTTTGTATAAGTAATAATTGTCTAGGACACTTTTCGTCTCTTCTAATCTCTAAATTAATTATTTTTTCATAACAGTCCTCAGAAGCTTCAATTGCATTATCAAGTAAAATGCCAAGAACTCTAGTAAATTCATAAATTTTCATATTAAGTTTTTCTAATTTCAGTGATACATGTATCTTCATAGAAATACCTAAATCTGTAGCTTTATGATATTTTGAAGTCAACAAACTAAATACGGCAGGATTATCTATTATTGTTGGGTTCAGCATTTCTAGGCTCTTTACATCTTCGCAATCCATTTGCAACTGTTTATAATATTGTTTCAGACCATTAATGTCATCATTATCTACATAACCACCTATTGATTGAACAATATTACCAAAATCATGTCTAAATGTACGAATATCATCATATAAAAGTTTTAATGTATTATTATAATCTTTGGCTTGTTCTAAATTTTGACTAGTTATTTCAAGTTTTGTAGTCTTAAACAAACTAAAAATACTTATAAAGAAGTAAGCAATTAATGTTAAAAGACTAAGAAGAATAATTCCAGAAGGAAGATTATCATTATAATAACCAATCAAATAAAATTGTGTTGCAATTGTAATTACACCTATTATTGAATTTAGTAATATAACTGCCTTATTGCTTTTACTCATCAAATCTGTAAATAAAATGGAATGTTTATACTTTTTAATTAACAAGTATGTAATAAAAGTACATGAATATATTAATAAAGTCGAGATCATTCTAAGTAAAGGAATGCTATATACAGTTTCGTATGGTAACTTTAATATTACTAAACAAAGCCTAATAAATATTAACTCCATAGGAAGAGAAACAATTGCTGGAAAAAATTGTGCTAATAAACTCTTTAACCAATGAGGTTTAAAAATTGAATATATTACCACAGGATGTAAAATCATTACAAGATAAGAACTATAAGGTTTATCAAGTAAAAGATTAGATACACAACCTAAAGTAAATAATGAAAATAAGCACATCCAATATTGTTTTCTAGTAAATTTTATATCGAGGACAGTAGTAAACAATAACATATCAACAGTTATTTCAATAAAAACGAAAGGTATTCCAAACTTATTAAAAATAATTCCAGTCAAGCCTTCATTAGGCGTAATTAATGCCATCCAAATTGTTTGAAGAATTTCCAACATTTATCACCTCCATAAATTCATTTTTGTATCTGGGACCAATATAACATTTACTAGTATTATTAAAAAATATAGTATTAGTATTAGCCTCAACATGACTTATATTAGATACATTAGCAATAAAAGACTTATGACATCTAACAAAATCACTAGGTAAAGATGTTTTAATTTTAGAAAATGAATTGTAGGTTTCAAACTCATTATCCTTAGTATGGAAAATTAATTTCATACCATCTTTTTTAATATAATGAACATCATCTTGGTTAATAAAAGTAGTACCATTAATTTTAATAAAACGGTTATTAGAATTATCTAAATAATCAATAAGTCTAAGAAGAGTATCTTCAAGACTTTCCTGAGAAATTGGTTTTACAAGAAAATCAAAAGTATTAAATTTATAAGCCTCCAAAACAAACTCGAAGTAACCAGTAGTAAAAATCAAATGAAGGCTTTTATTAAAGTTTCGTATTTCATCAGCAACGCTTAATCCTTCATTTCTATTATCCAAATTAATATCTAAAAATAAGACATCAACTGAATTATTTTTCACGTATTCCAATAATTTAGATGGGCAAGCAGTCTTAAAACAAATGTTAGCATCTAAATTATGTTTGATAAATAGTTTAAATAACATCTCTTCTAATCCATTCAAAAAAGATTGGTTATCATCACATAATACAATATTTAACATATTTTTCGCTCCCAAATAAAAAATATAAATACTGATAGAAAATTCGACAAAGTTAGATAGTTTTTTCAAATTACTAAATAATACTATTCTAAAAATGGGAGAATGTCAAGGAACAATAAGGAAAAATGAGAAATAAAAGACGAGAAAAACAACTTGGTAAAATTTAACCAATATAAAAATAAAATGCCGAAAATCATTTAAGAACTTTCAGCATTTAATAACTCTATAAATTCATTTTTATATCTAGCTCCAATATAGCATTTACTGCTATTATTAAAAAATATAGTATTAGTATTTGATTCAATATGACTTATATTAGAAACATTTGCAATAAAAGACTTATGGCATCTAACAAAATGACGAGGCAAAGTATTTTTAATCTTAGAAAAAGAATTATAAGTCTCAAACTCATTATCCTTAGTGTGAAAAATTAACTTCATGCCATCTTTTCTAATATAATGAACATCATCTTGGTTAATAAAAGTAGTACCATTAATCTTAATAAAACGATTATTAGAATTATCCAAATAATCAGTAAGTCTAAGTAAAGTCTCTTCGAGCTTATCTTGAGAAATCGGTTTTACAAGATAATCAAAAGCATTAACCTTATAAGCTTCCATAACAAACTCAAAATGACCAGTAGTAAAAATTAAATGAAGACACTTATTAATTTTTCTTATCTCTTCAGCAATACTAAGTCCCACATTTTTATTATCTAGAGTAATATCTAAAAACAAAACATCAACCGAATTATTTTTTACATGTTCCAATAATTTAGATGAGCAATCAGTCTTAAAACTAATGTCGGCATCTAAATTATGTTTGATAAATAGTTTAAACAACATCTCCTCTAACCCATTTAGAAACGATGGGTTATCATCACATAACACAATATTTAACATATTTTTCGCTCCCAAATAAAAAATATAGTATTTATAGAAAAATCGACATAGTTATATAAAATATTAATTTATCAATAATATTATGCTAAAAAAGGTAGATTGTCAAGGAACTAAAGGAAAATACATAAATTTACAGGGACAAAAATAACTAATAGGTAAAAATTAACCAAAAATAAATTTGAAATATGTCAAATTTGACAATGAATATGCTGCATCTAGTATCAAAGAAGTAGAATCCAGAATAAAGACAGCAATAGAATCTGGATTTGCCAAAAAAATGGGAGCCTTTGAGGACTTCTTTGGGAGACAGTATATTAACTGTTGTAGTCCAGCAAGATTTATAAAAGCATTTGTAAAAAAATTTTCCCCCTGAGTTGTTAACTCAGGGGGAAAAGCCTTACAAAAGAAGAAGATTAAAATCTGTAAAATTGTTATAGTAAAATTAAAACAATTATGTTATACTAAAAGTATAAAAATAATGAGAATGATAGAAATTATGTATGAACAGAGAAGGAGGGATTAAACTTGACATGATATAGAAGAAGTAAAATTTTATTGTTAAAAGAAAAATAGAGTTGGATAATAAAAGGTGGAGGAAAAGCAATGATAGATTTTACAAATGCAATAGAAGAAATTAACAATTATAAAGGTTCAGAAAAAAAGAAAACTCTAATATATAATAACAAAAAGTATCTAGTAAAATTTCCAGATCCAGTTAGAGAAAAAAATAAAAATATATCTTATATCAACAATGCTTTTTCAGAATATATTGGAAGCAATATATTTAAAATATGTGGTTTTAAAGTTCAAAATACAATACTTGGAAAGTATAACTATAATGGAAGAGAAAAGATAGTATGTGCCTGTGAAGATTTTACAAACGATGAAAGTATATTATATGAATTCGAAAATTTAGCATTAAGTACAAATCCAGATAAAAAAATAGAAACAGAGTTAAATGATATAATGGAAGTAATAGAAGAAAATAAAATGATTAATAAAAAAGAAACGAAAGAGAAATTCTGGGACATGTTTGTTATTGATAGTCTAATTGGAAACACAGATAGGCATAATGGAAACTGGGGATTTTTATTAAATAAAACTATAGGAAAAGTAGAAATTTCTCCAATTTACGATTGTGGTTCAGCTTTAAATCCAATACTTGAAGATGAAGAAATTGAAAAAATAAATGAAACAGAATTAAAGAATTTAGTTATTAATAGTTATTCATGTTTAAAAGAAAATGGAAAAAAAGTTAATTATATGACATATATAAAACAAATGAAGAATGAGGCATGTAATATGGCTATTCAAAGACTATTTTTAAATATTAATATGGATGAAATAAATAAATTTATTGATAATGTAGAAGCAATGTCTATAACAAGAAAAGAGTTTTATAAAAAAATTATAGAAAAGCGATATGAAATAATAAAAGAGGCATACAAAGAATATTCTAATTGATAGTAATCGTAAAATGAAAGGACTCAAATATTTGAAATTATAGATATGATTAAACAAAAATTTAATAAAGAAGTAGATGTTATAGAAAAGACAGAGATATATAAAAACTCAAAAATAGAGAAGTTATTTATGAAAAGTAAAGATAAATTGATTTTAACCAAAATATTAAAATATATAGATAAAAAATAACTATTGTTTTATAAAAACAATAGTTATTTTTTGTTATAATCTTAAAACTTTCTCATAATATTAACTATAAGAATATATGAGGAGGAGACGCAATGAAAAAGAGAATAATAACAATAAGTGCTGGAATTGTAGTAATAATAACAGTAGCATTTGTAATAACATTTAATGATAATTATAAACAAACAATAACAACAAGTGGAGAAGCACTAAGCAATACAAAAATAGGATGGGGAGTAAAAAGAGTACCAAACAACGAACAACCAGACTTAGGAGCAACAAATGTAAAATTAATGGAACAATACAATGGAATAGCAATGGGAAATAAGGAAAAAAAATATGTATATCTAACATTTGATGGAGGGTATGAAGCAGGATATACAGAAAAAATATTAGATGCACTAAAAGAAAATGATGTAAAAGCAACATTTTTTATAACAGGGCATTACTTAAACACAGCAGGAGACATAGTGCAAAGAATGGTAAATGAAGGGCATATAGTAGGAAACCATTTTTAAGATATAGTGATGACCTCAAAAATAAAATTGATAAAAGCTAGGTAAATAAACTGTTTGCAAGATTTATATAAATGAATTGAAATAATCAATTCGTTTATTTTTTTGCTTAAAATTAGAAAGTAATTAAAGAGGACTACAAAAATACTCTTGAAAACTCACAGAATAAGTTTTGAGAAACTTTGAATCAGTATTCGACAAATTATTCGTATAGATAAAAAATTGAAATAAAACAAAAAATAAGGAGGGAAAGAAAATGCAAGAAAAGGATTCAATACAAATATTAGAAGAAATGACAACAGGAATGCTTTGTAGTATAGAACTACCAATAACTAATTCAATGAAAAGTGATGTTATATCAATTTATTTAGGAAAAGATAAAGACGGAAGATATAACTTTTTTGATGGGGGAGGAGCTATTGGAACTTTTAAAATGCCAAAGGAATTTATTATAAAACGAGATATAAAAATAGCAAAGATAAATAATGAAGAACAGACAAAAGGGTTATATACAGCACTAAAAAAGCAGGAAATTAAGGACAAGTATAAATTAAGAGATAGTAGATAAACGAGTTGTAGAAATACAATTCGTTTTTTTCACATAACAGCGAAGTAACATAGTCATTATTTTTTTAATGACTAAATTTTAAGGAAAGGAGGAACTAAAAATGTCAAAGACAAAAGTAATTGCCATTGCTAACCAAAAAGGTGGAGTAGGTAAAACAACAACAGCACTTAATTTACGGAGTAGGTTTAGCAAAAAACGGAAAACGAGTATTGTTAATAGACGCAGATCCACAACGGAGATTTGACAACTTGTTTAGGTTATAGAAACCCAGACGAACTTGATAAAACAATAGGAACTGTGCTTGATAAAGTAATAAAAGACATTCCATTAGAAGAAAACGAAGCAATATTACATCATAGCGAGGGAGTAGATTTAGTCCCATCTAATATTGATTTAGAGGCGATAGAAGTAGGGCTTGTTAATAATATGAGTAGGGAGTATATGCTAAAAGGTTATATTGATGAAGTAAAAAACAAATATGACTATGTCATTATAGATTGTAGACCTAGTTTAAGTATGATTACTCTTAATGCACTTGCTTGTAGTGATAGTGTAATAATACCAGTGCAAGCCCATTATCTATCAGCAAAAGGAATGACGCAACTTATTCAAACAATAAATAAGGTGCGAAAAAGAATAAACCCTAGTCTAAAAATTGATGGTGTTTTAATTACTCTTGCAGATATGCAAACAAAAGTAGGAAAAACAACATTCCAAACACTTCAAAATAGTTATGGTAGCAAAATCAAAATCTATGACACGATTATTCCACAGGGAGTAAAAGCAGTTGAGGGAACAATGGCAGGGAAGAGTTTATTTGCTTATGATAAGAACAGTAAGCCAGCTATTGCCTATGATAATTTTTGCAAGGAGGTATTGAAAATTGAAAAGCAAAGAACTAGAAATGAAGTTGCCTACACTAGATGACATTTTTGAGCCTGTGCAACGGAAAAGACATTTTGAACATTGAGAAAGCAATTCCAATACCACTAGAAAAATTATTCGACTTTCCAAATCACCCATTTCAAGTAAATGATGATAAGGAAATGGAAAATATGGTAGAAACCGTAAAAACAGGTGGAATAATAATGCCATTAGTAGTAAGGCAAAGAGATGACGGAAATTATGAAATTATTTCTGGACACAGAAGAAAAAGAGCAAGTCAGCTTGCTAATCTAAAAGAAGTGCCTTGTATTATTCGTGATTTAAGTGATGACGAGGCAACAATAATAATGGTGGACAGCAATATGCAAAGAACGAAGATATTGCCAAGCGAAAAAGCAAAGGCATATAAAATGAAGTTAGAGGCAGAAAAACATCAGGGACAAAGAAAGGATTTAACTTCTGACCAAATCGGACAGAAGTTGCCGAATAAAACAACAAGAGAAAAAGTAGCAGAAGAACTTGGAGAAAGTGCAACAAATATTCAAAGATATATTCGACTAACTGAACTAATACCAGAATTATTGAAATTAGTTGATGAAGAAAGAATAGCATTTAGTCCGGCTGTTGACTTGTCATATCTAACAGAAGATGAACAATATGTAATACTTAATATTTATGATTATGATGAGAAAACACCGAATGTATCACAAGCTAAACACTTAAAAATGTTAAGTCAAGAGGGAAAATTGACAGCAGATAAAATTGAAGAAATAATGGGAGAACAAAAACCAAATCAAGTAGAAAAATTTAAACTAAACAAAGAAAGAATACAAAAAATACTCCCTAAAAGTATTCAAACAGAAAAGCAAGCAGAAGACTTTATTGTGAAATGTATTGAAGAACACAACGAGAGGGAGGAAAAAAAGAGAAGTTATGAACGCTAGGATTATGCCCAAAAATCGTGGGAGTATTTTTTATAAAATTCCCCCTTACAAACCCCTTTTAATACTAGCTATTTACTAACTGAAAAGAATATATTTATAAATATACAAATTAGCGAAAAAATCAAAAATTACACCTTTGTTTTACTCCCACAAACCTACTAAAATAAAGGCAAAGGGAGGAATGAAGTATGAAAAAAATTATTTTAATTATATTTATGGCAATGATTTCAAGTTTTAGTTATTATGGAGCAGTAAATGAAAAAGGAGAGAAAGTAGTCGATTTCACAAATTCATCACAACAAGAAAATATTGTAACTAATCAAACAATAGAAGAAACACAAGAAAATATAGTAGAGCAAGTAGAAAATACAATAGCACAAGCAGAAATAATAAAAGATGAAGAAAACAAAATACAGGAAACACCAAAAGAGCCAACAACACCTGTTGTAGAAAAATCAAACAAAAGTAATAATACAAATAAAAATAAAGAAACAAAACAAACACAGGTAACACAACAAAAGCAAGATTCACAAGTAAAAGTACAAAAAGACACAAAAGTAAATAAGAGTAATACAATAGAAAAAAAGGAAGAAACAAAAACTAATACAAATCAAAATAAAAATACTAATAACACAAATAATGCTCCAAAATGTACTCACTCTAATAGCAACTGGTATAATTCAAAAACAGAGGCAGAGGCAATATATAATGCAGAAATAAAAAAATGGGGCGATAAATGGACAAATTATGAAATAGATAATGAAACCTATTATAAGAATTGTCCTAGTGGGTATGAGGTATTTAGTTGTCCATATTGCAATAAATGGACTATAAACTTATATCACTAAAAAATAAAAATTTTAAGACGGAACAGGCAAATAGCTTGTTCTTTTTTTAGTTAAAGGAGGAAATTTTAATGTTAAAAACAAAAAAGATAAATAAAATTTTAGCAGTTATACTTTTAGTGCTAACATTATTTAGCGTAGTACAACCAGTTTTTGCAGTTTCTGGAACAGGAACTTGGGCAGGAGGTCAATTTGCCTCTGGAATGAAAACAACAGATAATCAAAATACACAATATGGAGTTTTAATTAGAAGATTGATAAATACAGCAACAAATGAAAGAATGACTGTATTTTGTGCCGAACACGGCGTTGATTTTACAACAGGTACAGCATACAATGGAGAATACTATACACCAACTGACGCAACAATTAAGAGGGCTTGCAAAGTAGCATACTTTGGGTGGTATTCAAAACACGGAGATTATACAGTAGATGGAGGAATACTAGCCTCTGATATGATATGGGTAAAAGAAGCCTATGTATTCACACAGCAATATATATGGGAAACTTTGGGACAGTCTAATGCAACATTTATTGATTCGGCAGTACAAGGAAGATATGTAGCATTTAAAAACGAAGTAAATAGCAAAATAGATAATATGCAAAGAAAACCTAGTTTTTGTAATAGTACAATTACATTAGAGGCAGGAGAAACAACAACACTAACAGACACTAACGGAGTATTAGCAGATTATACAAGTATTGATAAAACAACAGAGGGAATAAGAATTACACACAACAAAGGCGAAAACACAATGAATATTACAGTTAATGAAGATTGCACAAGAGAAAATTATAGAATATCTGATGAAATGATGAAAAATTGGGGAATTATCAAAGAAGAAACAAGAGATAATGATACAACAATATATTTTTCATTTAGAGAGGGAGTTCAAAATCAACTTTATGCAATGCACTACAACGATCCAGTAACAATGAATTTAGATTTAAAAATAAATCTTTTAGGAAATTTAGAGCTAAACAAACTAAATACTAATGGAGATTTAGTTGAGGGAGCTGTTTTCAATGTTACAGGAGCAAATGGATTCAATAGAGATGTAGAAGTAACAAATGGAAAAATTACACTAGAGAAAATCAAAAAAGGCAGTTATCTAGTCAAAGAGAAGTCTAGTCCAGAGGGCTACTTATTAAACACAGAAACTTACAGAGTAGAAGTAAAACCTAACCAAACAGCAACACAAGCAATAGTTAATGACGAGCCAACAGGAGAAATAGAAATTACAAAAATTGATATTGATACAGGAAACCAAAATAGAGTTGATGGAACAAGTCATCACGGGGACGCAAGCATAAAAGGAGCTGAATATACTTTATATGCAAGTTCTGATATTTATAATAAAAAAGGTACAGTAAAGTATTTCTCCAAAGATGATGAAATAGCAAAATTTACTTTCAACGAGTATGGAGTAGCAAGTGTTAGAATTACAAATAATACTACACCTGCACAAATAAGTGTAAATGGAAGTAAATTGACAGGTCTTCCAATGGGCAATTTTTACTCAAAGGAAACAATCGTGCCAAATGGCTACACAAAGGACACAAACACTTATAATTATACACTTTCATACAAAGATAGCAATACAAGAGTTATTAAAACAAGTGGAATAGTAAAAAACAAAGTAGAACAAGCACCTTTTAAAGTTATCAAAATAACATCAAACAATAATGCAGTAGCACAAACAGTAGAGGGAGCAGAGTTCACAGCAATACTTTCAAAATATGTTACTTTCTATGGCAGTTTTGATGAGGCAAAGAAACATCTAAACGAATTTGCAAAAGATGAATATTCAATTTTTAAAACAGGAAGTAACGGACACGGAACTTCTAGTTTGTTGGCTTATGGCGAATATACAGTAAATGAAACCTATACGCCATCTCCAGAGATAGAAACAGTAGAACAATTCTATGTAACAATAGATAAAGATAGCAAAACACCAGTAAAAGAACTTGTTGCAAATGATTATCCTTTCGAGGCATATTTAAAACTTCAAAAACAAGATAAAAAGACAGGAAAATTTGTAACTTATTCAAATGCAACTTTTGAATTATATAGACAAAATGAAGACACAAAGAAATGGGAACAAGTTGAATGCAAAGTAGGAGATAAATATTATAAATCTTGGACAACCAACAGCGAGGGCGTGGCAAAAACAGAAACAAAGCTTGAGGCAGGAAATTACAAACTTTCTGAAGTGAAAATTCCGACAGGCTTCATACAACTAGACGGAGAGCTAACATTTAGAGTAGATAATAGAAATTCAACATTAAATTATGACAAAGATTTTGACGCTTGGATTACAGTAACAGCAAAAAATGAACAACCAACAGGAACACTAAAATTAAATAAAAAAGTAGCATTAAGAGAAGATATAGACAAAACAATGATAAAAGATATTGACTTTACAAAAATATCTTTTGAATTAGTAACAGATGAGAAAATAATAGACTATGCAGATGGATCAACTATATATGAAAAAGGAAAAGTGGTAGGAAAATATAACCTAAAAGCTGATGGAACATTGACTGTTTCAAATTTACCAATGGGCGAATATCACTTAAAAGAGCTAACAACAATAGACGGAGCAGTATTAGACGAAACAGAACACAAAGTAGTGTTTGAACAAAAGGACACAGTAACAAAAGAATATATTGTAGAAAAAGACATTGAAAATAAAACAACAGCAATAGAAATTAGCAAAACAGATATTACAGGAGAAAAAGAGTTAGTTGGTGCAAAACTAACTGTTACAGATGAAAATAACGAAGTTATAGATAGTTGGACATCAACTGAAAAAACTCATAAAATTGAGGGCTTAAAAGTAGGAAAAGAATACACACTAACAGAGGAGATAGCACCAGAGTCTTTCGTAAAAGCAACTTCAATAAAATTCACAGTAGAAAATACAGTAGATATACAAAAAGTTGTAATGGTAGATAAACAAGTAACAGTATCAAAAGAAGATATTGGAGGAAAAGAAGTCGAGGGAGCAGAACTGAAAGTAGTAAATAAAGACGGAAATGTTGTAGATAGTTGGACATCAACCAATGAAAAACACCCAATAAATAATTTGGTAGAGGGAGAAACTTACACATTATATGAAGACTATGCTCCAGACACATTCGTAATATCAAATAAAATAGAGTTTACAGTTACAACTGACAAAGAAACACAAGAAATAAAAATGATAGACAAAGTGGTAGAAATATCAAAAGTAAATATTGCAGGCGAAGAATTAGAGGGAGCAACATTAGTTGTAACAAGCACAAAAACAAAAAATATAGTAGATAAATGGGTATCAACAAAAGAGCCACACAAAGTTAGTAACTTAATTGAGGGCGAAAGCTATGTACTTCACGAGGAAATCGTAGTTGACGGATATGTAAAAGCAACAGATATTGAATTTACAGTAACAGAAGACAAAGAAACACAAAAAGTCGAAATGATAGATAAAATTGTAGAAATAGTAAAAACAGATCTTGTAACAGGCGAGGAACTAGAGGGGGCAGAACTTCAAGTAGTAGACGAGAATAACGAAATAATTGATGAATGGGTGTCAACAAAAGAGCCACATAGAGTAATAGGCTTGGAAGAAAACAAAAATTACAAACTAATTGAAAAGACAGCACCATACGGATTTGAAATGACAGAAGAAATTGCTTTCACAGTTACAACTGACAAAGAAACACAAAAAATTGAAATGAAAGATATGCCAATACTAAAAGACATTAGAGTAGTAAAAGTAGATAGTAAAACAAAAGAAATTATCAAAGATAAATTTACTTTTGGAATTTATGAAGATAGCGAATGCACAAAACTAATCAAAGAAATAAAATCAAACAAAGAGGACGGATTCGTTACTTTTGAAGATATGCGTTTTGGCACATTCTATATCAAAGAATTAAAATCTCCAAAGAACTACGAATTATCTAATAGAGTAGCAAAAGTAGAGATAAATGACAAAGGAGTTTTTGTTGACGGAACAGAAATTCAAGAAGAAAATACAGTATATAGTTTTGAATTTGAAAATCAAAAAATAGAAACTCCAAAAACACGGAGATACAAGAAATATCCTACTAGCTGTAACTATTTCTATTATTTCACTAATAGGACTTGCAGTATTAGTTGTTATAAAATTAAAAAATAAAAATATATAAAAAAATCATATAAGCAAAATGGTGGCCAATGAATAGCCACCATTATTGCTTAAAAAAGGAGTGAAAAATGGCAAAGTACAATATAGCTCAAATACAAAAGATGATAGAAAGACTAGCTGAAATAGGAATAAATACAGAAAAAGCAATACTTAATATGCAATTTGAAGATTTAGAAAAAATGCCTAACTATACAATAACAGATATAAAAACATTGATAAGTTTAAGAAAAGCAATAAGGAAAAATAAAAAAGCATTATTCTTATTTTTAGGCGAAGAAATAGAGTAATAAATAATAAAAAAATTAAAAACGAGAGGAGGGAGAGAATTGGCAAAAGAACTAACCAGAAAAGAAAAACAAATAACAGAATTATACTTTGAAACAACATTAAATGTAGGAAAAAATGCAGACAACTGGATTTCGTTTTTAAAAAGAGCAAGTTTTAATTATAAATATAGGTTTGATGAACAAATATTGATATATGCACAAAGACCAGACGCAGTAGCCTGTGCAGAAACAACGATATGGAATAAAAAACTAAAAAGGTGGATCAATAAAGGCTCAAAAGGAATAGCTTTAATCACAGAAAAAGAGGGCGAATTAGGGTTACGATTTGTTTTTGATGTATCAGACACAAATAGTGATGTTTACGGCAGAAAATTCAAACTATGGCAAGCAGAAGAAAAATACACAAATGATATTATAGAGGCATTAGAAGATAAATTCGGAACAATGGAAGATAAAAGTAGTTTGCCACTTGCAATAATATCAACAGTATATAATCGTGTAGTAGATAATATGCAAGACTATTTAGAAGAATTAAAATCTGTAACAGCTAATAGTGAGTTGGAAAAATTAAATAGTGAACAATTAGAAAATACATTTTTAGAATTACTGTTATATAGTACAATAGGTTTAACAATGTCAAGATGTGGGTTAGATGTCAATGATTATATTCCAAAAGACTGTTTTTCTGGAATAGAAAAGTTTAACACTTTTGAAACAATGTCTATACTTGGAACAGCAACTAGGGATTTTTCAAAAGAAATTTTGCTAGAAGTTTCAAAGACAGTAATAAATGTGCAAAAACAAGAAAAAAAGAAAAATCACACATTGGAAAAAATAAAACAAAGCATTTACAATAAAGAAAATGAGAAAGGAAGTGTTGAGAATGAATCTAACTTACACAATGAAAGGAAATTATCTAATACCAGACTTAACGATAGAGAGAACAAACAAGAAAGTAAATCTAGGCAAGTTCGCCAAAATGAGATTGAAGTACCTAAAAGAGAACAAGAGGGGAACTTACACAATGCTACTAGCCAGCAACAAACTAACGCAACACCTAATGATAATACAGGAAACAGTAGTAAACAGAATAGTACAGGAAGTAGAGAAGATGAAACAACAGTATGGAATAACAGAGGAAATGAAAGCAACCAACCAAATGGAATGGATAGGTCAGATGAACAACATTCAAGCAACAGCAGAACAGACAGCAATAAGGGAAGTAATTTACAATTAGAAGAACAAGATAATGAAAAGGAAGTAGACAATACTTCTTTTTTTGATGGAGAAACAACAAATACAGAAGATGACAAAGGCAATTATACATTTATGGTAGGCGATATTATCTATATAGGATTTCAAGAATTTACTATTTCAAATATAGATAATCAAATAATAACAATGTATGATAATCAATTCCCATTGGATCAAAGAACAGTAGCTATAAAAGATATACTAGAAAAAGTTGCTGAAAATCCTATGAATGATTACTTAAAAGATAGAGAAGTACCAGAAACAGAAGAAAAAGTAGAAAGTGCTTTCAATAAGTGGCTAGATACATTTATAGAAGAAAAAGGAATTGATTTAGAACAGGTTATTGAAATAAAAACAGAAGATAATACACATTATTTTGAAATTGGAAATATCATTGCTAATATAAAAGCTACTACACCAGAAGAACAAGCAGGAATAAAAGATATGATAGTCAAAATAGACTTTTATAATGGAGATGTAGTAGATTATTTTAGGCATTTAGCACAAGTATTAGCAGAAAACTTTGAGAAACAACAAGAACAGCCAAAAGAAGAAAAGCAAGAAGAACAAATAGAAGATACAAAAGAACAGGAAATTATAGCAGAAAAGCTAATCAAAAAGAACAGAAATATTGAGTATTTTGACTTGCACCCTGAAATACCTACTGAAGAAAGAAACAATTTTAGAATTACAGACGATAATCTAGGTGTAGGAACAGCAAAAGAAAAATATAGAAACAATGTAGAGGCTATAAAAGTATTAAAATTATGCGAAGAACAAAATAGATATGCAACACCAGAAGAACAAATAATACTTTCAAAATATGTTGGATGGGGTGGCTTAAAATCAGCATTTGAAGATAAAAACGATAGTTGGGCAAGTGAGTATGCAGAATTAAAAGAACTACTTACTGAAGATGAATACAAAGACGCAAGAGCTTCAAGTGTAACAGCATACTATACACCACCAGTTGTTATAAGAAATATATATAAAGCATTGCAAAATATGGGACTAAAACAAGCAAATATATTAGAGCCATCTTGTCGGTGTAGGTAACTTTTTAGGAATGCTACCAGAAGAATTAAATGACAGTTGTAAAATGTATGGAGTAGAAGTAGATAGCATTTCTGGAAGAATAGCACAGCAATTATACCAAAAGTCCACTATTGCAATACAACCTTTTGAAAAAACCAATATGCCAGACAACTTTTTTGATGTTGCAATAGGAAATGTGCCATTTGATAATATGATAAAGCCTAATGATAGAAGATATAACAAAAATAAATTTGTATTGCATGATTACTTTTTTGCAAAGACAATCGACAAAGTTCGCCCACGGAGGAATAATAGCACTTGTTACAAGTAAAGGAACAATGGACAAAGAAAATAGTAGTGTTAGAAAGTATATATCACAGCGAGCAGAACTTATTGGAGCAATAAGACTACCAGACAATACATTCAAAAGTAATGCAGGAACAGAAGTAACATCAGACATTATATTCTTAAAGAAAAGAGATAAAATCACAGATATAGAAGATGACTGGGTAAATCTTGACACAACTGAAAATGGAATAAGAATGAATAAATATTTTGTCGATAATCCTAATATGATAATGGGAACAATGACAAAGGAAAGTTCACAATATGGAGGAGAACGAACAGAGTGTAAAATGATAGAGGGTAGCGATTTAGATTATATGCTATCTAATGCTATTTCAAATATAGAATCAGAAATAGAAGAATACGATTTAGACGAGCTAATAGGAGATGAAGAAAAATCTATACAGGCAGATCCGACAGTAAAAAATTATTCCTATACTGTTATTGATGGCAAAGTATATTATAGAGAAAACAGTAGAATGTTTGAAAAAGACTTGCCAGAAACAACACAAAACAGAATAAAAGGTATGGTAGAAATACGAGATTTCACCAGAAAGCTTATAGACTTACAAGTTGATGATAGTAGCGACAATGAAATAAAAATAGAACAGGAAAGATTAAATAGGTTATACGATAATTTTGTAAAGAAGTATGGAAGAATAAACAGCAGAGGAAATAATCAAGCCTTTTCCGAAGATAGTAGCTATTATTTATTGTGTTCGTTAGAAATAACCGATTCAAAAGGTAATTTTCAAAGAAAAGCAGATATGTTTTCAAAGAAAACAATAAAAGCTAAAAAGGAAATAACAAAGGTAGACACAAGCAATGAGGCACTTATTGTTTCTCTAACAGAAAAAGCAAAAGTCGATATGGAATATATGCAGTCTATTACAGATAAAACAGAAGACAAACTTGTCAAAGAGTTAGAGGGACAAATATTTAGAATACCAGATACACCTGCTGAAGAAAAAAAGTATGTAACAGCAGATGAGTATTTATCTGGAAATGTAAGAGAAAAACTTAATATTGCAAGAAGAATTGCAGAGGCAAACCCAGAATTTGAAGTAAATGTTAGAGAGCTAGAGAAAGTAATACCAGAAGATATAAAAGCAAGTGAAATAGCTGTAAAATTAGGAGCTACTTGGATACCACCAGAATATATAGAACAGTTTATATATGAATTGTTAGATACAGATTATTGGGACAAGAAAAAGATACAAGTTCATTACTCTGAATTTACAGGAGCTTGGAATGTTACAGGAAAATCAGTAGACAAAGGAGTTAAAGCAACAAAGACTTATGGTGTAAAAAAAGCAAGTGCATATAAAATAATTGAAACTACCTTAAATCTAAACGATATAAAAATATACAAAAAGATAAATGTTGGAACAGATGATGAAAAAAGCGTTATAGATAAACAGCAAACAGCAATAGCACAAGCAAAACAAGATGAAATTAGAATGAAGTTTGAAGAATGGATTTTTAAAGATCCAGACAGACGAGAAAAGTTAGTAAAATTATATAATGAAAAGTTTAATAGTATAAGAAATAGACAATATGATGGAAGTTATCTAAAATTTTATGGAATGAATCCAGAAATAAAATTACGAGAACATCAAGTTAATGCCATTGCAAGAATATTATATAATGGAAATACTTTACTTGCTCACGAGGTACGGAGCTCGGAAAAACTTTTGAAATGGTAGCAAGTGCAATGGAAAGTAAACGATTAGGACTATGTAATAAAAGTATTTTTGTAGTTCCAAACCATATCGTTGAACAATTTTCAAATGAGTTCCTACAATTATACCCATCAGCAAACATTTTAGTAACAACAAAGAAAGACTTTTCAAAAAACAATAGAAAAAAATTTGTGTCTAAAATAGCGACAGGAGATTTTGACGCTATTTTGATAGGACACAGTCAATTTGAAAAAATACCTATGTCAGTAGAAAGACAGAGATATTTTTTAGAATCTCAAATAGAAGAAATAATAGAGGGCATAGAAGAAACAAAAGCAATGGAAGGCGAAAAATTTACAATAAGAGAACTAGAAAGAACAAAAAAAGCACTAGAGGCAAAGTTAGAAAAGCTAAACAATGCAGATAAAAAAGATGATGTAATTACATTTGAACAGCTACGGAGTTGATAGACTATTTGTAGACGAGGCACATTATTATAAAAACCTATTTTTACAAAGTAAAATGAAAAAAATTGCAGGAGTTCAAAGTGGGGACGCACAAAAAAGTTCCGATATGTTTATGAAATGTCAGTATATGGATGAAATAACACGGAGGAAAAGGTGTTGTGTTTGCCACAGGAACACCAGTTAGCAATAGTATGTCAGAGTTATATACAATGCAGAGATACTTGCAGTACAATACATTAGTAAAAAATCACTTACAACATTTTGATAGTTGGGCAAGTACATTTGGAGAAACTGTTACAGCAATGACATTAGCACCAGAGGGAGATAAGTTCCAAATAAAGACAAGATTTGCAAAATTTCATAATATACCAGAGCTAATGACAATGTTTCGTGAAGTGGCAGATATTCAAACAGCAGAAACATTAAAATTGCCAACACCAGAAGTTGAAAAGCATAATGTAGCAGTAAATGCAACACAAATACAAAAAGATATGGTGGCAGATTTAGGAGAAAGAGCAGAGAAAATTAGAGCAGGTGTAGTTAAAGTCTGGGAAGACAATATGTTAGCGATTACAAACGAGGGAAGAAAACTAGCACTAGACCAAAGACTTATAAATAGTCAGCTACCAGATGATGAAAACAGCAAAGTAAATACTTGTGTTAAAAATGTATATGAAATATGGGAAAAAACAAAAGACAAAAAGTCTACACAGCTTGTATTTTGTGATTTATCTACACCAAAGTCATTAGGTGCAGATGATAACCCTTATGAAATGGAATTAGTAAATGGTATATGGAAATGCAAAGAAAGAGAGTTTACAGATGTATATACAGATATGAAAAGAAAACTAATTGAGCAGGGAATACCAGAAAACGAAATTGCATTTATTCACGAGGCAACATCAGAGGCAAAAAAAGAAGAATTGTTTGACAAAGTGCGTAGTGGAGAAATAAGAGTTTTAATGGGTAGCACTTTTAAAATGGGAGCAGGAACGAATGTGCAAGATAGAATTATAGCACTTCATAATTTAGACTGTCCGTGGACAAGTGCTAACTTAATACAAAGAATAGGTAGAGCAGTAAGACAAGGAAATATGAATGAGTTAGTTCATATTTATAACTATGTAACGCAAGGAACATTTGACGCATATATGTATCAGTTAATAGAGCAAAAGCAGACATTTACAAGTCAAATTATGACTTCTAAAACACCTATAAGAAGTATGGAAGATATAGACGAAAGAGCATTAGACTATGCAGAAATAAAAGCACTAGCAACACGGAAATGAACACATTAAAGAAAAAACAGAGTTAGAGGCAAAAACAACAAAACTAAAAATGCTAAAACAAAGTTATTTGAGCCAAAAATACGATTTAGAAGAAATGGTAAATAGGAAATACCCACAAGAAATAAAAGAATGCAACGAAACAATAGAAAATCTAAAACAAGATGATAAATACTTAAAGGAAAATACAATTATAAATGAAGATAATTTTTCTCCTATGAAAATAAATGAACAAGTATATAATGAAAGAGCAAAAGCAGGCGAAAAAATACTAGAACTATGTAAAAGTGTAAAAGATACAAAAGGAGTATATATAGGAGATTATAGAGGATTTAAAATGTATTTAGAGTTCAATACATTTGAGAAAGTATTTCAAGTAGCATTAAAAAATATACAGACTTATAGGGCAACATTGGGAAACGATAAAATAGGTGTAATAACCCGTATCAACAATGTTTTAGAATCAATGGAAAAAATGCTAGAAAACAATGAGCAAAGACTACAAAATTTAGAATTACAATGTAAAAATGCACAAGAAACACTAGCAATTCCTTTTGCACAAGAACAGGAATTACAAGAAAGTTTAGCAAGATTAAAAGAAGTAAATAAATTGCTTAAAATAGGAGATACAAAGGAAAAAGAAGTAATAGATATTGATGATGAAGAAGACGAAGAAATAGAAGAATATTCAAAAAATAAAAGCAGAGAATATGTAAGATAAAATCAAAGATATAAAAACGAAAAAATTTCTTATATTACACATTTCCTTAATATACAAACTTAACATAATATATATCCATAGGAGGTATATATATTATGAAAAATTTTTTCAAAAGAAACATTTTAGACGAAATGTATGAGTTGAAAGGAGATGAGTTTGCAGACAAAATTTTAAAGGAGATGTCAAAACAGAAAAAAGAACTAGGATCGTTAGCCATTGAAGAAAAGCTAACAGAAAAAATCAAAGAAATAGTTACAGATGAAGAAAAACAAAAAGAAATACTAGACTTACTTAATAAGTATGAATTATCTACTGGAGATGATGATGACTTCTGGAACAAAATGTATTACAAATTAGGAGCTTATGACTGTGCAAGAATGAGTGAAGTAGTAAAAACAGAAGTAAAAGAAGAAAAGAAAGAGATAGAAACAAAAACAGTATTCTTTGACGAATATTCAGATGATTTTTACGATTACTTAAATACTAATAGAGTAAGAATGTTAAAAGAAAATGCAGAATATAAAGAGCTAGAAGTTAAAAGAGAAAAAGTAAAAGCAGATAATCCAAATATAAGAGCAATTTTTGAAGATAAAGAGGCAGTACAATTAACAGAAGATGAAGTAAAAGCTGTTTTAGATATGTTAGAAATAGAGGGAGATATAAATACTATTGAAACAATAGAAAACTTTAAATTGGGAGCTAGAGAAATGTTGCTTTTTCTAAAACAGATGAGATTATTGTAATTATAGTATAGAAGATATTAAGTTTTTAGTATCTTCTATATTTTTGTAAAATTTTGCTAGAAAGGAGTAAAAAGTGAATAGCAATGTAAAAGTAATTTATAACAAATTAGAAAATATGACTGTTAATAATAGAGGGTATATTGATTTAAGTGATTCAAAAATACAGAAAACAAAAGATATTGTAAATATATGTGATATATTTAGAGATTCTCGTTATGAAACATTTAGAGTATTTTATATGAAAGACAATAAAATAGTAGGGCAAGAAGCTATTACAAGTAAAATACCAGACGCCGTAATCCTTTTTTCTAATGGAAAAAAATTTGAACGCAATCCAATAAAAACCTATGAAAAAATGAATAATAGAATACAGAGATTAGGTGCAGATGGTTATTATTTGGCACATAATCATTCTTCTAATTCAGCTAAACCCTCGCAAGAAGATATGGAAATAACTCGTAATTTTGTTGCTAATGTAGAGGGATTTTTAGGACACATTGTGTTAGGAAATACAGATAAATATTCAATTATTGAAGAAAATTCAGAAGGTTTAATTTTAATGCCAAAGGAAAAGAGTTTAAAAAAAGATACATTAGAAAATATGGAAGAAAAGTTAAAGCAAAATACATTATATAATATTAAAATTTCTTGCCGTGATGAGCTAGTAGCTTTATTGAAACAAATTCAAAATGAAAAAGAGTATTCAACAGCAATATTAACTGATAGTAAATGTAATATTAGATTAGTATTAGATATTCCAAATAAAATGTTTAATCAAAAATTAGAAAATCTAAATGGATTTTTTAAAAATATTGCAAGAAATAGTGGAGCTACTAGGGTATTTATAGGAACACAAGATAAAGAAACTTATAATAAAATTTTAGAACATCAAAAATATGGAACAATTAAAGATATGGTTTATTTTGATAAAAAAAGTAATTTGATAAAAACAGAGAAAATAACAGAAAGTCAAAATTTATTTGATAAAGAAAAGTCAAGAAAAGTAAAAAGGAACAGAGATGTAAGATAGAAAAAGAAGATATTAAGAAATTAGTATTTTCTTTTTTATTATTTAGAATAAAAGGAAGTGATAAGTTTGCAAAGAGCAGATATAACAGAAAAAATTGGAAAATTAAATATAAAAATTGCTAGAGCAAACAAAGAGCTAGAAGAATTGGAACTAAAATACAAAAAAAAGAAATTAGAAATAAGGAAATATAAAAATGAATCAGCAGGATTACAATTAGAATTACAAGAGTTAGATCTTGAAAATCGTAAAGAAGTTCAAAAGCAAAAGAAAATAAAACAAATTGAAAAAGAAACAATGAAAAAATATACAGATGTTAATAATGAATATTATTCACAAGAAAAAAGTTATTATAATTCAGAAGATCCATATAAAAGTTATATGGAAAAAAATATACTGCCTTATAATGACTAGAAAGGAGAAATGCGTATGAGCTACGATGATTTAAAAGAAATGTTAATGAAAAAAATTGACCAAGAATTATTTAATTATAAACAAAATCTAATAAAAAACTATACACCAGAAGAAATTATAGAGCAAGCATATAAAATAAATATCAAACAGCAAATAAGAGATATTATTGATGGAATAATTTTTAGTAAAGAGCAAATACAAGTATTACTAAAAACCGATAATCTGTTAGAAAAATTGTATGACAAATATGAGAAGTCTGACGGCAATATATGGGAATATTTAGAAGATAATGTAGGAGATAGTTTAGGAAATATTGTCAAAGAATATAATCAACTAAAAAATAAAAATAAAGAAAAAGAGAGGTAAAAGCAATGTCAAAAGTATATCAAATTGAAATAGAAGAAACTTTACAAAAAGTTGTTAAAATAAAAGCAGATTCATTAGAAGACGCTATAAGTATTGCACGAGATAGATATAAAAATGAAGAATATATATTAAATGAAGATAACTTTATGGGGGCAGAATTTAGCGAATACAAAGACGAAGTTATAAAAGAAAAAAAGCATAAAGAAAGGGAAAGGTAGGTGTAGATATGCCATATATTGCACCAGAAATAGTTGCACAAGCAAGACAAGTGGATCTACTTACTTATTTGAAAAATTATGAGCCTAGTCAGTTAGTACCAGTATGCAGAAATACTTTTGTAACAAAGGAACACGATAGCTTAAAAATTAGTAATGGTTTGTGGTATTGGTTTTCAAAAGGAGTAGGTGGAAAAAATGCAATAGATTATTTAATGATAGTAAAAAATTTATCATTTATAAATGCAGTACAAACTGTATTAGGAAATATGAAAATA
Organism: uncultured Clostridia bacterium; assembly: GCA_949045875.1. Classification (GTDB taxonomy): domain Bacteria; phylum Bacillota; class Clostridia; order TANB77; family CAG-508; genus CAKPSH01. The sequence continues at coordinate 38,200 of CARPYP010000010.1, read as the reverse complement.
CAAGCTCCTGTTAAGTATGAACAGGAAGAAAAAAATCACGAAAGAAGATTAAAAATACCAGTAAAAGCAAGTAATAATGCTAGAGCAATAAACTATTTATTGAGTCGAGGAATAGACAAAGAAATTATACAATATTGCATTGAAAATAAGTTGCTTTATCAAGAAGAAAGAACAAACAATGTAGTGTTTATTGGCTATGATAATAATAAAATTCCAAGTTATGCTTTTTGCAGAGCAACTAATCAAGAAAGATTTATGAGAGAGGCAACAGGAAGTAACAAAAAATATTCGTTTAAGATAAAAGCAGAGAAAGAAAATAATATAGTTCATTTATTTGAAAGTAGCATTGATTTATTATCATTTGCTACTCTTTTAAGTTCAGAAAATAGAAACTGGAGAGAAGAAAATTTACTCTCATTAGGTGGGATTTATTCTTCAAAATATGATTTAGAAAAAACAAAAATTCCAGTTTCATTAACAGAATTTTTAGAAAAAAATCCTAATGTAAATGAAGTACATTTGCACCTAGATAGAGATTTAGCAGGAAGAAATGCAAGCACTTTTTTTCAGCAAGTATTGAGTAAAAAATATAAAGTTTTTGACAGACCAATGGCTTATGGAAAAGATGTAAACGAATACTTATGTTTGAAAAAAGGTATTAAAAAAATTGAAAAAGAAAGGACACGATAAGTTATGAAAAAATATAAATTTTTAGTTAAAAGAATAAAAGAAATAGAGATACAAATTAGTGCAGAAAGTCATTCAGAGGCACTATTCAAAATGTTACAAAAAGTAGTAAAAAAAGATGAAAACTTTTTTACAGAAGATTTAGAAAATAGAAAAGAATTATTTATATATATTGAAAAAATTATTGATGAAAACGGAAAAGAAAATGTAAAAGATAAAGAGAATTTTATAAAGGAAAATAGTTTTTTTATTAGCAAAATTGATAGAGAAACTTATGAAAAAGGAAATGAAGAAATAGAAGATGATTTGCCAAAAGAAGATGTAGGAGTTGTATGTGATAAGTGTAAAAACTATATACCAATAGACGAAATTATACACCAGTTAGAGTCCTAACAAGCAATGAATTTTTCCTCCCTAGAAAAATTCGACTTTGTGGGGCAATGCCCCAATCCCCATTTTAAAATTATAATAAATGAAAGGAAAAGTTATGAGAAAAAGAAGAATAAAAAAGAACTTTTGGTTTGATGAAACAGAAAATAATTCATTAAAAAATTTAAGTGAATTATCAGGAAAAACCGAAGTGCAAGTTATAAGAAAATTGATAACAGGAACAACAATAAAGGAAAAGCCACCACAGGAATTTTACGAAACAATGAAAGAATTATTGAAGTTTAGAAAAGAAATAAAAACAATAAAAGATTTAAGCAAATATACAAAAGAACTAGATACAAAAAGAGTGTATAAAACACTAGATGGAATTGATGAATTAAGATCAAGAATAGTAGAAAAATATTTGAAATAATGGAGGTCAGATAATGGCAACAACTAAAATATGGAAGATAGAAAAAAGATTAGATAATGTAGTTGATTATGTAGTAAATGAAAAGAAAACTAACGCAGACAGTTATTATAATTTACACAAAGTTGCAGAATATGTAAAAGCCTCATATAAAACAGAAAAACAATTATATGTTACAGCAATAAATTGTAGTGAAGATAATGTTGTGCAAGAAATGATGGAAACAAAAAAGCTATTTGATAAAGAAGATGGCATTTTAGCTTTTCACGCATTCCAGTCTTTCAAAGAGGGCGAAGTAACACCAGATATAGCTCATAAAATTGGAGTAAAACTTGCAGAGGAATTATGGGGAGATAGATTTCAAGTTGTAGTTACTACACACTTAAATACTAATCACATTCATAATCATTTTTTGTTAAATTCTGTATCGTTTGTTGACGGACTAAAATACTATAATAAGTTAGAAACTTATGCACTAATGAGGCAAACATCAGATAATTTGTGTAGAGAATATGGACTTTCTGTTTTAAAAGAAAAGCCTACTGGAAAATATAAAGTAGACTATACGCAATTTTATAAAGGGTATGTGCAAAAAAATAATTATCATACACAAACAAAACAAGATATTGATTATGCAATTACACAGTCAAATACCTATAAAGAATTTGAAAATTTACTAAAAGCAATGGACTATGAACTTATTTATAGAGCAGGTAAGTTAAGTATAAGGAGAGATCCATATACAAAAAATATAAGAGTAGCAAGAGCGTTTGGAGATGATTATACAGTAGAACAAATAAAGGCAAGAATAAAAACAGAAAAGGCAATAAAACTACCATTTCCAGAAAAGCGTTTAAATAAAATATACATTTATAGAGGGCAGATAAGAAACAAGAAAAAAGCAAAAGGAATTAAGGCTTTGTATTTATATTATTGTTACTTATTAAAGATATACCCTAAAACAGAAAAGAAACACAAAACACCAATTTCCATTAAAGCAGATGTGCAGAAAATGGAAAGAATATCAGAGGAGGCAAGACTTCTTTGTAGTAATGATATTAAGACTACAAAGGAGCTTTCTTTATATATGAATACTTTAAATGAAGAACTTAAAAATCTCGAGGAGGAGCGAGATAAACTTTACTATCAGAACACCAAGCTGAAGAAAGAAGAAAGACAAGAGAATTATACAAAACTCTCTCAAATAGCAGGCAAAATTCAATTTCTAAAACACAAAATAAAAATGTGTAAGGAAATTGAGGCAAGAGTACCAAAGATAAAACAAAATCTAAAAGAATTAGATGAGAAAGAAGAAATCCAGAAAGGAAAGGAGAAAAAGGACTATGAGTACATCAAGTGATAGTGCCGAAGAAATGGTACGATTAAGTTTAGAGGGATTTGAAGTTGTAGCAAAACTAACAGGAAGTATGGCAAAAGAAATGGCAGTAATGTTATATGCTATGTCAAAAGAACGAAACGAACACAAGACAGGTAAAGTAAACTTAAATAAAATGTTAAAAAGCAAGGGCAGTTTTAAGATATTTAGTATTAAAAAGGAAAACCTAGAAGATTTTAAAAAAGGTGCTAAAAAATACAAAATTCCGTATAGTGCAATATATCTAAAAGGCAATGTAAATAAAGATGGTATCATTGATATTGTAGTTAAGGAAGATGACGCAGTTTTAGTTAATAGAATAGTTGCAAATTATAACTTAACAACAGTCGAACAATCGAAACTAGATGAAGTATTAGAAAAAGCAGAAAAGGAAAATCCTACACAAGCACCAAAAGAAAAAACAGAAATTCAAAAAGAGATTCAAGAAAAAAATACATCACAAGATTTACTAAACAAACTAATGAAAAAAGAAAACAATAAGGAGGAAAATGAGAACACCAACCCCAGTAACATTCCAGTTACGGAGAAAGAAGTTCCATCAGAGAATTTATCGAAAGCAAACGAAAAGACGGAGGGGACTAAAAAGGAAGAAAAGCCGTCAATAATGGAAAAGCTAGACACAATAAAAAAGCAGAGAGAAGAAAAAGAACAACAAAAGGCAAAAGAAGAAACAAAGGAAACACCAAAACAAGAAAAAGCAAACGAAACAAAACACAAACAGCCTAAAAAGAAAAATAGAAAAAAGGAAAGGAGCAAATAAGTTTATGAGTATGATAAACGATATTATAAAAAGTGCAGTCAATAATGTGCAAAATAGCAAAGAAGAATTTAACAAAGAAGAATGGGGAAAGGGAAAACAACAAGACAGAGAATTTGCATATAATACACAAGATGAAATGGCAACAAAAATAACAGAAAGTGGAGAACTTTATAAAACCTACTTAAATGTGCAAAGCAAATTTCCAACTTATTCAGTAGGAAATGCTTTACTTGTAACAGCACAAAACCCAAAAGCTACACAACTAAAAGACGCAGAGGGGTGGAAGAAAGATAATATAAATTTTGCAGGAAAGCCAAACAAAATAATTATATTAGAGCAAGGCGATATTTACGAAAGAGATGACGGAACAGAGGCACAAAGCTATAATCCTAAAAATGTATATGATATTTCAGATATGAGAGTAAAAAGGCAACTAAATACAGTTCCATTTTCAAAGGAAAGTATAATGAAATCAATATTATCTATTTCGCCAGTTGAAGTAAGACCAGTACAAAATACTTCAAATGCTAATAAGTTAGTTAATTTTAATGCAGATGAAAGAATTATAGAAGTAGCAGAAAGAGCAGAAGTAGAACAAATAATTAGTGGGTTAGTAAGAGAAATTGCAAGTATTCACACATTATCTTTTGCAGATTCAGAGCTAAATACTTTTAAAAATGAAAGTGTTGCATATATGGTATGTAAAAGATATGGAGTTCCAACGAAAGACTTTAATTTTGAAAGAATACCAGAAGAACTAAAACAGATGACACCACAAGAAGTAAAGGCAGAATTAGCAAAAGGACGAGAATGTTTTGAAATACTAGCAGAGGGAATGGACAGAGATGTAGGAATGCAAAACAGAAACAAAACTAATAGAGAATATGAAAGGTAGGAAGTTCTATGGAAGATGAAAAAAGAGTAGTTGAAATGGACAGAATAGTCTATGCAATTATAATAAATTCTCTATTAAGTATGAAAAATGAATTAAGACAGCAAGAAAAAGAAACAGACTTAATAGATAAAGTTATTATAAAAGTTGCGAAAGCACCATCTAAAAAGCAAAAGGGAATATTCCACCGAAAAAAAGGAGATAGAGATGAAACAAGATAATAGAATATATGTAATACTAACTATTATTGGAATAATACCTGTTATATGGCTTGCACTTTTAGTAGCACCATTATTAGACGGAGGACTTGCAAAAATAATAAATGAGTTGCCAGTAGCACTAAACACACCATTTAAAATAAGTATTGTAGAGAATAGCACAAAAACTGTTGCTATTTTTTTATTTTCTTATTTTATAGGAATAGGAGCATATTTTTCTACTAGAAAGAATTATAAAAAAGGTAAAGAACACGGATCAGCGAAATGGGGAAATACAAGAGAAATCAATAAAAAATATAAACAACTACCAGAAAGCGAAAACAGAATACTAACACAAGATATAAGACTAGGACTAAATGCTAAAAAACACAGAAGAAATCTTAATACATTAGTAATTGGTCGGAAGTCGGTGCAGGTAAAACATTGTTTTATGCAAAACCTAATTTACTACAAGCCTCTAACAATTCATATATCATTTTAGATCCAAAAGGCGAAATTTTAAGGGACACAGGGTATATGCTAGAACAAAAAGGTTTTGAAGTAAAAGTATTAGACTTAATCAATATGAATTTAAGTTATGGTTATAATCCGTTTAAATACCTAAAAACTGACAATGATGTTCAAAGACTTGTAACGAATTTATTTAAGAGTACAACACCAAAACGGAAGTCAAAGTAACGATCCATTCTGGGACACATCAGCCTCAATGTTACTTATGTCTTTAATTTTTCTATTAAAATATGAAGCTCCAGAGTATGAGCAAAATTTTGATATGGTATTAGAACTATTGAGGGCAGGAGATGTAAAGGAAGATGATGATGAATACGAAAGTCCACTAGACGAATTATTTAAAATGATAGAAGAAATAAACCCACAGCATATAGCATTAAAATATTATAGGAGTTATCATTCTGGTTCGGCAAAAACACTAAAATCAATTCAAATAACATTAGCCTCTAGGTTAGAAAAGTTTAATTTGCGAGATTTAGCGAATCTAACAATGGAGGACGAAATGGAGCTTGCAAGTATTGGAGAAAAGAAAGTAGCATTGTTTGCACTTATTCCAGATAATGACACATCATTTAACTTTATTGTTTCAATGCTATATACACAAATATTTCAGCAATTATTTTATATAGCAGACCACAAATACAAAGGTGCATTGCCTGTAAATGTGCATTTTATAATGGACGAGTTCGCAAATGTATCATTGCCGGACGATTTTGACAAAATACTTGCCACAATGCGTTCGAGAGGTGTATCAGTTTCAATAATATTACAAAATCTTGCACAATTAAAAACATTGTTTGAAAAACAATGGGAAAGCATAGTTGGTAACTGTGATGAGCTCTTGTACTTACGGACGGAAATGAGCAGTCCACACATAAGTATATCAGCGAACTTCTAGGAAAGGAAACTATTGATACCAATACCTATCGGAAAAAGCACAGGGCATTCTGGAAGTTATAGCACAAACTACCAGATAGCAGGTAGAGAACTAATGACACCAGACGAAGTCCGAATGTTAGACAATAAGTATGCTTTATTGTTTATAAGAGGAGAAAGACCAATAATAGATTTAAAATATAACACATTTGCACACCCAAACATCAAACTAACAGAAGATGGAGGGTACAAAACTTATATACACGGCAATACAGAAAATGCTATTGCTACTATATCAATAGATACCGATACAAGTGATATTAAATGTAAAGAGTATAAAGATATAGGAAATTATGAAATCTTAATTGATGAAGAAATAGATGAATACTTTATGAAAGAATCTAAAAAAGATAACTAATTTTGAAGAAAAACAAAATAAGATAAATATGCCCTCTCGGAAAGAGAGGAATTTTTTATGAAAAAGAAAATAAGTAAACAAAAATTATTAAGTATAGGAATGAAAATTTTTACAGTTGGAGCTGTATTATTAGTTGGAAACAATACAGTATTTGCAACAGATGATCCACTAGCTGTTATCAATAACCTAAAGAATTTTATGTATCAAATTATAGGTGCAATAGGTGCAATTCTTTTGTTATGGGGAATTGTGCAAGTTGGTATGGCTATAAAATCACACGATCCATCACAAAGAGCAAATGGATTTATGACGCTTGCAGGTGGAGTAATTATAGCTTTTGCAAAACAAATACTAGAACTAATTTTGGGTTAGAAAAGTGAAGAAAAACAATAAAAGAGATATTGCCCTCCTATAAAAAATATAGGAGGCGATAAATTTGAGTGATAATTGGATTGTAGGTAATCTACAAAATGCAATCAATACTTGGAATGGGAAACTAGGCGAGATATGGCAATTAGTTTCACAAACACCAGAAAATTTTAAAGGTCGGTGGTATATGGAGTGTAATTACTAATATACACGGAGCAGTACAAGCAATACGGACTAGCATTGCTTGTAATTTTCTTTTTAGCAGGAGTTATCAAAACTTGTAATTCGTTTTCAGAAGTAAAAAAGCCAGAACACGCTTTTAAGTTGTTTTTAAGGTTTGCAATAGCATATACAATAGTTGTTTATGGACTAGACTTAATGCTTGCAATATTCAAGATAGTACAGGGCATAAGCTCTACAATAATGAGTTCAGCAGGCTTTGGAAATAGCACGAGTACAGTTATACCTCCAGAAATAATTTCAGCAATAGAAAGTTGCCGGATTTTTCGAGAGTATTCCATTATGGGCGATTACGATTATTGGTGGACTATTTATAACTGTACTTTCTTTTGTAATGATAATGAGTGTTTATGGTAGGTTTTTCAAACTTTATTTATACACAGCAATAGCACCAATTCCACTTTCAGCAATGGCAGGAGAGCCATCACAAAGCGTGGCAAAGAGCTTTATAAAATCTTATACTTCAGTATGTATGGAGGGAGCAATTATTGTGCTTTCTTGTATTATATTTTCACTATTTGCGTCCACACCACCAGCAGTTGATATGAACGCACCTGTTGCAACGCAAGTATGGAGCTATATTGGAGAGCTAGTTTTCAATATGTTGGTACTTGTAGGAACTATAAAAATGAGCGACAGAGTTGTGCGTGAAATGATGGGATTATAGATGAAAGGTAGGGAAATATATGAGTACAATAACACACCAAACAAGACAATTAAGTTTTGAAGATATGCAGTTAAAAAAGAAAAGGAGATATGAACAAATACTATATAGACTTATAAAAGGCAATAAAACAGCAAAAGAAATAGCAGTTGAATTGTTTGAATTAAAACTAACACCTAGTGCAGAAAGAAATTACACAGCACCACGCCTTACAGAGTTAGAAAAAATGGGGTTAGTAAAATCAGTAAATAAGAAAATATGTGAATATACAGGTAAAAAAGTGGCAATTTATGAAATTACACTAGATGGCATAAAAAAGTATAAAGCATTAAATAAAAATGGAAATGCCAGACTAGAGAAAGGTTGTGAGAGCTATGAGTGAAATGATTAACGGAGTAGAGTATATTTTAATGAAAGATATAAAAGGAAATGAGGACTTACACGAAATAGCAAGAAATATAAAATTTGAAGATGATACTTGTTCAATGCCTAAAAATACAACTAGAAAGCAATTCATAGCAGAAATAAAGTCGGAGATTGAATGGTACTTTGATTTTGTATCTCCACCAGTAAGCAAAGATATTTTGAATCAAGAATATTTGAAAATATTAAAAATAGAAGAAATGGAAAGGAGAAAAGGCAAAAATATGAAGAACTATGAAAAAGTAATTGATAAAAGAAACTTAACACAAAATGCGTTTGCATTAAATGTTTTATTACAATGTGGCAGAAATAATTTACTAGATGATAAATTTTACGAAAATATGATAAAAGGAGCAAATGGAACAAGTCTAATGACAGCAGATTTTCAAAAACAAGTATATGAAATTGCAAGAAATATGGCAAAATTAGATGACAAAGGCTTATGCGAGTATGTATATGACAAAGTGAAAGCAGATAAAAAGCTAGAGCGAGGCAGATAGGAGGTAGGAAATATTATGATAGAACAAACCAATATAGAAACAGTATGGCTTATAGAAGATAATGAGTTAAAAAAGGCAAATAAGAGAGTAGCAAAAGTAAATTATAATGGAACAGAAATAGCTGTATTGAAAACAGAAGTAGGAAGTTATGGGCAAGAGTATTTATTTAAAGATAAAGACAATGAATATTGGAAAATGAATATAGCAGGAATTGAGCTCAAAAAGTTTATTAGTGCTAGTATAGACAGTACGCTAACAGAAAGTAAAAACTATTGTGATCGTGTTATAGAAAAGTTATCTACATTTGATTTAAAAGAGTTTTTTACGAGAAAAATCAAAAGAAAAAACTACTTCAATAAATGTGAATTAGCATATATTTCTAAACATTTTCCAGATATGTATGATATGGCGAAAAATAGCAGAGAAGAATATATTGCAGAAAATAGAAGAATAGACCAAGAGGCATTTAATGCAAGAAAACAACAGGAAAGAGAAACAGTAAAGCAAGTAAATACAGAATTTAAAAGGCAATTTAAAGAAATAAAACAAAATATATACAAAGGAGAAACAATAAAAATATTTGATTTTAAATTTTATAAAGATAATGAATATAAATTTACTCCAGACACACAAAATTGTGTGCTTTTTTTAGCTAAAGAATATGATATAAAAATTCCACTTGCAACACAGGGATTTATCAATAATAGGCTTACAGATTATAATTTTAAAACCAAAAAGGGATTTTTTAAAGCTACTAGCAACAAAAGGTGTAGCCAAACAATGTTTGAATATTTAGATAAAATCTATGATAGTGTAAAAAAAGAATTGAAAAAACAGAGAGTATGTGAGAGATAGGAGGAAAAAGCTAATGGAAAAAGAAATTGTTGATAATATAATGTATGAAGTTAATGAGTTAGCAAGAAGTAAAGACTTCACTAATGCGAAAATAGAGTATGTATTAGTAAATAAACAAAATACAAAGCATTCTATTGCTGTAATAAATGACCAGAATAATGAGCTGTATGAGGTAACATTAAAAGATAATGAAATAAATCCTGCATTAGACTGGGCATACAATATAGATGATGATGTCTTTGCACATTTAGAAAATGAATACGAAATAGGATTTATGAGTTTAGAATTTCATTCTGGTATATGGTATCAAGTTGAGGATATAGGTATAGAAGAATTTACTCATAAACTAGGACTACAAAAATATCTAAAATACTGTAAAGATAATGGAATTGATAAAAAAACTATTTGTGAAAAATTAAATACAGATTTAGCAGATATAATGCAGTATTACAATGAAAAAACAGATTATATAAAAATAGAAAATGGGCAAGTACAACTTCCACAAGAAAAATACCAAAAAGAAAGTGAAATTAGTTATATAGCATTTTGTTTAGGCTATGACTTGTTAAATGATAAATTAAGCGAATCAGAAAAAAACGAATGTGATAATGTATATGATTTTTGCAATTATTTAGCAAATAAGTTTATAGAAACAGATTATTATAAAAATGCGTGGAGATCCACTTATGATAGTTTGAGCGAATGGCTTGAAGATAATAGAGAAATTATACAAAGTGAATATTTATGTTATTTAGGAAAAGATAATAAGTGTATTCTTGAAACAGGAAAAAGAAATAATGATAAAGTAGCACTTGTAGAACATCAATTTAAAGATGGAACAAAAGAATATATTGTAGCTTTTCATTATGAGGTAGATGATAAAAAGGTAAACTGGGGCTATGGCTATTATTATGGAGATGACTTAAAAAAAGCAAAAGAAGATTTTGAAAAAGTAAAAGCAGGAGGAAATTTGGCAGATACATTTAAACTACAAACAAGCGAAAATGACGAAGTTAGAGAAACAGTAGAAAACAAAAAAGAGTTTATTGAGCAAGTAATGAAAAAGCAAAAGAAATCAAAGGAAAAGGAGAGATGATAGCTTATGGAAGTTAAGATAAATAAGGAAATAAGGCAGTACAAAGAAAATATATTTTTTGGACTGACAATGAGGCAATTTGTATGTTCGGCATTAGCTTGTATTGTAGCAGTCGGAATATATTTTATAACAAAACCAATATTCAATAATACAGGAACTGTATCGTGGCTATGTATGGCAGGTGCAGTTCCTTTTGCATTACTAGGATTTGTAAAATACAACGGAATGACAGCAGAAAAGTTTTTTATAGCTTGGGTTAAGTCAGAGATATTAACACCTAAAAAATTAGTATTCAAACCTAATAACTTATATTTAGATATGTATAGACAATGTGAAAAAAGCAAGAAGAAAGCTAAAAAAGTAAAACAAGATAAGAAAGAAAAAAAGAACAGAAAGAAAACAAAAACAGATAATGAACAAAATTAAAGAAAAACAGTATTGAGATTTTACCTCTTAAAAGGAGGTAGGATTTATGAAAATAATTGAGTTATTCAAAAAAGATAAGGAAAAATATATAATTCCAAAGGGTGTGCAAGATGTCATACCAGTAAAAAGAATATGGAGAGATGGAGTATTTTTAGTAGGTAAAAATAAATATTCCAAAACTTTTAAATTCACAGATATTAACTACATTGTAGCAAGCGAGGAAGACAAAGAGGCAATGTTTTTAGACTATATGCAAATACTTAATTCTTTTGAGTGTGAAATGCTTGTAAAAATTAGTATATTAAATAGCAAAATGAACGAACAAAATATAGAGAATAACATTAAAATAGAAAATGAAAAAGACAAACTTGATAGATTAAGAAGTGAGTATAATAGGCTAATAGATGAGGGAGCAAAAACAAGCAATGGAATTGTGCAAGAAAAGTATATAACAATAACTATTAAAAAGAAAAACTTGGAGGAGGCACGAACAGCTTTCAGAAGAATAGCAGTAGAATTAAATAAACACTTTAAAAAGTTAAATTCAGCTTGTATAGAGTTAGATTCAAATGAAAGATTAAAAATGCTACACAACTTTTATAGAATAGGAGAGGAAAGTAGTTTTAATTTTGATATGATAGACAATATGCAAAAGGGACACAGTTTCAAAGACTATATATGTCCAGACAGTTTTGAGTTCAAAAAAGACTATTTCAAAATGGGAGATAAATTCGGTAGAGTAATATTCTTAAAAGAGTATGCGTCTTTTATAAAAGATAGTATGATAGCAGAGCTAACAGACATTAGTAAAAACTTAACATTAACAATAGATATATCGCCAGTTGCAACAGACGAGGCAATAAAAGACGCAGAACGAATATTGTTAGGAGTAGAAACAAACAAAGCTAATTATATAAGGAAACAAAGTGAAAATAATAATTTCCTTGCGTCAGTTCCTTTTGATATGGAACAACAAGAACAAGAGGCAAGAGAGTTCTTAAATGATTTAATGACACGAGATCAGCGTATGTTTTTAGGACTAATTACAGTTGTATTTATAGCAGATACAGAAAAAGAACTAGAAAATATAACAGAGGCAATATTAACAACAGCTAGAAAAAATCTTTGCCAGTTTGGTATATTAAGATTTCAACAGCTAGACGGACTTAACACAACACTACCTATTGGAATTGAAACAATAGAAACATTAAGAACACTAACAACAGAAAGTTTAGCAGTATTTATGCCTTTCAAAGTGCAAGAGGTACAACACCCTAAACGGAATATATTATGGACAAAATGCAATTTCAAAAAATATGATATTGCTAGATAGAAAACAGTTGCTAAACGGAAACAGTTTCATACTTGGAGTTTCTGGGAGTGGAAAGAGTTTTACAGCAAAACAAGAGATAAGTTCAATAATGCTAAAAGAAAAAGACGCAGATATAATAATTATTGATCCAGAAAATGAATTTGCAGGACTTGTAAAAGAACTTGGAGGAGAGCTTGTAGAAATATCTTCAACAAGTAAAAATCATATAAACGCAATGGATATGAATAAATTTTATGGAGATAATGCGAATCCGATAGTATTAAAATCGGAGTTCGTGCTTTCACTATGTGAGCAACTTATGGGAAAAGCATTAGAGCCACAACAAAGGTCAATAATTGATAGATGTACGGCAAATGTATATAAAAAATATCAAGATAATGACTATGAGGGAGAGCCACCAACTCTAAAAGATTTTAGAGAAGAATTACTAAAACAAAATGAGAAAGAGGCAAAAGATGTAGCACTAGCAATAGAATTGTTTAGTAATGGTAGTTTGAACACATTTGCAAAACAAACTAATGTAAATATTCATAATAGGTTAGTTTGTTATAATATATTAGAACTAAAAAAACAGCTACAACCTATTGCAATGCTAGTAATACTTGATAGCATTTTCAATAGAATAACAGCAAATAGACAAAAAGGAAGAAGCACATATATTTATATTGACGAGATATATTTACTTTTTCAATATGAATATTCAGCTAACTTCCTTTTTACTTTATGGAAAAGGGTTAGAAAGTATGGAGCTTGTTGTACTGGTATTACACAAAATGTAGAAGATTTATTACGAAGTGATTTAGCAAGAACAATGCTTGCAAATAGTGAATTGATTATAATGCTTAATCAAGCAAGCACGGACAGAGCAGAACTTGCAAAACTATTAAATATATCAGACCAACAATTAAGTTTTATAACTAATGTAGAGGCAGGACACGGACTATTAAAAATAGGAAATTCACTAATACCTTTTGTAAATAAATTTCCAAAGGATACCGAACTTTATAAATTGATGACAACAAAATTAAATGAGATTATATAGAAAGAGGGAGCAATATGTATAAAAAGTTCTATATATTTTTAGTTATAATGCTAGTAGCTAGTTTAGTTACTAGCATTAACTATATAATAATAAATTACAAAGAAGATAAAGAGCAAAATGAAGTTTTTGAAGAATTAGAGAACATTATCACAGAATGCCAGGAGGAACAAAACGAAAAACAGCAAGAAGAAAGTAGAAACTTACAAAAACTATATGATTTGAATAATGATTTTGTGGGGTGGCTAGAAATTGAAAATACAAATATAAGCTACCCTGTTATGCAGACAGAAAGTAATAGAAAAGATTACTATTTAAGGAAAAACTTTTATAAACAATGTTCACAATTAGGAACACCTTACATTGCAGAATATTGCAATGTGCAAAAAAGTGATAATGTTATTGTATATGGTCATCATATTAAGAATAATCAAATGTTTGGAGAATTAGAAAAATACAAAAAGAAAGAATTTTACAATAACCATAAAGTAATAAATTTCAATACCATATACGAAAATGCAGACTATGAAATAATAGCAGTATTCAAAACAGTTGCTTATACAGGTTTTGAATATTATAAATTTGTAAATAGTAGTTCAAAGCAGGAGTTCGATACATTTATACAAAAATGTAAAGAGCTTTCTTTTTATGAAATAGAAAAAACAGCACAATATGGCGACAAACTTATAACATTATCAACTTGCGAATATTCCAACAAAAACGGACGATTAGTAGTTATAGCAAAGAAAATAAAGGTAGAATTGGAGGAATAGCAATGACAGATATAAAAACAAAGAAAAAACAAGAAGTCAGTATAAAGAAACTTGATAGAGCAAAGATAGTTGGGCAAAATCTAAAATCAAATATAATAAGTGTAAAAGATAAAACGAAAGAAAATTACAAAAAGAACGAAAGCACAGCACAAGAGTATGCAGAAAATAAAGTAAGTAACACAATGCACGATATTATTTACTATACACCACGATTAAATAGAAAAGGAAAGCAAAATTTTGAAAAAACTATACAGAACATTGAAAAAGGAAAAGTGCAGATAAAAAAAGCACAAAAAGGAATAAAAAATGTAAAAAGAAAAGGAAAAATCACAATAAACAAAGCAAAAAGAAATATAAAAAGAGTTCAAAACACAGTAAAATCAACTAAAAATGCAGTTAAAACAACAGAAAAAACAGCGAAAACAACTATAAAAACAACAAAGCAAGTAGCAAAAAATAGTGTAAAACTAGCTCAAAGAACGGCACAGATGACGAAACAAGCTGTAAAAACTACAATACAAGCAACAAAAGTAGCAATTAAAACAACAATAGCAATAATTAAAGCAATAATTGCAGCAACAAAGGCACTTGTTTCAGCAATTATTGCAGGTGGTTGGGTAGCAGTAGTAGTAATTATTGTAATATGTTTAATTGCAATGATATGCAGTTCTGTTTTTGGAATCTTTTTTGCAAATGAGAAGAAAGACGGAGAAATGACAGTAAATAGTGTAATGGCAGAATTAAATACAGAATTTTCAAAAGAAATAGAAAAAAAGAAAGGACAACACCCTAACGCAGATTATGACATTAAATATGCAAGAGCAAATTGGCGAGATGTAATAGCAGTTTATACAGTAATGATAAGCAATGGAGATTATAAAGTAGATGTTATGACTATGGACGATAACAGAGCAAAAACATTAAAAAAAGTATTCTGGGATATGAACGAATTTAATGAGGTAGTAGATAAAAGACAAGAAAAAGTAAAAGTTCCAGATGGGCGAGGTGGAGAAAGAGAGATAGAAGTAATTAAAGAAACACTACACCTAACAGTTAGAGTAAAAAGTATAGAAGAAATATCAAATCAATATAATCTTAATCAAGCTCAAAGGGAACAATTAAATGAACTAATGAACGAAAAATATGCTAGTAATTGGTCAAGTCTTATATATGGAGGAGGAAATAGTGATATTGTAAAAGTTGCTATTTCGCAAATAGGAAATATAGGACGGAGAGCCTTATTGGTCTTGGTATGGTTTTGAATCTAGGGTTGAGTGGTGTGCTTGTTTTGTTTCGTGGTGTGCCGAACAATGTCGGTTATATAAACGCAGGAATAGTTCCAAAATATGCAGGTTGTCAGAGTGAGGGAGTTGTCTGGTTTCAAAATCGTGGATTATGGCAAGATGGAAGTTATACACCAAAGGCACGGAGATATAATCTTTTTTGACTGGGCAGATAGTAATGATGGACAGGCAGATCATACAGGAATTGTAGAAAAAGTAGAAAATAATAAGGTTTATACTATTGAGGGAAATACAACAGGAGATATGTGTAAACAAAATCAATATGATGTGGGCAGTAGTGTTATTTTAGGTTATGGAACGCCAGCATATCAATAAAGGAAAGTGATAAATTATGAAGATAAAAAAGTTTGATGTGGTAGAGTTGAAAAACAAAAATAAAGCAGTAATTTTAGAAATATACAAAAGAAAAAGATATTATGCAGAGATAGTAAATGACAAAGGAGAAACAATAAATAAAAAAGAAATTATTTCAAAAGAAATAGATAAAATCATTTATAGAAAAGAAATTGAAAAATAAGTAGGAATGGTATTTGTTAGAAATAATGAGTACCATTCCTATTATTTTTTTGTCATTTTTAAAGACAAAATCAAAAATAAGTGCTATAATTCAAAAGGAAACGGAGTGAAAAGCAATGACAACGCAATTTGTAGAAAGCCTTATAAATAGTAAAATGAATATAAATCAAAATGAAATTATTTTTACATTTTATGAATTAAGAGTAAAGCATAACCTAACTGAAGAGCAAACAGATGAATTTTTAGCTTTATGCAAAACAAGATTAGAAAATTTAGATTATAGAGTATTTTTCACAGGTACAAAATTTACATATAAAGAACAAAAGAGAATAGTACAAGATAATGAATTATTAGTAGCAATAAAAGAATAAGAAAGGGGATCAAAGATGAACTTAAAAAAAGAATTTAAGAAAGAAGAAATAGAGTTATTGCAAGTAGCAGGAGTAAATGTAGAAGATAGGGAGTATAGCAAAGAAGAATTGCGAAAATGTGAGATGGACATAGAAGAATTTATAATGTCGCATAGCTCTAAAAATGGCGATATATCTAAATTAAGTAATCAATATTATGGTATTTTAAATACACTTATAAACTAAATACACAAAAAAATATGAAGATAGAAAACTTATTTAATCTTCATATTTTTTATTTGTTGTTTGGCACATATTCAATTATATCATTTAAAGTGCAATTAAGATAATCACAAAATCGAGCAAGTACAAGAATATCAAATCTTACTAGATCGCCTTTCATTATTCGCTTAATTACTTTGAAATCTGTATCAGTATCTTTCATAAATCTGTTAATACTAATATGCCTACTTTTCAATAAATCTTGTAATTTAAAGAGATAATAGCCATTTTCTAATTTTACTTTATACATACTAAAATCACCTATTTTCTTAAAAATTATATAATTTTAGTATGCCACTTGACTATTGGTTATATAACCAATATAATAGAAAAACAGGAGTGGCAAATAATGGAAACAAAAATTGACAATTTTATAGTACCAAAATACATAGCTGAAGAAATAATAGAATATATAGAGCAAACAGCAATGGGAAGATGTAGATGTATGAAATGGGAAAATATAAAAGCATTATTAAGATTAGCAATAGTTAATGGAAGAATCACAAAAGAACAGGCAAAATATATAGAAAATGAGTTTTGCAGAGAAAAAATATAATATGTCAATTAAAACTAATATAGGAGGAACAAATGAAGAAAAAGGAAATAATAGATAAAATAGATGGAAAATTAGATGATCATTATAGAAGTATTGCCAAAGATTACTTGAAACATTATGCACAATTTAATGATTTTGAAAAAGCTATTTTTACAGAAATAATAGGCAATATAATAGAGAAACATTATTCATTAGAACAATGTTTTACAAGAATATCTAATGAATACAATGTAAATTGTAAAAGAATAGTCTTTTTTGCTATTATACGAGTAATAAAAATGCCAACACTAAAAGCGAAATTTCTTTTTTTGAGTAATATAAATGAAGTAATATCTCAATGTATAAATTTAATGAAAAGTGAAGTAGTAAATTTAGCTTTTAAATGTGCGTAATTTTTAAAAGATAGTAATATTAAATTGAAAAGCGATTTCAATTTATGATATAATTGAAATACAAATAGTAATTTATCGGGGAGAAAGCAATATGAAAGAGTTAGTGGATTTTATATTTTTAATAATAATATATTTTTGGAAATTTTATAAAAAATGGAAAGAAAAAGGTAGAGATGTATTGTTAGTAAATACTACAATGTATATATACTTATCTTTTGTATTATATTTTACTTTAATGCCAATAATAACATCTTTGCCATTTATATTTAATCACCCATATACTCCAATGAATTTAGTACCTTTTATTGATGTTACTTTTGGCAGAGGAGATTTTGCTAGACAGATAGGTTTAAATATTATAATGACAATTCCTTTTGGATTTTTAATGCCTTTAGTAAAAAAGGGAAATACTAGCCTATTAAAAATTGTTTTCTATACTTTTCTATTAAGTTTAGGTATAGAGTTATTACAACCTTTAATAAATGGTACTAGGTCATCAGATATAACTGATTTAATAACTAATGTATTAGGTGGAATTATTGGATATATAATATTTTTAATATTCAAGCCATTAACAACTAAAATATTAAATTATATAAAAGATAGATAGAAACAAATTACAATATATCACTAGGAATGGGGGAATAATAAATGAACTTTAAAGAATATGGAGATAATAATAAAGATACAATAATGTTATTACATGGTGGTGGTCTTTCTTGGTGGAATTATAGAGAAGAAGCAGAAAAATTACAAGAAAGTTATCATATTGTTATTCCAATATTAGATGGACATTCAGATAGTGATAGAAGTTTTACAAGCATAGAAGATAATGCACAAGAAATTATAGATTATATAACTAATAATTATAATGGTCATATTCGCTTAATGGGAGGATTATCATTAGGAGGACAGATTCTTTTAGAAATTTTATCAAGGAAAAATGATATTTGTGATTGTGCTATTATTGAGAGTGCATTAGCAATTCCTATGAAAGCAACATATAAAATGATTAGACCAGCTTTTTCTATGAGTTATGGGCTAATATCAAAGAAATGGTTTTCACAAATGCAATTTAAGTCTTTAAAAATAAGAGAAGATTTATTTAGTGAATATTATAGAGATACTTGTAAAATTAGTAAGGAAGATATGATTGCTTTTATGGAAGCAAACTCAAAATATGAAATTAAAGATTCTTTATCAAGCACAAAATCGAAAGTTTTAGTAGTTGTAGGAGATAAAGAAAGACCAATAATGAAAAAATCAGCAAGTATAATTCATAAAAAGATAAATGGAAGCAGAATTGAAGTGTTACCTAATTATTATCATGGAGATTTTAGCATAAATAATCCACAACAATATGTTATGGCAATTAACGAGCTTATTGCTAATAGAAATAGAAATAGAAACTTGAAAAGCAAATCATTTGATAATACTAAAACAAAATCTGAAAATGAACAAAGACAATTAGAAGAAAGAAATAGAACAAATACCAAGTTTTTAGATGAAAGATAAATTACAATTTGTAAAGATGATTAGGAGATATAATATGGGAAACAAAGAAGATTGGGAAGAATTAGAAAAGTGGGAAGAAAGTAGGAAACAAGAACAAAAGGAAAAATTTAGATTAGACTTTTCTGAAATACAGAAAGATAAAGAACACAAGGGTGTAAATACTGTGGTAAAAGGAATGAAAATAGCAGGAAAAACAATTAAAATCGGAGGTATTATTACTGCTATAATAGTTATTGCAATTGTTATTTTGATTTTTGACCTTATTATTTCTAACATTAATTCAAAAACAAATGTAAATCCAGAAAAGACAATAGAAAGTATGTATAATACAAAGATTGATTTAGTAAATAAAGATATAGATGAAAAAGAAAATGGCAGATATACTTTTAAAATGTCAGATAATAATGAAATTCAATTTACAGCGATAAGAAGATTTGGAAATTTAAGTGAAGATTATATGGATAATTGTCATAAATATTATTTTGATAAATGGGAAAATGAATCCAAAAGCAATTTTGTAGTAAATGAAAATAGAACAGGTGATATTTTGGAATATGATACATATATCAAAATAAATACTTATGAGGATTTAGATAAGGCAATGAAAAATATAAATGATTTTGTAAGTTACTGTGGAAAAAATTTTTCTGCTAGTTGGAGAATTTATCTAAAAAAAGGAGATTATATAATTTATCCTTATCAACAAGAAGGAATAACTAAAGAAGAGGCTAGTAAGAATGCCAAAGAGATATTTAAAAATATTGTAAAATGAATAAATTTGCTAAAAATAAGCAAATATGTTATAATATAGTTAGATTATTGTAAAAAAGCAAAATAAACGAAAGTTTATGACGCAAAGCCATAGGTCTAAAAGCAGTAATGCTTATGATTGCTAGGTTGCACTAAAGAGGAGGTAATATATATGGAAAAGAAAAAAATAATAAAAAATGTATTAAAAATAGCCTTAATAGTGATTGCTATTTTGCTTGTAATTCTTATTATTCATACAATTAGAAATTATGTAATTGTTACAGATTTGCAAAATAAGATTGCAGAATACAATGGTAGCACAAATTATCATATAAAATCAGTTGCAACTGAAAATAATGGAACTATTGTAAAAATGGACTATTATAAAAAAGATGGTAAGCAAGTTGTTTTTATGGAACGAAATGTAAATAATGAAATAACAAAAATATCAATGTATAATAATGGAGAAAGAACAGATACTTTTACAGAAACAAAAGATTCAAAAATTGCACAACTCAATAGTGGAACAATAATGTCTGTTGGTATTTATAATCATTTAGAAAGTGATAGTAAGTGGCAAACAATTCTAGGATGCATAAATGCAAAAATAAAATCAGTTGATTATAATGGAAAAGAATGCTATATTGTAAAAGAATTTATGTCATCAATATCTTTAACTTCTGAAGGTGCAGAAACATATATAGATAAAGAAACAGGACTATTTGTAAAATCAACAGAAGCAGATATAGTAAATGAAAGAGAATATGAATTTAATACGGTAGATGATTCTGTCTTTACAGAACCAGATATTAGTCAATATACATTAAAAGAAAATGAGTAGAGAAATATTAAGGAACAGGTATTTTATATCTGTTCCTTATTTAACACACAAATTTTGATGGGAATAGTTATATTGATAAGTATTCCAATTTATGATAATATAAGCATAATAAAATATAGTAATTTTTTGTTGAGGTTAATTTATAAAAGGAAAGGTAAACTGGTGGTTGTTATGAAAAAATATTTAAAAGTAATTGGAGTTATTTTAGGAGTTATAATTATTTTAGGAATAATATTTTTTGCAGTAGATTATGTTAGAGTACAAAAACAAGAAAAACCTATTTTCTGCATACAAAATCCAGCAGGAATTATAAATGATGGAGGAACAATAGAATACTTTGGCTTAGGATATAAGGTAATTGATTTTCATACATTAGCAGGATTTGATGACATTAAAATTGGTACTTGGTTTATGGATTATAATGACTTTGAAGAAGAAATGAAAAAATATGAAAAAGAATTTGAAGAAGAATTAAATAAAAATAAGGAATATGTAATTAATTTATTTGAGTTAAAAGAAATATCAAGTATAACAATAGATACTTTAGCTCAATATGATAATGAAAAAGAGTTCAACGATGAAGAATCAATAGAAGAAATTTATGAGGTTTTTGCAGATAAAAAAACTCATATAGAAAGTGTAAATGATATTCCAGTTAACCCTGATATATTATATTTTGTCAAATTTAAAAATGATTCTGGAAATTACAAATCAGCTTATATTTATAAAAAAGACAATCAATATTATATTGAGCAACCTTATAATGGTATTTATCAGGTAACTGAAGATGAATATACTAGGATAGAGAAAGTTGTTAAGTAACATACAAATTACAATTTTATAAGGAGTTAAAAGTGGATAGAGATATTGATATAACAGAACAATTAAAGAATTTAATTAAAGATTATGATTTTAATGTAGAAACATTATCTAAATATTTAGAATTAGATAAGAATCAGATAAATCAATTAGTTGATGGAAATATAAGTTTTTTACCAAACGATAATGAATATAGATTTAATCTATTTAATAAAATAAGTTTTCTTTATTGTAGTGCCATAGATGAAAAAGATGTTAAATTAGATGCTTTTCTAAAAGTATTATTGTCTTATCATAATATATCAAAAAAGACAATTTCAAAAATGTCAGGAGTAGATATAAAAGAAATAGACAAATTTCTATCATCAAAGAAAAGTAAAATTTCTGTTGAAGATAAATACAAACTTGCTATAACAACTATGTCTTTGAGATTTTTTCTTAAAGATGTTGAAAAGTAAAATATAGCAAAAAATTACAATTTAATAGTTAAAATAAAAACAATAAAAACAATAGTATTTCTTAACTATTGTTTTTATTTTTAATCCTGTTCTACATCATCAAATAAAGGATCGTGGAAAAATTCTGATAGGCTAATTTCAAAGCCTTCACAAATGTGTAATAATGTTTTTAAAGTAAGTAATTCTCTTTTGGCATTCATAAAAGTAGAAAGAGTAGACATAGGTATACCAGTTCTTTTATATAAATTCCACAGTTTCATATTTTTTTCTTTTAATAATTTTTGTATTCTTTTTCTTATAGCGTCTGATAATTTCATTTTTCTCACCCAAAAAAATTATAACAAGATACAAGCATAATATAATTTACTCGAGTAAAGGTTTTTTAAAAAACTTTACTTTTGCGAAGTAATTTATTGCAGTAAAGTAATTTGTATGTTAAAATTTAGAATAGTTTACTTGAGTGAAGTTTTTTTATTTTTATGACACATTTCGACAAAAAGATAAAAGAGGATATGGTATAATATGTCGAAGAACGAAAAAAGTTTATAAAGATAGGAGAATAATTAGATGAAAAGTACAGGAATTACAAGAAAAGTTGATGATTTAGGAAGAATAACAATTCCTAAAGAAATTAGAAGTCAATTTAAAATTTGTGAGCAAGATCCTTTAGAAATATTTGTAGACGGAGAAAAAATAATATTAAGAAAATATTTAGAAAACTGTGTATTTTGTAATAGTAAAAAAGTGCAAACAAAAATTGAAGGACAATTAGTGTGTGATAAATGTATAGGAAAAATATCTAAATTAGCAAAGTAAATTATTTTTTTTATTTATAATTGCACGAATATCGTGCAATCAAGAAAGGTGGGAAAAACTATGATAAGAATAGTTGTAGCAGATGACAACGAAGTTTTACTAGAACATATTGTAAAAGGATTAAAAGAAAGTGATAAACTAGAGGTAGTTGGAATTGCAAATGACGGAGAAAAAGAATTGAAACATATAATGCAATTTGCTCCAGATGTTGTAATCACTGATATAGAAATGCCTAAAAAAACAGGGATAGAAGTTATAGAAATTGTAAAAGATTTTGAGAAGATACCAGAGTTTATTGTTATTACTGGTGGTGCAAGTATAGATATAATGAAAAAACTATATTCTTTGCCTGTAAAAAATATCTATAATAAACCAGTAGATATAGAAAAGTTAGTTAATGAAATTGAATCAATTACAGAAATAGAAAGTAGAGAAGAAACAATTGAGAGTAAACTAACTGAAGAAAGTAATGTTTTAAAGAAAATAGTAAATTTTTTCAAAAAATAATAAAAAATCCAGAGAAAACTGGATTTAATTTTTTATTCAAGTTCTTTTTCTGTTCCAGAATAAAGTTCGTCTAAACTTATATTAAAGACTTTAGCAAAAGCAAGAGCTTCATAATCTCTAACAATTCTTTTATTATATTCAATAAGATAAATATCAGAATGATATAAGTTCAAACCAAACAAGTCTAGCTTTTGGCATAATTCTTCTTGGGTATATTTATTGGCAGTTCTATATTTTTTTACATTTTTGCCAATAATATTAGATTTTGAATTAAGTCTTTTGGCTCTCATATACCATCATTCCTTTCATTCTATATACATTTTTCCCAATTTTATTATAAAAAAATCATTTCCTTGCACGAATATCGTGCTAAAAACAATTTATAAAAATTAGAAAATGTAAATATACAAAATAAAATGGGAATTTTTGTAAAAAATATTTACTATATTACACATTTCGACAAACTTTTAAAATAAAAAGTGCTAATATAAGAAATATAAGCACAAAAGATAGTATAAAAGGGAAGGAGATAAAACGGATTGTAAATTAAAGATAGATTCAAAAAGCAAGTTATAAAAAAATAATATTTGTTTTTTGTTATTTTTAAAAGATAATCCAAATAAATGTGCTACCTAAATACCAGATTATCTAAAGAAAAGAGAAACGAGATTATATTTTAGCGTAGTGTTGTTCTATTGCTTATTACTATAATTTCAAAGTACATACTCTACGCTATGCAAGGAGTATGGGTAGTGGAAACAGAGGAAGAAGTTTTTTTAAATAATTACATAAAAAAAGAAGTCAAATTTACAGGGAGTAATTTTGACTTCTTTTTTATATTACATATAAAAATTATTCTTCTTTTTAATTGTGGCTGTCATAGTCCACCTTCATTCAATAAAAAACAAAATTGAATGGAGGAAATGATGAAAGAAAAAAGAGATATATTTAAAGAAAACATAGAATTTAAAAACGATATTGTATTTGCTAGATATATAAGTTATATAAGAACAGCTTTATTACATAAAAGAATTGATTATTTAAAACACAAGAAATATTTACTAGATAAAGAAATATCTATGTCTAATGAGGAATGGGAAAATTTGTATAATACAGACAATTTTGATTATTCCTTTTTGAGTGAAAAAAACTGTAAAAATGAACAACTATCAAAAGCAATGAGGAAACTAACTGAAAAACAGAGAAAGGTAATCATACAGTATTACTACAAAAATAAGAAATTGAAAGAAATAGCAAAAGATATGAACAAAGATGAGAGTGCAGTAAGAAAATTAAAAGATAGAGCTATTGAAAAATTAAGAAATTATTTGGAGGTAAAGAATGAAGAATAAAACAAAATTTTATAAATTATTAGTAAAGGCTAGAACAGATGAGGTGTCATTGATTTTTGTAATAGATAAAATAATGCCTCTAATAGATAAATATTCTAAAAATGAAAATAAGGAAGTAGATCAAGAGCTAAAAAGCTATTTAATTGAGTACGCAGTAAGAATTATAAAAGACAAAGATTTTGCAGAAAAATTAGCAAAATAAAAAAAATAAAAAAAATTTTAGGAAAATGTCCTATTTTTCATTTTTCAATCGCTGTTATAGATGAGAGGGTAAAATCTCTTACTTGTTTTTCTTAAAAAGAGAGTAAAAAAGCACATTGAAAAGTGAATAACAATTCGTTAGATACAGTCCTTTGATTACTTGAGCTAGTAATATTTATATTACTTAAATATTAGTTTGCAACTAATAAGGCGAAGATGAGTGTAAAAGGAAAGAAACTTTTGTCCAGTCATAGCACGAGCGAGAAAAAACCGTCCCACGCATTGAGGACAAGCCTGTATACAGGTGGGGTATGCCGAATACACCTATGAAGATATATGCAAAATATCTGTCTAATGAATGATGATAAAGGTATAAAAATAAATAAACAAAAAGAACTCTAAAATTAAGGTATGCAATATCAATATACCTCCAAAACATTTTAGAGTTCTTTTTAACATACGAGAAAGGAAAACCAAACAATGATATTAAGAATTTTACTAATAGATATGTTTATAATTGCTATTTTTATGTATTTATTACTGTTAGGTGCAAGTAAATGCAAAACAGCTGAAGAAATAGAAATGGAAGATATAGAACAGATGGAACAAGTAAAAAATAATTGCAGGAGGCAAAACAATGATAAATAAAATTAGAAGAAATGAAATATATCTTGCTAATTTAGGAAATACAGTAGGAAGTGAGGAGAGGGGAATAAGACCTGTTTTAATCATTCAAAATAATATAGGAAACAAATATAGCACAACCACAATAATTATTCCTATGACTAAAAGAATAGAGAATCAATTTGCTATTCCTACCCATATAAGAATAAATAAATTTGGTAAAATGAAGTATGAGGCTACAATAATGGCTGAACAAATTAAAGTAATAGACAAAAAGAGATTATTACACCGAATAGATATACTACCAGAAAAATATGTAGAAGTTGTAAACAATGCTATAAAAATAGCCACCGATTTACGAGAAAGGAACGGTTATGGAAATTGTGAGTAAAAATGGAAATGTTGGTATGTATATGAGAGTTGGAAATATTGAGCAATTAGACTATTATATTGATGAAAAGATAGAAAACAAAAAGCAGAAAAAAGCTGTTGCACTATATATGAGAACAAATAGAGTAGATGGAGATATGGTAAATGCAGATATTTATTCTCAAAGAGATAGACTAGAAGAATATTGTAAAAAACACAATATAACAAACAGAGTACATTATATAGATGTTAGAAAAAGTGGACTATCTGAAGACAGAGAGGCACTAGATAAACTTATAGAAGATATAAAAGCAGGAAAAATCAAGCAAATAGTAGTAACAGATATTTCAAGATTATTTAGAAATCCGGCAAAAATAACAAGTTTGTTTGAAAATAATTTTATGAGAAATATTGATATAGTTACTCTTAATGGAGAGTGTATCGATAGAAATCATTATATAGAAACTTTTAAAAAATTAGGCTTTGAAAAATTAGCTAGAGATATAAAGAGAAAAGAATTAAAAAATCGAAATGACAAGTCCAGATAGGGCTT
The DNA here is from genome assembly GCA_949045875.1 of uncultured Clostridia bacterium. Lineage (GTDB taxonomy): Bacteria > Bacillota > Clostridia > TANB77 > CAG-508 > CAKPSH01. Next base: position 11,721 of record CARPYP010000010.1, on the reverse strand, counting down.
GTTTTTTAGTATAGGAGGAAATTTTAATGAAAAAGAATGTAAGAAATAAAATGTATGCTATTAAGGAGGCAGTAAGCTATTATATTTTAGGTTATAAAAAATATGAACAGAATATAAATCAAAATGGACTAGGAGATATATTGAAAGATATAGTAGAAGTAGCACAAGAAAATCTTAATAGTATTGAGATAACAGGAGTTAATACTGAATTATTAAATAGAATAAATTTTAATTGGATTTTATCAGCAAATGACTTTATTTCTTATGCTATTTGTATATTCAATGTACTAATAAATAGAGAAATGCAGATAACAGATGAAAAAATTGTCAAAGAATTTTTAAGTATGATCCATTCGCACCACCCTAGAAATATAATGAAAGAGGCAGAAACTATTTTAGAAAGTGTCTTTCCAGAGCTATTGAATGAATAGATTTATTTCAAATTTTATTCATAAAATGGGACATTCAAAAATACCTTTTAATATAAAAGGAGGAGGAGATGGAGGACTTAAAAAATGAAAAAGATAATGTAAAAAAGATATATGGGAATGAAAACCTAAAAGAAATATTAACGAATTTATTAGAGAAAACTTTTATTGAAAAAATAGAAAATATAGAAAAATTAAAAAAACAATGAATTTATACATTTTACTTAAAAAAATAAAAAAAGTAAAATGAAATAGCAGACAGGTTATTTATTCTAGGAGGGAGGGAAAATGTTAAGAATAAATAATTATAAAGTGGCGAAATATATGCGTTTATCAAGAGATGACGGAGATGATAGAGAAAGTGAAAGTATAGAAAATCAAAGAGATATATTAGATAGCTATATAAATGAACACGAAGAATTAGAATCAGTAGAAGAATATGTTGATGATGGCTATACTGGAACAAACTTTAATCGCCCACGGATTTAAAAAGATGTTGCAAGATATAGAAGATGGAAAAATAAATTGCATTATAACAAAGGACTTATCAAGATTTGGTAGAGATCATATAGACACAGGTTATTATTTAGAAAGATATTTGCCAACAAACAATATTAGATATATAGCAATAGGAGATAATGTTGATACAATAAATCCAGATGGATTACAATTTTTGACTTTTAAATTAAGTTTTAATGATTATTATGCACAAGATATTTCTAATAAGATAAAAAGTGTAAAAAACAGAAAGATAGAAAAGGGGGAGTTTCAAGGAGGAATAGCACCTTATGGCTATAAAAAGGACAACAATATAAAAAATCATTTAGTAATTGATGAATATTCGGCACAGATAGTTAGAGAAATATTTGATATGTATTTATATAATGGAATGTCTACAATAAAGATTGCAGATAAATTAAATGAAAGAAATATTGAAGCTCCTGCAATATATTTAAAAATACCAGTATGTATGAATAGAAAAAGTAAAGATCCAAAAGGCTATATATGGCATAGTGAACAAATAGCTAAAATGTTGAAAAATGAAGTATATATAGGGAGTGTAGTTGGAAGAAAGTTTCAAAAGATAAGCCATAAAGTTGAGAAAGTACGAAGTACGCATAGAGAGGAATATATTATTGTGAAAAATATGCACGAACCTATAATTGATGAACTAACTTGGAGAAAGGCACAAGACAAACTAAACAAGCATAAAAATTCATTAACTCAAAAATATGAAGTACCTTTGAAAGAATTTATATTTTGTGCAGAATGTGGAGGAAAAGCAACTTATAAAGTAAGAAAAGGGGAAAGAAAAAGTGGCAAAGTATGGGAACAAAGAACTTTCTTATGTTCTAATAAAAATAGAAATAAAAGTTGCACTTGTAAACCGATAACAGAAGAACTTATACAAGATGAAGTAAAAAAAGTAATCAAAGAAGAAATAGAGCAAATATCTTATACAGAAGATGAGATAATAAATGTCTATAAAAAAGCTGAAGAAAAGGTACACAGTAAAACTAATATATTAAGGAGTCAAAAAGTGGCTATACAAAACAAAATTGATGAAAATGAACAAACTACACAAGAGGTATATCAAGATAAAATACATAAACTTATAACAGCAGATGATTTTGCTATGATTTATAATAAATTGCAAAGCGAAAAAAAAGAACTACTAATGCAGATTCATCAAATAGAAACGGAAATGATGGAATTACAAAAAGAAGATACAGGAAAAAACTATATAGAAATGATTAAATTAGCAAAAGATATGTTACAAATGAAAAATCCTAGTAAAGAAATATATTCAAAACTAATAAAAAAAATTGAATTTGATAGTAATAAAAATATTACAGTTACACTAACTTTCGGAAATATAAAAGAACAAGAAAAATATGAGAAAGCAGTATAAATATGATTATAACAAAGTACAAAGTTGCTAAATATATAAGACTATCAGACGAAGACAGAGGAAAAAAAGAAAGTGAAAGTGTAGAAAATCAAAGAGATATAATTGATAATTTTATTAGTAAAAATACAGAGTTAGAAGTGTTTGATGAATATGTTGATGATGGATATACAGGAGGAAATTTTGATAGACCGAGATTTAAGCAAATGATACAAGATATAGAAAATGGCAAAGTAAATTGCATAATCACAAAGGACTTATCAAGATTTGGCAGAGATCATATAGATACAGGCTATTATTTAGAGAGATACTTACCTAAAATGAATATACGATATATAGCAATACGGAGATGGAATAGACACAATAGATTCAAGAGGATTACAATTTTTATCTTTCAAATTAAGCTTTAATGATTACTATATACAAGATATTTCAAATAAAATTAAGAGCGTAAAGAAAAAGAAAATGAAAGCAGGAGAATATCAAGCAGGAATTGCACCTTATGGCTACAAAAAAGATACAGAAATAAAAAATCATTTAGTAATAGATGAGAATGTAAGTTATATAGTACAAGAGATATTTGATATGTATGCAAACAAAGGAATGTCTACAATAAAAATTGCAGATGAATTAAATAATAGAAATATAACGCCTCCGGGAATTTATATGAAAATGCCTAGCACTAGAAAAAATCTAAACAGTAAAAATCCAGATGGTAGGTATTTATGGTTAAGGACACAAATAGGTAGTATGCTAAAAAATCAAGTATATATAGGAAATGTTGTAAGTGGAAAAAAAGAGCAAATAAGCCCTAAAATAAAAAAAGGAAAAATGAAAGAAAAATCAGAGTATATAATAAAGGAAAATATGCACGAGCCTATTATTAGTAAAGAATTATGGAATAAGGTACAAGAAAAGTTAAGCTCATATAATACAGATACTAGAAAAAAATATGAATACCCACTAAAAGAGCTTGTATATTGTGGAGAGTGTGGAAACAAAGCAAGATTTCAACACAATAAAAGCAAAACAAAATCTGGTAAGGTTTGTTGGGAGGGAAATTGTGCAGTATGTGGGAAAAGAGCAGATTATAGAAGTTTATGTGATAATGTTGTTATTGGAGAAAAAATACTAATGAATGCAGTAAGAAATACAATAATGGAGGAAATCAAAAAAATAGAATATACTTCAAAGGAATTAAAAGCAATATATAATAATGCACAAAGAAAAGCAAAAAGCACAGTAAATGAAATTCAAAGCCAGCTTTCAAATAAAAGCAAAGAACTTAATAAAGTGGAAGATGAAATAAAATGCTTATATGAAAAGAAAGTAACAAAACAAATAACAATAGATAAATTTAAAGAGCTATATGAGATAATGAGCGAAAGAAAGAGAAAAATACAACAAGAAATAGATAGGCTCAATGAAGAAATTAAGAAAAATAATAAAGGAATAAAAGGCAAAAATAGTGAATATAAAAAAATGGAAAAACTAGCAAATGAATTTTTAAAAATAGAAAATCCAGATAATGAAATCCTAAAAAAGTTAGTAAAAAAAGTTGTGTTTGATAAAAACAAGAAAATCACAGTAGAATTAACTTTTTCACAGGTTTAGTAATAAATTATAAGAATAAAATGTCGAAATATAATCATAGCAAGTAATACAAAAAAGCGTCATCGGTATAGCTTAAATACATACAGTAAACCATCATAGTATGCCAGACTTATCAGAAGAAGAAATAAAAGAGGAAGTAGTAAAACTGCAAACAGCAGTATATGAAAAAACAGGATATGAAATGAGATACATAAGACCACCAAAAGGGGAATATAGTGAAAGAACGCTAGCAATAACAAACAACTTAGGATACACAACAGTAATGTGGAGTCTAGCATATGATGACTGGGACGAAGCAAAACAAGGAAGAACAGAATATGGAAAAGAAAAAATAATATCAAATATACATCCAGGAGCAGTAATACTACTGCACTCAACCTCAAAAGACAACTCAGAAATATTAGGAGACGTAATAAAAGAGATAAAAAATATGGGTTATGAATTTAGAAGCATAGAACAATTTGAAAAGTGAGAAAGAATATAAAAATATAAAATTAATTTTATATTTTTATATTCTTGCGAACGCATCGTGAAAAATTTGCGAAGCAAATGTAGTAGCCCGCCATTAAAGAAAATACCTTAAAACTTAATACATATAAAAAGGAGAAGGCGCCATTGAAAAAGAAAAAAAGAATCACCAGAGGAATAAACAAAATAAATGAATTCCTAGAAATGCCAGCAGAAGTAGTATCAAATACACCAAAAATCTCAATACTTGGATTTGGTGAAATGTTAATAGAAAACTATAAAAACATAATAGAATATGAAAGTTTATATATAAAAGTAAATACACACATAGGAGTAATAAATGTAAACGGATTCAATTTAAATCTAATACAAATGAACCAAGACGATATGAAAATTACGGGAAAAATCGACAGCATAGAATTTGAGAACTATGAAGAAGAGATGGAGGAAAAGTAAGTGATATTTAAAATCTTATTAAGTTATATTTGTGGATATGTAAATATATCAGTAGAAGGATACTTTATAGAAAGATTTATAAACATGTGTATAAGTAAAAGGATATTACTATGGAACACAAAAAGGGACAAATCTACATATATGCAAACAAATATCAGCATAAAAGATTTTAAAAAGATAAAAGAAGTAGCTAAAAAAACGAAATGCAGAATAAATATAAACAAAAAAAAGGGAATACCATTTATGCTAAATAGATACAAAAAAAGGAAAATATTTGTATTAGCACTATTAGCAATAATAATTAGTATATTAGTTACATCAAGATATATATGGAACATTGAGATAATAGGGAATGAAAAGATAGACACACAAGAAATATTACAACAAATAAAAGAAAAAGGAATAACAATAGGAGCACAAAAATCAAAAATAGACACAGAAGAAATAATAAGACAAATAAGGTTAAAAAGAGATGACATAGCATGGATGAGTATAGATCTAAACGGAACAAATGCAATTATAAAAATAGTAGAAAACACAGAAAAACCAGAACTAATAAACAAAAATGAATATTGTAACATAGTAGCAAACAAATCGGGAGTAATAACAAAAATAAACGCTAAAACTGGTACACCCGTAGTAAAAATTGGAGACGTTGTTACAAAAGATACAATACTTGTAGGACGGATGGATGGATGGAAAATATACAGGAACAAGATATGTACATAGTGAAGCGGAAATAGAAGCAAGAGTTTGGTATGAAGCCACTAAAAGCAAGACGTATAAACAAGAAGAAAAGAATTTTACAGGAAACTCCGAAAAAAGATATTTTATAAAATTAAATAATTTTCAAATAAATTTATATAAAAGTCTTCCAAAATTTGAAAAATATGATACAATAAATGAAAGAAAAAAATTAAAGATATTTTCCGATTTCTATTTACCGATAGAATTAGGGATAGACGAATATCAGGAAACCACTAGTATAGAAAAGGAATATAGCTATGAAGAACTAAAAAATATACTAGTAAAAGAGCTCGAAGAAGAACTATCCGTAAAAACAAAAGACAAAACAAACCCAATAAATAAACAAATAAATGTAAAAGAAATAGATGGAGGAATAGAAGTACAATTAATATATGAAATATTGGAAAATATTGGAGAAGAAAAAAAGATAGACATAAATGCAGAATAAGTGCAAAAGAAAGGAATGATATTAAATATGGCAGAAAAAGGACTAAGACTAGCAAAGACAGATGGTGCATTTTTCTCTAAAATAACCACAACAATAACAAAACTATTAATACCAACAAAAATAGGAATAAATGGAATGTTAATATCCATGAAAAGAAGCAATGTAGTAAAAACATACCATGAATATGTAAATCATAATGAAAAAAGTAAAGAAAGTAAAGCAAACTTAGAAAAAAAATATGAAAACGCAGTAGTATTATACTTAGAAGCACTAGACAAATATATAATGGAATCAGTATATAAAAGAGTAAAAAACAAAATAGCCACAACATATGAAGAAAATGCGCTATCAAAATACTATAATGTAGTACACCTAAAAGAAACACAATATGTAGAATACAAATACAAAAAGCAAGAATTCCTATTAGAATTAGACTATGAAAGCCTAAAAGGTAACAAAAAGGAAAAAATCCTTGGAAAATACAAAACATTTTATGCAGACAAAATGAACAGTCTATATAAAGGCTTATTAAAAAATTACTCAGTACAACTAGCAGACAAAGTAGTAAGTGAAAGTGAAGAAAACAAAGAAAAAATATATAATGACATATTTGAAAACTTAGAAAAATACACCACAAACATATTACCAATCAAAATTGAAGAAGGAACAGAACCAGCATATAAAGACATAGTATATCTATATGATAAATTCAACTCATTTTTAACAGGCAAACTAGACAAAAGAGACATAATAGAAAAAAGAATGATACTATTAGGAATAAGCAGAAAGCTATTCACTCACAGTCTACCATTAGTAGTAGCAGAACAATGTTATGAAAGTCTATTAAAAGACAACAGACACTTAATAATAAGCAGTCCAAACAGCAAAAAACAAAGCATGGCATATGAACTATTAATAACACTACTAGAAGACTATAATATAAACTTATTATCTACAAAAATATATTGGGAAAAGCCAACAGAAAAAGAAGAATATCAAAAATTCTGGGATAAATATCAAGAAATAGAAAAAGCAAAAAGTTCAGAAGAACAAAAAGAAAAGCAAAAGCAAATACTATACATAAAAAGTGATATACAGAAAATACAAGGAACAGGCTTACAATCAAAACATGTAGTAAAATTCTATAAAAAGAAATTAGTTGAACTAGGAGTAATGAAACACTTAAAAGATGCATATGCAAAAACCACAAACGTAAAACTAAAAGGCAAAAACCATGAAAAATTAGCAAAACGTGGATAATCTATGAAAAATGTAGAAATGACAAAATCAGAAAAACATCTAAAAAATCCAAAATAAGAAGGGGTGCTAATGAACCAACTAACAGACATAAACTATGAGCAAATAGAGAAAAATAAAGAATATGAAGAATTAATACAAGAAACAGTAGAAAAATGTTTCAAAGAAGAAAAATTAGACAAAACCGACTTATATTTAAGTATAACACTATCAAACGAAGAACATATACAAAAAATAAACAAGCAAACAAGAAACATAGACAAGTCAACAGATGTTCTATCATTTCCAATGTTTGAAAAAGAAGAAATACCAAAAGAAAAGACAGGTATACCAGATGTATTAGGAGATATAATCATCTGTATACCAATAATTGAAAAACAAGCAAAAGAATATGAGCACAGTATAGAAAGAGAGTTAGCATACATGGTAGTACATGGATTTTATCATCTAATGGGGTATGACCATATAGAAGAACAAGATAAAAAAGAAATGAGAAAAAAAGAAGAAAACATATTATCAAAATTAGAAATATTAGAATAAAATCTAATGAGTGTGGGCGATTAATAATCGCCCACACTCCAGAAAAAAAGCTTAAAACATTACAAAAGCAAAAAAAATATCAAAATATTTAAATAAAATAATAAATTTCCAAATATTAATATTTTAAGAAAAAGCTAGAAGAATGGATGATGAATAATCAACCCTACAAAGAAAGGAAGAAAAAAATGAAAAATAAAGGACTAATAGTAATATTAATAGTAGTAGTAATAATATTAGGAATACTAATAGGAACAAAGCTTGTAAAAAAAGATGAAAAAACAAATGCAAATCCAGACGAACAAAAAAACACAACACAAGAAGAAGAAACAAAAAACACAGGAATCAAAACATGGTCAGGAAACTCAAGAAGTGTAGCAATAATGATAGACAATGTAGGAGAAGCAAAACCACAAGCAGGTCTAAACGAAGCAGCAATAGTATATGAAATAACAGTAGAAGGAGGACTTACAAGGCTTCTAGCAGTATATAAAGACATAAAAAACAGAGAAGAGACAATAGGACCAGTAAGAAGTGCAAGACCAGTATTCATAGACTATGCACTAGAAAATGACAGTATATTCGTACACTTTGGATATAGTAAAAGAGCAGAAGGAGATATAGAAAAATTAAAAATCAACAATGTAAATGGGTTAGTAACAGAATCAGCATTTTGGAGAACATCAGAAAAAAAAGCGCCACACAATGTATTAACAAACATGAAAAAAGTAATGGAATATGCTGAAAAAAAAGAATACAAAACAACATCAACACAAAAAAGTGTATTAAAATATGTACCAAATGAAATAGAATTAGAAAATGGTCAAACAGCAAACACAGTAAACATGCCATACACAGCAAGTCATAAAGTAACATTCAAATATAATCCAGAAACAAAACTATATGAAAGATATGTAAATGGAAAAGTAGAAAAAGACATGGTAAGCAAAGAAACAAGAATCACAAAAAATATTATAATAACATATGCGCACAACTATACAACAGATGAAGACGCAGGATATGGAAGACAAGAAATAGAAAATATAGGAACTCTCGAAGGATATTACATAACAAACGGAAAAGCAATAAAAATAAAATGTTCAAAAGCGTCAAGAAATGCACAAACAGTATACAAAGACGAAAGCGGAAAAGAAATAGATGTAAACGATGGAAACACATACATACAAATAGTACCAATCGACACAAAAGTAACATTTGAATAAAAACAAGAGCACGATATTTCGTGCTCAATCTTGTATAAGACTATATTTCATGATATAATAATCGCATATTAAATAAAGGAGAACATATGGAACAAGAAAAATTCAAATCAGGATTTGTATCAATAATAGGAAGAACAAATGTAGGAAAATCAACACTAATCAACTCACTAGTAGGAGAAAAAATAGCAATAATGACAAACAAACCACAAACAACAAGAACAGCGATAAAAGCCATAATAAACAGACCAAACTCGCAAATAATAATAATAGACACTCCTGGAATACACAAACCCAAAACAAAGCTAGGAGAAACAATGAATGACACAGCATTTGAAACAACAGAAGAAGTAGATATAATTTTATTCATAATAGAAGCAACAAGCAAAGAAATAGGACCAGGTGATAGAAGAATACTAGAAAAAATAAAAGAATCAAAGAAAAAGACAATATTAATCATAAACAAAATAGACTTAGTAAAAAAAGAAGAACTATTATCACTAATAAAACTATACTCAGAAGAATATAACTTTGTAGGAGTATTACCAATATCAGCAATAAAGCAAGACAATACAGACAAAGTACTAGAAGAAATTGAAAAAAATCTTAAAACTGGACCAGCATATTATAATACTGAAGAATATACAGACCAAACCATGAGGCAACTAGTAGAAGAAACAATAAGAGAAAAAGCACTAAAACTATTAGATGAAGAAATACCACATGGAATATATGTAGAAATAGAAAAAATGAAAATGTCAAAAGCTAAAATTGATAACAAACCATTTTACAACATAGAAGCAACAATATATTGTTTAAGAAACTCACATAAAGGGATAATAATAGGAAAAGGCGGACAAATGTTAAAAAAGATAGGAACATATGCAAGACAAGACCTAGAAAACATGTTTGGAATGAAAGTGAACTTAAAAACATGGGTCAAAGTAAAAGAAGACTGGCAAGACACGGACACAATAATAAAAAAATTCAAACCAAACAAATAATAAAAAAATAAACAGAATAAAAACTACAAAAAAAGCAAAAGATAAAAATAAAGGGAGAGTGATTACAATGTTAAAAGAAATAGCGTGGAACACCTTTAAAAAGACAGGAAACATAGACGTATATTTAGAATTTCTAAGAATACAGAATATAGAACAAAATATAGGTAAAAAGGTTGAAAAGTAATTGTGTCTTTAGAAAGGAATATCATAGGAAATGGGAATAATAAAAACTAAAGGAATAGTATTAGTAGAAAGTAATATGGGAGATTCAGACAAAATGATAACACTATTAACACCAGGGTTAGGAAAAATAGGGTGTGCAGCAAAAGGTGCAAGAAAACCAAAAAGTGCACTACTTGCTGGCACCCAATACTTATGTTTTGCAGACTACATATTATTCGAAGGAAATAATACATATAATATAAATTCATGTGATATCATAGAAATCTTTTATAACCTAAGAATAGACTTAGACAAGCTAGAAAGTGCAGCAAACATAACAAAAATAGTAAATGATGTAGCAACAGAAAATGAAAACAATTACAAAACACTGCAGCTATTATTAAACACACTATATATGATATCGGAAACAGAAATGAATAAAGAATTAGTAACAAGTATATTTAAAATGAGATTAACATCAATATTAGGATATACACCACAAGTAGAAAAATGTGTAACATGTGGAGAAAAAGAAAACATAACACACTTTAGCATAAAAGACAATGGATTCAAATGCAAAGAATGTAGTAAACAAGACCGAGGTGCAATAACAATGAGTAAAGGAACAAGAGATGGAATAAAATACACCATAATGGCGCCCCCAAAAAAACTATTTGGATTTAATATAACAGAAGAATGCATACAGGAATATAAGATAATATCAATGATATACTTAAATGAAAAGCTAGAAAAAGAATATAAATGAACTTATGATGTTTTTGGGGACGGATGTTTTTGGGGACGGAGACAAAAAACAGCATAAATTTCTGTAATTTCAAGGGCACAGTGGTGTCATGTCTCTCTTCGAGCCCAGTTAAATTTGTAGAACGAGTAAAATTTGCTATGGCAAATTTTTCACGCTCTGCCAAATTTATCGTAGGTATTCCCGCAAACGGTGCCCCTACAACGTATATTTATAATTTTATATAAATTTTAAAACATATAATCCTCCCTACAACCTCCAATTTATGTGATTCACAAAATTATTTAGAACGACTAAAAACTCAGTATTGACAATTATGTAAATTAATAGTAAAATATCATAGATGTTAAAAAGCCAAGGGCAAAGGAGGAATAGCTATGATATCAGTAACATTGATGAACCTATTGATTCTAGTATTAATTTTCTGCGCAGGAATTCTCGCAGGAAAAGTTAGTGACAAAATAATGAGCCTATATAAGCCAAATTTGCGGATATGGATCTCAAGTAGCCCCACGATAGTGGGAGTAATAATAAGAAAATTATCATCATTAATATTAGATATGATGATACTCTTATTGGTCATAGGAGTGATGATAATCATTGCGGGTTTCGTATTGGAAATAATCTTATAGTAAAAGGAGCCAATTGGCTCCAATTTTTTTATATAATAGGGTGCGACCGTGTAGGTTGTATAATTTAACTGGTGGA
>CARPYP010000009.1 GCA_949045875.1 uncultured Clostridia bacterium | reverse complement strand
TGTTACAGCGCCAACGGTTTCACGTTTTTGGCTTTTCTCGTTTTTTCCTTTCCATTTTTTCATTTTGATGTGCCTCCTCTTTTTTATTTAATGAATAGTGAATGATAAATAGTTAATAGTGAATAATTATTATTGTTATAAAATTATTTATTTTTCTTTAGAACCCTCTGTCAGCCTCCGGCTGCCACCTCCCTTGGATAAGGGAGGCAAGCCTATTGTTCTAACCTTGACCCTATTGTTCTATGTAGGTAAATTTCTTATTTTATACCTTGGCTCCCTTATTTAAGGGATCTGTCACGCAGTGACTGAGGGTTCTTGTGCTCTTTCTTCATTCTTTTATTATATTATTTTCACTTTTCTTTGTAAATGGCAATTTCTTCTACAAAAAACAAGAAAATCCGCATTTATTTACGGATTTTCTTGTTTTTTTATTTATTTTTTATTTGTTAAGTTTCTGTTTCTGGTTTGTAATATTTTGTGGGTTTTCTTAGGGAAATAAGTTATAGAATAAATTTGTTTTATTTATTATTATGTGTTAATATGTGTATTTTTTAATGGTTTTATGTATACTATTTGGTTATTAATTATTATTACTCATTATCGTAGTATTAAGTATTCTTTGCTATAAAAAATCATAATTGTTTTGTCTTATATTTTGTATAAAATTGAAAAGGACTTAAAACTTCTATATTTCTTTCCTCTAATAGTTTATCTGCAACACCATTAATGTGTTTGTCTTGTGTTATTAAATATTTTACATTTCCGTCTATACAACAATCAACAAATTTATTATCAGATTTATCTTCTATACAATAATTAGTATTTATAATATGGTCTATTTCTTTAACTTGCCATAAGCATTTTGAAAGAGATGTCATTAATGGAATAATTTTTATTTGACCTAATTTATCTTTCTTAGCCTCATATGCTTCTAATAATATCGTAGCAAAAGTTACTAATAATTCATTTTGCATTTCTTTATTCATTACAAAAGTAACGTTATTTGTTGTTTTTAATTTAAAAATTGCTTTGCAAAATTCGTCATCTTTAAATATTCCGTTTATAAATACATTTGTATCTACTACTATATCCATAATAATCAAACCTTTTTACATTTTCTTACTATCTCATCTATTCTTTCCTCTGTTATACCAGCTTCCTTAACAAGAGAGGAACATTTATTACATAAGTCATCCCATTCACTTGAATTATTATCTACAATATCCATTATATCTTTTAAATTTATTTTTTGAGTTGCCTTATTCATAATATACCTCCTCTTATTTCGAAATTTTTTATATTTACTTATAATTATCATAAAATCACCTAGTATATATTATTGCATAAAATCAATGATATGATACATAAGTGCTATTTTAATTATAGCATAAGATTTACATAATTTCAACATTCTTATTTATATATTTTATATCATCATTTAGTTAAATTTTCAAGTAGTTTTAATAAAACTTTACAAAATCATAACTATGTTATATTGCTATTGAATTCAAATACAAGTCGTTGCACTTCTTCATTATCTTTATATTCACGATAAAACTTTTTAATATATTTCAGATTTCTTACTGAAAAAACTGTTGAATTTGGAAACTCTATTTTTTAATCTTTTGAAACTTCATTCTGTTTATAATGTATGTTTTATTATTTATCTATCATCCATTCTAAAGCATTTCTTACTATTATACCATTTTCATTTGAGATTGGCATTTTATCTAAAGTCAATATTGTTTTTTCGTAATTATCATTTATTTTCTCTAATGAGTTTAATTCTCTTTTTAGTATTTTATTCTCATTATCTTTTAGTGTTTCACAAACTTGAATATATATTCTTCCTTTATTATTTATAGCAACAAAGTCAACTTCATATTCATCTATTTTTCCTACATATACTTCATATCCTCTTCTTAATAACTCTAAATACACAATGTTTTCTAAAATATGTCCCCTATCTCCTATTTTCCTTCCAAGCATAAAGTATCTTATTCCTAAGTCTGAGACATAATATTTTTTTCCTGTTTTTAAGTATTGCTTTCCTTTTATATCATATCTAGTTGCTTTATATAAAAAGAATGCTTCTGTAAATCCTTCTAAATATTTTTCTACTGTTCTAATATTTATTGCTCTACCATTACTTGTCATAGTATTTGCTATATTGTTTGTAGATAATATATTTCCAATGTTGTCTAAAGTAAAATTAGCTACACTTTTTAACATTGATTCTTCTGCTATTCCTTTTCTTATCATTACATCTTTTATTATAACATCATTATATAAACTACCTAGATATTTGCCAATTTCATCTTCTTCTAATTGTACTGTATATGGAAATGAGCCTAAAGATATATATTTTTGGTAAACCTTTTCTAAGTCTTCTGTATCTACTGTTGTTTTATATTCCTTAAATGAAAGTGGTAACATTTTTATTTCTATGTATCTTCCTGCTAATAAAGTTGCTAATTCTGATGACAATAAGTTTGCATTTGAACCTGTAATATATAAGTCTATATTTTTATTTAGATATAAACTATCAGCTACTTTTTGAAATTTTGGTATAGTTTGTATTTCGTCTATAAATACATAATTCTTTTTGTCGTTTAATAATTTTTCATTTATATAATTGTACAAATCCATATAGTTTTGTATAAAATGATATCTTAAATCTTCTAAATTTATACTTATAATTTGTTCTTGTGTAACTCCTTCTTTTATTAAATAATTTTTAAATAGTTCCATTAAAGTACTTTTCCCACATCTCCTAATTCCTGTAATTATTTTTATGAGCTCTTTGTCCTTAAATTTTATTAACTCGTTTATATAATCAGGTCTTTCTATCATATCATTCCCTCCATTCATTCTATAATACAATATTTTCATAAAAAAATCAAGTTTTTGTATTGGTAATACAAAAACTTTTTGTTCTATTTATATGTTTTCTTTATTCTTGCAATTGCACTTTTTTCTAGTCTTGATACTTGTGCTTGTGATATTCCTATTTCATCTGCTACTTCCATTTGTGTTCTTCCGTCAAAAAATCTTCTTGCTATTATGTCTTTTTCTCTTTTTGTTAGTCTTTTCATGGCTTCTGCTATACTTAAGTCTTCTGTCCATTTTTCGTCTGTGTTTTTGTTGTCTTTTATTTGATCCATTATAAATATGTTTTCTGTTCCATCTTTGTATATTGGCTCTTGTAATGATATTGGTAATTGTATCGCATCAAAACTAAATACTAATTCTTCTTTGTCTACATCCATTGCTTTTGCTATTTCTTCTATGCTTGGTTCACTTCCTTTTTCTTTCATTATTGCTTCTTTTGTTTGTATTGCTTTATATGCTAAGTCTCTTACAGATCTACTTACTCTTATTGGATTGTTGTCTCTTAAATATCTCCTTATTTCTCCTATTATCATTGGTACTCCGATATGTTGAGAATTGTACTTCTTGATTTATGTCAAAGTTGTCTATTGCTTTTATAAGTCCTACACAGCCAACTTGAAATAAGTCATCTGGTGATTCTCCTCTCCCATTAAATCTTTGTATTACACTTAATACTAATCTTAAATTACCTTGTATGAATTGTTCTCTTGCTTCTTCATCTCCATTTTTTATTTTGATTAATAGTTCATTCTTTTCTTCATTTGATAATACGGGTAATTTTGATGTGTTTACACCACATATTTCTACCTTTTTTATCATAAAAAAAAGACCCTCCTTTTGGAAATTATTTCTTTTTACATTATTTCCAAATTTGGTCTTTTTATACTTATGATTATAATCATTTTTATAATGTTTTTATTCTCTCTTCTAGATTTACTAACATTTCTTTGTATTTTTCTAATTTTGCTTTTTCTTCGTTTATTTTACTTTCTGGTGCTTTGTTTACAAATCCTGGGTTTGATAACATTTTACTTGCTCTTTCTATTTCATTTTGTATTTTTTTCTTTTCCGCTTCTAATCTATTTTTCTCTTCTGCTAGATTAACTAATTCTTCTATTGGAATATATAGTTCTATTCCATCTGTTAATATTGATAATGCATTGGTTGGTATTCCTGCTTTATCTTTCTGTATTTGTATTTCTTCTGCATATCCCATCTTTTTTAAAAATTCTACTGAGCACTTTATGCTTTCTTCATATTTGGTGGTTACAAAAATCAATTTCGTTTTTTTGCTGTTTGCTACATTCATGTTTGTTCTTAGATTTCTAATATTTACTATTATTTCTTTTATTTTTTCAATTTCTTCTTCTTCTTTTTTTAATTTTGATTCTTCATCATATTCTGGCCATGATGAAATCATAATGCTTTCATCATTATTATATAGTTTTGTGTATATTTCTTCTGTAATAAATGGCATCATTGGATGTAATAATTTTAATACATCACATAATACTTTATTTATTGTATATTGCGCCATTTTTCTCGTTTTTCCTTCTTTATCATATAAACGTGTTTTTACAATTTCTATATACCAATCACAAAATTCATTCCATATGAAATCATATATTTTTGCTGCTGCAACTCCTAAGTCATACTTATCTAAATTTATAGTAACTTCTTTTACTAATGTATTTAGTTTTGATATTATCCATTTGTCTTCTTTGCAAAGTTCTGATTTTTCTACCTTTTCCCCATTATAGTCTTCTAAGTTCATTAAAGCAAATTTAGAGGCATTCCATAGTTTATTTGCAAAGTTTTTTGCTGAGTCTAATTTTTCAGGTACATATCTAATATCATTTCCTGCTGTGATTCCCATTATTAATGAAAATCTTAATGCATCTGTGCTGTATTCGTCTATTATTTCTATTGGGTCAATTCCGTTTCCTAAAGATTTTGACATTTTTCTTCCTTTGGCATCTCTTACTATTCCATGTATTAATACATCATCAAATGGAATTTCATTAGTGTATGCAAGTGATGAGTAAATCATTCTTGATACCCATGCTTGTATAATATCATATCCTGTAACTAATGTGTTTGTTGGGAAGAATGTTTTTAAGTCTTCTGCCTCTGTATTTGGCCATCCCATTGTTGAAAATGGCCATAATGCTGAACTAAACCATGTGTCTAATGTATCTGTGTCTTGAGTTAGTTTTTCATGTCCACATTTACTACATTTTTCTGGTTCTGTATTTGATACTGTGATTTCTCCACATTTATCACAATAATATGCTGGAATTTGATGTCCCCACCAAATTTGTCTTGATATACACCAGTCTTTTATGTTTTTCATCCAGTTAAAGTATGTAGTTTCATATTTTTTTGGTATGAATTTGACTTTCCCTTCTTCTACTGTTTTTATTGCTGGTTTTGCAAGTTCTTCCATTTTTACAAACCATTGATCTGAAATCCTTGGTTCTATAGTGCTTTTACATCTATCACATTTTGCGACATTGTGTGTGTATTCTTCTATTTTTAATAGATATCCTTCTTTTTCTAGTCTTTCTACTATTAATTCTCTTGCTTCATATATATCCTTTCCTTCATATTCTGGTACTATGTCTTTCATTTTTAAGTCTTCATCAAATACTTCTATTATTTCTAATTTATGGTCTATTCCAGATTGATAATCATTAATGTCATGTGCTGGTGTTACTTTAACACATCCTGTACCAAATTCCATTTCAACAAATCTGTCTTCAATTATAGGTATTTCTCTTCCGACTATTGGCAGTTTTACTTTTTTTCCAATGATGTTTTTATATCTTTCATCTTTTGGATTAACTGTGACTGCTGTATCTCCTAACATTGTTTCTGGTCTTGTAGTTGCAACTATAATGAATTTTTCTTCCCCGACTATTGGGTATTTTATATGCCATAAATGTGTTTTTTCTTCTTTGTATTCAATTTCTGCATCTGAAATTGATGTATGACATCCTGGACAATAGTTTATCATCCTTTTTCCTTTATATATTAACCCTTTATCATACAATCTTTTAAATGCTTCATGAACTGCTTTTGAAAGTCCTTCGTCCATTGTGAATCTTGAACGTGACCAGTCACATGAACATCCTAATTTTTTTTGCTGTGATACTATTGTTCCACCATAAAGCTCTGTCCATTCCCATGCTCTTTCTAAAAATTTTTCTCTTCCTATGTCTGATTTTTTTATACCTTCTTTTTTCATCTGTTCTACTATTTTTGCTTCTGTAGAAAGTGCAGAGTGATCTGTCCCCGGAACCCATAGAGTGTTATATCCTTGCATTCTTTTATATCTAATTAATAAGTCTTGTATTGTTCCATCTAAAGCATGTCCCATATGCAATTTTCCTGTTACATTTGGTGGTGGCATAACTATAGAATAACTTGGCTTTGATTTATCTCCACTTGGCTTAAAATATCCTTTTTGTTCCCATTCGTTATATAATTTGTCCTCAAATTCTTTTGGATTATATTTATCGTTTAATATATGCGTTTTTTCCATAATTATTAACCATTCCTTTCTGTGGCTCATACTTAGTTTTTTTAGCAAATCTAATAATATAAGCTATTTTGTTACATTTTATAATACTATGCACAAAATATCAAGTATTTCTTGACAATTTTCTTTTTCGATTTTATGATGGTTATTTTTCCCTCCAGTTTTTATATTAGATAACTGTAATGGCTACTGTCAATTCATAAAAAATCTAATTTCAGCCATAATTATATTCTAAGGAAACTAACCACTCCATGATTACTTTCCTAAGAATATAAAAAACTTTCTAGCTTTTGTGCTTCAAATAGTTGCGGTTATTAATTCAATATGATAAAATTAATTAGGTTATATATTATGAGCTTGTAGATTTTAGTGATTCAAAAAAATATATGCACAATAGGTTAATATAATAGAATATATTAAAAGAAAAAGGGAAGGAAAAGATATAATATGAAAGACTTGACAGTTAAAAATATTGTAAATATTTGCAATGGAATTTTAATATGTGGGGATGAAAGTATAGAATGTAAAGTATTTAAAAAAGACACAAGGACTATAGAGACTGGAGATGTTTATGTAGGTATCAAAGGCGAAAATTTTGATGGCAATACGCTATATGAAGAGGCCTTTGAAAATGGGGCCGAAGTTTGTATCATTTCAGGAATAGATGCTAAGGAATATAAAGGAAAAACGATAATAAAGGTACCAGATTCTATTAAAGCATTACAGGAAATAGCAAAATATAAAAGAGACTTATACAATATTCCAGTCATTGCTATAACTGGGAGTGTTGGAAAAACTAGTACAAAAGATATAATTGCAAGCATTATGTCAGAAAAGTATAAAGTTTTAAAAACAGAAGGTAATATGAACAATCATATTGGCTTACCAATGACATTGCTGAAATTAAAAGAACATGAAGCATTGGTTGTTGAAATGGGGATGGATCATGCAGGAGAAATAAGAGTTTTAACAAATATAGCACATCCAACCATGTGTGTAATAAGTAATATAGGTAGTTCTCATATTAAAACATTAGGCTCAAGAGAAAATATCTTAAAAGCAAAATTGGAGATTTTAGAGGGAGCAAGTAAAGAAGCACCAATAGCTATAAATAATGATAATGATTTATTAAATAACTGGATAAAAACTAATACTACAACACATAAAATAATTACATATGGAATAGATACTGAAAGTGATGTAATGGCGAAAGATATAGAATGTTTTGAAGATAAAAGTATTTTCACATTAGAGATAAATCATAAAGATTATTCATGTGCCCCTTGCTATAAAGTAGAAATTCCTGTAGGAGGAAAGCACTTTGTTTATAATGTACTATCTGCTATATGTGTTGGATTAGAAAATAATATTGAAATAGAAAAAATAATTGATGGTATAAAAAATGTAGAACTTACAAAAAGAAGAATGGAAATAGTAAAAAGCGGAAATGGAGTTACAATTATTAATGACACATATAATGCAAATTATGAATCAATGAAAGCTGGACTAGAATATTTACACAATGTAAAAGGAGATAGAAAAATTGCAATTTTGGGAGATATGCTAAACCTTGGAGATTTTGAAACAGAATTACATGAAAAAATTGGAGATGAAGTGATAAAGAGTGAAGTATCAGTTTTAATAACAGTTGGTGAAGCCTCTCATAATATTGTGAAAAGAGCATTAGAGGTAGGAGCACATACAAACATTAAGATATTTGAATGCAAAACAAATGAAGAAGCAATAAGTTCTGCAAAAGAAGAATTAAAAGAGGGAGATATAGTGTTAGTAAAAGCATCGAATGCTATGCATTTTGATGAAATAGTAAAAGGCATAAAAATTTAAATAAGGAGATTTTGTTTGGAGGAATCCCTTGCGGTGCTATTAAGGAATCTGGAAATTTTTATGATAGAGCTGCCGACATTATCATCGACATTCCAAGAGATAGTCACTAAACTGACCACAAAAAAGCATCAGAGTTTTCAACACTTCTGATGCTTTTTTGTTTATAAAAAACATTTTATCTCTTACTGAATTGAGGCGCTTTTCTTGCTTTCTTCATTCCATATTTCTTTCTTTCTTTCATTCTTGAGTCTCTTGTTAAAAATCCACTAGTTTTTAATATTGGTCTATATTCTGCATTTGCTTCGTTTAATGCTCTTGCTATTCCATGACGGATGGCTCCTGCTTGACCTGCTGTTCCTCCTCCAATTACTTTACAAATAACATCATATTTGTCTGTTGTATTTGTTACTACTAATGGTTGTTTTACTATTACTTTTAAAGTGTCTAATCCTAGATATTCTTCAATATCTTTACCATTTATTGTTATTTTTCCTGTTCCTTCTGTAAGTCTTACTCTTGCTATTGAACTTTTCCTTCTTCCTGTCCCACAAAATACTATATTTTCAGATTTTGCTTTAGCCATTTATCTTTCCTCCTATTTTTTATTTTTATATATTTAGGTTTATTTTTCTTTTTTTACAATTATTAGAAATTCCACATTTCTGGTTTTTGTGCTTGATTTTCATGCTCGCTACCTGCATATATTCTTACTTTTTTTATTTGTTGTCTTCCTAAACTGTTGTGTGGTAACATTCCTTTTATTGCAAGCATCATTACTTTTTCTGGATTCTTTTCTATCATATCTTTTGCTGTTATTTCTTTCATTCCACCAATGTATCCTGAATGATGTCTATAAATTTTGTCATTCATTTTGTTTCCTGTTAATTTTATTTTGTCACAGTTAATTATTATAACATGATCTCCAACATCTAAGTTTGGTGTAAATGTTGGTTTATGCTTTCCTCTTAATAATTTTGCAGCTTCTGTTGCTACTCTACCTAGTGGTTTGTTTTCTGCATCAATTATATACCATTTACTTTCAATTTCACTTTTCTTTACACTATAGGTTGTGTTATTCATGGTAATTAATCCTCCATTTCATTTCTATAATTAATATATGTTTCTAATCTTTAAAACTATAACTACCGGAAAATAGTTCTATTGATTAAAACATATTTTTACAATACTGTAATATTTTAATACATTTTTTAAGAAAAGTCAATAAAACTATTGACATTTTTTTTAATTTATTGTACTATATTATCTGTTGATTAATAAATCTAAAGAAGAAGTCATCCACTTCTCACCTTATCTTATGGAAAAAGGTTGATATTTTATTATCTATTATTATGTGGATTGGCTTGTCTTATGACAGGTTTTTTTAATATGGAGGTGTTTTTTATAAAACAAGAATTACTAATTAATGAACAGATTCGTTTTAGTGAAGTTCAAGTTATTTCTGATGATGGTGAAAAACTTGGTGTTATGAAAACAAATGCTGCCTTGGATTTAGCAGTCTCAAAGGATTTAGATTTGGTTTTAGTAGCTCCTAATAATAAACCAGCAGTTTGCAAAATAATGAATTATGGGAAATATAAATTTGAACAGGCTAAAAAAGAGAAGGAAGCTAAGAAAAAACAAAGAACTTTTGAAATTAAGGAAATACGTATTACTCCAAATACTGAAGAACATGATTTTAATTTCAAATGTAAAAATGCAAAGAAATTTATTGAGGAGGGCTCTAAAGTTAAAATTACAGTTCGTTTTCGTGGAAGAGAATTAAATTACGTTAAACTTGGCGAGAATATCTTAAATAAATTTATTGAGGAACTTTCAGAGGTATCTGTTCCAGAGAAAAAGCCTTTATTAGAGGGTAAAAATATGTTTATAATTTTACAACCTAAATAAATTAAGATAGCCGTTAATGAACAAAGGAATTTACGGATAACTTATTATAAAATTATATTTTAGAAGGAGTGAATTTACATGGCAAAATTAAAAACTAACAAAGCAGCAGCAAAAAGATATCATTTTACAGCTACTGGTAAAGTTAAAAGAACAAAATCTAATAGAAGACATCTTTTAGCTAATAAGACTACTAGACAAAAGAAGTCTGGTAAAATACAAAACGCTTACGCAGATAAGAGTTGCGTGGAGGGAATTAAGAAAATGTTACCATACGGAAATTAATTAGGATTAAAAAATAATTGCCATTTGACGTTGTTGTCAGAACGAGAGAAAAAATAGAATGAAAATTCATTTTCATTATTATTTTTTCGCGAGTAGTGCATGTAAATTTTGCTTAGCAAAATTTACTGGACAAAGATGCCTAGTCAAATAACAATTCTTTTTCAATCTAGTTATTTTGAAAAAAATTATATTAAATATGAAAAATTTTAATGGGAGGAATTTTATATGGCAAGAGTTAAAACTGCGATTATCACTCGTAAAAAACATAAAAAAATATTGAAAAGAGCTAAAGGATATTATGGAGCTAAACATTATAGATTTAGAAATGCTAAACAAGCTGTTATGAAATCTGGAATGTATGCTTATGTTGGTAGAAAAGACAAAAAGAGTGATTTTAGAAAATTATGGATTACAAGAATTAATGCTGCTGCAAGAATGAATGGTTTAACATATAGCAAATTAATCTCAGGATTAAAAAAAGCTAAGGTTGAAATTAATAGAAAAATGCTTGCTGAGTTAGCTGTAACTGATTCTGCTGCTTTTACAAAATTAGCAGAAATTGCAAAAAATGCATAACTTATTATGTAAAAAGAACGTTTCGTATTTCCACTAAAGTGAAAATACGAAACGTTCTTTTTTTATATTGTTTTTATTAACATTGTTTTATTTGTTTCATATAATATATCATATAAATACTAGGAGATTTTTTATGAGTTCTTGTGAATTGGTTACTTTGATTTCAACTTTATCTTGTTTAATCGCTGATAATTCTACTGATGATGAATTGTCTATTCTTTCTGCTGTTTTTACTCAGCTTGGTGATTCTCTAACTACTATTCTTGCTTGTAGGAGCAATAATAGTTCCGCTTCTAATTCTTAAAAATAATTAAGTTTTTTGAAAATAATCACTAGTTTCTTTTAGTCCATCAAAATCTATTTGCCTTAATATTTCATATGCTATTATCGCTACTGAATTTGATAGATTTAATGACCTTAAGGTGTCTCTCATTGGAATTCTTATTGCTTTTTCTATGTATTTTTGTATTAGGTCTTCTGGTAACCCTTTTGTTTCTTTTCCAAATAGTATAAATACTTCTTCCATATTACTGTAGTCTACATCTGAGTAACATTTCTGTGACTTGGTAGAGGCTAAAAACATATTGTGTTCTTCTGGTTTGTATTTTTCTAAAAATGCTTTTAATGATGTGTGTTCTTCTATTTCTAATTTATCCCAATAGTCTAATCCTGCTCTTTTTAGATATTTGTCTGTTATTGAAAATCCTAATGGATATACTAGATGCAGTTTTGCTCCTATTGCTGCACAGGTTCTTGCTATGTTGCCTGTGTTTTGTGGAATTTCTGGTTCAACCATTACTATATTTAATCTCATAGTTATTTTTCCTTTCAACGAACGCCCTAAGGGGCGCCCCTACACTGAATATGTAATATTTATGGAAAGAGAACCGTCCCTTTTTCCATATAGAAATCACCTTGAAAAATTTCTAGGGAAATTTCATAAAATATTTGACTTTTATAATGTTTATGAGTATAATAATTATAGAGGATGAGATACCACAGAAATGTGGCGTATCGTTTTATAGTTTTAAAATTTAAGATACATCTCTAACGATCCAACAGAGATGTGTTTTTTTCGTTATCTAATTTGCTCATTGTAACTACTAGGGCTACAAATAAGGCAATAGCAATAACGGTTACCATTGCAAACATTATAAAAAGTATGTATATAAATATTAAATATACTTGTTCTAGTAACATATGCATCGCCTCCTCTCAATGTAGGATACGATACACCACATCTTGCTTCTCCCATCTCCTTTAAAATTATATGTGATTAAATAATAAAAATCAAGTAATTTTGTAAATTTATGCAAATTTTTGTTCTTAAGATTCTAGAAAAAGTGACAGTTCTTATTCCCACAAAATTGGAAAAGAGAACTGTCACTTTTTCCGACCCCTTTCCGGAAATTGCCAAAATTCTACGTCCCTTATGGCAATTATCTTGTGAACCTATTTTCTTAATTCGGCGGAAAATGTCTTCTCTAATCCTGCTACGATTTTTTCTATAATTGGATTTATTTCTTCGTCTGTTAGGGTTTTGTCATTTGCTCCAAATGTTAATGAATATGCTATACTTCTTTTTCCTTGTGGTAAGTTATTTCCTTCATATACATCAAATACTTCACTTTTTATTAATAGTTTTCCGCCATTTGATTTTATAGTTTTTGCTATTTCGTCTGATGTTATATTTTTCTCTACTACAATTGCTATATCTTTTTTTATTTCTGGATATATAGATATTTCTTTAAATTTCATTTTTCCTGTTTTCTTTGCTAATAGTTTTTCTAAGTTGATTTCCAATGCATATACTGGTTCTTTTGATATTTCTGGATGTATTTTTCCAATAACCCCTACTATTTCTCCATTTACATTTATTTCTGCTACTTGACCTGGATGGAATTCTGTGATTTCTGTTTTTGGAATTATAAAACTGTATCTATTTTCATATCCTAAATAGTCTAATATTTCTTCTGCTACCCCTTTTATTACATAAAAGTCTACATCTTTTTTGTTTTCTATTCCTAAGTAGTATTCTCCTGTCATAAGTGCTGAAAGTTTTAAGTCTTCTCCACATTTGTCTTCTTTTTTCCAGAAACCTTTTCCTATCTCAAATATGTTTACATCTTTTACATAATGTGATTTGTTGTATTCATATATTTTATATAATGATGGAATTAAACTATATCTTAGAGTGCTTCTTTCTTCTGTCATTGGGTCTAATAGTTTTAGTTCTTCAAATTTGTCATTTGTGAACTTGTGTGAGTCTTTATTATTTATTAATATATATGGTAATGTGTCATTTAACCCAAGTGCTATCATTTTATTCCTTATTTCTCTTTCTGTTTTGTCTACTGTTCCCATTTTTATTGGGGTTACTGGTAATGTCCCTTGTATCTTATCTACTCCATATATACGACTTACTTCTTCTATTAAATCTTCTTTTATTGATATATCTAGTCTTCTTTTTGGAACTGTAACTGCTATTTTTTCTCCATTTTTAACCGAAGTGAAACCTAATTTTTCATATACTTTTATTATTTCTTCGTCTGATATTTTTGCTCCTAAAACATCGTTTATATTTTTAACTGTAATGTCAATAGTTTTGTCTTGTTTTTCTGTTTCATCATGTATTACTGTTCCAGTTTGTATTTCAGCTCCTGCATATTGTTCTAATAGTTTTACTGCTCTTTCCATTGCCATATATGTCCTATTTGGATCTAATCCTTTTTCAAAACGATTACTTGCTTCACTTCTTACTATTTTTTTTGAGGTTTTTCTTACCTTTACTCTATCAAATATTGCCGCTTCTATTATTACATTTGTTGTTCCTTCTGTAATTTCTGTGTCAAATCCTCCCATAACTCCTGCAAGTCCTATTGATTTCTTTCCGTCTGCTATTACTATATCGTTTTCATCTAGTGTTCTTTCTTGACCATCTAATGTTTTTAGCTTTTCCCCACTATTTCCCATTCTAACTTGTATTGTGTCTCCTAGTTTATCTGCATCATAGAAATGTAATGGTTGACCAAGTTCTATCATTACATAGTTACTGATGTCTACTACATTGTTTATTGGTCTTATTCCTACAGCTATTAGTCTATTTTTTATAAATTCTGGACTTTCTCCTATTTTTACATTTAGCACTTTTCTTGCTAAAAATAGTTTGCAATTTTCCGTTTCTACTTTTACATTAAAGCTTTTATTTATGTCTTCTCCTTTTTCATTATGAGATATGTCTACAGGTTTTATTTTTTTATCATATATTGCTCCTATCTCGTATGCCATTCCTAAAATGCTTAATAAGTCTCCTCTATTTGCTGTAAGTTCAAAGTCTATTACCTCATCGTCTAATCCCATATATTTTACTGGATTTGTTCCTACTACTGCCTCTTCTCCTAAAATATGTATTCCATTTTTGTCTTCTTCTGATAAGAATTTTTTGTCTATTCCTATTTCATATAGTGCACATATCATTCCATTTGATTCTTGACCTCTTATCTTTCCTTTTTTTATTGTTCCATCTGGAAGTTCTGCACCATCTAAAGCTACTATAACTTTTATCCCTTCTCTAACATTTGGAGCTCCACATACTATATTTATAACTTCATTTCCTATATCTACTTTACAGCAGTGTAAATGGTCTGAATCTGGATGTGGTATACATTCTAATACTTTTCCTATCACTAGTTTTGTTGCTGGGATAAGTTTTTCTGCACTGTCATATTCATTTCCCACTCTTGTCATATCTTCTGCTAATGTCCTTAAATCAACATCTATATCTACATAGTCTTTTACAAAATTTGTACTTAATTTCATTTTCTCATTTCCTTTCTATTTTGTATAGTATAATTGATGAATAATTAATTATTTATATTATTCTTATTTATCTAAACGATCAAACTGATTCAGGAATCTAACATCATTAGTATAAAGATACCTCATATCTGTAATACCATATTTAAACATTGCTAAACGGTCTATGCCTGTTCCGAATGCAAATCCTCCATATTTTTCTGGGTCATATCCATTAATTTTTAATACATTCGGATGAACTATTCCTGCTCCTAAAAGTTCTATCCATCCAGTTTGTTTACATAGGTTACACCCTTTTCCTCCACATTTAAAACATGTAACGTCTACTTCATAAGATGGTTCTGTGAATGGGAAATAACTTGGTCTAAATCTTAGTTCTGTCTTTTCTCCTAACATTTTTCTCATGAATATTTCAAGTGTCCCTTTTAAGTCTGATAATGAAACATTTTTGTCTTTTTCATCTATTACTAATCCTTCTACTTGATTAAATTGATGTGAGTGTGTTGCATCATCTTCTCTTCTATATGTCTTTCCTGTACATATCATTCTTATTGGCTTGTTTCCTCCATAGTCTAACATTGTTCTTGCTTGAACTGCTGAGGTTTGTGTTCTTAGTAAATATTCATTTGTTATATAGAAGCTGTCTTGCATGTCTCTTGCTGGATGACCTTTTGGTAAGTTTAGTCTTTCAAAACAAAATTCGTCTGTTTCTAATTCTGGTCCTGATATTACGTCATATCCCATTGATACAAATAAGTCTTGTATTTCTTCTATTACTCTGTTTATTGGATGTTTACTTCCTCTTGTGATTTTTGTTGATGGAAGTGTTACATCTATTTTTTCTTTTTCAAGTTTTTTATTTAACTCTTTTTGCTTTAGTTCTTTTTCTTTTATTTCAATTGCTTCTACTATTGAATCTCTAATTTCATTTACTATGCTTCCTAGTTTTGGTCTTTCTTCTGGTGGTAGTTTTCCCATTCCTTTAAGTATTTCTGTTAGTTCTCCCTTTTTACCTAAGTATTTGACTTTTAAGTCATTTAACCCTTGTGTTATATCTATTTTTTCTATTTGCTCTTTGGCTTCTTTATAAATCTGTTCTATTTTCTCTTTCATATTCCATTTCCTTTCTATTTGCATGACAATCTTTTTATGACATCTTCGATTATTAATGTTTCTTGTTCTCCTGTTGTCATGTTTTTTAATGTGACTTTATTTTTTTCTATTTCATCGTCTCCGATTACTACTGTAAATGGTATATTCAATTTATCTGCATATTTGAATTTTGATTTTATTTTTTTGTCTTCTAGGTATATTTCTGTGTTTATTTTTGCTTCTCTTAGTTTTGAGGCTATTTCCATGCATTTTTCTAAATTGTCTGTCATTGGAAGTACTAAGATTTTTGATATTGATGTCTTTTCTGATTTTATTAACCCTTCTTTTCTTGCTTGATAGAAGAATCTTGTTAGTCCTATTGATATTCCTACTCCTGGTAATTTTTTGTCTGTATAATATTCTGCTAAGTTTTCATATCTTCCTCCTGAACATACACTTCCTAGTTTTTTGTAATCATCTAAAAATGTTTCATATACTGTTCCTGTATAATAGTCTAGTCCTCTTGCTATTGTTAAGTCTATTTGAACGTTTTTTTCTGGAACTCCACATACTTTTATTAATTTTATTACTTGCTCAAGTTCATTTAATCCTGTATTAAATATTTCTGATTTTATCCCTAGTTGTTTTAAGGTTTCTATTTTTTCTGTGTTTGTTCCTGATATTTTTATAAAGTTCATTATTGTTTCTATTTCTTTTTTCGCTATTCCTAGTTCTGTAAGCTCTTCTTCTACTTTTTCTGCTCCAATTTTTTCTATTTTATCTATTATTCTTAGTATATCTGTTGATTTATCTGTACTTCCTATTTCGTCAAATATTCCATTTAGTATTTTTCTATTGTTTATATGTATGGTAAATTTTTCAAATCCTAGTCCTTTAAAGGTTGTATATATGATACTTGGAATTTCAGCATCATGTATAATGCTAAGTTCTCCATCTCCAATTATATCTACATCACATTGATAAAATTCACGATATCTTCCTGCTTGTGCTTTTTCTCCCCTATATACTTTTCCTATTTGGTATCTTTTAAATGGAAAACTAAGTTCTCCATAATATTCTGATACATATTTTGCAAGTGGAACTGTTAAGTCAAATCTTAATGCCAAGTCATTTTCTCCTTTATTAAATCTATATATTTGCTTTTCTGTTTCTCCTCCCGCCTTTGCAAGTAAAACTTCTGCATCTTCTATTATTGGAGTATCTAATGGTAAAAATCCAAACCTCTCATATGATTTCTGAATTTTCTCTTTTATATCATTAAATACTATTTGCTCATTAGGCAATAGTTCCATAAAGCCTGGCAATGTTCTTGGTTGTATCTTTTCCATTCATATTCCTCCTTTTTTGGAAAATGGGATAGTTCTCTTTTCCACTGAAAGCTATCTAACAGTGATAACTTTCCTACTATTTAAATATTTAATATAATAGCACATTTTTCCAATAAATTCAATACGTTTGACTCATCAAATTAAAATTGCCAAAATTCTCCATCCCTCATGGAAAAAACAAAACCACACAGTTTTACCCTGTGTGGTTTTGTTTTATTTATTTTCTTGTGGGTAAACACTGACTTTCTTTTTGTCTCTACCCATTCTTTCAAATTTAACTACTCCATTTACTAATGCATATAAAGTGTCATCACTACCAATTCCTACATTAGTTCCTGGATGTATTTTTGTTCCTCTTTGTCTCATTAATATATTTCCGGCAAGAACATATTGTCCATCTGCTCTTTTTACACCCAAACGTTTAGACTCACTGTCTCTACCATTATGGGTACTTCCTTGCCCTTTTTTATGTGCCATGCTAGTCTCTCCTTTCTATATTTAAATGGTTCTTACTTCTAAGCTTCTGCTTTTACTTCTGTTTTAGCTTCTGTTTTTGCTGTAGCTTTTTTTTCTGTTGCAGTCTTTACAGATGTTATCTCAACTTTTGTATATGGTTGTCTGTGTCCTTGTGTTCTTCTGTAATTCTTTTTTGCTTTGTATTTGTAAACAAGGATTTTCTTAGATTTACCGTGAGAAACTACTTTTCCTTCTACTTTAGCACCTTTAACATAAGGGTTTCCTATTTCTATTTTTCCATTATTTTCAGATACTAAGATAACATTATCGAATTTTACTTTTTTGCCTTCTTCTGCATCTAATTTCTCGAAAAATACAACGTCTCCTTCTGCTACTTTATATTGCTTTCCACATGCTTCGATTATTGCGTACATTTATGAGGCACCTCCCTTTTCTTGTATACTCGCTAACCTTTAAATTTATGTAGGTATCTGAATTTAATCAGATTTTATGTACCTTATTTATGCGGTTACAGATAGTTATTATAACATAATGTATTTTTATTGTCAATTATATGTGTAAAGTTTTATTCAAATTTAATTCTTTTATGTCTTTTATTGCTGTATCTGCTATCATTTCATATTTTTTCTTTTTATCACATTTCTTTGGATAGTTCTCTTCTAGTGGCTTTATTATTCCGAAGTTTGCATTCATTGGTTGAAATTTCTTATTTGGAGTTGCAATATATTTGGATAATGCTCCTATCATTGTTGTTTCTGGAAATATGACCTTTTTTTTGTTTTTTAGTATGTTTACTATATTTAATCCAACCACCATTCCTGAGGCTATTGATTCTACATATCCTTCTACTCCTGTTATTTGACCTGCAAAATATATGTTTTTTCTTGTCTTTAAGTTATATGTTTCATCTAATAATTCTGGAGAGTTTATAAATGTATTTCTATGCATTACTCCATATTTTACAAATTCTGCATTTTTCAAACCTGGTATCATACTAAATACTCTTTTTTGTTCTTTGAATTTTAAATTTGTTTGAAATCCTACTATATTATATATATTCCCTGCTTCATTGTCTTGTCTTAATTGCACTATAGCATATGGTCTTTTACCTGTTCTTGGGTCTATAAATCCAACTGGTTTTAATGGTCCAAACCTTAGTGTGTCTATTCCTCTTTTAGCCATTACTTCAACTGGCATACATCCTTCAAAAATCTCTCTTTTTTCAAATTCATGTAATTCTACAATTTCTGCATTTACTAATTCTCCCCAGAAATTTTCATATTCTTCCTTATTCATTGGTAAGTTTATATAACATGCGTCTCCTTTTTCATATCTATCTCCTAAGAAGCCTATGTTCATGTCTATTGATGATTTCTCTATTATTGGTGCTGCTGCATCATAGAAATGTAGTCCTCTCTTTCCTGTGATTTTAATTATATCTTGTGATAGGTTTTCTGTTGTTAGAGGTCCTGTTGCAATAACTACTATTTCAGAATCAACTGGTATTTCTTTTATTTCTTCATTAACTATTTCTATATTAGGTATTTTCTTAATCTCATTTGTTACTAATTCTGAGAATTTTTCTCTATCAACTGCTAGTGCTTGCCCTGCTGGTACGCTTGTTTTGTCAGCACATCTAATTAACAAAGAATCTAAAATTCTTAGTTCTTCTTTTAATAGTCCACATGCATTTGTATGTAAATTAGATTTAAAGGAATTACTACATACGATTTCTGCAAGATTTGAGTTACTATGTGCTGGTGAATATTTTTGTGGCTTCATTTCATATATTTTTACTTCTATCCCATTTTTTGCTATTTGATATGCAACTTCACACCCTGCTAATCCTCCACCTATAATTGTTACCATTTTTTCTTCTCCTTTATCAAAATTGACAGACTCAATGTCTGCCAATAAATTTTATTATTTTATTTATTCAACAGTTTGCTCTTCTTTATTTTCACTATCTGGTTGTTTTTCTTCTTCTGTTGGCTTCTGTTCTTCTGTTTCTTGCTGTTCCTCTTGTTTATCTTCTTCTTGCTTTTCTTCCTCTTTCTTGTCTTTGTGTTTCTAATTCTGATAATTTATAGTATATTTGTCCATTTTCTTGTATCCCTTTTGCATATATGACATCTTCTTCTTCATAATTTACTAAGTAACCATCTTCTGTTTTTAAGTCTCCTAAACCTATTGTTTCTAAATCTTGTTGACTTAACCTATACCATTTGTCGCTTTGAGATACAATTTCGTTTATTTTCTCATTTTCATTATATTCTTTTATATTTTCACCTAATAATTTCTCGTTTTTGTCTATAATGTTTTTATCATGTATTATTTTACATTTTGCTTTTATATATAATAGGTCTGTTCCTATGTCTTTTACACTAGTATCTTGCCATAATTTTTTTACTATAAATACTATTCCTGATATAATTACTGCTAATATGATTATTGTAAAAATTAACTTTATAGCAGTTATTCCATATTCTTCATTTGTCATACTTTTCTTCCTTTCTTTACTAGAGATTTGAAATTTTTTCCTTTTTGGTCAAGCAATGCTTGTTTTTACATTATATCTTATTTAATTGATTTTTTTCAAGTGGTATTTCAATAATTACATTTTTTTCACATTTTATTCACATTAATATTGTAATATGTGTGTATAATATTTATAATAATGTATGAGAATTTGGGTTTGTGTGGAGGATTTATATTTTTTTATTCTAAAACCCTCCGTCAGCCTTCGGCTGCCACCTCCCTTAGATAAGGGAGGCAAGATGTTCTCTACGCCCTTGGCTCCCTTATTTAAGGGAGCTGTCACGCAGTGACTGAGGGTTCTTATACAAACACAAATTTTATTAAAAAATGGAGGTTTTATAAATGGAAAATGATAATAATAGTTTTGAGTTTAATTCTGAGAGTAATCCAGATGTTAAAATTTATGCTTCAACTTCAACTTCTAAAAAGAAATCTAATTTTTCTTTTTCTAAGAATATATTGATTCCTTTTTTGTCTGGTGTTGCTGGTGCTTCTATAATATTGGGTACTTGTTTTAGCGTTCCTAGCATTAGAAATAATTTGTTTGGTAATTCTTATAATAGTGTACCAAATTTTAATGTTTCTTCTGGTAGTACTAATACTGCTATTTCTCTTGCAAATTATTCTGGTACTGCTATTGATGTTGCTTCAAAGGTTCAACCATCTATTGTTGGAATTCAAATCGAATATTCTGTTACTAGTCTGATGTTTGGTGGATATTCAAGTAATGCTACAGCTTCTGGCTCAGGAATTATAATTAGTGAGGATGGTTATATTCTTACAAATAACCATGTTGTAAGTTCTTCTAACCATGTTGTAAGTTCTTCTTCTAATTCTTCTTATTATACAATGAGTGAAGCTCAGAAGATAACTGTTAAGTTATATAATAGTAATGATACTTATGAGGCTAAAATTGTTGGCTCAGATTCTCAAACTGATTTAGCTATAATTAAAATTGATGCAACTGGTCTTACTCCTGCCGAACTTGGTGATTCTAATAGTGTTAAGGTTGGAGAGTTTGCAATGGCTATTGGTAATCCCCTTGGATTAGATTCAAGTGTTACTTGTGGTATTGTTAGTGCTATAAATCGTGAGGTTACTGATGAGGATGGAAATAAATATATTGCACTTCAAACTGATGCTGCTATAAATTCTGGAAATAGTGGTGGCGCTTTAGTAAATAGTGAGGGAAAAGTTATTGGTATTAATACTTTGAAACTTTCTGGTAATGGTGTTGAGGGTATAGGTTTTGCAATTCCTATAAGTTCTACATTAGAAATTACTCAACAACTTATACAATATAACAAAGTTCTTAGACCTCAAATTGGAATTTCTGGTAGAGATGTTACTGAAAGCCTTTCTAAAAAGTATAATTATCCTATAGGTATATATATTGTTAAAATTGATGAGTTTAGTTCTGCTGAAATTGCAGGTTTAAAAATTGGTGATGTTATAACTGCTGCGGATGGAACTCCTGTGCCTAATATGGATAAGTTGAATGAAATTAAGAATTCTCATAATATTGGTGATGAAATGGTTTTAACTATTTTTAGAAATGGTGAAACTCGTGACATAACTTTAAAGTTGAAAGAGGCTAATTAATTGCTTTTTCTAAAGTGTAAATTGTGTTAAAAAATATTAACACAATTTACACTTTTTGTTCACCAAATATTCAAAATTATTATATATACTGTAATCATACTAAAAGATCCCCTTTTATTTTTTAATCCCATAAGATTTAATCTTATGGGATTCCCTTATTTTATTGGTATAATATCTAGTTCCGATGTATAACTATTGTTTCCATATGCATAAATTATATATAATGCTCCATTTGGTCCATAAAAGAAATTGGTTACTTTTTCTATTTTATACATTTCATCTGTTAAGTTTCTTTCATATACTTTATATCCTAAGTCAATTAAACTCTGAGCTTGTTTAGCATTTTCACTAACTACTTTATTTATCTCTCCTTGAACTGCTGATTTATTTAATTTTTTTATTGATAGCATTTCATCTATATCTATCAGTTCATTAGTAGTTATATTATATGTGTATGTTTTTATAATTACCCTTTGCGCTTTTATTCCTTCTTTTAATGTTGATTTTATTGCTAGTGACAATATATTTTCATTTACATATGCTGTATATTCTACTGTGTATATTACCTCCTCTGCTTGCTCACTTTCTTTTATATTATTGACTTTTTCTAAAAATATTGATTCTATCTCTTTGTCTATAGTAATAGCTGTTTGATTATTAATATTTATTAATGGTAATTTTACATCAATTTCATATTTTCCATCTACTTTTTCTTTTTGTTCATTTATTGTATATACTATTTTTTTATCATCATAAAATTTCTGTAAGGCTTTTATTGGATATCCTTGTTCATTTAGTTCATTATTAAATATTGTTTTAAAGTCTATAATATCTTTCTCTTCTTTTATTTCTGGAGTCGCAGTTTCTAATTGACTTACTTGATATACTATTGCTAATATAATTGAAATAATACATATTATTCCTATTATTATAAACATTATTTTTCTCTTACTATTTTCTTTCATATCATTAACTGGCATATTGTTTAACATATTAATACATTCCTTTCTAACCATTAATACCATATGTTTATTTAATACAAATTTATTATAACATTTTTTGTCCTTCTTGTCTATCTTTATGTATCATGATTTTCACCCTTTCTGTCTTGACTTTTCGGTTGTTTTAGTGTATTATAAACTTTATCTAATAATTTTTTATTGGAGAACAAATGACAACTATGTACATTGTTCTATGAAAGGAGTTTACAATTTATGATATGTTCAATTTGTAACAAGAAGAAGGCTGTTATTTTTACAGAAGACCCTAATAGCCCTGATCCCCATAAATTGATAGGTTATTGTGCTGATTGTGCTAAGGAAAAAGGAGTTACTACTTCTGATAACCTTTCAAATAATATAAATTTAAATGATATGACATCTCAAATCGAAGCAATGCTAGATGGTATTTCTTCTCAATTAGGTGAGCTAGAAATGGACTTGGATTTAGATGAAGAAGATATCGAGGAAATACAAGAAGGTCCTATGGGAGGTGCTATCCCTATAGGTGCAATATTTGGTAATTTTTTTACTAAGTCTTCAAATAATGATAAGTCTTCATCTGATGCAGTATCTTCAGATGGTAAAAAACGTTTAAAAGTAGAAAAGAAACAAAATAATAAAAAACGCAGAACTTTAGATATTTACGGTACAAACTTAACTAATAAAGCTAAGAATAATCAATTAGATAATGTTATTGGTAGAGATAGAGAGTTGCAAAGAGTTATTCAAATATTAAATAGACGTTCAAAAAATAACCCATGTTTAATTGGTGAACCTGGTGTTGGTAAAACTGCAATCGCTCAAGGACTTGCTATTAAAATTGCAGAGAAAAATGTTCCAACTAAACTTTTAAATAAAGAGGTATATCTTTTAGATATGACTTCTGTTGTTGCTGGTACTCAGTTTAGAGGTCAATTTGAGTCAAGAATGAAAAATATTATTGAGGAATGTAGAACTTTAGGTAATATAATTTTAGTTATAGATGAAATTCATAATATCATCGGTGCTGGCGACAGTGAGGGTTCTATGAATGCAGCTAATATTTTAAAACCTTCTCTTGCAAATGGTGAAATTCAATTAATAGGAACTACTACTTTAAGAGAGTACAGAAAACATATTGAAAAAGATACTGCTCTTGAAAGGCGTTTTCAAACTGTTCTTATTGATGAACCTAATGTGGATTCTTCTGTGGAAATTTTAAATGGTATTAAAAAATATTATGAAGATTTCCATAAGGTTAAAATTTCTGATGATGTAATTCGTCAAACTGTATGGCTTTCTGAGAAATATGTTCATGATAGATTTTTACCTGATAAAGCTATTGATATATTAGATGAGGCTTGTTCTCGTATTAATTTAAATAATAAAGAATTATATAATCTTGAAAGTTTAAAAAATGAATTAAAATTGGTTCAAGAGGAAAAAAATGAGGCTGCACAAGCTGATTCTACTGAAGATTATCAAAAAGCTGCTGATTTGAAGACTAAGGAATGTCAATTAATTGATAAGATTAATAAATTAGAAAAGGTACTTAAACCTAAAGATTTAACTTTACAAGATATTGCAGTTGTAATAGAGAATTGGACTAAAATCCCTCTTACAAAAATTACTGAAGAGGAAACTTTTAAATTATTACATTTAGAGGAAAGGTTACACCAGAAAATTGTTGGTCAAGAAGAGGCTGTTCAAGCTGTAAGTCGTGCTATTCGTAGAAATAGAGCAGGCTTAAAATCAACAAAAAGACCACCTTCTTTTATGTTTGTTGGTCCTACTGGTGTTGGTAAAACAGCTCTTGCTAAATCTCTTGCTTTTGAAATGTTTGGTGATGAGGATGCAATTATAAGAATAGATATGTCTGAATATATGGAAAGTAATTCTACAGCAAAACTAATTGGTGCACCTCCTGGATATGTTGGATATGACGATGCAGGTCAATTGACTGAAAAAGTAAAGAGAAAACCTTATTCTATAATTCTATTTGATGAGATTGAAAAGGCTCATAATGATGTTTTTAATTTATTATTACAAGTATTAGATGATGGTAAACTTACTGATTCTCAAGGTAATACTGTAAGCTTTGAAAATACAATTATTATTATGACATCTAATGCTGGTTCTAATTTGAATACTAATGCTATTGGTTTTAATAATGAAAATCAAGCTAATAAAAATAAAATTCTTGATATAGTAAAATCTTCATTTAGAGCAGAGTTTATTAACAGAATTGATGAGATTATTGTGTTTAATAGTTTGAATAAGGAACAATTATTACAGATTATTGATTTGATGTTAAAAGATACTATTAACGCATTATCTCAAAAAAACATGACTTTGGATATAGATTCTTCTGCAAAAGAATTTATACTTGAAAAAGGTACAGATTTAAAGTATGGAGCAAGACCTTTAAGACGTGCTATTCAAAGATATTTGGAAGATGAGATAGCTGAAAGAATTTTAATGTCAGAATTTACTAATGGTCAAACAATTCATGTTACTTTAGCTAATGACAAATTGGAATTTTTTTTATAAATATAGTGTAAAAATTTGTACAGAGATATGTTCGTCGCATATCTCTTTTTTTGTCAAGTTTTTTGAGCAAAATTCTATTTCTATTGACTTTTTTTGTATTTTTTGGGATAATATAGTCGGTTTTTTTAGTAAAACAAATATTTATATGATAATTTTTATTTATCAAAAGGAGGTCCTTATGTCTAAAGTTGACGTCGTTTTAGGCGCTTTTTATGGAGACGAAGGAAAAGGAAAAATTATAGATTATTTATCAACAAATGCAGATGTTTCAATACGTTGTACAGGTGGAAATAATGCTGGTCATACTATTGAGGTTAATGGTGTCAAATATGCTTTTCATTTAATTCCATCTGGAATTTTAAATGAAAACACTTTGGCTATTATTGGTAATGGTGTTGTTATTGACCCTAAGGTTTTGATTGAGGAAATTGATAATTTAAAATCTCATGGATTTTCTGTATCAAATTTAAAGATTAGTGATAAAGCTCACATAATTATGCCATACCACATAACTATGGATAAACTATTAGAGGAAAATAGAGGTAATGATAAAATTGGTACTACTGCTCGAGGAATTGGTCCTACATATTGCGATAAGTTTGAACGTTCAGGAATAAGAGTCCAAGACTTTATAAACCCTGAAAGATTTAAAAGTTGCGTTATAAGAAATGTTCAAAGTAAAAATAAAATTTTCTCTTTATATGGAAAAGAACAGTTAGATGCTGATAAAATTATAGATGAATATTCTAAGTATGCAGAAATCCTTAAACCTTATGTGGTTGATACTGTTGTATTATTACATAATTGTATTAAGGATAATAAAAAATTGCTTTGTGAAGGTGCTCAAGCTACTCTTTTAGATATTGATTTTGGCTCTTACCCTTTTGTTACTTCATCAAATCCATCAATGGGTGGAATTTGCTCTGGCTCAGGAATTAGTCCTAAAAATATTGGAGAGATTTATGGTGTTATTAAAGCTTATTCGTCAAGGGTTGGTGCGGGTCCATTTTTGACAGAACAGTTAAATGAAACTGGTGATAAAATTCGCGAACTTGGTCACGAGTATGGCACAACTACAAAAAGACCTAGGCGTTGCGGATGGCTAGATTTAGTTGCTATCAAGTATTCTGTTATGGTTAATGGTATTACTGGTATTGCAATTAATCATATGGATACAATTGGTAAGTTTGATAAAATTAAATTGTGTGTTGCTTATAATCATAAGGGAAAAATTACTACTGATTTTTCTACAAATCCTGATTACTTAAATAATTGTGAGGCTGTTTACGAAGAGTTTGATGGGAATTTTGGTGATTTGTCTAATTGCAAGTCTAAAGACGACTTACCTATTAATGCTAAGAATTATTTGAAAAGAATTGAAGAGGTTTTAGAGGTTCCTGTTAGGTTTGTTGGAACAGGTGCAGGACGTGAAAATTTGATTGTATGTTAGAGCACAAAATAATTGTCCTCTGGCGTTGTTGCTACTCAGGTGATTTCCATTCAACGTACCATCGTACGCCTCATGGAATATCACCTTCGTGCGCCTAGCCATAGAACTACTCTTTTGTGCTCATTAAGGAGCTGTGGTTTATGAATAAGACTAAGAGAAAGATTTTTGAGACTTCTATGAATTTATTTGCTAAAAAAGGGTATGAGGCTACTAGTATCGAAGAAATAACTTCTGTTGTTGGTGTTGCTAAGGGTACTCTTTATTATCATTTTTCTAGTAAAGATGAGATTTTTAATTTTTTAGTTGAAGAGGGTATGAATCTTTTGAAAAATAGTATTTTAATTAAAACCTCTAAAGTGGATAATGTTATTGATAAATTAAAGTCCATAATATTAATTCAAATTAAAGTTTTAATTAAATATGAAGATTTTATTACTATTTTGCTTAGTCAAATTTGGGGTCATGAACCTAGAAACATCGCTTGTAAGAATTATGTTTTTGATTATATAAATATTATTGAAGGCATTATTCAAGATGGAATAAATAATGGTGAACTTGATACTGTTGACCCAGAAGTTCTTGCTTCTAGTATTTTTGGTTTTACTTGTTCAAGTTTATTGTACAAAATTAAAACTCAGGAGGAATTAGATATTCATACTCTTTATCATGAATATGTTAATGTTCTTTTGGGGAAATATTTTAGGTAATTTGCCTGCTGATGGGATGTTAGCCAATTTAGGTTCAAGTAATTGTGGTATTAAAGAATATGAAATATAAGTCTTGTACTTAAGAAAGGATTAATGTAAAATGAAAGTAGAATTAATAGGAACTGGAGCAATATATACCAAATATAATAGTGCTTGTACTTTAATTAATGATGATATAATTGTTGATATGCCTAATGGTACATTAAAGCAATTATTAAAAAAAAATTATTACCCTGAAAAAATTAAAGCAATTTTAATTACTCATATGCATGGAGACCATGTAGCAGATATTCCATTCTTCCTAAAATATGTATATCAAATAAAAAAAATAATTAATGAGCTCTTAATAATAGGTCCTAATGGTATACAGGATAAAGTAATCGAATTATTTAAAACATATAAATTCGAAGATAAACAAGAAATTATGGATACAATGAATATTAAATTTATCGAATTAAATGAAAATGATATTTTATTATCTAATTTAGTTGATTATGATATTAAAGGTATTTTAGTTTCTCATGGTCAAGAAAAGCCAGCATATGGATATGTAATAAATGATTTATTAGGTATTACAGGTGATAGTGCAATCTGTGATGGTGTAGAAGAAATAGTGCAAAATAGCAAAATCACAATAGCAGATACCTCATTTATGGAAGGAGATTCTTCCCATATGGGTGTTGATAATTTAAATTATCTTATATCAAAATATAATAAATCAATTATAGCAACACATCTAAGAGATTCTACTAGAGAAGGTTTAAAAAATCTCAAAATACAGAACATTATAGTTGAAGAGGATGGATATACTTTTGAGTTATAAAAAGTTTTTTATAAATGTATTACGATGTATAGGGCATGGCCCTATTTCTTTTATTTTTGCAATGTGTGCTGATGTTCCATATCCTTTGTGTTTTTCAAAACCGTATTCTGGATATATTTTATCATAGTTTCTCATTATTCTATCCCTTGTTACTTTTGCAAGTATTGATGCTGCTGATATACTATAACACTTGGCATCTCCTTTTACTATTGACATATATGGGATTTGTAATGTGTCTATTCCTTTTAGTGCATCTACTATTATTAAGTCTGGTCTTACTTTTAAGTCTATTAATGAGTCTGTCAATCCCTTTTTGGTTGCATTTAATATATTTATTTCGTCTATTATATTTTCATCTACAATGCCTATTCCATATGAGATTGCTTCTTTTATAATTATATCATATAGTTCTTCTCTTCTTTTTTCTGAGACCTTTTTTGAGTCATTTACCCATTCTATCATTGAGTCTTTTGGCATAATTACACTTGCAACTACAACTGGTCCTGCAAGTGGTCCTCTTCCCGCTTCGTCTATTCCACATATATATTTTATATTTGAATCGCTTTTATATATATCATTTTCTATTTTTTTTAATTCTGTTAATCTTTCTATTTCTTTTTCTTTCATTTTAAATTTATTTCCTCCATAACTTTCATTTTTGATATATAATATAACAAATTACAAAAAGTTGCAATATAATGATTGTTACTACATAATGGTTTTTATCATATAATTTGTGTTTGTATAAGAACCCCAATTTTTATATTAGAATATATGTAAATTGTAACATACATTTTTTATGATTTGTGAATTTTTTGTACATTACTTGATTTTTAATGTTTGTTATTATAAAATGTTTTATATAAAATTGTAGAAAAAGGAAGGATTATATATATAAATGGATAAAAAAAATAAACGAAAGAACTCTAATATCTATAGACCTGTATCAACAAAGAAAATAGCCTTTTTTTCTCTGTTTGCATGCATCCTACTTGTATTTTTGTTAGGAAGAATTGCTTGGCTTCAGTTTATTGATGGTAATAGGCTTAAAGAATTAGCTTCTCGTCAGCAAACATTAAATGACATCATAAGTCCTAAGAGAGGTTCTATATATGATGCTAATGGAAAGGCTCTTGCTATTAGTGCTGCTGTTGATACTGTTAGTATTAATCCTTCTAAAATCAAAAGTGAAAATAAGGAAACGGTTGCTAGAGCTTTATCAGATATTTTCCAATTAGATTATGAGACTACTCTTTCACAAGTTAATAGTACTTCTTCTGTTGTGACTATAGCAAAAAAAGTTGAGCAAGATAAGGTTTCTTTACTAAAAACTTGGATGGCTGATAATAAAAAAATTAATTCTGGCA
Organism: uncultured Clostridia bacterium; assembly: GCA_949045875.1. Lineage (GTDB taxonomy): Bacteria > Bacillota > Clostridia > TANB77 > CAG-508 > CAKPSH01. The sequence goes on along the minus strand of CARPYP010000009.1, from coordinate 37,107 downwards.
TAAATATAGATGAAGATACAAAAAGATATTACCCATATGATACACTTGCTGCTCACATAATAGGTTTTACTGGAACAGATAGTCAAGGATTATATGGAATAGAAGCTAAGTGGAATTCTACTCTTACTGGCCTTGCTGGTAAAATAGTAACTACTGGTGATGTTCATAATAGCGAGATTTCTAGCGATGCTAGCCAATATATCGAGGTTGAAAATGGTAGTGATTTATATCTTACTATAGATGTTAATATACAAAGCATTATGGAAAAATATTTGGCAGAGGGAGTTTCTCAGGCTAAAGCTTCTGGAGGAAGTGCCATAGCTATGAATCCTAATACTGGAGATATTTTAGGAATGGCAACTTATCCTTCATATAATTTGAATGACCCATTTACAATTACTGATATTGATACATCTACAATGTCTCCTACAGACAAAACAAATACTTTATATCAGAGATGGATTGATAAGAATGTTTCTATGCCTTATGAGCCTGGTTCTACTTTTAAGACTATAATGACTGCAATAGCTCTTGAAGAGAATATAACTAAAGAAGATATACCTAATGATTTTGTATGTACAGGTTCCATACAGGTTGCTGATAGAAAAATTAGATGTGCTTCTCATGAGGTTCATGGTTCACAGACATTAAAGCAAGCTGTTGGTCATTCTTGTAATTCAGCGTTTATTCAGTTAGGTCAAAGAATTGGTACTAATACTCTTTATAAATATTTTAAAGCATTTGGTCTATTTGATAAATCTGGCATCGATACAACTGGTGAGGCTTCTAGTATTTTCTTTAATCAGTCTGCTGTTGGTCCTGTGGAGCTTGCAACACTATCTTTTGGCCAAAGATTTAAAATTACACCTTTGCAATTAGTTACTGCCATATCTTCTATAGCAAATGGTGGAAAATTAATGCAACCTAAAATTGTTAGACAGGTAGTATCTACAAATTCAGATTCTAAAAATGTAACGACTATTGATTCTGTCCCTGTTCGTACTGTCATCTCAGAAGAAACTGCAGCAAAGGTTAGAAATATTATGGAATATGTTGTGACTGATGGTGGTGGAAAAAAGGGCGCTGTGCAGGGATATACTATAGGTGGCAAAACTGGTACAGCTGAAGGTACATCTTTATCAGGTAGTAAATATAATATTTCTTCTGTTTCTTTTGTAGCTATTGCACCTTCAAATGAAGCAGAGATAGTATTACTTACCGTTTTATATGACCCTCAAACCTCAAGTTCTTATGGTAGTACTTTGGTTGCTCCTATAGTATCGAAAATGCTATCTGAGATACTTCCGTATATGGGTATTGTAGCAGGTGAAGCTGGTGTAGTTTCTCCTACAGACTTAATTTCTGTTCCTCTAGTAACTAATAAGACTTTAACAGAGGCTACAAAAATATTAAATAATTCTGGAATAAAGGTTAGTTGCTCTAGTGCTGAAGATCAAAATTCTACACTTGTTACAGAACAAGTGCCACCAGCTGGAACATCTCTATATAAAAATTCAACTGTTGCTTTATATACTAAACAAAATTCAGTTAGGACATCTGTAACAGTTCCTGATTTAACTGGTTATACTTTGGCTCAATCAAGAGGTGTACTTTCAAGCTTAAATCTAAATTTAAAGTTTGTTGGTAGCGGGACTGTTGCTTCTCAGGATGTACCTAAGGATTCCTCTGTTGAAGAGGGCACTGTTATTACTGTAACTTTGAAATAATATTATAAATGGAGGTTTTTTTGATGTTAGAAAGTGTTTTTATTAAATATTTATTTACTATTATCATAAGTATGGTTCCAATTATTGAATTGCGTGGTGCTATTCCTGTTGCGGTTTTTACTTTTCATTTAACTTATATTGAAGCTTTTATTTTAGCTGTAATTGGTAATTGTATTCCAATATTCTTTATTGTAAAGTATATCAAACCATTATTTAATTTTTTCGGTAAGTTCAAACCTTTTAAAAAAATAATAGATTTTGCTACAGAAAAGGCTAATAAAAAAATTGCTGAAAATCCGAAACTTCAAACAGCAACTTTCTTTGCTTTATTTCTATTTGTAGCAATTCCTTTACCTGTAACAGGTGCATGGACTGGTTCACTTATAGCGAATTTTTTAGATTTACCACCAAAAAAGGCTTTTTTACCTCTAGCTTTAGGCGTTGTTACAGCAGGAATTATTATTCTTTCTTTAACCGCTATTGCTAATGGTGGAATTAATTACCTATTTCAGCATATGTAGAAATTTTGGTTGTAGGGATGATAAATTTTTATCTGAATAAAGTAGGGACGCCCGAAGGGCGCCCCTAAAACGTTCATCTAACATTTATGTTAAAATCTAATATGTTACAAATTTCATTCTTCCTTTGTAATTATTTTTTAAACCAATCCATTATACCATTATATATACCCCATGCTATTTTTTCTTGATATTGCTCAGTTTGCAAATCTTTTAATTCTTCATGATTTGATAGAAATCCACATTCTACAATAGTCATAGGAATTTCCACATTATCAACTATATAAATATTTTGAATAGTTTTTGCAAGTCTATTATTTTCCTTTTGTATTGCTTCATTTAGATTATTTTGTATACTTTCAGCTAGTTGTTTGCTTTGTTCATCATTACTTTTATAAAATGTCTGCCATCCATAGTATTGCTCTTGTGGGATTTTATTTAGGTGTATAGACACAAAAACATCAGCAAATGATGAGTTACCTATCTTTACTCTATTTTTTAAGTCTGATACCTTTTTTTGCCTCATACTTCCATCTGAATTTGCATCATATATAGCTTCATCTGTTGACCTTGTTAATATTACTGTTGCTCCACTTTGTTCTAATAAATTTTGCAGTTTTAGTGCAATTTGTAAATTTATATTTGCTTCTGATATTCCATTTTCTGATACCGCTCCTCCATCTTCTCCACCGATGACCAGCATCTATTACAATTACTTTATTACTAACTGGCAGAGCTACTACTTGTTGTTCTTTATTATTGTTTTTGATTAATGAATATGATATGAAACAAATACTGAATAGAATTAAACAATTAAATATAGTCTTTTTTCTAATAACAATCATAAGATATTTTCCTCTCTATTTTTCTTATATTATTTATATTAGAAAATTTTATTGATTATGCATATTTACCGTTCTCTATTTTCTCCTATTTATAGCATATGCACTTCCCTGTATTACTTTTGCTAAATGTTTTACTTGTGCACCTACTTCTCCTATTTCTAGTACATTATTAAATCTGTTTTTGTCTACTTCTACAATACCTATTGATATTGATACTAATGGGATTTCTTCTATCACACCTTTTCTATTTGGTACTTTTATATATCCTCTTTTCTTGTCTTCTGCCGTATAGTATTCTAGTATTTCTTTGTCAAATTCTAATATTATACTCTGACATATTTCTTCATATTCTATTTCATTAATTATTGCCACAAAGTCATCTCCACCAATATGCCCTACAAAATTATGTATTGTTTCTTCATTGTTAATGTTATTTAATATTGTTTTTGCAGTTTGTCTTATTATTTCATCTCCTGCTAAAAATCCATATGTATCATTATATGCCTTAAAATTATCTAAGTCAAAATATAAAACTGAAAATTCCTCTTTTTTTAACATTCTCTTTTTCATTTCTGCTTGTATTTGAACATTTCCTGGTAGTCCTGTTAATGGACTTATTCTCCTATTTGTATCCATTAGTCTTAATAAATTTTTTATTGTATAGTATAAATATTCACTGTCTATTGGCTTTCTTATGATAAATTCTACTTGTGTCCTTAATATATTTAGCCTATGCTTTTTATTTTCACTTGCTGTTGTTACTATAATGGGTGTTATGCTATTGTCTTCATTTCCTCTTATTTTTTGACATACATCAATTACTTTTCTTTCTATTGAGTCTTCATTTATTATTATTAATGATGGAATATTATTTAGAGCTTCATCTATTTGCTCTGTTCTGATTGATTTAAAAATATAATCTTTTTCTTTGGCAAATAACTTTTTTAAATTAAATATTATATCGTTTTCATCGTCAATAATATAAATTTCTCGCTTCATCTATTTCTCCTACTTTCTTCTGTATTTTGATATTTGTTTAAATGTTTCTGATTTCATTGTTGGGAATGCTTTTCTTATTCTATCTGTTTGTTTGACTAATCTTTCTTTTAATTTTATTTCTTTTTCTTTTAAATCATTTATCATTAATTGTATAGATTCTTTTGCATTTTTTGTTGATTTTAATTCTTGTAATTTAACTTTTATTTCTTTTCTTATTTCTCTAATTGCTTCTAATTTCTTTGATATACTGCTTAATTTAATTATGCTTATAATTGCATCAATTAATAGACAAATTACTAATACTATTGTAATTATTATTAATAATATATCATTTACTTTTATGATTTGAGCTTGTACTAATGGATGAACAATATATGTAAATATTACTCCTAGTGCTCCCCAAAATATTGAGTTTAATAAACATACTCTGCCATTAATATTAAATTTATAGTTTGAGTAATCCCAGTAGGTTTCATGAAATATTTTTTCTATACCCCATGATACTAGATATTCCCATATAGATAATATTACAAATCCTGTTAAAAATACTGTTATTACATTATTACAAATACTTAGGAATAGGTACATTATTAATGCACCTATTCCATATATTGGACAAAAAGTTCCATATAGAAACCCACTGTTTACTAGTTTCTTTGTACAAATTGTTTTATATACGCTTTCTAATCCCCATCCTACAAAGGAGTATATTAAGAAGAAATCTATTATATATATTATTTTCATGAAATTTTCCATATTATTTTGCACACCAACCTGAAAAGGTTTCTTCTACTCCTTCTATATTTCTTATAGTTACTTCCAAATAGTTAAATCCTTGTTCAAATGGCACTTGTTCTGTTATTGATTGTTGTTCATTTCCTTGTTTTGTTTGTGATGTAACTACTGACAATTTTTCTTTAAAGTTTTCTTTTAAATTTCCATTTTCAGCAACTTCTGATATTGGAGCATTACTTAATTTATATGAATATGATGCTATTCCTTGGTCATCACTTAGTTTTATTGTTAACATTGTTCTATCACTATTATAGTTTATTTTCATTGTTGGCTTAGTAATTCCTTTTACTGGCATTTCTTTATTTTCTACAGCATTTGCTCTATTTACCGCTCTTATCTTTATTGTATTTAGACCAGTTGGTATTTCTGAAACTATTTCTACTCTTTCTGGATGTTCTTCGGTTGGATATGCTGTTAATACTTCTCCTGAATTCCATTGATATGATACATTCTGTAATCCTAACATATCTGTTACTATTATTTTTAAACTTTTATTATCTATTACAGATAAATCCATATATGTTCCTTTATATGTAAATTCTCCTGATGCTGTTGCTGTTTTTCCTTTAGAGTCAATTACTTTAAGGCTTATTTTATTTGTTCCTCCTGGAATGTCGATTTCTTCTTCAAGGCTTCCATTAAAGTTCTCTGAATATACAGATAATTTTATTTCTTCGCCATCATTCCATGAATATATAATTTCTTTAATTTCTCTTATATGATTTATACTAATTTTTAATTTATTATTTTCTTCATATAAATTAACCTTTGGTATAGTTGCTGCTTCTTTTGCTTCTTCTTTTGCTACTTTTGCTGTAGCCATTCTATATCCACCCATTGATACCATAATTAGTCCAAATATTATAATTGTTATAGCAAAAAATAGCATTACACTCTTTATTCTATTTTTTTCGGATTCATTTTCGACTGTGTAAAGAATTTGATTCATTTTAATCACATTCCTTCCTTATAAACATGAATTTAGATTTGAAAGAATTTATTTATTTTTCAACCTTCTAACTCTTTTTACAATATGGATGAATTATATCATATATAAAAATTGTTGTAAACATTTTTCATTTTTTATTCAGTGAAAGTTTGTTTTTTACTTATATACTTACAATTTTTTTGTTAATTTTGCAGTTATCTCAAATTCCTGCTTATTTCTTAAAATTGTCAATTTTACTTCATCATTTACATTTTTTGTATATATGTGTTTTCTTAAATCATTAATTTTGTTTAATTTTATTCCATCTATCTTTTCTATAATATCTCCTACCCTTATACCTGCTAGTTTAGCTGCACCTTCTGATATTACTTCTGTAACATATACTCCATATTCAAAATTTAGAGAAGAATTTATATATTGAATTGCCTCCCTATCATATACATATACACCTAAACTTGCTTCTTCAAATTTTCCAATTTCTTCTAATTTTTCAATTATAGGTTTTACTATATTAATAGGAATAGCAAATCCAATTCCTTCTGCATCTTTTATTTTTACAGTAGTTATTCCTATTACATTCCCTTCTTTATCAATTAGTGGTCCCCCACTATTTCCTGAGTTTATAGATGCATCTGTTTGAACTAAATCTTCCATGTATGAACTTTTATTCTCATCTTCTATCTTTATAGTTCTATCTAATGCACTTATTATTCCAGATGTTACTGTTTTCTGAAACTCAGCACCTAATGGATTTCCTATTGCATACACTCCTTGCCCAATTCTTAGGGAATCTGAATCCCCTAACTTTGCATAGTTAAATTCTATATTAGTATTTATCTTTAGAACACTTAAATCTAAGTTTTCATCTGTCCAAATTACCTGAGCTGTATACTCTTTTTTGTCTTCCAATGTCACATAGCACTTAGATGATTTTTTCCCACTAACATGGTAATTGGTTAATACATATCCTTCTTTTGAAACTATAACTCCTGTTCCTAAATTATAAGTCTCTATAGCATCTAAAGAAAAAAATGTCGCATCTGTACTTTGCAATTTTGAGATTCCAACAACTGTATTAGAAACATTCTCTAATGTATCACATATATCTTTTTCCGTTTTTGTTTCTTCTGTAGAAGCAATTGTTCCTCCACTCACAATAGGAGGTCTTTCTACATTTATATTTATATACATATCATACAAAACAATACTTATCGTTGCTACTATAAATGTACCTATTATTTTTAATAAAACTTTACTAATATAATTTTCATTATGTACTTTTCTATACATCTTCATTTTTCTCACCTACTAATAAGTATTGCCATATTTTGCATTTTTATAATAATAGATTTATAGAAAGTTAAAATATATAGAAGATAAAGTTGTATAATGTTTTTGTCCCAACTCCGAAGGGAGGTAAGCTAGTCCCCCATTATAATATTTTCTTACAGTTCTGCTCTCTTAATATAATTATAGCATATTATGTAAAATATTTGTGTCGAAAGCTGTCGAATAAATAAAACAGAGGTAAACTAAAATTAATTAATCTACCTCTATTAGTCAAGAAAGTTTAGGTGGGGTGGTACTCCCACATCTCCTACATCTTTCGATGGGCTACGGCTACCAGTTCCGTCCTCAGAAACTTTCTTAATTATTATATGTTAATATAATAATAACATACCTTTTTATTTTTTGCAAGTATTAAAATTTATAAAAATAATTATGTTTAAAATATTTTTCTACCTTTTCATCAGACATAACATACATCGTTCTTGCAAAATGCACATTGTTTTTACTAACTCTTACTGCTACAAGAACAAAATCATTGTCTACTTTATATTCTTTGATAAACTCTATAGACTTCTTCTTTTCATTTCTTGCTAGATATGTAGGATTTTTTATAATTTCTTCTATATTTGCTCCGTACTTTTCAAAGTCCTTTGGGTGTTCTTCTCTCATATGAAGTAAATTGGCTTCTCCTATAAAAATCGGTTCTTCTTTATTGTAATCTAAATTTAATATTTTTATGATTTTATTTGTTACTTTTCCTATTTGTTTATTCATTTTTTTTATTTTCCTCTCTTGACTATTAATATTTTACTATATTTTTACTTTATATGCAATAAAATGACTAGATTTCTCTAGCCATCTACAATATATCTATATGTACTACATTTTTCATGTTAGTATTATTTGTGAACTAAGTTCCTTTTTGGTATAATAGTATTATGGAATGCTTCTGATTACAAAATGATGTTGTAATTATGAAATATGATAATACTAATTTAACTTTACAAGAAAGACAAATTATTCAAAAAGGTATATTATAAAAATAAATTAAAGAAATTGCTCAAGAATTAGAAAAAATAAACTAAAAATGCTATTGCATTAATTGTGAAAATAAAACACCGTACAAATACTGATATTTCAATACTTGTACGGTTTTTATTCCTTGGTAGCGATGGGGAGATTCGAACTCTCGACACTTCGGGTATGAACCGAATGCTCTAGCCAACTGAGCTACATCGCCATAAAGTACTTTAATAGTATACCCGTTTTTTTTTTATTTGTCAAGATTTTTTCAAAATTATTCTCCTCGTTCCATCTGTTTATGTTCTCTTTGTTGTTCTTTCTGTTTATTCTTCTCTTGTATTTCTTTCCCCAATAATTGATTTTGCTTAATAAATGCAAGGTTTTTATCAAATTCTTCTTTTTCTTTTGATTTTTTGCTTTTCTTTTTTTTGTTTTCTTCTGGCTCTAATGCTTGTAATATTTCTTCCGCTTTTTTAAATTCATTTCTTCTTGCTGAGTCTGTGTCTCTGTCTATTATATCTTGAGCAGTTTCTACTGTTGTGTCTTCTATAAGCATTGTTTTTATTGGATTTTCTAGTTTTAATCGTTCCTGTTTTTTTATTCTTTTTTCTTCTTCTTCTCTTTCTACATAACTCATATTTATTCTCATTCCTTCCTTATTTTGCTTTTATAACTAAGGGGTTTGATAAGATTTTTAGCGAATGAATTTTTATACTCTTTTATCTCTACTGTTATAGAAATACAAAATCAATATTTTATATAATTAGTTCATATAATCTTTTAATTTCCTACTTCTACTTGGATGTCTTAATTTTCTTAATGCTTTTGCTTCTATTTGTCTTATTCTTTCTCTTGTTACATCAAATTCTCTTCCTACTTCTTCTAATGTTCTTGCTTTTCCATCATCTAATCCAAATCTTAGTCTTAATACTTTTGCCTCTCTTTGCGTTAATGTATTCATTACTTCCTCTAATTGCTCTTTTAATAATGTATATGCAGCAGAATCATGTGGCGCTGGTGAATCATCATCTTGTATAAAGTCTCCTAAATGGCTGTCATCTTCTTCCCCTATTGGTGTTTCAAGTGATACTGGGTCTTGTGCTATCTTTTGTATTTCCATCACTTTGTCTATTGGCATGTCTAATTCTTTTGCTAGCTCTTCTGGCATTGGCTCTCTCCCTAATTGTTGTAGTAAATGTCTAGATGTACGAATTAGCTTATTAATTGTTTCTACCATGTGTACTGGTATTCTTATGGTTCTTGCTTGATCTGCTATCGCTCTTGTTATTGCTTGTCTTATCCACCATGTTGCATAAGTACTAAATTTGTATCCTTTTGTATAATCGAATTTTTCTACTGCTTTTATTAATCCCATATTTCCCTCTTGTATTAAGTCTAAAAATAACATTCCACGTCCAAGGTATTTTTTCGCTATACTTACAACTAATCTTAAATTTGATTCTGATAGTTTCCTTTTCGCTTCTTCATCTCCATCTAAGATTCTTTTCGCGAGTTCTAATTCTTCTTCATAGTTTAATAGTGGAATTTTTCCTATTTCTCTTAAATACATTCTTACTGGATCATCAACACTAATTCCTTCAAAATCTGTTACATTATTCATCTCTTCTATTGTAACTTCTTCTACATCATTTAAGTCTTCTATGTCAGGTTCTTCATCAAAATCACTATCTAATAAATCTACTCCACTTTTTTCAAAGGCATCAAAAACTTTATCAATTTGATCTGGATTGACATCTTCTAATTCTGATGCTAATTCTCCATATGTCATTCCACCTTTTTTCTTTGCTTTTTCTAATATATCTTCGACTTTTTCTTTTGAGCTTTGGTCTTTTATTTCAGTTTCTTCTTTATTTATTTCCTCTTTTTTACTCATTATTTTTTCCTTCCTCTCATTTTTTTAGCCTTATAGTAATTGAATTTAATTCATTCATCAGTTCTGATGATTCCTCACTTGAAAGATTGCTACTTGCTAGCTTTTTTAAAACTTCACTTTTTCTATTATGCAATTTTTCCATTTCAATTTTATTTAAAACATCTTCTATTGCTTTTTTAGTTTTTTTGATATCGGTAATTTCAAATTCTGTAGACATTATATATGTAATATGATTAATAATTTCATCTTCTTCAAATAAGTCCATTACATTATTAATATTTCCTTTTTCAAACTGTTCATACAGTTTTTCCGCAATTTTTCTATTTTTTTCATTTTTAAAGTCTTCTATATTTATTACATTTCTTATTTTTTCAAAATCGTCTTTATTATTATTTAATAATATGGAAATTATTAAATTCTCTCTGATAGTTTCTTTTTCAAGATTTTCTTGTCTTTCTTTAGAAGGCTCTCTTTTTATTGCATTTGTTTTTTCTAATATTTTATTTCCTTGATTCATAGCATATTGCAATTTATTTAATTGTGCATATATTGCTTCTTTCGATACTTTGTATTGTTCTGAAAATTTACTTATATATATTTCTTTTTCTATGTCATTGTCTACTTGCAATATTATTTTACTAAGTTCATTTAAGAATTTTATTTTATCACTAACATTTTCTAAATCTAAGCTTTCTTTTAACTTTTTTACTTTAAATTCTACTAATGATATTGAATTTTCCATTGCTTTTTTTATTTGACTAGAACCATATTTTACAATGTATTCATCTGGGTCTTTTGCTCCTGTTAACTGCAATATCCTTATATCAAATCTTAGAGTTTGTAATATTTCTAGACTTCTTGCTGTTGCTCCTTGTCCTGCGGAGTCTGAGTCATAACCTATTATTATCTTTTCAAATCCATTTAAAAGTCTTCCTTGGTGTTCTGTTAATGCAGTTCCAAGAGATGCTACTACATTATGTACTCCTCTTTGATGTAATGATATTGTGTCCATATATCCTTCTACTAGCATTATTGTTTTTTCTCCACATTTTTTTGCTATGTTCATTGCAAATAAATGTCTTCCTTTATTATATACTACTGTGTCTGGTGAATTTATGTATTTTGGTTTGCTATCGTCTAATGCTCTTCCTCCAAAAGCAATTATTCTATCTTTTATATCCTTTATTGTAAACATTAATCTGTTTCTAAATGCATCATACATTTTCCCTGTTTTTTCGGATTTAAGTACAAGTTTAGAGGCTAGTATTTCTTCATCATTAAATTCTCTTTTCTTTAGTTCCTGATAGAGTTCATCAAAATTTCCTGCAAATCCTATTCCAAAAGTTTTTAATGTATACATGTCCATTTTTCTTTTTTTTACATAGTCTTGTGCCATTTTAGAGTTTGGATTTAGTAGGTTTTTTTGATAAAATTCTGATGCTATTTCATTTATTTGATATACTTTGTTTTTTAAGTTTTGTATTTTTTCATCTTTTTCACTGTTTACTAAGATTGGTAATTTTATATTTGCTCTTTCTGCTAAAGTTTCCACCGCTTCTTTAAAACTGATGTTTTCAATTTTTCTTATAAATCCTAATACGTCTCCTCCTTCTCCACACCCAAAGCAATGAAATATTTGCTTGTCTGGAGAAACATAAAAAGATGGCGATTTTTCTTTGTGAAATGGACATAGTCCAGAGTAATTTCTGCCACTTCTTTTTAATATAACATATTGTGATACGACATCTAAAATATTATTACTGATTCTAACTTCGTCTATTATCTCATTGTTATATTTTAACATTTATTTTTTTACCTTTCTTTTTATCTCTTATATACTATTCGACAGATATTACCTAATTCCTTCTTTATGTAGAGTGGAAATTGGGACATCCCTACAAACACAAATTTTAATTACCCTCATTTTTTAATAATTTACATAAATTGACTTTTCTCTAAAAATCTGCTAAAATTATATTAATTGGATTAAAGTGATCCAAAAAACAAAAAAATGGAGGTATCTTATGAGTAAAAAAGGAAAATGTTTCTTTGTAACCGCTATTTTAATTTGTACCTTTGTAGTGGGAGCTATGATTTGGTGTAATAACACTAATTCTTTAAACCCATCGCGGGCGGAGGAAGCTTTTAAGCTTGAGTTCGACTTCGAGCCAAAAGGGACTGGACTAGGTCTGGAAAGTCCTGGTAATTTTGTTTACCGGTTTTCAGCTCCCAATGAAAACATTGTCGTTTATAAAATAGACGAAATGTTCATTGTGGGGACTGATGATGGAAAAGTGTATGGTAACTTAATAAGTACCAGTGCACAATTTCTGGGACTTTCATCTGACTACCTCCTTCTTCTAACAAATGATGGGGTGACAGCCTTTAATTTCCCTTTTATTGAGGGACATAACTCAGTGCACTCTTATGAGGTTCTTTCAGATGAAGAACAAGGAAGATTTATTTTTCCCAGTTCCTACGAAAAAATCGGTGAGTAAATGTTCCGCCAAAAAAATATTCGGGCTTCTGCCCGAATATTTTTCGTTTTATCCTACATTTGCGTCTTCATTATTAAATGGTATAAATTTGTTTATTCCTTGTGTTTCTGCACTTTCTATTCTAAATTCTTTGAATGATTTTAACATTGTATTGTCTACAAGATTTTCTACTTCATCTTGCGAAGAACTTTCTACTAATGCTAATTCACTAACTAATATTTGTCTTGCATTTAATAGCATTTTCTTCTCTCCTGTTGATAACCCTTTTTCTTTTTGTTTAAATGTTAAGTTTCTAACTACATCAGCAATTTCGTAAATATCTCCACTTTTCATTTTGTCCATATTGTCTCTATATCTTTTATTCCAGTTTTGAGACATCTCTGTTTCATCTTCTTCTAAAATTTTAAATACTCTTTGTGCTGAGTTTTTATCTATTATTCCTCTAACACCTACTTCTTCTGCCTTTGCTGTTGGTACCATTACTTTGACTTCTCCTGGCATTTTTATTATGTAGTATGATTGTTTTTCTCCTAATATGTTCTTCTCTTCTATTGCATCTACTGTTCCTGCTCCATGCATTGGATATACTATGTAATCTCCTACATTAAACATTATAATAATCTCTCCCTTCCTAGTTGTATTTCCTTTTGCTTACATATAAAATTATACTACAAAATTTGGTAAAAGTCAAAAGATTTGGAAAAGTTTTTGTGAATTTTTTATGTTATCCTTCTCCTCTTATGTGTTTTCTAGTCATCTCTAATAAGTCTAATTTTGAAAATCCTATTACTTGTGTTTTTGACCTGTCCTTCTTTAATTCTCTTTTTAATATCTCTTCAATTTCCTTTTTGTTCTTTTCTAAATTCATGTCTATATAATCAATTATTATAACTCCCCCAATGTCCCTTAATCTTAATTGCTTTGCTATTTCTATTGTTGCTTCTTTATTTACTTTTAGTATAGTTTCTTCTACATCCTTTTTTCCTGTATATCTTCCTGAATTTACATCTATTGCTGTTAGCGCTTCTGTTTTATCTATTGTTATAAAACCTCCACATTTTAAATATACTTTCCTCGCCTTTGTTTTTTCTATCTGTGTATCTGTATCATATACTTTTAGTATTTCTTCATTTTTTCTTAATTCTAATTTTATATTGTTTTTAGCTTCAATATTGTCTAATATTAGTTTTATTTCTTTTTCATCTTCTTCATTATTAATTATAATTCTAGTTATGTCTTTGTCTATTAAATCTAATATCATTTTTTTTATAAAGCTATTACCAGAGTCTATTAATATTGGTACTTTTGTTGCCATGTCAACTTTTTCTTTTATTTTTTTCCATTTTTGTATAGACTCTTCTAAGTCTTGTTTTAGTTCTTTTTCACTTTTTCCTATACTTGATGTTCTAATGATTGCTCCATATTTTTTTGGTATTACTTTTTTTACAGTATTTATTAATCTCTTTTTTTCTTCTTCATTTTCTATTTTTTGTGAAGCAGTTATTATTTCTGTTTCTGGCATTAGAACTGTAAATCTATTTGCCAAACTAATATGTGTTGATACTTTTGCTCCTTTTATATTGGTAGCATCTCTTTTTACTTGTACTAGTATTTTGTCTCCATTTTTTATTATTTGACTTATTGTTTTGTCATTTTTTTCTTTTTGCTTTGTTATATCTATTTTGGGTAATAAATCTTTTAAGTGTATAAATGTATTCTTTTCTTCTCCTATATCTATAAATGCTGCTTGCATTCCTGGTAATATATCTTTTACTATTCCAAGGTAGATTTTTTCTTCTAGATAATTCTTATTTTCTGTATCTTCGTATTTTTCTATCAATACTCCATTTTCTAATAATGCAATTGTTGTTCCTTCGTTATTTTTGCTGATTATTATTTCTTTCATTTTTTGTTCCCTTTCTCGTATAATATGTTTTGTTCTTTTCTCTGACACAGTGCCTCCACATTTGTTCATAATATTTATCTCTATTTGACTTAGTGGACGCCCGAAGGGTGCCCATACAATATTTCAATTGAATTTATTCATTGCACTATCTATACCATTTTTTATTATTTCTATGATTGCAGATTTTGCATCAAATATACCTTCATCTAAAATTTCTCTTTCTTTTTTGGGTATAGGCTCTAGTACATGATTTATTAAATCCCCTTTATATTCAGGACTACCTATTCCAACTCTAATTCTTATAAATTCGTCTGTTGCTAGTTCTTGTATTACTGATTTCATACCATTATGTGAGCCTGCACTTCCTTTTTTCCTTATTCGTATTTTCCCTGTTTCTAAGTCTATGTCATCATATATTACTATAATCTGTTTTAAGTCTGTCTTATAAAAGTTTTTGAATTCTCTTATTGCTTTTCCACTTAGGTTCATATATGTTTGTGGTTTTACTAAAATCACCTTTTCTTCTCCTATAGCTCCACTTCCATATATTGCATTAAATTTGCTTCTTGTAATATCTATTTTCGTTTGACTTGCCAGACAGTTTATTGTATCAAATCCCATGTTGTGTCTTGTGTTTGAATATTCTGGTTCTGGGTTTCCTAACCCTACTATTAGATACATATTTCTCTCCTCTTATAATATCAATCTACTAATAATTAATAGTTAATCAATTTGAAAATTTATTAAGCTATTAATTATTTATATTAAATATTATACCACACATTTTACATAATTTTAACTGTTTCTTCTAAAAATGTTGAATAGATATATATATTATCAACTTTTTTCTTCATCATACCTTCAATTGCCATTCTATATAATTCTAATTGCTTTTGATATTTTTCTTTTAGTTGTTCTTCTTTTCCTTCTGGTACATAATCTGTTTTGTAGTCTACTAATATTATTCTATCATCTTGTGTTATATAGAATAAATCTATTATTCCTTGCACTAATATTTTCTCATTTATATCTTCTTCATAAATAAAGTTTGCTGGTATATTTATATAAAATGGTTGTTCTTTATATATCTTTTTTGCACTTTTCATTTCATTAAAAATTTCAGATTTAGTAAATGCATATATTTTGTTTATATTAATACTTTTGGCTTCTTTATCAATTATTATTTCACGTTGTACTAAACTTTGTATTAACTCTCTTATTTTTTCTATTGAATATTCTTCTTTTTCGTTTAATTTTTGTAATATTAAATGTGTTAGAGTTCCTTTTTTTGCTGGCGATATTTCTATTTCTTCTTTTAAGAATTTAGGCTCAGTGAATGCTAGTTTTTCTTTTGTTTGTTTTTTATTTTCTATACATGATGATGTATTATTTTTTATTTTGCTTACAGAACTTTTTGATTCTATTTTGGTGGATGTGATATATTTGTATTTCCAATTTAATTTTTCTTGTAGCTGTTGTGTTTCATTATTGTTTTCTGAATGGTCACAAGATAATATGTTTTCTACACAGGATATCGAACCTTGCTTTTCTTTATTTTCATGTGTAAAGTTCATTATTTCTGATTGATTATGAATTTTTACTTTTAATATGTTTTCTATCTCTTTTTCATTATATAAATATATTAGTTCAAAAAAATCTATGTATCTCATATATCTTTTTAATATGTTTTTGCTTATTTTGTTTTTATTATATTTTTCATAACATCTTAGTAGTTCTGTTTTGTCTTGTATTTTTTTTTCTACTTCTTTTTCTGTTCCAGTTATTATCATTTTTTCTTTTGCTCTTGTTAGTGCAACATACAGGATTCTTAATTCTTCTGCAACTAGTTCTTGCTTCATTTTATTTGCTACTGCTTTTTTTGATAAAGTGTCAAATTTGATATTTAATTTTGTATCTATGTATTTACATCCTAGTCCTAAATTATTATGTAATAATATATCGTCATTGCTTAAATCCATTATATTAAATTTTTTTCCTGTTCCACTTAGGAATACTATTGGAAATTCAAGTCCCTTACTTTTATGAATACTCATGATTCTTACAACATTTTCATTTTCTCCTATTAGTTTTGCTGCATTCATATCACCACTAGTTATTGTAAGCTTGTCTATAAAATTTATAAAGTTGAATAGTCCTTTAAAGCTAATTTTTTCATATTGCTTGGCTTTTTCAAATAGCATTTTTAGATTTGCTATTCTATATTCTCCATTTGGCATTAAGCTTACATAATTATAAAATCCTGTTTCAATATATATAGACCATATTAATTCATCTAATGGTAGATATTTTGATTTTTTTCTCCAATTGCTTATATTTTCTAAATATTTTTCAAGTTTTTTTGTTATTTCTTTATCTGCTTCTTTTTTATCTATATATTGTTTTATTGAATTATAAAATGATTTGTCTTTGTCCCTTCCTCTGATTTTTATTAATTCATTTTCTGTAAAATTCCATATTGGACTCCTCATAATTGTTATTTGTGGTATATCACTTTCTGGATTGTCTATAACTCTTAATAAGTTCATTATTATTTGTATTTCAAAGGAGCTTAGGTATTCAGATGTCGCATCGCAAAATACTGGTATGTTTAATTCTGTTATTTCTTTTTCAAATATGTTTGCTACATTTTTTGTACTTCTTAATAATATTGCAAAATCTCTGTATGTCGCTTTTCTGTATTTTTTTTCTTTATCACATACCAGATAACCTTCATCTATCATATTTTTTATTTTTTTTGCCACAAATTTTGCTTCCATGACTATATTATCTATTTGCTCGTTTTCCTCTGAAGAACTTTCGAGTGACGCCTCTACGTTTTCTATTTTTTCGTTTTGTGCACATCCTATATTTGCATTTTTTTTTGGCAGATAAGCCATGCCCCCATCTATATTAGGGTCTTTTATTGGATTTTCTTGTCCGTGAATTTGTGCTTTCCTGTTTATTTGTTTCTATTATGTGTATTTCTGGTAATAAATTTTTTCCTTCTGGATATTCTTTGTCTCCTAAGTTTAAGTATTCTTCTTCATTGTATTCTATTTCTCCAAATTCTTTTGACATTATATTTTTAAATATTAAGTTTGTTAAGTTTAATATTTCTTTTCTGCTTCTAAAGTTTTTAAATAGTTTTATTTTTAAATTATCTTTTTCTTGCTTGTTGTCTTTTAGTTTGTATGTGTCATATTTTTCTAAAAATAGTTCTGGCATTGCTTGTCTAAATTTATATATACTTTGTTTTACGTCTCCTACCATAAATATATTGTTTTTTCTTGATATTGTTGTTAAAATGTATTCCTGTACTAAGTTACTATCCTGATATTCGTCTATTGCTATTTCGTCAAATTTGTTTTGATATTTTATTGCAATTTCAGATGGCATTTCATCCTTTATTAATATAGATAACGCAAAGTGTTCTATGTCACTAAAGTCAACTATATTTTTTTCTTTTTTCTTTTCCTTTAGATTTTCTTCATATTCTATTACTAATTTACCTACTAATTTCATTGTCTCATATATGTCTTTTGTGTCTTGATTTGCAGTTTGTGAATCATAGATTATTATATTTTTCTTTATGTCTTCTATATTCTTTTTTACTAAGTCTCTTTTTCTTTTTAATTCTTCTACTAATTCTTCTGGTGCATTTTTGTCTTTTGACCATCTATCAAAAAAGAATTCTTGTAATTTTCTATATAGTTCTTCCCAATTGTTTGCTTCATAAACTTTCTCTAATTTTCTAACATCTTCTGAAAGTGTTACATAAATTTTAGGTATTTCTGGCTCTTTTTCTGCTTTGTCCCTTATATCTCTTAATTGCAGAATTCCATCTAAAATGTCATCCTTTGCATTTTCATATAAAATCTTTCCCCAACCAGTTTCACTAAAGTCAATATCCTCTTCTAGGTTAAATTTTTCTATTTGCTGATTTAGCCATTTATTTGGATATGGCATACTTTGAATGTAATTATATATTTTTAATACTATCTCTTTTAAATTTTCGTCCCCTCTATATGTTGTAAATGTATTTATTAATTTTAAAAAATCTTCTTCGTGTTTTTCGTATTTATCTTCAAACATTTCTTCTAGTGTTTCCTGTCGTTGAATTTTTAATTCTATTTCATCTGCTATTCTAAAGTTTGGCGAAATGTCTAATTCAAAGAAGTTATTTTTAACTAAGTCTAAACAAAAAGAGTCTATGGTGCAAATATTTGCTTTTGGTAATAATGTGATTTGTCTTTGCAAATGAGTATTTTCTGGATTTTCTTCTATTCTTTTATAAATTGCATCTAATATCCTTTCTCTCATTTGGGCTGCTGCTAAGTTTGTAAATGTAACTACTAATATCTTATCTATATCTATTTTTTTGTTGATTATTTTATTTATTATTCTCTCTACTAGTACAGCAGTTTTTCCACTTCCTGCTGCTGCTGCAACTAGTATATTATTTCCATTTTCATTTATAGCTTGAGTCTGTTCGTTTGTCCATTGCATGTTATTTGCTCCATTTCTTTTTACCTTGTCTTCTAAATTTTCTTTTACTATTTTACCACAAATGATATGTTGTATCAATGTATAATTATAATTTTCTATGACCTTTTATATTATTATTATGCTATCTTTCTTAGCTCTTTTGCATGTTCTAATGCAACTTTTGAACATTCTCCACTTGCAATTCTTGCAATTTCATTTATTGTTTCTTCTTCGTTCAATTGCTTAATACTTGTTATTGTTCTTCCTTCTTCGACTTTTTTGCTTATATAATAATTATAGTCCCCTTTTGCTGCAATGTTTGCTTGATGTGTTATACATATTACTTGATGATTTTTTGCTATTTGTTTTAATTTTTCTCCTACACTTTTCGCAGCTTTTCCTGATATTCCTGTGTCTATTTCATCAAATACCATTATTGGAACTTCGTCTACATCTGCTAGAACATTTTTTATACCAAGCATGATTCTTGACATTTCTCCTCCTGATGCTATTTTTATTAAAGGCTTGTCTTCTTCTCCTATATTTGTACTAATTAGAAATTGCACTTTATCTTTTCCATCTTTGTAATATTGGTCTATTTTTTTTGAATTGTCACATTCATCAGACGCAATACATTGTAACCCTAATTCTTTTCTATCTGGTTCTACATTATTTTCAGTGAATTTTATTTCAACCTTGAATTTGGCATTTTTCATTTCTAGTTCTTCTAGTTCTATGTTTATTTTACTTGATAAAATTGCTGCATATTCTTTTCTTATTTTATTCATTTTTATTGATAAACTATCCATTTTATTTTCAATGTTCTTTAGTTCTTTTTTTAGGTTCAAGATATATTCTTCTGAGTTTTCTATTTTTTCTACTTCATTACTAATTTCTTCTTTGTATCTTAATATTTCTTCTATGTCATTTCCATATTTTCTTTTTAAATCATGTATTAAATCCGCTCTTTGTTCTATTTTTTGTCTTTCTTCTTCGTCAAATTCCATTTCATCTTTAAATGCTTTTACATCTCTCGATAATTCTTGTAAATCATAGTATATACTTTTTAAGGTATTTAGAGTATTTTCATATTTTGTGTCTAAAGTTTCTACTTTTTCTAATGCTCTTATTGCATTACTTACAGAGTCTATGCTTATTTCTCCAATTTCATTATCTACTTCATTTAAGTTGTTTTGTATTTTTTCTGAATTGTTTATTCTTTCTCTTAGATTTTCAACCTCTACATCTTCCCCCACTTTTAAGTTAGCTACATCTATTTCTTTTATTTGATATCTTAATAAGTCTAGTTTCCTTTGTTTTTCTTTGTCGTCTCCAAAATTATTCTTGAGTTCTGTTAATATTCTTTTATATTCATTATATAGTTTTGTATATTCAGTTTTTAACGGGTTTATTTTTTCTCCTATAAAGTTGTCTAAGTATTTTATATGCATGCTTGAATCTAATAATGATTGATTGTCCATTTGTCCATGGATATCTATTATATTTTGCATGAAAACTTTTAATTCACTTACTGTTACTAATCTTCCATTTATTTTACAAGAGTTTCTACCATTTGTATGTATTTCTCTGGAGATTATAATGTTTCCATCTATAGCATTTTTATTGTTCGGCATATATAAAGATAGTTCTACAAATGAAAATTCTTCCCCATGTCTTATCATTTCTTTTGAAAATCTACCACCTGTTGCTATTTGAAGTGAGTCTATTATTAGCGTTTTTCCCGCTCCTGTTTCTCCTGTTAAAATGTTTAAACCATTGTTTAGATTTAAGACTAAGTCTTCTATTATACCTATATTTTTTATGTGTAAAGTTGATATCATAATAAACCTCCGTTTGTAAAAAGTTTGTTTGTATTATGATATATCTTTTATCTTTTTTTGTCAATAGTTTTTTATAATTTTTTACGTTTCTATTGTATGTGCAATTGCTCTTTTGTAATATTGTTTTATGTTTGATAACATTTCAAAAAAATATGTCTTTTCGTCCTTTTTCTTTATTTCTTCTGATATTATTATGTCTATACTTATTCTAGTTTCATTGTTTATTTTTAATACTAATTTTCCTATTTTATTTCCTTTATTTATTGGCGCTTCTACTATTTTTATACTGTCTATTATTACTTCAATATCTTTTATGTTTTCATTTCTAATTGGAATTATTTTATTATCGCACTCCCCTAGTTCTATATCTACATATTTTGAGGTTCCTTTTATTATTTCTATTTTGTTTTGCTCTTTCCATTCTTCAAATGCTTTTTCTATGTTCTGTGTTACATCTATAATTTTGTAGTTTGCATATGCATATTCTATTATTTCTATACTATCTTTTGTTCTGTCTTTTTTTGTGTCTGCCCCTAGAACTACTGATATTATATCCATGTTTCCACGTTTGATTGATGTTACTAGACACCTATTGGCTCCATTTGTAAATCCTGTTTTTACTCCATAAACTCCATCTAAATATCCTAATAGTTCATTTGTGTTATCTATTGCTTTTCCATAGCCATTAATTGTTACTGTATAGTTTTTTGTTCCTACTATATTTTTAAATCTATCATTTTTTAATGCATAGTCCGTGAGTTTTGCTAGTTCTACTGCTGTAGTATAGTGTTCTTCTGCGTCTAATCCATTTACCGTTACAAAGTTAGTGTTGTTTAACCCTAATTGCTTAGCTTTTTTGTTCATCATATCAACAAAGTTTTCCACAGTGTTACCCACATATTCCCCTAATGCAATGGCACAATCATTTCCTGATTCTAACATAAGACCATATAGTAAATCATTTACTGTTATTTTGTCTCCTGTATGTAGTCCCAATCTTGATCCGCCTATACCTGCTGCTTTACTTGATATTGTAACTGTTTGGTTTAGGTCTTTTATTTCTTCTATTACTACTATGGATGTCATTATTTTTGTAGTCGATGCCATTTTTCTTTGTGATTTTTCTTCTTTTCCCCATATTACTTCTCCTGATGTCCTATCATATATTACTGCTGCTCTTGAGTTTATTATTGGCTCGTTTGTTACATTTGAACTTGCCGCTTCTATTTGCTCATATATCCATGCTGTGTCGTTTATCTCTTCTTCTAGGTCTTCATCATCTGCAAATACTTTTGGTGTTATTAAAATTATACATATAAATATTAATATATACATTATATACTTTTTCATAAAAAACCTCACTTTTTTAATCAGTTTCCTTGGAGAATTTGCCTCCAAAGGGTATATTTACATTTATGTGTTATTTTCTAAAAAGAGTAAAATTGAAAATCTCTACTATATAGAAAATCTCACATTTTAAATTATATTTCTAAATGTAAGGTTTATGATTTTTTAACTTATTTAATTTCTAATTCTTTCATCTTTTTTCTAAAAGCCTCCTGTCTTTTTCTTTTTTCTTTAAGTTCTTTATACTTTTTATAGTTTTTTGTCGTTTTAATTATAAGTTTAAATATTATAATTAAAAGTGTCTCTAACACCATTCCTAATAATATATATTTAGAAAACATTTTTATACTCCTTTTCCATATAAGATGTAATCTGTATTTATGCCAGTAGCAACAGAAATTTTGTCTAGCATAGTTTGAATAACTCATAGAAAAAGACAAATGTAAATTTACAGTTAATAAAGCTTTTTTATTAACTATATAATTTATTTTTTGCTGTGAAATATTAATATTTTCATCATGTTTATAAACTAATTATTTTTTCTATAATTTCTTTATCTTCAATTCTATTAATAGCAAAACACTTTTTGCCCAAATCCTTTATAGAAGCACCTAAATGATACATTTCTCTGTTATCTATTACTATAAACCTATCATGAAATTTGTTTGTTTTAGCAACTTTAAGAATAGGATATTCTTTATTGAATTTTTTTATATCTAAATTTTCAATATTACTTTTGTCAGATGTTAGGATAACTACTTCCACATTATTTTTCTTTTTAGCTAACATTTTTAAAACACTATCATCAATATAATTGTCTATAATTAAAATCTTGTCAGTTGCCTTTTTTATGATATTTATAATGATGCTATATGCATCATATATTTGACCATCAAAAAATATCCTTTGTTTGATATTTTCTTCTAACTGAAGCTGATTAAATACTTCATCAAATTTTTTATCATGTTCTAATAATTTATATTCTACACTAGTTAGTCTTTCAAATACTTGTCCATTAATCATTAAAAATTTTCGCATTTCAATAAATGCTTTCATAATATTTACACTAACACTTACTGCAATATCACTTTTTAACAAAGCTGATAACATTGCTATACCTTGTTCAGTAAATACATAAGGTATATATTTTCTATGTTGTCCTCTTCTATTTTCGTTTAAGGTGACAAATTGGCACCTTAAAGATTTAAATTCCTTTTCATTCAATTGAAAACAAAATTCTTCTGGAAATCGCTCTATATTTCTTTTTACCACACGATTTACATATTTAGTCTCACAATGGTATATATTTGCCACATCACTATCTAGCATAACCTGTTTACCTCTTATTGTGTATATTAAGTTTTTTATATCTTCGATAGTCAATTCATTTTGAATTGCTAATTTATTTTCTTCCATGATTTCACATCCTTTTCTTACTTTATGCATTATAAAACATTTGTTCTTTAATGTCAAGACTTTTACAATTTTTAATATTAAAATTATGATTCATTTATGATAATGTCTTAAATCTATGGGAAAATCCCCTCAATGAAAACGCTTGTTTTTTTGACGATATAATTAATCCTTCATTTACCTTTAACTCTTTTGAATATCTAACCATAGCTAGCATGAATTTCATAATAATTAACTTTATTTTCTTCATTCACATTTTTCCTACTCAATTAGTACATCTCAATTTCTAATGTAAGGTTTATGATTTTTTAACTTATTTAATTTCTAATTCTTTCATCTTTTTTCTAAAAGCCTCCTGTCTTTTTCTTTTTTCTTTAAGTTCTTTATACTTTTTATAGTTTTTTGTCGTTTTAATTATAAGTTTAAATATTATAATTAAAAGTGTCTCTAACACCATTCCTAATAATACATATTTAAAAAACATTTCTTGTTCCCCTTCCATATTTTAGTTTAGGCAGTCAAATATGGTATACTGCCTATATATATTAGAGTTTGAATTTAGCATTAAAATTGTTTATTTTTTTTCGCAATTCGTACTTTTTTTTACTTATAAAATCGTAAATTTGCTATTTTCAATGCTATTCAGGTTTTATTGTTCCTATTATGGTGTGGATTTTATTTTGCTTTTAATGTTTAATATTCCTATGTATAAATGTAAAATATACAAAGGCAGGAACATAAATAAGGAGGAAGTTAAAATGGATTTGGATAAAATAAGCATAGGAGCTAGAATTAGAAAAATAAGAGAAGATATATTTAATGAAACTAGACAACTCTTTGCAGAAAGATGTGCTCTATCTGAAAATCATTTGGGTAAATTAGAACGTGGAGAAATTTTAATTAGTATTACTACATTAGACAAAATATGTTCACGTGCTGGAATAAAAACAGATTATATTTTATATGGTAAATCCGAAAATAAACATTTAAACGTTAGAAAAACTATAGATAACTTTTTAGATAAAAGTTCAAAGGAAGAATTAAAAATGTATTTTAAGTTCATATCTACAATAAAGAGTTTTATTAAATTGGATGATTAATATTTTACTCAAAAATAGAATTTTTCTATAATACTAAAAAGTGGCTTTGCCACTTTTCTTGTTTTTATATAGAATTTTTTAGATAACCTTTTATAAATTTTATAGAATCTCTATGTATTTTCTGTAATTCGCTAATATCAATTGGTGGAGTATATTTATTTCCCATCCCTTTTATGATTCTTTTTATTTTTTCTTCCTCTATATCACATTCTTCTAAAATACATATTTCAAATATATATAATATATAGTCATCGTGAATATTAAAAGAATCATCGCTAACTTTAATTTCCTTTTTTATTTTTTCCACTATTTGGTTAAAAGTATTATCTCCATACTTTTGTTTAAATGCTTCTAAGATATATTTTTCCATATTCATCACCTTCATACTTTTTAATTTATTATACTACCTTATTTTTAAATAATTTGTCGAAACCTGCTAAATAAAAATTTTTTAGCTATCTCTTACCATATATTATTTTTTACAATATGTCAATAGGGTGTACTCTATTATTCTGACAGTAAAAACATTATAAAATCATTTATAGGCTTAATTATTATAGGAGGTTTTAATGAACTTTAATAAATATAATAACAATTTTAACATTATTGGGAATAACTTAAAAAGAATACGTAATAAAAAAAATATTTCCCAAGAACAATTAAGTAATAAACTAGCATTACTTGGAATTACTCTATATCAATCTGATATTTTTAAGATAGAACAGAATGAAAGAACTGTTAGAGATTTTGAGCTTTGGGGGATATCACAAATATTAAATGTTTCCTGTGATGAATTATTCTTAATTGTTACAGATATAGAAAATAATAAAAATCTAACATATATTTAACGTTTTAGAAATATAGGAAGGAATGAAATAAAATAGAAGATATTGAAGAATTAGTTATAGAAGCAAAAACTGGAAACAAAGACTCATATTCTAAATTAATAGTTATTATACAGAAAGATTTATATAAATTTGCAATGTCAAGATTAAAAGATGAGGATAATGTACAAGATGCTATTCAAAATACTATACTTAATGCATATCTGAATATAGAAAAGTTACGAAATTCTAAGTATTTTAAATCATGGATTACAAGGATATTAATAAATGAGTGCAATAGGATATATAGAAATTCTAAAAAAGATGAAAAGTTATTAGAAAAGTATTCTAGCAATACAGTTCAATGTACATCAAAAGCATTAGATTTTGATAGTATTATAGAGATATTAGATGATAGTAAGAAAAAAATATTTGAGCTTTATTATAAAGATGAACTGACTGTTAAAGAGATTTCTAAAAAATTGAATATGAGTGAAAATACAATAAAATCAGAACTTAGTAGAGGTAGAAAGAAAATAAGAAGTTCTTTCAAACAAGTATCTATCATTATTGTTATATTATGCTTACTTGTTACAACAAGTGTAATTGCAATAAGTATAATTAGTTATATTAAAAGTTTATTTGATTTAAATAGTGTTGGTGCTAAAAATGATGGCGTACTAATGGCTATTGAAAATTTAGATTGGTATCAACAAGTTGATATGTCATATATTGATTTAGGTAATGGTTACAAAATAAAATTTGATTATTTATTGATTGATGAAATGAATTTATATTTAGTATTAGATTTTGAATCAGAAAATGATATTAGTAAATTTAAGAATATATCGTTAAATGATTTAAAAATTGTTAATGAAAATAATGAAGTTATTTGTGATAGGGAAAATGTCCTTTCTGACCAAACAAGAAAAATCCTTGGAGATAAATTAATTGAAAATGATAGCCACCATATGAAATCACTAATTTATATGTATACAGATGCTTTCCCTATTTCTAAGTCATTAGATATAAGTTTTTCAGAAATTACACTCTATACTAAAAATAAGAGAAATGTAATAAATTATGATACTCATTTACAAATTGATTTATCTGAAAAATTTATTAATAGAAAATATATATATTATGCTTCAAAAGAAAATACTGTGAAGAAAGCTATTATAACTGAAACTGGGTTCTACGCAATAATAGAAACTAATAATATTGATGGACTAAAAATTAATTTATTAGATGAACATGGAAATATATATAATTGCTATTCTCATCCTCTTTTATCTTACAATGAATCTAACAAGCTTGAATATATGGTAATAGCAAATTTCAATAATTCTGATAATGAAATTTTAAAATTAGTAATATCTGATAACGAAATAGAATTAATTAAAGATAATTGAAGGGTCTTACGACCCTTATTATTTTTTAACTTACTATCTCTAAGTGAGTATTGATTGTTATTTCTGGGTTAGCACCAGTAAATGTAAATCTTACATCACTTCCTCCAGATAAACCTAAGTAAATGTTTTTAAACTCATGAGTTTGTCCGTCACTGTAAAAAGTGTAAGTTTTTGTAACGTTTCTATTTGCAACATATACTTTTAATGTAATAGTTTCGTTGTTATTATTAGAAGCTGTTGCATTAACTGCTACATTTAGAAACATTCCTGAACAATGATATGCAATATTACAAGTTCCTTTAAATGAAAAATTGTTTTTTTCATATGTTAATGTAGAAATTCCCTCACTTGCACTAACAGGTATGTACAAAGAAAATGAGTAACAAGCACAAAAAACAATTAGTGTGCATATTAACATTTTTACAATAGTCTTTTTCATAAAATTTTCACCTCCTCTATATGATTTATATAAAAATTATACAATAAAATACCATTTATAAATAAAATGGTAAAACGTGGTAAAAAATCCTATGTTTTTTAACATGATGTATCTTTTCGGAATTTCTCTCTTTAACTTATTTTACTTAATACAGTATAAATTACATCTTTAGTAGATGGTCTTTCATCATCAATTATTCCAAAATATTCATTTAACTTCTTTATATCACATTCACAATACATACACTCTGTTGCACGCCTTATGTTACATCTTATAGTGTTTACTGATTTTTTATATATGTCTGATATTATTGGATATACATCTTTTTGTAAATTTTCCATTATTAGATTTTTATTTCTATATACTTGCAAAATTGTATCTATCAAGTAATTTGTTCCTTTGTAGTCAGTATTATAACTTATATATTCTAGTTCTTTTATTATTGCTTTTCTCTTAACTTCAACATCCTTTTTTTCCACTACTTTATTTACTTTATATATAACTTCATCTATATCTGCTTCTTGTAATATATATCCTCCAACCATACAGTTTCTGGTAATATCTTCTATTTTATTAAATGTTTCTGACATTATTATTATAGAATCTTTATATTTTTCCTTTTTATTATCGTTTAACTTTTCGACTATAACGTTTAGATTATTTTCTACCATTTTTAAATCCAAAAACATAATATCTATATTTGTGTTATTTAACATATCTATTGTTTCTTGATTACTATTAGATATCTTCGCTATCCTAATATCATGATTATTTGTTATTATTTCGTTTGTGAGTCTTTTTATTATATTAATATCATTTGTAGCTATTAATATATTTACCATATTAAATCCTCCTTTTCTCTCTATTAGATAAAAGAAGTCTCTAATTGGTTGCAGTTTTAATTATTTTTTTATTTATAATTTACACAATCAAATGCGATTTTATTGATTAATTCAACAAAATCGCATTTTTTCTATAGTGCTATTGACATTTCAAACTTCATTCCCTCTTCTAGTTTTATTATTAATGTAACTGTTTTGTTTTCTTCTATTCCTTCTATGTCTTTTAAAATTATTGTTTGTACTGAGCTTTCTCCATTTTCTTCATATTTGCCATATTCTATTTCGTAGTATGATGGATAATTGCTCTTTATAAAGTTTTCAAATTCTTGTACTGATTTCCAATTATTACTCCTAAATGTTTCATTTAATAAATTATATGTTCCTTCATAGTCTTTATTATTTACCATTTGTACCCATTTATTTACATTGTAAGCTACTTTTTGTCTTTTACTATATCCATCGTATGCATTTATCGCTGTTTCCTGCTCTATTGTATATATGTCCAATAATACTTTATAGTCAAATACTTTTTCCGTATTAAATAAATAGTAATTCCCATATTGGTCTTTACACATGTATTGAACTGCATCTCCTAATCTTTTTACATCATACCCTTTTACTGCCATTTTCAATATATGTGCTTTGTTTTCTGATATATATTTTGTATAATTTTCTAATGACCCAAATCTTTTGTTTTTATACTCTTCGTCTATATAATTATATGATATTTCTGGTCTTGATAACATTAATCTTTTTTGCATTAGAAAATATTGTTGACACAAATACTGGTCTGTAATATTTTGAGCTATAAAATCATTGGTATTGTCTTTAGAGTTTATAGTAAATTCTTTTCTATTTAAACTGATATCTTCTACAGATTTATACCTGTCTGTATCTAATGGCGTTATAGAATATGTTTCATTTTCCTCATCTACATTTACTATAAAGGCTAAGTCTTTGACATATTTATTATCCCAGTCTATACAATATCCATATACTGCATATTTAGTCATATTTTTAACAAATAAGTAATTCATTTTCAGCGGTACAAATATTAAATTTTCCTCTACTTTATCAATATTGTCAAATACATTACTTATGTTTATAGAATTTTCCTCTATATATTCTTTACTTAAAAGATTATATATCATAGTTGCTATCTCATTATTAGTAACAATTTGTTTGTCATAATTGTCATAATAGCTAGAACTTTTTAAGTTAATAGTGTTTAAATATCCTTGTATACAGTTTTGAACTGAAAAGAAACTTATATTATCTGTCACTTGCTCTACTGTAGTTTCATTAAAGTCTATTTCTTCTCCTACGTCACCTTCTACATTTTCTTCTACTGGTTCATCATTATTTTTTAGCATAAATAACAGTACACCTGTTGTAATCATAAGTAGTATTAAAATAATTATTATGGCAATTATAATTTTCTTCATATTTAATCGCATTCCTTTCTTCTTTTGAGGAATGGGCGAGCGATTCTCGCCCATTTTCCTTAATAATATGTTAACTTCTTTAGTTTCTAATAAATCTGTAAACACTCATATACTTAGATGGTGTATCTTGATATACTGAAATTTGTGAAGCTCTTGGAAAACTAGCTCCATGTGCTGCGACATAATTTCCATTTCCTATATATATAGTTACATGTCCTTTTCCTGCTCTTCTTCTCCATAATACATCTCCTGGTTTTAATTGTACACTTGTGGCTGAACCAATTTTATATCTTTCATATGCATAATAGTCTGCAGTAGTATTAGGCACAGTCATATTAAAATGCTTTTTGTATAATCTATATACTAGACTAGAGCAATCATAATAAAATTCTTCATCTCTTCTAGCTTGACTATAACCATATCTATCATCATTAGCTATCCTTATTGCATCATTTAACATATTAATCATTTTTTGTTTTTGTTCTCCTGTTAAATCTACATCTCCTATATAATATTGGTCTTTTTCTTTATCTTTATATTTTTCATAAAATTCTCTCGCATATTTCTTTCTATTAGATAATTGTTCATCTCCTGCTCTTTCAAATACTTTACAAAAAGCTACTGCTGCATCCTCTGGAGTTTTTGCATTAATCCAAGAAGAATATGTAAATCCTTGATAATTTCCTCCCATCTGAAATGTTGCACAGCCATCCGCTCCACCACTTCGAGAAATTTCTCCAAGTAAATATAGTATTTGCATGCTTGAATCACTAATACTTACATTTTTTATGGTTTTCGCAAATTTATATAATCCTTCTTTTCTTCCTGCTGATGTCCATTGTGCTATACCATAACCAGCTTTGTCTGTACTAAACTTAGTATATGTTCCATCATCTACTGCTTCTGTATATTGCTCATCATTCATACCAAATATTTTTTCATAACTATTTTGTAAATTATTAGTTCTAATTCCAGATTCCTGTTGCAAATTTCCTAATACTCCTGCTGCTGCTTCTGGAGAATATCCTGCATCTATTAATGCAAACCAAACTTGTTCTTCTATTGTATCTCCATATATTTCTTCTACTAAATGAGTAGGATATAAGTTCCCAAATTCAAAAGATGTAACTCCAAAGTCCCTTCCTGTGGCACAGTATAGCATATATTTTGTAAGTTCAAGCATATTAACTGTATCTGAATTTCTCTCAATAATTGCAAATAGCCAATCTTCTACATCTGTTATATTTCCAATTGCAGCTTTAGAGTGCAAGTATAGAGTGCAGAAGTTTGGATACCCTTCATCTCCTTCTTTTAATTTAGGGTCTGTTTTTTCTTTTACTATTGGATCTCCATTTAATGTATATTTGTATTGAATAGTATGATGAATATTTGTAAATGTACGTTGAGTATATATATGTTGAGTCATTATATCTGTTTTTTCTTGTTTTTCAGTAACTTTAGTCCCTATTACTTCTCCTACTTCATTAGTAATTGATTTTTCCTCCCTACTAACAGTTTCCCAGTCTCCATTTTGGGTGACTTTTTCATTCTCTATTAGTGGTAAATTTTCTATTTGCTTTTCTTCTCCTTCATCCACTACTTCATATGTATATTGAACCGAATAATCCATAAACCATATGTTCAAGTCTGTAACAGCTACAGTAATCGAATTTGTATATGTCTTTATATAATTTATATCATATTTATGTATTGTACTTACTCTTTCTGGAGAACCCCAAGCTCCTTCAGTCGAACTTATTTCATGTCCATCAACTAATATTCTTGCTGAAGTTTTGGTTTGTTTCCATAAACTATCATTATAAGCATCTATCGTTGTTTCTTCAATTTCACTTAGATTATCATATACACTTATTACAATTTTACTATCTAATACAAGGTCTGCAAAATCGCTAATAAATTCTTCATCACGACCACAAACGAGGAATGCCCATAAATAGTTAAATGGCATAGTATATTTTGATATTGAAGATTTATAATTAATGATATGTGGAAAATATTTATACTCTACTTGTCCTTCTGAATTATTTATATTTTGCCTATCTTCTTCAGAGTAATCAACTTGTGCATCTTTTCCTGGAAATTCTGTTTCGTACTCTCCACTTATTATCTTGGTTATTGTTTCACTCCAATTTGCTACAATTAGATTTCCATGTGCATCTACCGAAAAATAATTTAATATTTTAACTCTGGCATCTTGAATAACATTTTCAGATACCCCATCTTTTCCATTTGCTTGATTTATAAGTCCATATAAAGTAGTTCCATTTACTACATTTTCATCTCCAAGAGGTATGTATTCTAAAAGTTGTTCAGTACCATCGCTCTTATGCCTATTAAATTGTATAACACCTTGAAATTCTCCGTTTGGAACTTCTGTACCTATTTTATCTCTTTTTCTTAAATCAGGATATTGCGTTATGTATTCTACTTCAATCATCTTTTTTAGATATTCATGCCTTTTACCTTTGCTTAGATAAATCTTTAGTCTTCCATCATATTGCTCAATGTCTTTTATAATTGAATCTACTAATTCATCCAAATCAACATCTAGCGCATATCCTCCACTTTTTGAATTCTTTGTTTTTAACTCTATAGCATCATCTAAATACCCATCTAAATTGGTTTCATCCAAATGACTCCTAACAATAGCTGGAACATTTCCAGCTTTTTCGGCATCATATACACCATCATCTATTGTTACAAGATATTGAGCAGCACTAAAAATTATTAATGTTACAACACATATGATAACTAAGGAAACTTTTAACATAAATTTTTTATGATTTAATATATATCTTAATACCTTTCCCATACTGCTCTCCTTTCTATGTATATTTCTGCATATGATTCATGTTTTATACACCTACTGTTATTTTAGTAAAATTATCATAATTATTTTTATCCATTGTTCTATCATATTCATCATAATCCATTATTACATTTTTTAATACAAAATATTTCATTACTCTTGTATTAGAATAACTGTTTGAAAATTTAAATGTATATTTTTTTATTTCTCTTGGTATCAGTCTTAAATTACTATATATTATCTCACCTGTATTTGCATATTCTTCAACATTATTTGCATCTAATAAATATATATTGTTTGCTCTTTTTCCATTGTCTAAAAGAATCGTTTTCTCTGTATTATTTTGAATTTTTATAGTGTATTCTGAATAATCCATATATGTTTCTTTACTTTCTACAGTTATATTAAGTCCTTTAGTATTAGTAGTTTTATCTATTTGAGTCCTTCCAATATAGTTATTAATATTTAATTTATACTCTGTACCTTTTTCTACTACAGTAATATATTCCTGAAGATATGAGGAATTTGAATTTACTTTTCCTGTTGTTAATGCATCTTCTGTTAGTTTTATCTTATATGTACTTCCCATCCAGTTTTGAATACTATATGTTTTATATGTTTTAAATACATTTTTAAAATATTTATTTGTAAAACTCTCTAAACTTGGAAATATCTCTTCTTTACATTCTTCTGTTAATAATTTATAGGCCTCTTCTACTTGTCCTTCATTACAGTGTTTTATAAATGTGTCAATTGTTAATGTATGCTTTTCTATATTTCTATTTGTTGAGCCTGTACCATTTATTAATGAGCCTGTACCTTCTAATTTTCCGCTTATCTCATTTTCTATTGTGTTTTTTGTCGTTTGTGATATATTAGGCTCTTTTTTGTTTTTATTTCTATTTATATAAAAATTATTTATTACTTGTATAAAGAATATAATAGCTACTATTATTAATATTACTGACCAAAGTTTATTTTTGTTCTCATTATACCATCTTCCAAATCTAAACATATTCCTTATCCTTCCTTACTTTTTCCCATAATACCATTATATCATATTTTGAGGCAGTTTTCTACATTTTTTGTCAAATTACACGTAATTAAAAAATAATATAGTAGATCATACCTACTATATTATTTTTTTGAATAACTTATTAGATTTCTTATTTATAAAAATTTCCATTCCTATTACTACAATACTTAATACAATTATTTCAATTAATATAGATATATTTAGACTTAATTTTTCTGTTATTTGACTAAAATACCATATTATAAAACACATTACTACTGTTAAAATATATTGAAATAATTTATTATCATTTTGTTTTATAACAGTAATTTCATTTTGATAGTTTAATCTAGGTCTTTGTAAATCTATAAATAATAGAATATTACTGTTAATTATATTTAGTAGCATTGCTACAATGAACATTAATAAAATATATAAATTATTAATTGCAGGTATTAGATGATGTACTATTCCTAAGATTACTAATATTATTATTGTATTAATAGTTAACTGAGGTATATTTTTTAGCCTAAATTGTGTGTTAAATTTCATTGGTATATATTTAAAAAATATTGCGTTTTTACCATATCTTGATATAGCAGTTAAAGAAAGTGATGATAGTGTAAATATTACTTGTATTATTCCTATAATTAATGAAAATTGAGTAAATCCAAATGTAAACATACTGAATATGTCTTCTTCCATTGTTTCTTTTATAGATTGTACAATTATAGGAAATAGTGTAGTAACTATAACAGTTATTACTATTAATAAAATTAGTATATTATATATATAATGAATAAAATATGTTGAACTTTTCATTATTAATTTTATTTCATTTATTAGATAAGAATATTTATTATTCTTAAATTTGCATTTTTTATATAGTTTGACTTTTTTGTTTTTCTTTTTATTGAATAAAGACAAATTCCATAGAATATCTTTTATATATGTAAATTTTCCTATAGTAAAAAAAACTGTTAATGTTAGTAAATCTAATACTAGAATCTCTAAAACATATATGATAGATTTATAATTAATATTTGATAATGCTTTAACACCTATTTCTGTAACAATAAAATATTTATTTGAATGTCTTATAGTTTGTACCATTGTACTTAATTCTTCTAGTGCTTGTTTTTCATCTTGAGCATTATCCTCATTATATGACTGTTGTTCTGGCATTTCTATATTATCTAAATTGTTAATACTTGAATTTAAAACATTCGTTAATGGTATGAATACAATAATAGTCATCATTAATATTATTACATTTTGATACAAATATTTATTTTTTATAAATCTAAATATTTTCATTACAAATATCATAACAATACAAACTATAGTTGATAGAAAAATTGATACAAGTGCTATTAAAATTACCGCTAATGGATAAAATAATATGTTTTGTAATGTCCTTACACCATAAATAAATATTACTGGCAAAGCTATTATTATTTCACTTCCAAATATTATACTCATCATTACTGAAAACTTAGTAATTAACAATTTTCTACTAGTTATTGGTAAACTCAAATAGTTTTCAACATCTTTAGAAAAATATAATGTACTTATTACCAATAATATAGTCTGAAACATAACTAATATTTGCAATAACATAAAAAACAATTCTAAAAAAATTTCTGGAGCACCAATTTCTTTTAGGAGATTTATAAACATATAACTTAAATAAATTACTATAATAAACACTATTCCTATTAACCAAACTTTTATTGATTTCTTATTTAGTTTTTTAGTATCACTGTCTATTATACCACTCATATCATATGAGGTTTTTAACATTGTTTTTAATAAATTAATGGTTTTTTTCATCAATTTCTCCTTAATTTTCTGTAATTTCTATAAACAATTCCTCTAAAGAAGCTCCATTTCCGAATCTCTTTTTCATTTCTTCGTAAGTTCCTACAAAAATTATTTTCCCTTTATTTATAATTCCTATTCTATCACATAATCTTTCCGCAACTTCTAAAACATGTGTTGAAAAAAATACACATTTTCCATTCTTTGCATGTTCTTTCATCATATTCTTTAGTTTAAATGATGATTTTGGGTCAAGTCCTGTTAATGGTTCATCTAGAATCCAATTCTGTGGATTATGTAATAAAACTCCACTTATAATTATTTTTTGCCTCATGCCATGTGAATAACTCTCTATTTTCTCTTCTAATGCAGCATATATTTCAAATTCTTTTGTGATTTTTTCTATTCTATCTATTCTTTCTTTCTCATTTACTTCATATATATCTGCTATAAAGTTTAGATATTCAATACCTGTTAATTTTAAGAATATATTAGGGTCATCAGGAACAAATCCAAACCTTTTTTTCGCTTGTACAGGATTCTTTTTTATACTCTTATTATCAATTAAAATATTACCTTCATCAATGTCTAAAATTCCTGTCATCATTTTAATTGTTGTAGTTTTTCCTGCACCATTTGGTCCTATAAATCCAAAAATTTCTCCATCATTTATCCTTACATTGATATTTTCTACAACATTTAAGTTTTCTCTATATGCCTTTGAAACGTTTATTAAATCTATCATTTGTGGACTCCTTTTTATTATAGGGCACATTAGCTGTGCCCCATAAATTATTTTTATATGTGTAATTTATCATACATTTTTAATAATAATTCTTTTGTTGTATTTGATATACTCTCATTTTCTAATGTATTTTTTGCCTCATTTTTACTTTTTCCATCTTCTTTCATTCTATGTAAAAGTTTTGATAATTTCACAATCTCACTTTTATCGGCATTAGAGGCACCTTTATATACACTTGCTATTAGTACCATATTTCTATCATCATTTATTCCAACTGCCTTACATGCTTCTACTAATGCTATTGCCTCATTTTGTGAAATATTCGCCTTTTTTACTACTGTTTCTGCTTCTTTACTTAGTGTTTCTTGTGATTGAGTGGCTTTTTCAGAATCTGATTTTCTTCTACTTTTTGATGGTGAACCTGTTGTTGCAATCTTTACACTATTATCTGCAGCTCCTATACCTGTATCCATTGCTCCTATTATCTCTCCTCCTAACATTGATGTTGCCATATCTGCTATTCCAGCTGCCATAGTACCTACAGCGCTTGCAGTTCTACCAACTACTTTTTCGCCCACATCAACTACTTTACGTGCTGTTTTAGCTTCATATTCTTCTGGAGCATCTGTTTCATTGTTTGATAATTGATTATTTCCTTGACCATCTTGCGTATTTGTATCATTAGTCGTTAGTGTATTGTTTACATTATTATTTATTCCACTTTCTGCATCTGATGATGAGCTTGCTCCTTGCATTCCTGGCCTAACAGGTGGTATTTCTTGATATTCATCTGGGCTTAATCTGTGTATTGTTTCTGGACTTGAGTTATTAATCCCCGTGTTTGCATTACTACTATTTGTTCCTGTGTTATTTACAGTTAATGGTTGTTCAATTCCTTGTTGTATATCTCCTGTATTTGCTTGTTGTGGATCTATACTCTGTGGTTCTGGTTGCACTGTTCCTGATGATACTTGTTGTGGGTTCACAACCTGTGGCTGTGGTTGCACTGTTCCTGATGACGCTTGTTGTGGGTTTACAATCTGTGGCTCTGGTTGCACTGTTCCTGATGACGCTTGTTGTGGGTTTACAATCTGTGGCTCTGGT
>CARPYP010000008.1 GCA_949045875.1 uncultured Clostridia bacterium | reverse complement strand
ACAAGAAAACAATTTTTTGAAAAAATAATTGAAGTACAAACACTACTTGGAGGTGACTTAAACGATGTTATTTAAGTTATCAATTAAAAATATGCAAAAAAGCATAAAAGACTATGCAATTTATTTTTTAACACTAGTATTAGGAGTTTCAATTTTTTATATGTTCAACTCATTAGATAGCCAACAAGCAATGTTACAAGTATCGCAATCACAAAAAGAAATAATAAAACTTATGATAAGTATGCTTGGAATGGTATCAGTATTTGTAGCAATTATATTAGGGTTATTAATTGTATATGCAAACAATTTTTTAATCAATAGAAGAAAAAAGGAATTTGGAATATACATGACACTAGGGATGGGAAAAAGACAAATATCAAAAATCATACTATTAGAAACAATATTTGTAGGTATAATCTCACTTGCAGTAGGACTTATAATAGGAATATTTGCGTCACAATTTATGTCAATAATAGTTGCCAAGATGTTTGAAGCAAACATGAGTGAATTTAAGTTTGTATTTTCAACAGACGCCTGTATAAAAACATGCATTTACTTTGGGGTAATGTATATTGCAGTAATGTTTTTTAATACCATGACAGTTTCAAGATATAAACTTATAAATTTATTAAATGCTATAAAGAAAAATGAAGAAATAAAAATGAGAAATCCAATAATATCTATTTTAATATTTTTAGTATCTGCAAGTATTCTAGGATATGCCTATTGGAAAGTAACAGCTGATTTTCTCTCTATGAATAAATTTGTTAAATTATTACCACCAGTATTAATGGGAATAGTAGGAACTTTAGGAATATTTTGGTCTTTATCAGGATTTATATTAAAAATGGTACAAATAATGAAAAACGTATATTTAAAAGGTACAAATATGTTTGTATTAAGACAGATAAATAACAAAATAAACACAACAGTAGTAAGTATGAGTGTAATCTGTTTAATGCTATTTATGACAATCACAATTTTATCATCTAGTTTAGCTTTAAGAAGCACACTAGAGAGAGGTTTAGTAGAAATGACTCCAGTGGATATAAACCTACATAAAACAGCAAATTTGCCTGAAAGTTATATAAATAAATTCGGAAATAAAGTAACATACTCAAAAGAACAACAAGAAGACTCCAGAATAACAGTAAAAGAAACTTTAGTAAATAATGGACTAGATATAAATGTATTAAAAGATGTAATAGAAATACCAATATATGCAACTAATGAAATAACCATAGAAAAATTTTTCGGAAGCGAAATAGGAAATGTAAAACGATTATATGCAATGATGGATTATAGTACACAAGAAGAAATAATAAAAATATCAGATTATAATAGAATAGCTAGATTATATGGAACAGAGCAATATGAATTAAATGAAGATGAATATATAGTAATTTGCAATTTTGATAATATGGCGTCATTAAGAAGTCAAGTATTAAGTATAGGTGGAAATAAACTTACAATAGCAGGAAAACAATACAAATCAAAATATAATGAATGTAAAAATGGATTTATTGCAATATCAACAAATCATACAAATACAGGAATTATCTTAGTACCAGATAGCTGTGCATTAACAGAGGAATCAAAAGCGAAAAGCTTTTTAGTAGCAAATTATAATGCAAAGACAGATAAAGAAAAAGAAAAAATAGAAGAAATATTTTCAAATGATGCTTCTGAATTATTACAAAAATTATCTGATAAAGGATTAAACATTACTGGAATAAGCAAAATATCTATAATGGAAGCAAGTGTAGGTTTAGCAACAATAGTAACCTTCATAGCAATTTACTTAGGAATAATCTTTTTAATAGCAAGTGCAGCAATTTTAGCATTAAAGCAGCTAACAGAAAGTTCAGACAATAAACAAAGATATGAAATTTTAAGGAAAATAGGTTGTGACGAAAAGATGATAAACAAGGCATTGTTTAGGCAAATAGGAATATTTTTTGGTTTACCATTAATTTTAGCCATAATTCACTCAATATTCGGAATACAATTTGTGCTAGAAATTTTATCAGGACTTGCAGAAAAAAAAGACTTATTACCATCAATAATCGCAACAATAATTGTTATGGGGATAATATATGGAGCATATTTCCTAGCAACTTATTTTGGAAGTAAGAATATAATTAGAGAAGAATAATATCATTTTTATTTGTAAATAATAATATAAAGCTGTATACAGTTTATTGACAAATGTATACAATATATAGTACAATGTATACAGAATGGCAAAAGGAATGATTAATATGTCTACAGTAAGAATAAATGATGATATAAAAAAAGAAGTTACACCGATATTGGAGGATTTAGGATTATCTTTAAGTGAAGCAATAAACTTATTTCTACATCAAATAAAATTAAATAATGGAATACCTTTTAATCTAAAAAGAAAAGGTATTATAGAATTAAATGATGGGCATGGTTCTTATATATGTGAATATGGTCATCTACATGATTACAGCAAAATAAATTTCGAAGAAATAGAGAAAGATATAAAAATCACCCATTGAATGGAAACCTAAAGGGTTATTATGACTGTCATGTATTGAATGATTTAGTTTTAATATATAAAATTGAAAAAGAAAGATTGGTTTTATTATTATTTGATATTGAAACGCATTCTAATTTGTTTTAATAGAAGTCTATAAGTCTTCAGAAAGGAAAAAGATTATGGGAATTAAAATTGGAATTTATGGTTTTGGAAATCTAGGAAAAGGAGTATTAGAAGCGATAAATCAAAATCCAGACATGGAATTAGTTGCTATTTTTACAAGAAGAAATCCAGTAGATATTGTTTCACAATTAAAAGCAGATATTACAGTAGTTTCGACAAATAATGTTGAAGAATATAAAGGCAAAATAGATGTAATGATTGCATGTGGAGGGTCTGCAACAGACCTACCAGAGCAGACACCTATGTTAGCAAAAATGTTTAATGTAGTAGATAGTTTTGACACACACGCTAAAATACCTGAGCATTATGCGAAAGTTGACGAGGTAGCAAAATCAGCAGGAACCATTGGAGTTATCTCAGCAGGATGGGATCCAGGAATGTTCTCACTAAACAGACTGTATGCTGAAGCAATATTGCCAAAAGGCAATACATATACCTTCTGGGGTAAAGGAGTTAGTCAAGGACACTCTGATGCGATACGTCGTATTGAAGGAGTAAAAGATGCTCGTCAATACACAATACCTATCGAAGAAGCGGTAAATCGTGTAAGGAACGGAGAAAATCCTAATCTTACAACAAGAGAAAAGCATTTAAGAGAATGTTTTGTAGTTCTTGAAGAGGGAGCAGATGGAGCAAAAATAGAAGCAGAAATCAAGAATATGCCTAACTATTTTGCTGACTATGATACCACAGTGCACTTTATCAGTGAGGAAGAACTATTAAGAGAACATTCAGGATTACCACATGGAGGTAGTGTACTTCACAGTGGAGTAACAGGAGCTGGAAACAAAGAAGTTATAGAATATAAACTAAACCTTGTCTCAAATCCAGAGTTCACAGGTGCAATCCTTGTTGCAGTCGCAAGAGCAGCATACCGTATGGACAAAAATGGCGAAAGCGGAGCAAGAACCATGTTTTCTATTGCACCTCAGTTAATGAGTCCATCATCAGAGGAGGAGTTAATAAAAAGATTACTTTAATAACGGCAACATAATCCCAAAAGAAAAGTGGCTATGCCACTTTTTCTTTTGCCGATTTAAGTATTCGAATGTAAATGAGAAAATATTAAAGGCAATAGCGATTAGAGCCTTTGAATTTTTAGAAATGGAAAAGTGAAGAAATCAGTAAAATACTGTTATTTGCTTTGAAAATATAACAACAAGTATTGTAAGTATTAACATAAAAGAGTATAATTTATAAGAAGTAAAAAGAGAAAAAATAATCATAATAAAAAAAGTTAAAATAATAAAAGTAAAAGGAGATTAAATATGGAAAAAGTCATTATATATACAGATGGAGCATGTTCAGGTAATCCAGGACCAGGAGGTTGGGGAACAATACTTATGTACAAGGAATGCAAAAAGGAATTATCAGGAGGAGTAAAACAAACAACCAACAATATAATGGAAATAACAGCAGTATTAGAAGGGTTAAAAGCCTTAAAAACGCAGTGTGAAGTTGAAGTATATAGTGATAGTGCATATGTAGTAAATGCCTTTAATAGTCATTGGATAGATGGATGGAAAAAAAATGGATGGAAAAACTCTCAAAAAGAAGAAGTAAAAAATAAAGAACTGTGGCAAGAATTAGATTTATTAGTAAAAAAATATAAAGTAAAATTCATAAAAGTAAAAGGACATAGCACAAATAAATACAATAATAGATGTGATGAATTAGCACGTAATGCGATAAAAGAACTATAAATATTACAAAAAAGTTACAATAATATTACAGAATAATTATATTTTTTGTTATATATTGAAAAATAAAGTAAAATGAAATATAATATTGGATATATTAGTACAAATGAATGGAGGATAAAATGGAAAGTTTTGCTGAATATATCTTAAATGAAAATAACTATTTTAAAAAGATAGAAATAGCATATTATTTACATAAAAAAGCAAATACTTTTTTTGACAAGTCAGTAATATGTAAAGCAGAATTAGCAAGAATGTTTATAGAAACAATGAGCCTAGACGTCGATGAAAATTTAATAATAACAGCATGTCTATTATATGCAAGCAAGAAAATTAATTGTACAACAGACTTAGAAAAAATTAAATTTTATGCAAAAGATGGAGCAGAATATTTATCAGAGTTTGGATTTAATGAAAGATTTTGTCGTATTTGTGAAGGAGTAAATAGATATAGTGGATTAGAACCTAGAGAACCAGAAAGTGATATCTTAGAATTAGTAGATAATTTAGGAGCATTACTATTAAATGGAGAAGAAAAAGCCTCTCAAGGAATTAAAAATGCAATGGAATTATTATTAAATGAAAACTTAAAAGATGTACAGAATCAATATATAAATGAGTTTAAAGAATTTATATACAAAGAAGAGGGGGTAATGATAAATGCAAGCAACTAAAATATCTAACAATATAGACACAAATGGAGAAATTAAAAACAATACTAAACTAAATAAAGGAATAAGTAAATTATGTACATATATAAAGCAAGAAAACACATCAATAGGAGCAATATCAATGAAGTATAACTTTGAAGAAATAGAATTAAGAGGAAAGATAGTAACAAAAGAAAAGAATATATAAGAGGGCACGAAATATCGTGCCTTTTAAAGATATAAATACAAGAAAGGAATAATAAAAATGTACGAAATATTTGCAGACTTACACATTCATATAGGAAGAACAAAAAACAATAAACCAATAAAAATAACAGCAGCAAGGAGTTTAAACTTTGAAAATATAGCAAAAGAATGTGTAGAAAGAAAAGGAATAAACATTGCAGGAATAATAGACTGTGCCTCACCATATGTAATAGAAGATATAGAAGAATTTTTAGAAAATGGAGAGGCATATGAAATAGAAGATGGTGGAATAATATATAAAGACAAGCTTTGTATAATATTAGGAAGTGAAATAGAAACATCAGAAAATAGACCTGATGGAAAAAAGGGATGTGCACATAATCTGTGTTACTTTCCACATTTAAAAGACATAAAAGGTTTTTCAGAAGAGATGAAAAAACATATATCAAACATAACATTAAGTTCACAAAGGGCAGACATATCAGCATATGAATTAATTGATATAGTAGAAAAATATAATGGAATATTAATACCAGCACATGCATTTACGCCACATAAAAGTTTTTATGGACATTGTACAGACAGACTAAAAAAAATATTTAAAGAAAAGTTTGGCAAAATATTTGCTATAGAATTAGGATTAAGCTCAGATACATATTTAGCAGACCAAATATCAGAACTAGAAACATGTACATTTTTAACAAACTCAGATGCACATTCATTACCTAAAATTGCAAGGGAATATAATAAAATTCAGGTTAAAGATATTAGTTTTAAAGAATTATTAAAAGCATTAAAAAATGAAGATAATAGAAAAATATTATGTAATTATGGACTTAATCCTCAACTAGGAAAATATCATAGAACATATTGTGAAATCTGTGAAAAAACAATAGAAGGAAGAGCTCCAGTCACACAATGTGATACATGTGATAGCAAAAATATTACTATGGGAGTTTTTGATAGAATAGAAATGATAAAAGATAAGAAATTAAGCAAAAGTCCCAACTTTAGACCACCATATATATATCAAATACCATTAACATTTATACCAGGACTAGGAGGAAGAACAATAGAAAAACTTTTAGCTCAATTTGAAACAGAAATGAATATATTACACAAAATAGAAATTGATGATATAGAAGCAATTGTAGGCTCAAAAACTGCAAACCAGATAATACTAGGAAGAGAAGGAAAACTAAAATTACAAGCAGGAGGAGGAGGAGTATACGGTAAAGTATGTACCAACTGAAATGAATATCTTTATTTTTGCATATAAATTTTATAAAAAAATATATTTATATAATTAATTTGTGTTATACTATAAACGAAGATAAGAAAGAAGGACAGAAGATGAAAGAAAAATTAAATAAAAAAGAGAGAAATATAATAATTATACTAGGTATAGCCATATTATTTGTAATAATATTCTAATATTAGGAGGTAAATATGCCAGAGGAATTAAAAAAATATTTTTGGGATACAAAATTTGAAAAATTAGATATACAAAAAAATAAAAGGTATATAATTTCCAGATTATATTGCTATGGAGATTTAAAAGCGCTAAGATGGGTAAAAGAGAACTATAGTAATGAAGATATAGAAGATGTTGCAAGAAATTGTAGAAACTTAAAACCATTAGTAGCGAATTATCTAAAGCAACAATTTAGCTTAAAAAAGGAGGAAATGGCATATTATATATGGACTACAGCTATGAATTATGAATACTGGAGAGTGAATAAATAATGTATTGGAATATAATTGATAATGATAGATATAAATTACTGAATAATATAATAGAAATGGTAAGTATACCTAACTATTATATGATAGGTGGTACAGCATTATCACTGCAATTAGGTTTAAGGGAATCATTTGATTTTGACTTTTGTGTGCCAGAACAATTTAATAATGAAATATTATTAGAAGAGTTAGGAAAATTGGGAACAATGGAGGTTAAACAAAATCAGAAAGGAACATGTGATGTAATAGTAAATGGAGTACAAATTAGTTTTTTTTATTATCCAAATAAAATAATTAAAAATCTTATTATACCAGAAGAAATGCC
Source organism: uncultured Clostridia bacterium (assembly GCA_949045875.1). GTDB lineage: Bacteria > Bacillota > Clostridia > TANB77 > CAG-508 > CAKPSH01. The sequence continues at coordinate 60,973 of CARPYP010000008.1, read as the reverse complement.
TAAATTAAAACTAGCAAGTATATTAGATATAGCAGTAATGAAGTTAGTTGCAATAGGAGGAAGAGGAGCTAAAAAAGACTTTTTTGACTTATATAATATACTTACTAAAAGTGATATTATGATTTTAGAGTTAGCGAATGGATTATTACAAAAATGTGGAGAAAACATAAATTATGCTAATATCATAATGGGATTAAGCTATTTTGAAGATGCTGAGCAAGAAATATTACCACAAAATTTTGTTGACTATGATTGGGAGAAAATAAAAAGATATTTTATAGAATTTCAGCCCAAAATTCAATCTAACCTTGAAAAGTTATTAATATAAAACATTTAAATACATTTTATTAAGTTATACATATATATTGTGTTATACTATAAACGAAGATAAGAAAGAAGGACAGAAGATGAAAGAAAAATTAGAGAAAAGAGAAAGAAATATAATAACTATACTAGGTATAGCCATATTATTTGTAATAATAATTTTAATAAGCAATATAGTAGGTACAAGAACATCACTAGACAAAATAATATATAATGCAAAAGTAGAAGCGGAAAACACATTAATTTCAAACGGTACATTAACATATACAAAAGATGTATGGGCGATTAGTAATCGCCCACTATCTGATGCAAACTTACCAGAAAACACAACTGAAACTCCACAGGATATAGGAACAATAGTAGCACCAAAAGAAAACTGGAACATAGAAACAGTAACAGCAGTATCAGTAGGAAATGGAGAAACAGTGCCAGTACCAATTGGATTTTACTATGTAGGTGGAGACCTAAATACTGGAGTAATAATAAGTGATGAAGAAGCTGACAAATATGATGGAACAACAGATAAAACAACATGGGAATATACGACTAACTTAAAAGGAAACCAATTTGTATGGATACCATGCAAAGAAGAGCAATATGTAAAAAGTGAAGTATGGAATGGAATAACACAAAAACCCTCAGGAACAACATCAAAAACAGGAACCTTATGTAATGCAGGGTGGGACAAAACAACATATACCTCAGAATTACCTCAAATAAGAAAATATGAAGGATTTTACGTAGCAAGATATGAAGCAGGACTAGCAAAAACAATAACAGAATTTACGTCAACACAAAAACATACAGTTTCAAATCAAGTATATAATAGAGAAGGAATACCTCAAAGTAGAGTAAATCAAGTTCCATGGGTGTTTATAGACTGGACAACCTCACAAAAAAATGCGAAAAACATGTATAATACGAACAGTGTAAGTAGTGGATTAATAACAGGAACCCAATGGGATGTAATGTTAAAGAAAATGCTAGAAAAAGGCTCAATTGAAAGCACAGATTTAACAAGCTCATCTAACTGGGGAAACTATAGAAATAATAGTATAGAATATAAAGGAAGAATGGCAAAAACAAATTATTCAAGTATGTGGAATTTAGTAGCATTTGGAGGAAAGACAGAAGGAAAAACAAGTATATATGAACAAGCTTATACTTATGGGGAGTTGTTAACAACAGGAGCAAGCAGACAAACAGAAAAGTATCATATATTTGATGTAGCAGGAAACGTATTGGAATGGACAGACGAAGCATCATTATGTAAAGCAGGAAATACAAATGAAACAAATGATCAATACCGAGTTCTTCGTGGTGGTAATTGTATCCTTGGCTATGAGGATCAACCAGCGTGTTATCGCCATGGGGGTAATATAGTTAGTTATACTCATCCATTTATCGGATTTCGTGTGGTTTTATATCTAAAATAAGACAAGTGGACGGAGTTTTTGTCTAGTCAATAATCTAAGATTAAAATAAATTAGGAGAGTTTTATATGTCTAATGAAGAAAATTATATAATTGAAAATGAAACAACTGATATCACAAAAAAACAGGAATATTGGAGTACTGGTATTGGATTAAATAAAGTTGATAATTTAGAGCCTTCTAAATATTTATTAGATTTATCCCAAAAAAATATTAATGGTGAACTCAAATATTATGAAGTAGAAAACTTATTAAAAGACTACTATAAAACACAAGATATTAGCAATATAAATATTCGAAAAGAAAAAGAATGTGATTTAGTTTCATTAAGAATCGCACAATTATTAGAAGATAAAAGTTTTGGATTTAGTCCTATTACATTAAAAAACATTCATAGATACTTATTTAAAGATATATATAACTTTGCAGGTAATTATAGAGATTATAATATTACAAAAAAAGAGGATATACTAAACGGAGAGACTGTTAAATATGTAAATTATCAAGATATAGAAAGCTATTTGGAATATGATTTTAAAGAAGAAAAAGAATTTGATTATTCAAAACTAAATAATAAAGAATTGATAAAGCATATTGCAAAATTTACTTCAAGCATTTGGCAAGTACATCCTTTTGGAGAAGGAAATACAAGGACAACAGCAGTATTCATTGAAAAATACCTTAATAATATGGGATTTAATGTTAATAATGATATGTTTAAAGATAAAAGTTTATACTTTAGAAATGCTTTAGTAAGAAGCAATTATGGAAATATTCCCAAAGGAATTTATCCTAGATTTGATTATTTAATAATGTTTTTCGAAAACTTATTACAAGAAAAAAGCAATGAATTAAAAAATAGAGATTTATATATTAAAGAATTATTTGAAAATGATAATTAATTAAAAATATACAAAATCTAGAAAAAGAAAGAAGGACAGAAGATGAAAGAAGTGTTAACTACAAAAAGAGGAAGAAAAATAATATATGTATTAAGTATAGTTTTATTTTTGGTAACAGTAATGTTAATAAGTAATATAGCAAGTACAAATAAAACACTAGAAAGAATAAAAGAAAATGCAAGAGAAGAAGTAGAAAAGACATTAATATCAACTGGATTAGCAACATACACCAAAGACATTGAAGATAATGTAGGGGTGGATCCTGTGTCTGTACACAATGAAAATCTACCAGAAAACACAACTGAAACTCCACAAGATATAGGGACAGTAGTAGCCCCAAAAGAAAACTGGAACATAGAAACAGTAACAGCCATATCATTAGGAAATGGAGAAACAGTACCAGTGCCAATTGGTTTTTATTATGTAGGAGGAGACTTAAACACAGGAGTAATAATAAGTGATAATGAAGAAGACCAATATGATGGAAAAATAGATAAAACGACATGGGAATATACGACAAATTTAAAAGGAAATCAATTTGTATGGATACCATGTGCAGAAGAGGAATATAAAAAATGTGAAGTATGGAATGGAACAACACAATCACATACTATATTAGCGTATGGAGGATGGGATAAAACAACATATACCTCAGAATTACCACAAATAAGAAAATATGAAGGATTTTATGTAGCAAGATATGAAGCAGGGCTTGCAGAAACAATTCCTGAATTTACGCAAACACAGCAACAAACAGGTTCAAACCAAATATATAATAAAGAGGGAATACCACAAAGTAGAGCAGGACAAGTACCATGGAATTTTATAGACTGGACAACATCACAAAAAAATGCAAAAAGCATGTATAATACAAATAGTGTAAGTAGTGGACTAATAACAGGAACACAGTGGGATGTAATGCTAAAAAGAATAGTAGAAAAAACAGACTTAACAGAAGCAGACTTAACAAACTCAGCAAACTGGGGAAATTATACGAATAACAGTATAGAATACAAAGGAAGAATGGCAAGGGGATGGTACTCAAATAGTTGGTACTTAGGAGTATTTGGAGGAGAAACAGAAGGAAAAACGAGTAATTATAGTTCTAATGATGGAGATTTACTAACAACAGGAGCAAGTAAACAAACAGAAAAATACCACATATATGATGTGGCAGGAAGTTTATGGGAATGGACAGATGAAAGCTCATTCTATAAGGCGGGCAACATAAACGAAACAAATATTCAATACCACGTTCGCCGTGGTGGTAGCTTTCTTAATGTGTATAGTACTTTCCCAGCGTGTTACCGCCATGGCGTTAGTCACGCTACTAGCACTGAATTGGATATCGGATTTCGTATAACACTTTACATTAAATAAAATTTATAGAGGAGCATATGTAATATTGGGAGTGGACTTTTATTGCATGTGTTTACACAAAAAAATTTTGGTTTTGCCAAGATTTTTTTACTACGTAGAATTGGCGGGCGAACAAAAACGAAGATGAAAGCCATCTAAAAGGTCAAGGAAATTTAAACATTCCTCTTTTGTTAACTAAAGGAGTAAAAATAGAACAAATACATTGAATTTATAAAATATGTATGATAAAATACGAAATATGTAGAAAAAAACCGAATGGAGGTAAACAAAATGGCAGAATACTCACCTATGATGCAACATTATATAAATATGAAAGAAGAATACAAAGACTGTATATTATTTTATAGATTAGGAGATTTCTATGAAATGTTCTTTGATGATGCAATAGAAGTATCAAGAGAATTAGAACTTACATTAACAGGAAAAGAATGTGGAATGGAAGAAAGAGCACCAATGTGTGGAATACCTTATCATGCAGCAAATGTATATATAGCAAAACTAATAGAAAAAGGATATAAAGTTGCAATATGTGAACAATTAGAAGATCCAAAAAATACGAAAGGGATGGTAAAAAGGGGAGTAGTAAAAATAGTAACTCCAGGAACAGTACTAGATGAAACAGTATTAGATGAAAAGAAAAACAACTACATAATGTCAATATATAAGCAAGGATTATTCTATGGACTAGCAGTATGTGATATATCAACAGGAGACTTTTATGCAACACAAATAAAAGAAACCAATAACTTTGCAAAATTATTAGACGAAATTGCAAGATACTCACCAGTAGAAATAGTAACAAATGAATTAATGAGTTCTACAATGGAAGAAATGTCTAAAATTTCTCAGAGATTCGAAAAATGTTATATATCAAAATATGATGAAACATACTTTGATATTGACATAGAAAAAATAAGAAACAAACATCAAATATTAGATATGAAAGACAATAAAATAACGGAATTTAAAGATAAATTATTAGTAGTATCAGCAGTAAATGCCTTAATGTCATACATAACACAAATGCAAAAAATGGAAATAGAAAATATAAATGCAATAAAAATATATAATACAACAAGATATATGGCATTAGATATTACAGCAAGAAGAAACTTAGAAATAACAGAGAGAATGAAAGATAAAAGCAAAAAAGGAACATTGCTTTGGGTATTAGATAGAACATCAACTTCAATGGGTGGAAGACATCTAAGAAGATGGATAAATGACCCACTTATAGATATAGAAGAAATACATAATAGACTTGGTGCAGTCAAAGAACTAAAAGAAGACTTAATATTAAAAGCAGACATTGGAGAAAACCTAAAAAAAGTATATGACATTGAAAGACTTGTAGGAAAAATTGCATATGGTAGTGCAAATGCAAGGGATATGGTATCTCTAAAAAACTCTTTAGGGAAATTACCCGAAATAAAACAAATATTAAGCACAACAAAATCTCCAATGTTAAAAAATCTATATGAAAATTTAGATGAAGTAAAAGAAATTCATGAATTAATAGAAAAAGCAATAGTAGAAGATCCGCCAATAGTAATAAAAGAAGGAAACATAATAAAAAATGGTTATAATGAAGAAGCAGACAAATATAAAGAAGCAACTACTAATGGAAAGAAATGGTTAGTAGAATTAGAAGCAAAAGAAAGAGAAAAAACAGGAATAAAAAATCTAAGAATTAGTTACAACAAAGTCTTTGGATATTATATAGAAGTAACAAAATCATATTTAAACCTAGTACCTGAAAATTACACCAGAAAACAAACACTATCAACAGGAGAAAGATATATAACAGAAGAATTAAAAAAATTAGAAGAGGACATTTTAGGAGCAGAAGAAAAATTAGTTGAATTAGAATACAACTTATTTTTAGAAGTAAGGAATAAAATAGCAGAACAAATAGACAGAATACAAAAATCCGCAAATATAATTGCAACATTAGATGTACTAACATCATTTGCAACAGTTGCAGAAGACATGAACTATACAATGCCAGAAGTAAATAATGGAGCAGAAATAATAATAAACAATGGAAGACATCCAGTAATAGAAAAAATGTTACCAAGAGGAAGCTTTATAGGAAATGATACTTATTTAAACAAAACAAGTGATAGACTATCAATAATTACAGGACCTAATATGGCAGGAAAATCAACATATATGAGACAAGTAGCATTAATAACCTTAATGGCACAAATAGGAAGCTTTGTACCAGCAGACAAAGCTACAATAGGTGTAGTAGATAAAATCTTCACAAGAGTTGGAGCATCAGACGATTTAAGTATGGGAGAAAGTACATTTATGGTAGAAATGATGGAAGTTGCAAACATATTAAAAGACGCAACAAGTAACAGTTTAATAATATTAGACGAAATAGGAAGAGGAACATCAACATATGATGGACTATCAATAGCATGGGCAGTAGCAAAATACATATCAGACACAGAAAAATGTGGAGCAAAAACACTATTTGCAACACATTATCATGAATTAATAGAACTAGAAAATGAGCAAGAAGGAGTAAAAAACTATTCAATAGCTGTAAAAGAAAAAGGGGAAGACATCATATTTTTAAGGAAAATAGTAGAAGGTGGAACAGACGAAAGCTATGGAATACACGTAGCAAAGCTTGCAGGAGTTCCAAAAGAGGTCTTAAAAAATGCAAATGAAATATTAAAAAGCCTAGAAAGAAAGAGCATGCTAGGACAAAAGAAAATGGAAAAAGAGAAAAAAGACGAAGTAGCAGGACAATTAAGTATGTACAATTATAAAATAGCAGAAATAGCACATGAAATAGACAAAATAAATGTAGAAGAACTAACACCAATAGAGGCATTAAATATATTGGTAAAACTAAAAGAACAGGCAAGTTAGTTCACACAAAATTGCCCTTTGGCTGTGTTGTTCTACGAAAGAAAATCCTCAACGTACATGAGTACGTTTCCGGTATTTCTTTCTTGAACGCCTTGCCAAATAACAATTTTGAGCGAACCATAAATTACGATATAGGGATACAAAATTTGATAAACATGGATGTAGGGGAGAGTATTGCATGTCCGTTATAGTAAAATTTCTCAAAAGCCAGAAGGAGGAAAGCATTTCCTCGCTGGCTTTTCTCCGTTTTATATAAAAATTGCAAAAGTTAGAAAATGCATAACAATTATATAAAACGTAACAAAACATAAAATAGTAAAAACTTTGCAAAAGTGCAAAGTTTTTTCAATATTTTGAAAAAACTTGACTATAATATATAAAAGAAGTATAATAAAAATATTGTAGGAGGAAAAATCTATGATAGAAAGAGATAATTATTTAAAAATATTAAAAAACTTTAAAGATAAGCAAATAATAAAAGTAATAACAGGAATAAGAAGATGTGGAAAATCAACTTTAATGGAACTATTTCAAAAATACTTAAAAGAAAATGGAGTAGAAGAAAATCAAATAATTTCAATAAATTTTGAAGACCCAAATTTTGAAGAATTAACTGATAGAAAAAAGTTATATCAATATATAAAAGGAAAACTAATAAAAGAGAAAATGACATATATATTCCTAGATGAAATACAAAATGTTAAAGAATTCGAAAAAACTGTAGATGGGTTATTTATTAATAAAAATGTAGACATATATATAACGGGCTCTAATGCATATATGTTATCATCTGAGCTTGCAACATTACTTTCTGGAAGATATATAGAAATTCAAATGTTACCATTATCATTTAAAGAATATATATCAGCTTTTGAGGATAGAACAGATTTATCAAGAAAATTCAGAGACTATCTAAGATACAGCTCATTTCCTCAATCAATAGAACTATATACAGTAAATCCAGAAAATATAAATATATACTTAGAAGGTATTTTTAATACAGTGGTCTATAAAGATGTAATATCAAGGAAAGGTATTTCAGATAAAAATGTATTAGAGAGTATAATAAAATATTTATTTAATAATATAGGAAGTAATTGTAGTATAAAAAAAATAAGTGATACCTTAACATCAATGGCAAGACAAACATCATACAATACAGTTGCAAACTATGTAGAAGCATTAGTAGATAGTTATATTTTATATAAAGCAAATCGATATGATATAAAAGGAAAAGATTATTTAAAAACACAGGAAAAATACTATATAGTGGATATTGGACTAAGATATTATTTATTAGGAAAAAAAGCAGGTCAAGACATGGGACACATCTTAGAAAATGTAATATATCTTGAATTACTAAGAAGAGGATATAAAGTATATATAGGTAAATTAGACGAATTAGAAATAGACTTTGTAGCACAAAACTTTGAAGGAATAGAATATTACCAAGTAGCATTTTCAGTAAGAGATGAAAAAACATTAGAAAGAGAGTTAACGCCACTAAAAAAAATAAACGATAATTATCCTAAATATATAATAACATTAGACGATGATTTAGAAGCAGACTATGATGGAATTAAAAAGATAAATGCGATAGATTGGTTATTAAGTTGAAAAAATAAAATAATTATGATACAATACAAAACATGTATATTAGGAGGAATGAAATTCAAAGTGAAAATAAATGAAGAAATAGAATACCAAAAAGAATTCATAGATAAAGTAAAAAAATTAAATGAAGGCAAAAAATTAACATATAATATCCTTACAATGGGATGTCAACTAAACGAAAACGATTCTGAGAAACTATGTGGAATGATAGAAAAAATGGGATACACAAAAATAGAAGAATCAAAACAAGCAGACTTAGCCGTTATGAATACATGCTGTGTTAGAGAAAATGCAGAAGATAGATTATTTGGAAAGCTAGGAGAACTAAAAAAAGCAAAAGAAGAAAAAGGAACAATAATCGCAATTGGCGGTTGTATGATGCAAGAAAAGCATATTCAAGAAAAAATAAGAAAAAGCTATCCTTATACAGATATTATATTTGGAACACACACATTACATAAATTTCCAGAAGACTTATACAATGCAATAAAAGAGAAAAAAAGGATAGAGGATGTTATAGACATAGATGGAAAAGTATATGAGAACATTCCTGTAAAAAGAAATGATAACTTAAAAGCATCTGTTACAATAATGTATGGGTGCAATAATTTTTGCAGTTATTGTATAGTACCATATGTTAGAGGAAGAGAAAGAAGTAGAAAGCCAGAAAATATTATAGAAGAGGTTAAATGCCTTGCCAATAAAGGATATAAAGAAATTACATTATTAGGACAAAACGTAAACTCATATAATGGTGGAGAAAACTATAATTTTGCAAACTTATTAAAAGATGTAAATAAAATAGAAGGAATAGAAAGAATAAGATTTGTATCTCCACATCCAAAGGATTTTACAGAAGATGTGATAAAAGCAATAAAAGAATGTAGCAAAATTTGTAAGATTATACATCTCCCGTTGCAATCAGGAAGTACGAAAGTTTTAAAAGAAATGAATAGAAAATATACAAAAGAGCAATATTTGGAATTAGCACAAAAAATAAAAAAGGAAATCCCAGAAATAGTATTTTCAACAGACATAATAGTGGGATTCCCAGGAGAAACAGAAGAAGATTTTGAAGACACATTAGATGTTGTAAGAAAAATAAACTATGAACAAGTATATATGTTTATATATTCAAGAAGAGTTGGAACACCAGGAGATAAGATGGAAAATCAAATACCCGAAGAAACAAAACATAAAAGATTTAATAGATTAAAATCATTAGTAGAAGAACAAACAGAAAATAATAGTGAAAAATATGTTGGAACAAAACAAAAAATTCTAGTAGAAGGAAAAAGTAAAAACAATGATGAAATGCTAACAGGAAGAACAGAAACAAATAAAGTAGTAATATTTGAAGGAAACAAAGATTTAATAGGAAAAGTAATAGAAATTGAAATTGTAAGAAATGCCATATGGTATTTACAAGGGGAGATAAACGCACGCAATTCATTAAAAATTGAATAATTTAAGATAATTTATAATATATGTAATATTATAAATCGTAAATAAGGAGGAATGATTATAATTATGGAAGAAATAATAGGAATAATCATGGCAGCAGGAAAAGGAACTAGAATGAAAACAGAAAAAGCAAAATGTGTACATAAAATATATGGAAAAGAAATGGTAAAAAGAGTTGTAGACATAGCAAAAGAAGCAGGAATAAATGATATTATAACTGTAGTAGGACATAAAAGAGAGCAAGTAAAAAAAGTATTAGAGGATTCTGTTAAATATGCGTACCAAGAAGAACTTTTAGGTACAGGAGATACAGTAAAACAAGCACTTCCACTATTAAAAGGCAAAAAAGGAAAAGTGGTAGTTTTATCAGGAGATGTTCCTATTATAAGACCATCAACCTTAAAAAATTTAATTAAGAAAAGTATAAAAGATAAAGAATATGCAACAGTTTTAACTGCAATTTATGAAAATCCAACAGGTTATGGAAGAATAATTAGAGATATTGGAGGAAATGTAAAATCTATAGTTGAAGAAAAAGATGCAAATGAAGAAGAAAAATTAATAAATGAAATAGGTGCAGGAGTGTATTGTTTTGACATTGAAGAATTGTCTTTAGCCCTAAATAAAATAGACAATAATAATGCACAAGGAGAATATTATTTAACAGATGTTATAAAGATAATGAATGAAAAAGGTTTAAAAACAGGTGCAGTTATTATAGAAGATAATACAGAAATACTAGGTGTAAATGATAGAGTACAATTAGAATTAGTAACACAAATTTTAAAACTTAGAATAAATACAGAATTAATGGAAAAAGGTGTTACCATTGAAGACATGAACTCTACATATATCTATGATGATGTAGAAATAGGAATTGATACAGTAATACACCCTAACACTACAATAAAATCAGGAGTAAAAATAGGTAAAAACTGTGAAATCGGACCAAATGCATATATAAGAGAAAAATGTAAAATTGCAGATAATGTAAAAGTAGGAAGTTTTGTAGAAATAAAAAAGACAATAATAGGAGAAGGAACAAAAGTACCACACTTAAGTTATATGGGGGACTGTGAAATTGGAAAAGACACTAATATTGGATGTGGAACAATTACATGTAACTATGATATACACAAAAACAAAAATAAAACAGTAATAGGAGATAATGCCTTTATAGGCTCAAATGTAAACTTTGTTGCGCCAGTAAAAGTAGGAAATGACGTCTTAGTAGCAGCAGGATCTACAATAACAGAAGATGTACCAGATGATACATTAGCAATAGCGAGAGAGAGACAAACAAACAAAGAAGGATGGAATAAATAAAATTAATTATATTAAATATAGGGGCGCCCTTCGGGCGTCCGTTTTTTGGATAATATAATTAAATTGTTCTTAAATTCAATATCAAACAATATAATATATAAATAAGGAGAATATAATTTATGAATAGAATATATTATTTTGACCATGCAGCAACAACAGCTGTTGATGAAGAAGTTTTAAGAGAAATGATACCATATTTTTCATATAGCTATGGAAATCCATCATCAGCATATACAATAGGTAGACAAAACAAAATGGCAATACACTTAGCCAGACAAAAGGTAGCAAAAGCAATTAATGCAAAAACAAAGGAAATATATTTTACAGGATGTGGAAGCGAAAGTGATAATTTAGCCTTAAAAGGGATAGCATATGCAAATGAAAAAGACAAAAAACATATAATTACAACTAAAATAGAACATCATGCTATTTTAAATACCTGTAAAACATTAGAACAAGAAGGAGTAGAAGTAACATATTTAAATGTAGATAAAGAAGGAAAAATAAATTTACAAGAACTAGAAAATTCAATAAAACAAAGTACAATTTTAATATCAATAATGACAGCAAACAATGAAATCGGAACAATTCAGCCAATAAGAGAAATAGGAAAGATTGCAAGAAAACACAAAATACTATTTCATACAGATGCAGTGCAAGCGATAGGAAACATAAAAATAGATGTAAAAGAAACGAACATAGACTTATTATCAATGTCTGCACACAAATTTTATGGACCAAAAGGAGTAGGAGCATTATATGTAAGAGAAGGAGTAAACTTTAAAGAAATACAAGATGGAGGACATCAAGAAAATGGAAAAAGAGCAGGAACTGAAAATGTAGCAGGAATAGTGGGAATGGGAAAAGCAATAGAACTAGCATATGAAAATATAGAAGAATACAATAAAAAATTAATAGAACTGAGAGAATATTGTATAGAAAAATTGCAAAGCAAAATAGGAAAAATAAAAATAAATGGAGCGAGAAAAGATAGACTACCAGGAAATATAAATATATCATTTTTAGGAGAAGACAGTTCAGACTTATTATTAAAATTAGACGAAAAGGGAATTTGTACATCAGCAGGTTCTGCCTGTAACACAGGGGCCTCAAGCCCATCACATGTGCTAATGGCAATAGGGTTAAATAATGAAGAAGCAGAAGGAGCCTTAAGAATAACACTAGGAAAAGAAAACACAAAAGAAGATATAGATTATTTGGTGAATAATATTGTAGATATATTTAAGTAATAAATATATTGTAAATGTATTGAAAAAAATTTTCTTTTATGGTATAACGTTGATATAAAAATATAGAATGAAGGATTATATGAAAAATATAAAAGATTACAATTTAGACAAATTAAAAGAAGAAATGATTTCAATAGGAGAAAAAAGCTATAGAGCAGAGCAAATATTTAAGTGGATATATGTAGAAAATGTAACAAACTTTAATGAAATGACAAACCTTTCATTAGAATTAAGAGAAAAACTAACAGAGAATTATACATTAGGCATATATAAAATTATAAAAAAGCAAGAATCCTCAGATGGAACAAAAAAATACTTATTTGATGTCCTAGACGGAAACGCAATTGAAACAGTACTTATGCAATATAAACATGGGTATAGTATATGTGTATCATCACAAGTAGGTTGCAAAATGGGATGTAAATTTTGTGCTTCAACAGGAATAGCATTTATAAGAAGCCTTACATCAGGAGAAATCGCAGAACAAATATTAGCAGTGGAGAGAGATACAGGCATTAAAATATCTAATGTAGTATTTATGGGAATAGGGGAACCTCTTGACAATTTTGAAAATGTTATAAAAGCAATAAAAACAATAAACAATCCAAAAGGATTAAACATAGGAGCAAGACACATAAGTATTTCTACATGTGGACTAGTTCCAAAAATATATGAAATTGCAGACATGGACTTACAATGTACATTATCAATATCTTTACATGCAACAACAAATGAGAAAAGAAGCAAAATGATGCCAATAAATAATAAATATAATATAGAAGAATTAATGAAAGCATGTAAATATTATATAGAAAAAACAAACAAAAGAATATCATTTGAATATGCATTAGCAAAAGATAACAATGACAATTTAGACGACGCAAAAGCCTTAGTAAAACTATTAAAAGGAATATTATGTCATGTTAATTTAATTCCAATAAATAAAATAGAAAACGGTCAATTTGATACAAGCACAAACGAAAACGTTATAAAATTTAGAGATTACTTAAATGAACGTGGAATAGTAGCAACAATAAGAAGAGAACTTGGAGACGATATAGAAGCTGCTTGTGGGCAGTTGAGAAGGAAAGAAGGAGGCAACATATGAGGATATATGCAGGGACAAGCGTAGGGAGAATAAGAGAAAAAAATGAAGATTATTATTATGCAAGCAAAAACGATTTAAAACTATTCATAGTTGCAGATGGAATGGGACGGATATAATGGTGGAGAAATTGCAAGCAAAACAGCAACAGAAACCGTAAAAGAATATATAGAAAAAAATATAGAACAAACTAATGAAGAAAAAGAAAAAATTTTTAACATGATATCTAAAGCAATGGAATATGCTAATAATGTAGTTTATGAAAAATCACAAGAAGATGAAGAACTATTAGGAATGGGAACAACAATGGAAATTTGCTTAATAATAAAAGATAAATTATACATAGGGCATATTGGAGATAGCAGGATATATAGAATTAGGCGAGGAGTAATGCAAAAATTAACAGAAGACCATAGTTATGTGCAAGAACTAGTAAATGAAGGAACAATAACACCAAAAGAAGCGGAACATCATCCTAAAAAAAACATGTTAATGAAAGCATTAGGATGTGCACCATATGTAGAACCAGATATTATAGAAAGAAGTATACAAGATGGAGATATAATTGAAATGAATACAGACGGTTTAACAAACATGGTACCAGCAAAAGAAATTCAAGAAATAATAACACAGGAATCTGATAATATAGCAAAAGACTTAATAGAAAAAGCAAATAAGGCTGGAGGACTAGATAATATAACAACAGTTATAGTAAAAATGTAAATATATTATAGATAAAAAATCTTAGGAGGTTTAAGATGGGGCTAGAAGGTAGATTATTAGGGAATAGATATGAAATAATAGAACAGATAGGAAATGGAGGCATGGCTACAGTATATAAAGCAAAATGCCATGTATTAAACAGATATGTCGCAGTAAAAGTATTAAGAGATGAATTTACTACAGACGAAGAATTTATTAAAAGATTTAATACAGAAGCGCAAGCAGTAGCAAGTTTAACACATCCCAATATAGTATCTGTATATGATGTTGGACATGAAGGAAACTTATATTATATAGTAATGGAATTAATAAAAGGAAGAACATTAAAAGAAATTATTGTTTCAGAAGGAGCACTTGCATGGAAATGGTGTGTAAATGTTGCAATACAAATTGCATCAGCCTTAGAAACAGCACACAAAAATAATATAATACATAGAGATATTAAGCCACATAATATAATAATAACAGAAGATGGAATGGCAAAAGTAACAGACTTTGGAATAGCAAAAGCAGTTTCAAATTCTACAATTACAGCATTTGGAACAACAATGGGTTCTGTACATTATTTTTCACCAGAACATGCAAAAGGAGGTATAACAGATGCAAAATCTGACTTATACTCTCTAGGTGTAGTAATGTATGAAATGTTAACAGGAAAACTACCATTTGATGCAGATACACCAGTATCAGTTGCACTAAAACATCTTCAAGAACAACCAATAGAGCCAATAATAATAAACCCGACAATTCCACAAGCTGTAAATAAAATAATAATGAAATCTATGCAAAAAGATTCAAGTCTAAGATATCAAAACGCTGGTGAAATGTTAAAAGATTTAAGTATAGCACTAAAAAATCCAGATGCAGACTTTGTAAATATAGACAACACAATAAGAGACTATCCAACACAAACCATATCAACTATTTACTCAAAACCAATAGAAGATAAAGTAAAAGAGAAGGAGAAAGATATGGAAAAAGAGAAAAAGAACAAATTTACAGAATTCATTGGAAAACATAAAATAATTTCCACAATAATAGGTTTAGTCATACTATTTGCCCTAACTATAGCAATAACGAGTTTTGCATTTGATATGACAACACCAAAAGATGTATTAATACCAGACTTAGTAGGTCTAACTTTAGAAGATGCTAAAACAAAAATAGAAGAATCTAAGCTTCAAATAGAAGTAAAAGAAGAAAGATATGATGCAGTAATAGAAGCGGGAAAAATAATTTCCCAAGATCCAATATATAAAGAAAACTATAAAATAAAAGAAAAATCAACAATTAATGTAATAGTAAGTCTTGGTTTAAAAATAGTAAAAGTACCTAAAGTTACAGGAAAAACACTAGAAGAAGCAAAAGAATTACTTGAAAAAGAAGACTTAGTAGTTGTTGTAGAAGAAGAACCAAGTAAAAAAATAGAAGCAGGATATGTAATAAGTCAAGACGTACCAGAAAATGCAGAAATTGGAGCTGGCTCAACAGTAACGATAAAAGTAAGTACAGGAGTAGAAAAGAGTTTAGTCCCAAACGTACTTGGAAAAACTGAAGCAGATGCAAGAAAATTAATAACAGATGCAGGACTAACCTTAGCAACAACTCTAAATGCAGAAGATACAACAAAAGACAATGGAGTAGTATTAAAACAAAGCCTTAACGCAGGTGATACAGTAGAAAAAGGTTCAAACATAACAATTACCATAAATAAAATAGAAGAATTTATAACAGGAACAATCAATTTAAACTTGAAATCATTATTAGGAACAAGTATAGAATATGTAGAAACTGAAGAAGAAGACACAGGAGAAACAATAAAAACAGCAAAAGTATCAGAGGTCAAGATTGTAGCAGGAACAGATACTATTTATTCAAAGAAAGTTGCACAAGACAAAACAGACATAACAGCAACAGTTACAGGAAAAGGAACAGTAACAGTAAAAGTATATGTAGATGATGTAATAAAGAAAACCACAACAATCAATTTAAATCAAACTACAACATTAACAATAGAATAATACTATTATAAGGGCACGGGACTACCTGTGCCCATTGAAATAAAATGAATAGGAGAATAAATGCAAAAAGGATTAATAATAAAAAATATAACAAATAAATATTATATAAAATCAGAAGAAGTTATTTATGAAGCAGTAGCTAGAGGCAAATTCAAGCAAGAAGAAGTAACACCAACAGTTGGAGACAATGTAGAAATAGAGATTACAGATGAACAAAATAAAAAGGCAATAATTGAAAAAATAATAGAAAGAAAAAACTTTTCAAGAAGACCCAAAGTAGCAAATTTAACAAGTCTAATATGTGTTATAGCAACAAAACTACCAAAACCAGATTTGCTAATGTTAGACAAGCAATTAGTTTTTACTGAATATCTTAATATTAGACCAACAATCGTTGTAAATAAAATAGACCTAGATGAAAATACAGCATTAAAAATAAAAAATGAGTATTCTAATATAGGGTATAAGGTAATAATTACAAATGCAATAACAGGACAAGGCATAAAAGAAATACTAGATAAAAATCAAGAAGACCTCCAGATAATTGCACTTTCAGGAAATTCGGGAGTTGGAAAGTCATCAATAATAAATAAAATATTAAACAAAAATGAAGCAGTAGCAGGAGAAATTAGCACAAAAAATAGAAGAGGGAAAAATACAACAACCATTACAAGTCTTTATGAGATAGAAAAAAATATCTATCTTGTAGATACGCCAGGATTTTCAACCTTTGATATTAATGAAATAGAATCAAACGATTTAGATAAATACTTTATAGAATTTAGGGATTATTTAACACAATGCGAATATCAAGGATGTTCTCATGTGAAAGAAGAAAATTGTGGAATAAAAAGTGCAATAGAAAATGGGAAAATATCAAGAAATAGATATGATAGATATGTAAAAATATATAAAGATTTAAAATACAAGGAGGAACATAAAAAATGGTAGAAATATCAACATCAATATTAAGTGTAGAGAAGGAAAAAGCTACAAGAACATTATATAACTTAGAAACAGCGCATACAGATTATTTTCATATAGATGTAATGGACGGAAAATTTGTACCGAATAATACTCATGAAATAATGAAAGAATATGCAACAACAATAAAACAAATTTCAAATATACCATTAGATATACATCTAATGACATACAATGTAAAGGATTATATAGAGCAATATATAGACTTAGAACCAAATATAATAACATTTCATATAGAAGCAGTAAAATCCAAAGAAGAAACATATGAAATCATAAAATTTATAAAAGAAAACAATGCAAAAGTCGGAATATCTATAAAACCAAGTACAAGAATAGAAGAAATCTATGAATTTTTACCATATATTCATATGGTATTAGTTATGACTGTTGAACCAGGTTTAGGAGGTCAAAAACTTATTCCAGAAACTTTAGAAAAAGTAAAAAAATTAAAAGAATACATAGAAAAAAATAATATAGAAATAGATATAGAAGTAGATGGAGGAATAAACATAGAAACAGCAGAAATGGCAAAAGAAGCAGGAGCAAACATTCTAGTATCTGGAAGTTATATCATAAAATCAGAAGACTATAAAAAAACAATATCAAATTTAAAAATGTGAATATCAATAAAGTCAAAAGAAGAAAATATTTTCTAAAACCCCTTGAAAATAAATGTAAGATATGTTAGAATAAACAATATTTGAAAAGAGATAAAACTTTTTTCATCCTTTCTCATAACAAGATTATGGGATATATATCCAAAAGGAGGTGAAAAATAATGAATAAATACGAAAGTGTTATCATTATTGGTCAAGATGTCACAGAAGAAGGAATCAAAGCTCTTATAGCTAGATTTACAGACTTGATTAATACTGATGGAAAAATTGATAATGTTCAAGAAGTAGGAAGAAAAAAATTAGCCTATGAAGTAAAAAAGAACACAGAAGGTTACTATGTAGTATTTAACTTTGAAGCAAAACCTGAATTAATAGCAGAACTAGAAAGAAACTACAGAATAACAGACGAAGTTATAAAATTTATAACTGTAAAATTAGAAGACTAAAAATAAAAGCTAGGGAGCCAAAACTGAGAAAGAAAGAAGGAATTAAATATGAACAAAGTAATTTTAATGGGAAGATTAACAAGAGATCCAGAAGTTAGGTATACACAAACAAACAATACAATGGTAGCAAGCTTCAGCTTAGCAGTAAATAGAAGATTTGTAAGACAAGGAGAAGAAAGACAAGCAGATTTTATAAATATTGTAGTATGGAGTAAACTTGCAGAATTTTGTAGTAAATATTTCAAAAAAGGTCAACAAGTAGGTATCATAGGAAGAATACAAACAAGAACATGGGATGATGAACAAGGACAAAAATACTATGTTACTGAAGTTGTTGCAGAAGAAGCATATTTTGCAGATGGAAAAAGAGATTCAGAAGGTACTTCTTCAAACTTTGAAGATACATTTGGAAATGTTGCATCAAACCCAAATCCAAATCCTGATTTTGAGGTTACACCTAGTGATGATTTACCATTTTAAAAATTAGATAGGGGGAAAGAAGAATGGCAGACAAAAAAAATAATAGAAGAAACAATAACAATAATGATGAAGACTTTAATTCAAAATTTAAAAGAATGAGAAAAAAAGTATGTTTACTTTGTAGTGATAAAAACTTAGTTTTAGATTATAAAAATCCAGAACAATTAAAGAAATTCATAAATGAAAAAGGAAAAATACTACCAAGAAGAGCTACAGGTGCTTGTGCAAAACATCAAAGAGACATAACATTAGCAGTAAAAAGATGTAGACAAATAGCATTATTACCTTATTCACAAAATTAATAGATAGATTGTTAGCAGTTAAAACTATTTAAATATAATGGTTTTAGCTGCTTTTTGTTTGTTATTTATTACATAATTTATATCTAAGAATAAAACACAAAATTATGTTAAGGATAATATAATAATATTGACATACGTACTACAATGTAGTACTATAATATAGGGAGTTGATAATCATGAATATTTCAGTAAGATTAAATGAGGAAGATACAAAGTTAATAAAAACATATGCAGAGATAAACAATATTTCTTTATCAGACTTAATTAGAAAAGCTGTATTAGAAAAAATTGAAGATGAATATGACTTAGAATGTTATAAAAAAGCAGTTGAAGAATATGAAAAAAATCCTAAAACATATACAATGCAAGAAATAAAAGAGGAGTTGGGATTATAATGAAATATAAAGTTATATTTTCCGAAAAAGCCAAGAAACAATTAAAAAAATTAGATAAACATATCTCATCACTAATAATTGGGTGGTTAGAAAAAAACATTGAAGGATGTGAAAATCCAAGAATACATGGAAAAGGTTTAGTAGAAAACAGATCTGGACAATGGAGATATAGAATAGGAGATTATAGAGTAATATGTAAAATACAAGATAAAGAAATTATAGTTTTAGTATTAGAAATTGGACATAGAAGAGATGCATATAGCAAATAATAAAGAAAGGACTTAAAAGCAAATGTTAAAAGAACTAGAAAATTGTAATACATGTCCACATAAATGTAATATCAACAGAAAAGAAACAATAGGAAGATGTAAGGGGACAGACAAAATTAAAATTGCATTATATTCATTACATAAATTTGAAGAACCATGTATAAGTGGCAAAGATGGCTCAGGAACAATATTCTTTTCTAACTGTAATTTAAACTGCATATTTTGTCAAAACTATGAAATAAGTCAAAAAGGGAAAGGCAAAGAAATAACAATTGAAGAATTAGCAAATATATTTATAAAACAGCAAGAAAATGAGGCAAATAATATAAATCTAGTATCACCTACAATCTATGCTTATCAAATAATAGAAGCAATAAAAATTGCAAAAAAAAAGGGATTAAAAATACCAATAATATATAACTCAAATGGATATGAAAACTTAGAAACCATAAAAAAATTAGAAGGATATATTGATGTTTACTTACCAGACTTAAAATATTATTATAATGAACTAGGAGAAAAATACTCAAAAGTAAAAAATTATTTTGAAATAGCAACAAAAGCCATAAAAGAAATGTATAAACAAGTAGGAAGTCCCGAAATAGACGAAAAAGGAATAATAAAAAAAGGAATTATAATCAGACATTTAGTTTTACCAAATCATATAGAAAACACAAAAAAAATTTTAAAATGGATAAAAACTAATTTCGGAAATGAAGTTTATATAAGTATAATGGCACAATACTTTCCAACATATAAAGCAATGCAAAGCGACTTAAACAGAAAATTAACAAAAGAAGAATATAAAGAAATAGAAAATTATTTATATAAACTAAACTTAGAAAATGGGTATATTCAAGAATTAGGAGAACATGAAGAACAATATGTTCCAAATTGGGAGTTCTAAAAATAAAAAACTAGCATATACATATTAATATGTATATGCTAGTTTTTATATAAATTTCTAACATCTATCTACTAGAACAACAACCCAAAATTTAAAAGGAGATAAAATGGAAATTTTACAATACTTTCCAATAAGGATAAGAGAAAAAATAAACAATAAAATAGGACAAGACTATAGTGAATTAGAAGAAATAAGAATAAGAGTAAACTGTCCGATAATTTTAAAATTTAATAATAAAGAAGAAATAATAGACCATAAAGTTACAAATGAAGACACAAAAGAAATATTACAATTTGTATGTGAAAATTCTATTTATGCATATCAGAATGAAATAAATCATGGATATATAACAATAAAAGGTGGGCATAGAGTAGGAATTACAGGAAACTGTGTAATAGAAAATGATAAAGTAATAAATATTTCACACATATATAGTTTAAACTTTAGAATATCAAAACAAAAAATTGGAGCAGCGAATGAAGTCATAAAACATATTATTGATATAGAAAATGACAATATATATACTACTTTAATAGTCTCACCTCCAGGAGCAGGGAAAACTACAATTTTAAGAGACTTAATAAGGCAACTAAGTACAGGAATAGAATACATAAATTTTAAAGGTAAAACAATAGGAGTAGCAGACGAAAGAGGAGAAATCGCAGCAATGTATAAAGGAATTCCGCAAAATGATATAGGAATAAGAACCGATATTTTAGACAATGTACCAAAATGGGTAGGAATGGAAATGTTAATAAGATCTATGGCACCACAAATAATAGTTGCAGACGAGATAGGAAACATAGAAGATGTAAACGCAATTAATTGTGCTACATCATGTGGAGTAAAGGGAATTTTTACAGCACATGGTGAAACTTTAGAAGATATAAATATGAATTTATATATAAGAAAAATAATAGAATTAAATATATTTGAAATAATAATTTTCCTTGATAAATCAAATAAAGGAAGAATAAAAGATATATATCATTTAGACAAACTAGAAAAAGATAGTTCTAAAAAGTACAAGCAATGAATATATATATTTAGAAAGGGGAAATTGAGTATGTTATTTATAAAAAGTATTATATTATGCTCAATATTTGGTGGCTCCACACTAGTAGGAATAATGATATCTAATAAATATAAAAATAGAACTATACAATTATGTGAGATGAAAAAAGCCCTGAATTTTTTTGAAGCTAAGATAGAATATACATATGAGCCAATAGCAGATATTTTTATAGAAATTTCCAATAATATAAAAAGAGAAATCGGAAGCATTTTTAAAATAGCAGCAGTAAAAATGAAAGAAACATCGGCAAAAGACGCATGGGAACACTCAGTAGACATATCACAAACAAATTTACTTAAAGAAGATTTAGACATAATAAAAGACTTTCGGAAAAATATTAGGACAAACTGACTTACAAGGACAACTTGGGAAAGTAAAACTTACATTAGACTTTTTAGAAACACAAATAAAACAAGCACAAACAGAGGAGAATAAAAACAAAAAATTGTACAAGACTTTGGGAATGCTAACTGGAGTTGGACTAGTTATAATTCTAATATAACTATTGAAAATGGAGGATATAGACATGGATATTAATTTATTATTTAAGATTGCTGCAATCGGAATTTTAGTTGCTGTATTACATCAAGTATTGGTTAGAGCTGGTAGAGAAGACCAAGCAATGATGACCACTTTAGCAGGACTAGTTATAGTATTAAGTTTAGTAATTAAAGAGATTAGTACATTGTTTGATACCGTTAGGACATTATTCAATCTATAACTGATATTATTCTTCGAAGAAATCGCTTGGGTAATGTAGGGGCGATTATCAATCGCCCGTCCTTCGTAGGAAATACTAAACTGGTTCATCAAAAAAAGGAATGATATATAAATATGGATATTATTAAAATTATTGGAATTGGTTTAATTGCAGTAATAATAGTTATTATTTTAAAACAATATAAACCAGAATTCACAATATATGTATCAATTTGTGCTGGAGTTATAATTTTAGGACTTGTTATGACAAGATTAAGTGGAATAATAGAGTTATTAACAGAATTATCAAACAAAGTTAGTGATACAAATGGATTTTTAACAGTTCTGATAAAAATTACAGGTATCGCATTTTTAACAGAATTTGCAGTAAGTATATGTAAA
Source organism: uncultured Clostridia bacterium (assembly GCA_949045875.1). Classification (GTDB taxonomy): domain Bacteria; phylum Bacillota; class Clostridia; order TANB77; family CAG-508; genus CAKPSH01. The sequence continues at coordinate 37,969 of CARPYP010000008.1, read as the reverse complement.
GACTCAGGGGAAAGTGCTATTGCCTCGAAAGTAGATTTAGGAGGAAAAGTAATAATAATATCAATGTCAATACCTATAATATCAGCATTATTGGAAACGATTGTACATGTTTTACCCTAAAGGAGAAACGAATGAAAATAAAAAGAATTATATTATTAATGATAATTTTAATATTTATAATACCAACTACATCTTTAGCAAGTGAAGAAATAATACAATCAGCAGAAGAGATGTTAGACATATCATCATTTATAACGGAAGCACAAAAATACACAGACAATGTATTTAAAGACATAGATTTTTCCGATGTATTAAACTCTGCGGTTACAGGAGATATAGACGAGGCAAGCATTGCAAAAAAAATAGTAAATCTTTTAGGAATAGAAATAAAAAAACAAATTATAATGATTGCCAGCATAATAATAATTATAGTAGTACATAGTATTTTAAAAAGTGTAAGTGATGGATTAGATAATGGCGGAATAAGTCAAATTACATATTTTGTTCAATATATATTAATTGTAACATTAATAATGACCAATTTTGCAGGAATAATCTCTAGTATAAAAGATACAATTCAAAACTTAGTAGGATTTTCATATTCATTAATTCCACTACTACTAACATTAATGATGATAACAGGAAATTTAGTAACAGCAAGCACAGTACAAACTATTCTATTAGTAATGATAACATTTATAGGAAAATTCATTTCAGCCTTTTTACTACCAATGGTACTAATTGGAACATCGCTTGGAATAATATCAAAAATATCAGACAAAGTTCAAATAGATAAAATAGCAAAAACTTTTAAATCTAGTGTAGTATGGATATTAGGAATAGTACTAACAGTATTTACAAGTGTACTATCATTAGAAAGCAGTTTAACAGGACATGTTGATAAAATCACCACTAAAACTACAAAGGCAGTAGTCTCAAATGCAATTCCAGTAGTAGGTAAAATTCTAAGTGATACAACAGAAATGGTATTGGGAAGTGGAATAGTACTAAAAAATGCAGTTGGAATAATTGGTGTAATTGTAATAATAGGAATATGTGCAATGCCAATAATTAGACTAGCAGTACTTACAGTCTTGTATCATATTTTATCAGCAGTATGTCAACCAATAGCAGATAAAAAAATAATAGATATTATAGAACAGATGAGAGATACCTTTAAAGTATTACTAGCAATGGTATGCTCAATATCTGTAATGCTAATAATAGGAGTAACAATAGTAATAAAAGTTTCAAACATATAAGAAGGGGGAAATATAATGATTACATACATTAGTTCATGGGCACGTCAAGTAATAGTCAGTGTCGTAGTTGCAATTATACTAGAAATGATATTATCTCCTAATAGCAAAAGCACAAAATACATAAAAACAGTAATAGGAATATATGTTGTATATACAATTATTGCGCCAGGATTAAAATTAATAGGAGGAAAAAATTTAGACTTTGGCAATATAGACTATGAAAATTATTTAACAAGTAGTGAAATATATCAAAACCTAGAAAGCAGTGTAGAAAAAATAGAAACAAATAACTTTGAAGAAACATATAAACTAAATTTAAAACAAGATATGGAAAATAAATTAAGAGAAAAAGGTTATATTGTAAGCAACATAAAATTAGAAGTTAACTTAGAAGAAAATAGCGAAACATATGGAAGAATCGAAAATATAGAACTTAATATATCAAAAAGTGTAAATGAAGGTAATAATGAAAATGAGAAAAATGAAATAGCAGTTAATAAAATAAAAATTGGAGAACAAACTAACTCAACAATAAAAAAAGAATTAACAGAAGAAGAGGAGCGTGAGATAAAAATGTTTATGAGTGAAGAATATGGTATAAACAACAAGCAAATTTCAATAATATAATCTATAAAAATGTAGAAAAACAATTTTAACAATTCTTTTCCAACACATGTTGGTATACAAGAAAGGAATGGTATTAAATATGTTAAAAGAAAAAATGCAAATGATAAAATCCAAATATCAAGGAAAAACAGATAAAAAAAAGATAGAAAGTCTTGTAGTATTTATAATAATATTAATAATAACATTAATTGCAATAAATACAATCTGGAAAGATGATACAAAAACAAAAGATAACAAATCAGAAGAAAGTTCAGGATATAAAATATTAGCAGACAATACAGATGATAAGAAAAAAGTAACAGTAGACGAAATAGAAACAAAACTAGAAGAAATATTATCAAAAATGGAAGGAGTAGGAAAAGTAAATGTAATGCTTACATATTCAAAAGGAAGCGAAATAGTACCAATGCAAAATGAAAACTCAAAAGTATCAACAACACAAGAAACAGACTCAGAGGGAGGTACTAGAGTTATAGAAGAAAAAGATACATCAAAAGAAATTGTATATTCAGATGGTTCAAAAATAGAAACGCAAACAGTAATAAATCCAGTAGTAAAAGGAGCGATAGTAATTGCAGAAGGTGCTTCAAATGCAACCGTAAAAAGTAATATAATATCAGCAGTAGAAGCGATTACAGGGCTCGCTACATACAAAGTCCAAGTCTTTGAAATGAATTAATAAATATATAGAATGAATTATTGTAGGGGCACCGTTTGGGGGAATACCCTATAGGATTGACACCACTGTGCCCTTATCCTTATGAATGAAAATGATATACACGAAAGGAAGAGATAAATTATGAAAATAATTAAAAAGAATGAATTAACCATATTGGTAATAGCATTAATGCTAGTAACAGCAGGATACTTAGACTATATAGGAAAAAACAAAACAGAACAAGTAAGTTCAGAAATTACAAATCAAGAAGAGGTAGCATCAAATCCAAACACAGAAGAACAACAAGAAGAAATAGCAAAACTCGGAGATGCAAAATTAGTAAGTGATAATCAAGAGCAAACACAAGAAGTATTTAGTGAAGAAGAGAAAAAAGAAGAAGAAAACAAAGAAGCAAAAGAAGACGATGGATATTTTGTATCAGCCAAATTAGACAGAACAAATATGTATTCACAAGTAATAGAAAACTACCAAAAAATAATAGAAAATCCAAATGTATCAGAAGAACAAAAGGCAATAACGACACAAGAAATAGCAAAAATCAACCAAACGCAAAACGCAATAATGATATCAGAAAACTTATTATTAGCAAAAGGATTTGATAAATGCATAATATTTGTAAATGATAAAAGTATAAGTGTAATAATTGGAAAACAGGATTTATCACAAGAAGAAATTGCACAAATTCAAAACATAATATCTAGAGAATTAGAAGCAAGCGCGGACAATATACATATTTCAGTAAAATAAATATAATAGGGTGGCATGGCTTGGTTTAATACCGAGCCATGTCGCCTTTTTAAATTTAAAAAGAACAAAAAATACAAAAAACCAATTGACATTTTCACTAATTTAATGGATAATAAATATATTAAAACAAAGGACTTGTAAAAAACAAAAGGAGGAATATATTTTTATGTATATATTTAATAGAATTACAGTTAACCCACAACTACCAAAAAGAATTAACAAATTAATGGACATGGCATATAACATTTGGTGGGCATGGAACACAGACTTATTAAAACTACTTAAAGAAATTGATATTGATTTATGGGAACAAGTAAACAAAAACCCAGTCAAATTTTTAAAACTAATATCTCAAGAGAAACTAGAACAATATGCCAAAGACGTAAACTTTTTAAAAGAATATGATAAAGTTGTAGAAAATTTTGAAAATTATATGAATAGTAAAACAACTTGGTTTAGTAAAAAATATCCAGAAAATAAAAACGATTTAATAGCATACTTTTCGGCAGAATATGGATTAGACCAAATCTTATCTATATACTCAGGAGGACTTGGAATACTATCAGGAGACCACTTAAAAGCAGCAAGTGACTTAGGACTACCATTAGTAGGAGTTGGTTTGCTATATAAAAATGGATATTTTCATCAAGTAATAAATAGAGAAGGAAGACAAGAATCAGTTTATACAGACATAGACTTAGAAAATCTTCCAATAATACCAGCAAAAGATGCAAGTGGAAATGACTTAATAATTTCCGAAAAAATACAAAGGAGAACCCTATACTTAAAAGTATGGCAAGTAAATGTAGGAAGAATAAAACTATACTTAATGGACTCAGACATTGCAGAAAACAGTGATGAAGATTTAAGAGAAATCACAAAAAGGCTATATGGTGGAGATCAAGACATGAGAATAAGACAAGAAATTGTTTTAGGAATGGCAGGAACAAAGCTAATAAGAGAACTAGGACTAAAACCAACAGTTTACCATATGAATGAAGGACATTCGGCATTTTTACTATTAGAATTAATGAGAGAGTTAATAGAAGACAAAAAAATAGCATTTAAAATAGCAAGAGATATAGTAACAGCACAAACTGTATTTACAACACACACGCCAGTACCAGCAGGAAACGATATATTTAATATAGACTTAATAGACAAATATTTCAAAAATTTCTGGACATCATTAGGAATAGAAAGAGAGGAATTTTTAAGACTAGGTGTAGCACCAAATCAACCTACTGAGAGTGGTTTCAATATGGGAATATTAGCTCTAAAAATAGCAGGAAAGAAAAATGGAGTTAGTAAACTACATGGAGAAGTATCAAGAGAACTATTTGGTGAATGCTGGCCAGACATTGCCTCAAACGAATCACCAATAACACATGTAACAAATGGTATACATACATGTTCGTGGTTAGCTCCAAGGCTAAAAGAACTATATAATGAGTACTTAATACCATATTGGCAAGACAAAATACATGAAGAAGAAACATGGAAAAAGATACAAGATATACCAAATGCAGAATTATGGTCTGCTCACATTTCAAGAAAAGAAAAACTACTAAAATTAGTAAAAGAAAATGTAACAAATAGACTAAGAAGAAATGGAACTCCATATGATGAAATAATGGAAATAACATCAAAACTAAATCCAAATGCATTAACAATAGGGTTTGCAAGAAGATTTGCAACATATAAAAGAGCAACATTAATATTTAGAGACTTAGAAAGAATAACACAAATTTTAAATAATCAAGATAAACCCATACAATTAATATTTGCAGGAAAAGCACATCCAAGAGATATAGAAGGTCAAGACTTAATAAGACAAATACATGAACTATCAATGAAGCCACAATTCAAAGGAAAAATATTTATATTAGAAGACTATGATATTGAAATGGCAAGATATTTAGTAAGTGGTGTAGACGTTTGGCTAAACAATCCAAGAAGACCAATGGAAGCCTCAGGAACAAGTGGACAAAAAGCCTCAGTAAATGGAGTAGTAAATTTCAGTATATTAGATGGTTGGTGGGTAGAAGGATATAATAAAGAAAATGGTTGGATAATAGGAAATGATGATGAATATGATTCTTATGATATTCAAGATAATGCAGACTGTCAAAGCATATATAATACTTTAGAAAATAAAATTATACCAATTTATTATGACAGAGAATGTGAAGAAGATTTTTCAAGCAAATGGCTACAAATGATGAAAAATTCAATTATATCTACAGGAGGAATGTATAGCACTGCGAGAATGGTTGTAGATTATACTGAAAAGCTATATTTACCATTATGTAATCTGTATAATACATATTATAAAGATTTAGAAAATGTAATTGGATATAATGAATGGAAAGCAAATGCAAAAAACGAATGGGGAAAAATAAAAATAACACAAAAAAACAATATGAAAGATGTTACAATAGATGCTGGAAATAAAATACAAGTAAGTTGTAAAGTAGATTTACCAAATATAAGTCCAGATAGCATATCTGTTGAAGTTTATTCAGCTAAAATAATGTCAGATGGAACATTTGAGGATATAAATATCACACCAATGACAAGAGATATAAAAGAAGATAATCTATATACTGGAGAAATAACATTAAAAACAGGAGGAGACTACGGCTATACATTTAGAGTAATGCCAAAACATCCAATGTTATTAGATGTACAAAACTTAAATTTAATAAAATGGATTGAAGAAGAAGAACACGAAGAAATAACAGAACAAGAAAGAAAAGAAGTTGAAGACATTATTCAAAATATAGAAAATATTTAAGAACTGTGTGGGCACATTGCATGTGCCCTTTTTTGTATTCATGTAATATTAAAATTATATTACATTTACATTACAAATAGAAATTTTCATTGACTAAAAAAGTCAAGAAATGTTATACTATGTAAGAAAAAGAAATTAAATGTATATTATTAAAGAAAACTACAATAAATAATAAAGAGGAGGAACATAAAAATGAAACTACATAGAAAAAAGATATTAATACTTATATTCTGTGTAATACTAATAATTCAAATAATATATATTCCACATAGTGTAAAAGCAAGTACATATACACAAACAACAAAAACAGGTATATCTAATTTTCCAGCAAGTTATCAAGCAAAATTAAACGAATTAAAATCGCTGTATCCAAACTGGACATTTACAGCATTTAATACAGGAATAAATTGGGATGAATTCATAAGAGAAGAAACATCCTTACATTTAAGAAATACAGTCATAAAATCCTCAAATGCTTTATGGTTAGATAGTTGTGGACAAGTTGCTAGTGGATATGCATGTGCTTCAACATCAATATTAAAATACTATTCAGACCCAAGAAACTTTTTGAATGAATCAGGAATATTCCAATTTTTAGAAATGACATATAATTCAAATTCACAAACAGAAGCAGGAGTTAAAGGAATTATAGCTTCAACATTTATGAATACAACAGTAACATTTAATCTAAATGGAAAAGAATGTACAATGCCATACTCAGGGATAATAATGGAAGCAGCAAAACAAAGCAAAATGAGTCCATATAGTATAGCAATAAAAATAATACAAGAAGTAGGAAGAAATGGTAGTGCTTCAGTATCAGGGCACTATGTAGCAAAAAATGGCACAGTATATGATAATTATTATAACTTTTTCAACTATGGTGCATATGACACAGGAGATGCAATAGCAAATGGACTAGAATATGCAAAAGCAAATGGATGGACAAATCAATATATATCAATTATAGAAGGTGCTAAAAAAATGGCAAATTCATATACAAATGCAGGGCAAAATACAGCATATTTCTATAAATGGGATGTTGTAGGAACAGAACTTTCTCAATTATTTAAACATCAATATATGACAAATATTCAAGACCCATCAAGCCAAGCAAAAAACTTATTTAATACATATGCAAAAAACAATTTACTAAGTTCATCATTAAATTTTATAATACCAGTTTATAATAATATGCCAGCATCGAATAATCTACCTACAACTATAGACACAACACTTCCAAACTCATATTATTTAACAGGAAGTGATGTAAGACTAAGACAAGCACCAACAACATCATCAAGTATACTTGGAACACTTAAAAAAAATGAAGTAGTTACAGTATTAGAATTTAATGCAGGGACAGCAAATAACTTACAATGGGCAAAAGTGCAACTATCAAATGGAAATGTAGGGTATATAGCAAATAAATACTTAGCACCATGTAATAATGGAGCAGGAAATAAAATTGCAAAAATAGAAGGAAAAAATTTAGTAGCAATACCTGGTAAAACAATAGCAGAAATAGCAAGTAGTCTATCAGTAACAAATTATTCAGTAAGAGCAGGAGATTTAAGACCACTAGAATCTAATTATCCATTAACAACAGGTGATAAATTCACTATAAATGGAACAGAATATGAAGTAGTAGTATTAGGAGATATATATGCAGACAGAGTAATAGATGCAAGAGACTATATGAAAATTAAAAATCATATAATGGGAATTTCAGCAATAACAATGTAATTAAGTTTAAAATAAATAACAAAAGTTAAAGGGTTTATACCTTAGAAAGGAAGTATATTAAAAATGAAAACAGCAAAAAAAATATTAATTTTTATAACGATTACAATATTTTTAATTTCATTACACTCAATAGTTTATGCTGCAGGAAGTTACACTGTATCAGCATCATCAAAATCAATAGAAACGGGAAAAACAGCAACACTAACTATAAAAACAACAAATGCAGAAGGAAGATTTAATATAACATCATCAAATCCAAGTGTATTAACAGTAGGAACACCATCAGTCTGGGTATCGAGTAGCGAAAATATAACTTTAACAGCAAAAGCAGCAGGAACAGCAACAATAACGGTTACACCAGTAGATGTTTCAGATACAGAATATAATAAAATAACATCACCAAAATCGGTAATAATAACAGTAGGTGCAAATAATCCAACAACACCAAATCAACCAACAAATCCAACAACGCCAAGTCAGCCAAACACTACAAAATCGGGTGATGCAACATTAAAATCAATTACAATAGGTGGAAAAACATTTTCGGGTTCATCATTAAAAAATACAATTAGTTATACAGTAGAATCATCAGTAAACTCAATAAAAATAAGTGCTGTAAAAAATCATAGTAAAGCAACTGTAAGTGGAACAGGAACAAAATCATTAGTTGCAGGTCAAACAAATAAATTTCAAATAAATGTAACTGCTGAAAATGGGACAAAAAAAACGTATAATGTAAATATAATAAGATTAGCAGATGATACTACGGTACCAAACATAATAGATGAGCAGGCACCAATATCAGATGTACCAATAACACAAGAAACAAAACCCAAATTAACATCATTAATAATAAAAGATGTAGAATTAAATCCTGAATTTAATCCAGAAATTTACTCTTATACAACAAATGTGAAAAACATGAAAGAATTAGAAATTGATGCAACGGCAAATATACCAGAAGCAAAAATAGACATAGAAGGAGCAACAGAATTAAAAGAAGGAGACAATGTAATAAAAATAACAGTAACATTAGGAGAAGAAAGTTCAGTATACATTATAGACTTAAAAAATGAAACAGAACAGCAAGAAATAGTTGGAATGACAGATGATAGTGATAATAAAAAAGATAATGGGAATAATAATTTTATAGCTGATAATTTAAAAAAAATTTTATCTATATTAATTATTTGCTCATTAGGAATAATTGCAATAAGATATATAATCCTTTCATATATGCTTAGTAAAGAGTTGGAAGAATCAACAGACGAGGAGTTAATAATAGAAGACGATATAGAAGAGGACGGTCTAAAAATAAGAAATCAAAATATTGCAATAGAAACAGGCAAAATTGGAAGGCATTTCTAAAATAATGTAAAAAAAAACTAAAAAAGTAAAAAAAAACTATTGCAAAAAATTTTAAAATATAGTATAACTTATATTAAGTGTTATATAATAAAAGAAAAGGAGAAAAAGCTATGAGTAAAAACAAAGTAATAAAAGTTTTAATTTTGTTATTCATTTTAAGTTTAATAATAATTCAAACATGTAGAGTTGGAGCTATGACAATTGACCAAATATTAGGGGAAGGAAATGAAACAAGTAATTTGCAACAAACAAACAATACATCAACAGAATTATTTAATACAGCAGGAAATACATCAACAAATACTGCAAATACAACACCAATAACTAGTATAACAAACAATACAACAAATACTAATAAAACATTACCAAAGACAGGTACTAATGAAAATATAATTATAGGATTAATGATAATTTGTACAGTAGCTGGAATATATGCATTCAAAAAAGTAAAAGATTATAATATGTAAAAAATATAAATTAGAAAAAGACACAGAGATGTGTCTTTTTCTAGTATAAAGTATTGAAAAAAATTAAAAGTTATAGTATATTTATATAGAAAAAAGAAGAGAGATGAAGCATACGCCACAGAAAGGGAAGGTAATAATGATGGACGAAGAAATTATATTTGAAGACTATAACATAAAATTTACAGAGGAAGAATTAAAACAAATTGATAAAAAAACATTAAAAAAATGTAAAAAAGTATTACAAGAAACATTAGCTAAACTAGGAAATTAAATATTATAAAAAATAATGAAATGGAGAACTAGGGATGAGTAATGAAATATACGAAAAAGTAGAAAAAATATGCCAAAAGATAGATGCGTATACTGAAAAAGACTTTTCAGTAAAAAATGAAATAAAAACAGAAGTATACACCACAAAAATAAAAAAATTAATAAATATGATAGAAAAGGCAGAAACAACTGCTCAACCAGCAATATTCGATACAGAAGAAGACACAAATGAAAATATAAGCAATGATAATATAATAGAAGACAAATATAATCCATATAGTGAAAATTTTTGTTATAAAGATAGACTAGAACAATTAAATGGAAACATATATAAATTAATTCAAGAATTAAAAGAACAAGACAAAGAGGGATATAGAAACGCATATATTATAAGCGAAATTGAAAAATATATTCCATCTAAAGGTGATATAAAAGTAAGGAAAAAAACGAATTTATGGCAAAAAATAAAGAGTCTTTTCAAAAAATAGAAAAGTAAGATTTCCGATATTCTAGCAAATCACCATAAAAATGTAGGGGCGCCCTTTGGGCGTCCGGTTGCAAAGAAATATAGAAAGGAAAAATTAATCATTATGGAAATAGACAAAATAAGAGGAATAATAGAAGCAATACTATTTTGTGCGGGGAGAGTTGTAAAAATAAAAGAATTAGAATTAGCGGTAGAAATTAATGAAAAAGACATTATAGAAATAATTAATGATATGAACAAAGAATATAAAGACATATCAAGAGGGATAGAAATTATTAGAATTAATGATGGCTATCAAATGTGTACTAAAAAAGAATATTATGAATATATTAACCCAGTAATAGACAAAAGAATAAAGCCAAAACTTTCACAAGCAGCATTAGAAGCACTATCAATAATAGCATATAATCCAAGAATAACAAGAGCAGAAATAGAAGCAATAAGAGGGGTATCATCAGATGCAGTAATATACAAACTATTAGAATATAACTTAATAGAAGAAGCAGGAAAAGTTGATATTTTAGGAAAACCAATGTCATACAAAACAACAGATGAATTTTTAAGAATGTTCGGATATGGAAGTTTAGAGGAATTACCAGAACTGCCGAAGTATAGAATTGATGAAAATCAACAAATCGTTTCAGTTGAAAAATAATTGACCTTTCGCGTTGTTAAACTGCAATTGAAATCAAATCAACGTACACTAGTACGCCTCATTGATTTCAATTTTGTTTGCCTAGCGAAAGAACAATTCTTTTCCAACTTAATAATAAAATGAACTATAGGGGAAGACAGAATAAAGAAAAGGAGAGGAATAAACATGGATAAAGAATTTGTAAAAGAGGTAACAAACATAGAAGAAGACTTTGCAAAATGGTATACAGACATAGTATTAAAAGCAGACTTAGCAGATTATACAGGGACAAAAGGATGTATAGCAATAAAACCATATGGATATGCAATATGGGAAAATATACAAAAGTACACAGATGAGATATTCAAAAAGAATGAAGTAAAAAATGTATATTTCCCTGTTTTAATTCCAGAAAGTTTATTACAAAAGGAGAAAGATCATGTTGAGGGATTTGCACCAGAAGTAGCAACAGTTACAGAAGCAGGGGGGAAAGAATTAGACGAAAAATTATGTATAAGACCAACATCTGAAACAATGTTCTGTGACTTATACTCAAAATGGTTAAAATCTTGGAGAGACTTACCATTTGTATATAATCAATGGTGTAATGTATTAAGATGGGAAAAAGAAACAAGACCATTTTTACGTTCTAGGGAATTCTTATGGCAAGAAGGGCATACAATACATGAAACAAAAGAAGAAGCAGAAAAAAGAACACTACAAATGTTAGACATATATGCAGAAGTAATAGAAAATATACTTGCAATCCCTGTATTAAAAGGTAAAAAGACAGAAAAGGAAAAATTTGCAGGAGCAGAAGCCACATACACAGTAGAAACATTAATGCATGATGGAAGAGCCATTCAAGCAGGAACATCACATTACTTTGGTCAAAACTTTACAAAACCATATGACGTAAAATTCCAAAATAGAGAAGGAAAAGAAGAATATCCATATCAAACATCATGGGGAATAAGTACAAGACTAATAGGAGCTACAATCATGGCACATGGAGACAACCGTGGACTAAAACTCCCACCAAAAGTTGCACCAATACAAGTAGTAGTAGTGCCAGTCATGATGAAAAAAGAAGGAGTAGTAGAAAAAACAACAGAAGTTTATGAAAAACTAAAACAAGAATTCAGAGCAGAAATAGATTTAAGAGAAAACTACACACCAGGATATAAATTTAATGACTGGGAACTAAGAGGAGTACCAATAAGAATAGAACTAGGACCAAGAGACATAGAAAATAATGTATGTGTAATAGTAAGAAGAGATACATTAGAAAAAGAGACAATAGACTTAGAAAAGCTAAACGAAAAAATAAAAGAAACATTAGAAGACATACAAAAAAACATGTATGAAGAATGTAAAAAAATAAGAGAAGAAAGAACAACAATAGCCTCAAACTTAGACGAATTTGTAAAAAACATAGAAGAAAAGCAAGGATATATAAAAACAATGTGGTGTGGAAAAGAAGAATGTGAAAACAAAATAAAAGAACTAACAGGAGCACACTCAAGATGTATACCATTCACACAAGAAAAACTAGGCAACAAATGTGTATGCTGCGGCGAAAACGCAACGACAATGGTAATTTGGGGTAGACAATATTAAAACCGCATTGGAGCGTGAAAAATTTGGAAGCAAATTTTACTAGTTTCAGCAACGACAATGGTAATTTGGGGACGTCAGTACTAAGAAAAAAATTAAAAAAATTAGCACTTTATATTGACAAGTGCTAATTTTTGGTATATTATATTAGCAGTCAATAAATATGAGTGCCAAATTATCAAATATAAATTTGTAACATATAATAAAAGGTACATAAAAAAGGAGGAATTTTAAATGATTAAACCAATACTAGACAGAGTATTAATTAAAATGGAAGAGACAGAAGAAACAACAAAAAGTGGAATAATATTATCTGCAAATTCAAAAGAAAAACCACAAATAGCTGAAGTAGTAGAAATAGGACCAGGAGGGGAAGTAGACGGTAAAGAAATAAAAATGTTCCTAAAAAAAGGAGACAAAGTTATAGCAAGTAAATATGCAGGAACAGAAGTAAAATATGAAGGAACAGAGTATATAATATTAAAGCAGTCTGATATTTTAGCAATTGTAGAATAAAAACGATGTACACTATATACAATTAAATAATTAATAAATTATCAAAATTCCTAGAATTCAATTTCGTAGAAACTGTAACAAATTAATTTACAGCGCCCTCTCGATATACTCGAGATTCCCTATAAATTAATTTTTAACATTTTCTAAACTCAATTTCATTCAAATAATTTTTCAAATTTATTAATTATTTATTGTATGCTAATTATGAAAAAATAAATTAATAAATTAGAAAAAGAAACAATGTGAGGCACCGTTTATTTTTCTAATTAAAATAGGGAGGTAATTAAAAATGTCAAAAGAAATACTATATGGTGAAGATGCCAGAAAAAAATTATTAGAAGGAGTAAATAAACTTGCAGACACAGTAAAAGTTACACTAGGACCAAAAGGAAGAAATGTAGTTTTAGACAAAAGTTTTGGGGCGCCATTAATTACAAACGATGGAGTAACAATAGCAAAAGACATAGAATTAGATGATGCATTTGAAAACATGGGAGCGAGACTAGTAAAAGAAGTATCTACAAAAACAAATGATGTTGCAGGAGATGGAACTACAACAGCAACAGTTTTGGCACAAAGCATGATAAAAGAAGGAGTAAAAAATGTAGCAGCAGGGGGAGACCCAATGGCAATAAAAAGAGGAATAGATAAAGCTGTAAATGTAGCAGTAGAAGCAATAAAAGAAATAAGTTCACCAGTAAATGGTAGAGAAGACATAGCAAGAGTAGCAAGTATATCAGCAGACAACAAAGAAGTTGGAAACTTAATAGCAGATGCAATGGAAAAAGTTTCAAAAGATGGTGTAATAACAATTGAAGAATCAAAAACATCAGAAACAGATGTAGTAGTTGTTGAAGGAATGCAATTTGATAAGGGATATGTATCACCATATATGGTAACAGACACAGAAAAAATGGAAGCAATAATAGAAAATCCATATATATTAATAACAGACAAAAAAATTGAAAACATACAAGAAATATTACCATTATTAGAAGGATTAATGCAACAATCTGGAAAACTAGTAATAATTGCAGACGATATAGAAGGGGAAGCATTATCTACATTAATATTAAATAAACTAAGAGGAGTATTAAATGTAGTAGCAGTAAAAGCACCAGGATATGGAGATAGAAGAAAAGAAATGTTACAAGACATTGCGATATTAACAGGAGGAGAAGTTATAACATCTGAAGTAGGATTAGAATTAAAAGACACAACAATAGAACAACTAGGAAGAGCAAAACAAATAAAAGTACAAAAAGAAAACACAATAATAGTTGATGGAGCAGGAGATAAAGAGCAAATAGCAGAAAGAATAAAACAAATAAAAGTACAAATGGAAGAAACAAAAAGTTCATTTGATAAAGAAAAATATCAAGAAAGACTAGCAAAAATTGCAGGAGGAGTAGCAGTAATAGAAGTAGGAGCAGCAACAGAAGTAGAAATGAAAGACAAAAAGTTAAGAGTAGAAGATGCATTATCTGCTATAAAAGCAGCAGTCGAAGAAGGAATAGTAGCAGGAGGAGGAACAGCATATGTAAATATTATTCCAAAAGTAGAAAATCTTGTAAAAGAATTGAATGATGATGAAAAATTAGGTGCAAGAATAGTATTAAAAGCACTTGAAGAACCAGTAAAGCAAATAGCAACAAATGCAGGACTAGAACCAGCAGTAATATTAGAAAATGTAAAATCAAACAAAGAAGGATTTGGATTTGATGCTGCAAATGAAGAATATGTAGACATGAAAAAAGTGGGAATAGTAGATCCAACAAAAGTAACACGTAGTGCACTTCAAAATGCTGCAAGTATAGCATCAATGGTACTTACAACTGAAAGTATAGTAACAGACAAAAAAGAAGAGAAATGTAACTGCGGAGGAAATACACCAAGTCCAGAAATGGGAGGAATGTATTAATTGAGAAGTGAGATGTAGGTGCGATTATTAATCGCCCGTTCTTCGAAGAAATCAATTTGATGGTAAGATAAGAAAAATATTAAGATGATTCTAAGTTTCGTCTCAAACATAGACGAACAGGGGGAATGCAACGTAATTTAGGCTTCCCGCATTGTTTAAACCACACGAACTCCCAACAGAGTGAAAACTTGGTTGGGAGTTTTGCTATGTACAGAAATATCCAAAAAAATTTTCTCAAATATATTGACATATAAAATCAATAATCATATAATATATATGAACGAATGCTCATATATTAAAATGAAGAGGGGAAGAAAAATGGAAAAAGAAAATAATGAAGATTTGCAAGAGCAAAATAATATTATTAGGATAGATATAGTAGAAAAAGTAAAAGAAATTCTACCAGAAGACGATAAAATATTTGACTTAGCAGAACTATTTAAAATGTTTGCAGACTCTACGAGAATGAAAATAATTTGTGCATTAAAAGAAAAGGAATTATGTGTAGGAGAAATAGCATTTATAACAAACACAACCCAAAGTGCAATATCACATCAATTAAGAATTCTTAAACAGTCTAAGCTAGTAAAATATAGAAAAGAAGGAAAAAGTGTTTATTATAGTTTAGACGATGAGCATGTAATAGAAATATTAATGAAAGGGCGTGAACATATTGAAGAAATATAGATATGATATTATAGACTTAGACTGTGCAGCATGTGCAAAAGAAGTAGAAGAAGCAATAAATGAAATAAAAGGAATACAAAACTGTATAGTAAACTTTGGAACAGGGAAAATCACATTAGAATCTGAACTAGAAAACACTTTAGAAGAAATAAAAAAAGTAGCAGCAAAAGTAGAACCAGACTGTACAATAAAATTGCCAGAAGAAGATAAAAGAGAAAGAAAAGACTATGGAATAATAAGATTAATAATAGGAATTATATTAGCAATAATAGGATTTACAAAAATAATACCAAACGAAATAATATCAAACAGTTTAATAACTGGAGCTTATGGAGTATTATTATATAGAACATTTATAAAATCAATAAAGCAAATAAGAGGAAAAATAATAGATGAAAACCTATTAATGGTAATATCATGTATAGGTGCATATTTAGTAGGAGAAAAATTAGAAGGGTTAATGGTTATACTTTTATTTGAAATAGGAAAAGTATTAGAAGCGAAAGCAATATCAAAATCAAGAAAATCAATTAAAGACTTAATGGACATTAAACCTAAATATGCAAACTTAAAAGGGGAAAATGGAGAAACAAAACAAGTAGAACCACAAGACGTAAAAATAGGAGACACAATAATTGTAAAAGAAGGAGAAGAAATACCTTTAGACGGAATTGTAATTTCAGGAAATGCATCATTAAACACATCAGCATTAACAGGAGAAACTAAAGTTTATGAAGTAAAAAAAGGAAATACAGTACTTTCAGGAAGCATTAATCAAAATGGACTAATAGAAATAGAGGTAACAGCTAATTATGAAAACGGAACAGTAAATAGAATTTTAGAACTAGTTGAAAGTGCAACAGATAAAAAAGCAAAAACAGAGACATATGTAACAAAATTAGCAAAAATATATACACCTATTGTAATTATATTAGCATTAATAGTTGCGATATTTATGCCTATTATAGTACAAGGAATTAATTATTCAGAAAGTATTTATAGAGCATTAACCTTTTTAGTAATTGCGTGTCCATGTTCTATTGCAATATCAGTACCATTATCATATTTCTCTGGAATAGGTAAATCATCAAAAAGAGGAATATTAGTAAAAGGGAGTGACTTTTTAGATGGACTAAAAGACATAAATAATATCATATTCGATAAAACAGGAACAATCACAACAGGAGAATTTGAAGTCTCAGAAATAAAGACACTAGAAAATGAACTAACAGAAGAAGAGATATTAGAATATGTAGCAATAGGAGAAACCTATTCAACCCATCCATTAGCAAAATCAATCACCAATAAATACACAAAAGAAATAGACACAAGCGAGGTAAAAAATCTAAAAGAAATAAGAGGAAAAGGGATAGAATACGAAAAAGAAGGCAAAAAAATAAAAATAGGAAACAAAAAATTCATTGAAGAAACATCAAAGGAGGAATTAAAAGAAATAAAAACAACTGGAACAGTAATTTACCTATCAATAGACAATGTGGTAAAAGGAGCGATAACATTAGAAGACCAAATAAAGCAAAACGCAAAAAAAGACATAGAAAAACTAAACAAACTGGGAATTACAACAAGAATATTCACAGGAGACGTAAAAGAAACAGCAGAAGAAATTGCCCAAAAAGCAGGGATAAAAGAAATAAAAGCGCAAATGCTACCACAAGATAAATTTGAAGAACTAGAAAAAATAATAAATAAAAATCAAAAAGGAAAAAAAGTAGCATTTGTAGGAGATGGAATAAATGACAGTCCAGTATTAGCGAGAGCAGACATAGGAATATCAATGGGAGGAGTAGGAGCGCAATCAGCAATAGAAGCATCAGACATAGTATTAATGACAGACGAAATAAAAAAAATAGAAGAAGGGATAGAAATATCAAAAAAAACCAACAAAATAATAAAGCAAAATCTAACAATCTCAATAGCAATAAAAATCATCATACTAGCACTCTCAATACTAGGGTTATCAAATATGTGGCAAGCAGTATTTAGTGATGTGGGAGTCACAATAATAACGATACTAAATACACTGCGAATACTGAAATAAGGCGTGAAAAATTTTGGTGATGCAGAAAAATTTGCTATGCAAATTTTTCATGCTTCGCCAAATTTTACTCGATAAAATCTGTTTACCACCTTGGCTCTCTTATTTAAGATAGCTGTCACGCAGTGACTGAGGTTTCTTATACAAACCCAAATTTTTATATTAAGATAGCTGTAAATTGTAATGGTGCAGTAAAATTTGCTAGAAAAAATCAAAAAAAAGGTATACAAAGGATTTAATTTGTGTTATACTAACATAGAAATTTTAATAATGTAGAAATGTCTATATTATTAGTACGAGAAAAATCAGAAAGAAAGAAGGATTAAAATGAAAAATTTAAGAAGAACAAAAATTACATGTACAATTGGACCAGCAGCAGAACCAGAAGAAATGTTAAAAAAACTAATCAACACAGGAATGAATGTTGCAAGAATCAATTTCTCACATGGAGGATATGATGAGAATGCAGAAAAAATCGAAAGAATAAAAATGATAAGAGAAAAATTAAACCAACCAATAGCATTATGTTTAGACACAAAAGGACCAGAAATAAGAACAGGAAAGCAAGAATCAGGAGACCAAAAAGTAGAAATAAAAGAAGGACAAACATTCACATTTGTTAATGAAGAAATAGTAGGAAATGAGACAAAAACATCTATAAGTTATAAAAACTTATATCAAGACGTAAAACCAGGAGCAAAAATATTAGTAGATGATGGAGCTATAGAATTTGAAGTTCAAGAAGTAGTTGGAAAAGATGTAGTTTGTAAAGCTTTAAATACAGGAATGTTAGGAAGTAGAAAAACTGTAAATATACAAGGAGTAGTTATAAACTTACCAGCACTTGCAGCAAAAGACATAGATGATATTACAAATGGAGCAAAAGCAGGATTTGATTATATATTTGCTTCATTTGTTAGAAGACTATCAGACGTTCAAGAAATAAGAAAATTACTAAATGAAAATGGTGGAGAAAAGATAGGAATTATCTCAAAAATAGAGAGCCAAGAAGGTATAGACAATTTTGAAGAAATACTAGAAGCATCAGATGGAATCATGGTTGCAAGAGGAGATATGGCAGTTGAGATACCATATTATAAAGTTCCAGCAGTTCAAAAGCACTTTATAAAAAGATGTAATGAAGTAGGAAAACCAGTTATTACAGCAACACAAATGCTTGAATCAATGACAAAAAATCCACGTCCTACAAGAGCAGAAGTTAGTGATGTTGCAAATGCTGTATATGATAGAACAAGTGCAATAATGTTATCAGGAGAATCAGCAATGGGAGCGCACCCAGCACTTTGTGTTGACACAATGGTAAAAATATCAGAAGAAACAGAATCAAATGTAAACTATGAAAAAAGATTTTATGAAAACAGATATGATCCAGAAACAGCAGATGAAACAAAAACATTAGGATATACAACATGTGTTACAGCAGCAAATATATGTGCAGACGCAATTATAGTATGCACAAAAGATGGAGAAGAAGCAAGAATGATAGGTGGTTTATCACCAGTATGTCCAATAATAGCTGTTACAGATGATAAGAAAACATATCATAAAATGTCTGTATATGGAGACGTATTCCCAGTTTATATGGAAACAAAAGAATGTGGTTGTAAAACAGTAGATGCTGCTATTGAACAATTAAAAGCAAGTGGAATTTTAGAAGCAGGAGACAGAGTAGTAGTAGCAGGTCATAGAAAAGACGAAAATAAAATTACATTAGGAAAAATAATAGATGTAAAATAAAAAAATGAGGGAAGTCCCTCATTTTTTTATTTTCTTAGGAAAGTAATCACGGAGTGGTTAGTTTCCTTAGAAGATAATAAGTAAAATCTATTATATTTCTTTGAAGAAATTACTGTAAATGTAGGGGCGCCCTTGGGGCGTCCGTGTAGCCAAGCCACTTTTTTACATTCTTATTAATCTTTTGGTATAATCCAAATTTGCTTGAGAGTTATTTCTATAACCAAGAGTATATATATCTGTTGACCTAATATCTTTCTGTAATAAATTAAGAATTTTTTTATTTTTGCATCTATCAGTAAAGTGTTTTACAGATGTAACAATTTTTAATTTTTTATTAGATTTTGATATAGTAGACAAAAGAGATTTACCTGTTTCAGTGAAACCTAAAACACGAATATAAGGTATATTTTCTTGTACAAAATTCATATCCTCTTTTGTATAACCCAATAATGCATAAAGCAAAATTCTTTGAATTCTAGTTCTAGTAAATCTTTTAGACTTTACTTTTTGGATCAATTCTTCCAAAGTATTACAAGTAGAAGCAGCCTCTTTAATAGAATTTTCTAATCCCTCAGATACAGCAGGTAAATTAGCAATAGATTCTTTTGACATACATCTTAATAAAAATAGAATTTCTTTTTCAAAATCTTGTAAACCGCAAACAAATTCACCAGAACGTAAAGCTTCCATCAATATTTCATAAGAAGACTGTGGCATTGATGAAAATAAATTATCATAATCATTATTATAAATCATTTCGCGTATAGCAGTTGCACTAGCAAAACCATTAATACTTTCTAAAGAATTATATTCAGCAAATTGTCTTTTAATTGTAAGTGGTCTAATTTTAGAATTACTATTTTTTAGAGATATTAAATATTCAAGTCCAAGAGTATTATTAGGACAATTTAAAATATTAGAATATTTAAGAAT
The DNA here is from genome assembly GCA_949045875.1 of uncultured Clostridia bacterium. Lineage (GTDB taxonomy): Bacteria > Bacillota > Clostridia > TANB77 > CAG-508 > CAKPSH01. Next base: position 17,397 of record CARPYP010000008.1, on the reverse strand, counting down.
ATCATTTAAATATAAAAGTAAAGCATTTTCACGAGCCTTTGGAAAAGAAATCCCCTTTGACAATTCATGTTGTAATAATGCTTTAAATTCAGGAGGTTCATTTGATAAAACATTAGCAAACTCTGAAAGTATTTCAATACTACCACATTCACTGCCAAATGATAAGTAATTTACAACTTTTAGTGAATTTAGAACTTTTATTGCACTAGAGGCAAAAATTTCTGCACTTGATATACTACAAAGAATAGGTAATTCAATTACTAAATCAACTCCATTTTTTAAAGCCATTTCAGTTCGTTTCCATTTATCAATTAATGCACAATCGCCTCTTTGAACATAATTTCCACTCAAAATCAAAACAGTACGTTTAGCATTAACAAGTTCAATAGATTTATGCAATTGATATAAATGACCATTGTGGAAAGGGTTATATTCTCCAATTATGCCTAAGATAGATTCCAATTAACTAAAACCTCCTTTACTAAAAAAGACTAATGTTATAATATCATATAAATACTAAAAAAACAAGTTTTCAAAAAATGTTCTTTGAAAGTTTATTAGTGAAATTTTATTTAATGGTACACATTTAATAAAGTATATGTTAAAATATATATAATAAAAATAATTACATTTTATAAACTGAAAAGATGATACATTATATTAATGTAGATAGAAAAAACAATATAAAATATATGTGGTGATAATAGTGGAAAGAAAATACAAAATTACATTAAAAAATGCAATAAAACATTTTAATACAATAAATAAACATAAATGGATAGTCTTTAAATTATGTTGTAAAGCTGGAGTACCATGGAGAGGTTTAGTTCATGATTTATCTAAATATTCTAAAGAAGAATTTTGGGATTCAGTAAAATATTATCAAGAAGGAAAGAAAAGTCCAATTCCAATACAAAAAGAAATAGAAGGATTTTCTAAAGTTTGGTTACATCATAGAGCAAGAAACAAACATCATTCGGCATATTGGTATGATTTAAGAGCGCCAATAAAAATGCCTATAATTCCATACAAATATACAGTTGAAATGATTTGTGATAAAATCTCTGCATCAATTGTATATACAGGAAAAGAGTGGACAAATGATACAGAATTGCAATATTGGAGAAATAAAGAACGTGATGTAGAACCAATAAATGAAAGCATAAAAAAGGTTTTTGATGAAGTATTTTTGCAAGTAAGTAAAGAAGGTATTAATAAAACAATAACCTCAAAAAATTTAAAGAAAATATATAATAAATATTGTAAAATCACTGAAGAAAGTCGCAGTTAAATTGTAATTAACTGTGACTCTATTTTTAGAAGGGAAATATAAGATGGATTTGCCAATTCAAATAAAGAAATATATAGAAAAAGAATTAAACACAATAAGTAAAAATGAATTACAAAATAATGCAAAAAATATAAGTATAAACTATAGAACAAATGGAGGAGAAGGAAAAATACTATTAAAAAGCGAAAATGAGGCATTAGCATATGCTATTTCAAGAATGCCAGCAACATATGGAGCAGTATACAATTCGCTAAAACATTCAATAGAAATTTATAACCCAAATATAAAAACTGTGGTAGACATTGGAGCAGGAACTGGCGCAGGAGCACTAGCTGTAAATGAATTATTAGATATAGAAGAAATAGAATGTTTAGAAAGAGAAGATTCAATGCAGAAAATAGGCAAAAAGATTTTTGATAATTACGATAATATTTCAAAAAAAGCTAAGTGGAATAAATTTGATATATGTAAAGATGAAATAAAACAAAAATATGATTTAGTAGTTGTATCATATATGTTAAATGAAATCAGTAACGATAAAAAAAATATAATTGTAGAAAAATTATGGAAAACATGCAATAAAATGCTATTAATAGTCGAGCCAGGAACAATGCAAGGATATAATAACATAATTAATGCAAAGAAAAAATTAATAGAAAATGGAGGAAAAATTGTAGCACCATGTAGAAATAATGAATGCAAATTACAAAAAAGTGATTGGTGTAATTTTTCATGTAGAGTACAAAGAACAAAAATACATAAAGAATTAAAAGAAGGAAATGTTCCATATGAAGACGAAAAGTATATATATTTATCAGTAGCAAAAGAAAACATTAATCAAACCGAAAAAAGGCGAATTTTAAGGCATCCAATGATATATAGCGGTTTTATTAAACTAAAAGTGTGTGACAAAGATGAAATAAAAGAAATAACTATTACAAAAAAAGATAAAGAAAAATTTAAAATTGCAAGGAAATCAGGGGCAGGAGATTTAATATAATGACACAAAAAGCTCTTTAAGATAATAAAATACTTAAAGGGAGGGAGTGTAATGAAATTAGGATTAGCATTATCTGGTGGAGGAATAAAAGGTGCAGCACACATAGGAGTACTAAAAGCATTTGAGGATGAAAACATAAAAATAGATTATATATCAGGAACATCATCTGGAAGTATTGTTGCAACATTATATGCAATAGGATATAAACCAGAAGAAATATATTCATTATTTAAAAATTATAGTAGACAAATCAATTACATAAGTGTATGGAATGTGGTTAAACTAATATATGGATTAATACTAAAAAACGATATTATAATACAAGGACTAAATAATGGTAAAAAAATAGAAAAATTAATGAAGGGATTTTGTGAGAAAAAAGGAATAGAAAATATTAAAGATATAAAAATGCCATTAATAATACCAAGTGTAAGTCTACATAATGGTAAAAAGTATATTTTTTCATCTTATAAAACTAGAGGTTCATATGATGATGGAAAAAAATATATAACAAATATTGAAATTGAAAAAGCGGTAAGAGCAAGTTGTAGTTATCCAGGAGTATTCGAACCTATTAAGTATGGAAAAGATGAATTAATAGATGGAGGCATAAAAGAAAACACACCATGGAAAGAATTAGAACTTATTGGGTCAGATAAAATAATTTGTGTAGTATTTGAGGAATTTTTAAAAGATGATGACTATATAAATATAATAGAAGTACTAGAAAGAGCATTTGGTATACTTTCTCATGAACTATCAAACTTTGAGTTAGCAGGTGCAGAAGAATTATTAAAAATAAAGACAAAACATATTTCTTTATTAGATTCAAGTAAAATTGATTTCTTATATGCAAAAGGATATAATGAAGCAAAAGAATTCATACGAAAGCACAATATGAGTTAAATAATCTGGGGAAAAAATAGAAAGAAAATTTTGAGAAAAAATAGAAAAACAAAAGCACATAAAAATATTGTAGAAAAATGACAAATATGGTATAATAATATAGTAAGTTAATTTTAAGGAGGAAATATAAATGGGATGGATTATATTAATAGTAATTATCATTGTTATTCTTTGTAGTTGTATTAGAATAGTTCCACAAGCAAAAAACTATGTAATAGAATTTTTAGGAAGCTATAAACAAACATGGAATAATGGATTACATTTTAAAATTCCACTAATAGAAAGGGTAGCAAATGTGGTATCAAAAAAGGAGCAAGTTGCAGACTTTCCGCCACAACCAGTTATTACAAAAGACAATGTTACAATGCAAATAGATACAGTAGTATATTATACAATATTTGATGCAAAACTATTTACATATGGAGTTGAAAATCCAATAATGGCACTAGCAAATCTAACAGCAACTACATTACGTAACATAATAGGTGATTTGGAATTAGACCAAACATTAACATCTAGAGATTTAATAAATAATAAAATGAGAGAAATTATAGACTTAGCAACAGATCCATGGGGAATTAGAGTTAATCGTATAGAACTCAAAAACATAATTCCACCAAAAGAAATACAACAAGCAATGGAAAAGCAAATGAAAGCAGAACGTGAAAAACGTCAAACATTACTAGAAGCGGAAGCACATAAAGAATCAGTAGTATCTCGAGCAGAAGGAGACAAACAAGCAAAAATATTAGCAGCAGAAGCAGAAAGAGATTCAGAAATAGCATTAGCAAAAGGTAAAGCAGAATCAATAAGACTAGTATATGAAGCAGAATCAGAAGGTATTGAAATGTTAAAAAGAGCAAATGCAGATGATGGAGTTTTAACATTAAAGAAATTAGATGCTTTAAAAGCAATAAGTGATGGAAGAGCAACAAAAATATTTATGCCAACTGAACTTGCAAGTGCTGCAACAGGATTAGGACTAACAACAGAAATGTTAGGAATAGGGAATGCATTAGGAATAGACACAAGACCAAAATATCCACCAAAGCCAGAAGCACCAGATGCATGTTGTGATGACAAAAATGGAGTTACCTCAGAAGTTGTAAAAAAGAGCAAAGAAATAGATAAAGACGTATCAGATAGAAAAAAACAATAATAAAAATATCCCCAGTTATACTGGGGATATTTTTGTTACATCTGTTGTTCACCAGGAATTAAATAATCTACTACTCCATATATTAAAGCACCTATTATGGCAGCTATCCAAGAAATTGAATAACCTGCTACAAAGAACTGAGTTAAATATAAAGTTACTGCAGCTAGAATAAATCCAACAAAACCTTTACCAAAAGGGCTTGCATGTAGCCCAGTAAATTTAACTATTAGATAGTCCATTATTGTTAAAACTATAGCAGCTATTGCTAAAGACCATATATTATTAATAGAGAAACCAGGTGTAAAAAATGCAGTAATTCCAAGAACTATAGCGGCAACAACTAATCTACCAACGATTTGCCAAGCTGTACTTGCACCACTTTGAGTATTATTATCTACACGACTATTATCCATTTAGTTTACCTCCTAAAAAAATCAAATTCATAAAATGAGAAATAATTTTTCTCATTTATATATTATTGACATAAAAAATTTTTTTATACAATTCAAAAAAATTTTATAGTAAAGAAAAACAATAAAACTCATATATATGGAAAACATTTACAATTTCAATTTTTTTATATAGTAGGAAAGTTATGCCAGTGGCATAACTTTCAGTACTAGATAATTATGCGGATTATTAGAATTGCTTTGCGGTTTCCACCGCTTAGCAATTCTTAAAATTCGTTTTTTTATTATATTTTTAAGCATAATTTAAGTTAGAATGGAAAAGATAATACAAAAATAAAATTTTTAAAGGAGAAATCATGTTAATTACATTTATTAGGTCAATTATTTTATATATAATTATTTTAATTGTAATGAGATTAATGGGAAAAAGAGAAATAGGTCAATTACAACCATTTGAACTAGTAATAGCAATTATGATAGCAGACTTAGCATCAATACCAATGACAGAAGCGGGAATTCCAATATGGAATGGAATTATTCCTATTTTAGCATTATTAATAATGCATTTAATAATATCCATGATAAATATGAAAAGCATAAGAATGAGAGAAATTGTATGTGGAAAACCTACAATACTTATATATAGAGGAAAGATAGACGAAAAGGCATTAAAAAAAGAGAGATTTACCATAAATGAATTAGAAGAAAGACTAAGAGGAAATAATATAAATAATATTGGAGATGTAGAATATGCTATATTAGAAACCAGTGGACAATTAACAGTAATACAAAAACCAAATAAAAGAAACACAATACCAGAGGACTTTAATATAATGCCAGACTACGAAGGAATATCATATGATTTAGTTATAGATGGAGTAATAATGAGAGAAAATTTACAAAAAATAGGTAGAAATTATGAATGGCTAAAAAAAGCAGTTCAAAAATTCGGATTTAATCCAGAAGAAGCATTAATAGTAACGTTAGATGGAAAAGGACAAATATTCTGTCAGAAGAAAGACAAAAAATAAAGGAGGAAAAATGTTCAAATGAAAAAAGAAATAATAATTTGTTTTGTAATAATAATTGCAGTAGTAATATTGAATATAATAACAATAAACTATACAAAAGAAAGTGTACAGAGTTTAAAAGTTGAATTAAGTAAAATCAAAGAAGATATAGAGCAAGAAAAAGATATAAGCTTAGTAAATGAAAAAATAATGAATTTAAAAAACAATTGGGAACAAAGATATGAAAAATTAGCATATTATATAGAACATGACGAATTAGAAAAAGTACATTTATATATAGTAGGAATAGATAGTAATGTAAATTCAGATGAATATAGTCAAGCAATAGGGGAATTAGATAAATGCGATTATATATTAGAACATATTGAAGATAAGTATAGTTTAAGTTTTAAAAATATATTTTAGAAAATAAAATGAGATAGAAATTATAATATATAATTTTCACAAAAAATAAAAAATAAGAAAAATCAAAGATTTTTCTTTAATTTGTTCTCGCCCGATTGAGTTTTCGACTGTAAGGAGAAAATCTCAAGGGCTAGCGATTATAGCCTTTATATAATAGGAAAGTATCACTTTCCTATTATATAAAAAAATCATAGTTTTTACTATGATTTTTTATTGGTTCGAACAACGTAGTTATTTACAACTTAATTGAATTTTTAGAAGATATAAATTTGAAATAGATATTTTTTAAAAAGCAAATAACCTTTAGACTAATTCTAAAGGTTATTTGTAAATCAACTTGACCGTCTTTCAGGTCTAAATGTCTTCTTAAATTGAGTGTATTTCAACTCGTAACAGAATTGCTTCTGTTAATATTATTATACTCAAATTATTTAAAAAAATCAATAAAATATGTAAAAAAATTTGTATTTTATTTAATTTTTTTTTGTATTCTCTATAAAAAAAGTTGTATTTTTTATAAATTTTCTTAAAATAGAAAGTAAAAAATAATTATATTTATGTAGAAATTTTGCTTATTTTATGCTATTATTTATTTGAATTTTACATTAAGGAGGCACAAATTTTGAACATAAATGATGAATTAAATAAATTAAATAATAATCAACGACAAGAATTAGAAAAATGGTTTGTTGAACAAATATATAAACTAAATAAAGTTAATAAAAATGAACAATTAAACTATGTACCATATGTAACTAGAAAACAAGTAGTATGGGTAGATTTTGGAGTTAATATTGGTCAAGAATTAAATCATTCACATCCAGCAGTTGTTCTATATTCAAGACCAAATGTTGGTACAGTACTAGTTGCCCCATTAACAAGTAAGCAAAACGAATCTGATGTTATTATTGACATTGGAAAAATAGAAAATTTTGAAGGCTTTTCATATTGTAAAATTGATCAACTAAGAGCAATTAGTAAACTTAGAATACAAACTAAAAAATATGAGGGGAAATATTATAATAACTTAAACTTAAAAACTGGTCTGTATTCTAATCCTGAAGTAAGTACCGAACAAATAAATTTAATAGATAAAGCTATTCAAGAATTAAAATATAAATCTAAATAAAAATAATTATTATATCAATATTATCAAGTATTATATTTATTATTTGTATTATATTTGGTTTTTACCAAATTAAAAAGTACTTTTTCAAGAAAAGGAATAAAGTTACTAACGAATACATAATTAAGAAAGTTACTATTGATAAACGATTTTATTCAACGCTATCATTTGATTTTCCAAATATTCAGTCAGAAATGAATATGAAATTTATAGATTTTAGTACAAATCTGACAAAAGAACACAATGAACTAAATGTAACTCAATATTGTAAATATTAAGGAGGATAATAGTATGGAAGCAAAAAGATTAGATTTATCAAGTGAACAACAAAGAATAGTAAACGCAGGAGGTAAAATCAATTCTTTCTATGATGTTTATGATGATGATAGAACTGAAGGAGAAATGCAAGAGTACAAGAGATTTATCGGAATGCCATTATCAGAGGATTATGATGAATTAATTGCAAGCTTAAAGTAATTTTCTGATAATAACCTTAACACCAATTTGTTAGGAGGTAAATAATTTCTGTTTTTTTAGATTTTTCATTTATTTTTTTAGTTTATTTTTTTTCTTAGTAGCAAAGGACTTTGGCTTTGACACAAGTCCTAACCCCCTATGAGTTGTGTCCTATTAACACAACTCGAGGGCTATGCGAGGCAATAAATTTCCTCAAATAAAAAATACCATTCTTTTCAGAATGATATTTGTATCGTCTGTTCTATTGGTTCGAACAGATACGTCGTTGGTTGGGCTGGCTAGATTCGAACTAGCGCATGCATGAGTCAAAGTCATGTGCCTTACCGCTTGGCTACAGCCCAATATAAACAAAATAGTTAGAACTTTATAAATGGGGTGGAAGATGGGATTCGAACCCATGGTCTCCAGTGCCACAAACTGGCGCGTTAACCAACTACGCTACATCCACCATTTTTTTTAACAGTGCATATATAATTTTAAACAATTTAATTTAATTTGTCAAGTCTTTTTCAAAAAAAAACGAAAAATGAGTAAGAGATAAAAAAAATATATAAAAATATATTCTAAACATTAACAAAATTTCAATAAATTTGTCGTAAATCTATTGACACCAAAGACTTTTACGAATATAATACTTTCAAAGGACAACAACAGCAGGAGGAAAAAACATATGGAGAGTACAACAAAATTTTTTTTACCAGATATAAATAATCTCAAAGAAATAAGTGATGAACAAATAGTAAAGCTCATAAAAGATGATAATAATAAAGAGGCTCTAGAATTTTTATTAGATAAATATAAAGAACTAGTAAACATGAAAGTGGGGAAATACTTTATAATAGGAGCAGAAAGAGAAGACATGATTCAAGAAGGAATGATTGGGTTATATAAAGCCATACAAAATTTTGAATGTGAAAAACAATCATCATTCAAGTCTTTTGCCAATATGTGTGTTGAGCGTCAAATGATAACAGCAATAAAAACATCAAATAGGCAAAAGCATATGCCTCTTAATGGTTACTTATCATTAAACTCTTCAGCAGGAGAAGAAGATGAAGAAGGGAAAGACTTAATGGATATATTTAATGCAAATCTTATAGAAGATCCATTAGAAACAATAACTAAAAAAGAATATTATAAAGACATTGAAAACACAATAGATAAATCCCTTAGTGAATTTGAAAAACAAGTTTTGAAAGGATTTATAAATGGACAAAGTTATGAACAGATTGCCACCAAGCTAGACACACAAGCAAAATCTGTTGATAATGCTATTCAAAGAATTAGAAAAAAAGCTATAAAAAATATTATAGATGTAGAGGAAAACGTATAAAAATCTACATAAATTACTATATTATGTAGTCTGGAGCACTTATGAAAAATAAGTGCTTTTCCAATATTTACAGTATAGAGGATAAAAAGATTAATGAAAATTGAATATAAAAATTAAAATTTTAATTGACAATTATAAAATTAAAATTTATAATTAGTAAGTAGTAAATGGGTAATTTATTAATAATTGTATAAAATATTCCGACACACTTTTGACAACTTTTAGAATGGAAAACATCAGAAAAAGTGGATAAAATGGATACACTATAAAACAAAAAAGTGTGCAAATTAATTGAAATAGCCTGAAAAGCCATGATATGCTTGCATAGCTCAGTAGGTAGAGTGCAGCCTTGGTAAGGCTGAGGTCACGGGTTCAATTCCCGTTGCAAGCTCCATAAATCAAAAATTCTTTGCAATTTTTACAAATTTACAAGAGTTTTTTTAGATGTCGAAAGCCTTTAGCCAAAAGAGCTTTCCATTTTTTACTTTTATACAATTTTGAATAATTTCTAGAAATTCTTTCTACAAACATTAGAATTACATTAGAAAAGTTTTTTATTACATTAGAAAATATGTAAGATATTGACAAAAATTTTAAACAAAAAATAATAGCTTAACACTTGTCATCAAGTATTAAGCTATTTTACTTTTCATCATAGGATTAAAACCTATGGCATCGGCATACCGCCCCAAATATCTATAATTATTATAGCATTTTCGTTACGATAAGTCAATGAAAATATAAAATTTTATATTTATATTAGTATTATATGCAAAATTAAGAATATTATTGATTATTTATGAGTTTCTCCGTTTTATAATGTATAGGTTCAAATATTTGCTCAAATAACTTATTATAGATTTTGTCAAAGAACTGATTAGAAGTTTTTCCAAGCTTTGAAATTACTCTATTTTTGTCAATGTACTTAGCTTCATATAACATAACTATGGTATTCCTTTGAAAACCATCATTAGGTGTTCCAACTTCAAATTCAGGATAGATATTTCCCTTTTTATCTTTTCTAGGTGTACTACTTGAACATGGAACTATAAATATTTTAGTATAGGTTTCTTTTATAACAATAGCAGGGTGGATATAAGCGAATTCTATATCATAATTATTCCAACCTAAATCAACTAAGAGAATTTCTCCTAAATTATATTTAGTAAAGTTGTTTTGTTGAGATGCAGATAAATGCTTTTCGTTTGATTCTATCCATAATGCTATTTCATAAGCAGATTGTTCGGTCAATTTAAACTCATAATTTTTTAAAGATGTAAAGAATTCCTTTTTAAGTTTTTCGTCTTGCATAAATTTTATATTTTTAAACTTTACATCATTTCTTTTTACTAAGTTAATTATATTTTTGTTTATATCCATGAAAAATAGTCACATCCTTTGAACAATATTATATTAGTTTTACGAATAGAAGTCAATAGATTAAAAACAAAAGTTCGTAAAGTAAATATAATACTAGATTTTTTGGCGTAAGTGTGATATAAAGATATAAAATCAGTAGAAATGTTTGGAGTGAAGGCAGAGATTATATCAGAAAAGGAAATGAACAAAGTTGATGATATGATAAAACCTAATATCATTAAAGAAACAGAAAATATTATTAATGGTATTGAAGAAAGCAACCAAACAATTCATTGTGATGCATATAATTCTGTTATAAATGCACAAGAATAACATACAATTTACAATAAATCAATACAAAAAGAACGAAAATTCGTAAAGGTTTTTTTGGAAAATTACTTGATTTTTATTAAATTGTTTGTTAATCTATATATAAATTGATTCATATTTGTATCAATCATTAAGAGAAAAAGTTGTAGAGAACTATGACATTTGCTCGAAAAGTATGGATTTAATAATCATCAATAAAAATAGTTAATGAATAATAAGGAGAAATAAAAATGGCAAAAAAAGTAATAATAATATTATCAATAATAGTAGCAATAATTATAATAGTAATAGGTTCAGCATTTGCATGGTACAATATAAGTTTAGGTCCAGTAAATAAAGACGATATAACATCATATAATCTTGAGATACCAATGGGATCAGGCTCATCTACCATTGCAAAGAAACTAAAAAATGAAGGATTAATAAAAAATGAAATAGCATTTAAAATATATGTAAAATTAAATAAAATATCTAATTTTCAAGCAGGTACATATAATTTAACAAAAAATTTATCAGTAAAAGAAATTGCAGAAATTTTACAGACAGGAAAAGTTAATGGAAAAGATACTATATCAATAACATTTGTAGAAGGAAAAAACATGAGATGGGTTGCAAATAAAATTGCAGAAAATACAAATAATAGTGAAGAAGATGTATATGCACTATTAGAAGATAAAGAATATATAAATTCATTAATTGAAAAATACTGGTTCTTAACAGATGATATAAAAAATGAAGACATATATTATCCTTTAGAAGGATATTTATTTCCAGATACATATCAATTTGAAAATAAAGATATAAAAGTAGAAAAAATATTTGAAACATTATTAAATGAAATGGATAAAAAATTAAGTACATATAAGGAAAATATTGAAAAATCAAAATATTCGATACATAAAATTTTATCTACTGCTGCAATAATTGAAAATGAAGCAGTATTTGATAAAGACAGAAAAGATATTGCAGGTGTAATTTATAATAGACTAAAAGAAAATATGGCAATTCAAAGTGATGTAACAACATATTATGCATTTAAAATAGAAATGGGCACTAGAGATTTATACTCATCAGAAATAAACAAGTATAATCCATATAATACTAGAGGACCAAACATGACAGGAAAATTACCAGTTGGACCAATCTCAATGGTAAGTATAGCCTCAATAGAAGCAGCAATTAATCCAAATGAAAATAATTATATATACTTTGTAGCAGACAAAAATGGAACAGTATATTTTACAAGAACATATGATGAACATTTAGAAAAAGTAAATGAATTAAAAGACTCAGGATTATGGATACAATTTTAATTAGAGTTTATAAATAATAGGCATAAAGATAGAAACTATTGTCTTATCTTTATGCTTTTAATTTTTCATATAAAATCTATTATTAAATTAAGGAATAAAGTGGAAACGTAAGGGCATTATTACTCGTATGTGTAATAAAGTCACTTTTTGTGATTTTAAATACTTGATTTTTATAAATAAATATTATAAAATAATACACATAAAACAGAGAAAGGGAATGAAATAGCATGAATGAATATAGAACAAAAAATTGTGAAGAACTAAGAAAAGAACATATAGGGCAAGACGTAAAATTAGCAGGATGGATTCAAAAAATAAGAAATTTAGGTGGAATGATATTTATAGATTTAAGAGATGAAGAAGGAATTACACAAATAGTAATAAATGATGAAAAAATGCAAGAAATAGCAAAAGAATATACAACAGAAAGTTGTATAAGTGTAGAAGGAAAAGTAGTAGAAAGAACAAGTAAAAATCCTAAAATGTCAACAGGAGATATAGAAATAGTAGCAAGTAAAATAGAAGTTTTAGGAAAATGCAAAAATATATTACCATTTGAAATTAATACAGACCAAGAAGTAAGAGAAGACTTAAGATTAGAATATAGATTTTTAGACTTAAGAAATGAAAAATTACATAAAAGTATTTTATTACGTTCTAAAGTTTTAAAAGCATTAAGAGATAAAATGGATGAAATGGGATTTTATGAAATCCAAACTCCAATTTTAGCAAACTCATCACCAGAAGGAGCAAGAGACTATTTAGTACCAAGTAGAATAAATCCAGGAGAGTTCTATGCATTACCACAAGCACCACAACAATTCAAGCAATTATTAATGGTATCTGGATTTAATAAATACTTTCAAATAGCACCATGTTTTAGAGATGAAGACCCACGTGCAGATAGAGCACCAGGAGAATTTTATCAATTAGACTTTGAAATGGCATTTGCAACACAAGAAGATGTATTTAATGTAATAGAAGAATTAGTACCACATATATTTAAAAAATTTACAAATTGGAAAGTTGATGAAGGACACTTTTTAAGAATACCATATAGAGAAGCAATGGAAAAATATGGTATAGATAAACCAGATTTAAGAAATCCATTAATAATTCAAGATGTAACAAAATTATTTAAAGATACAGAATTTAATGCATTCAAAGATAAAACAGTAAAAGTAATAATAGTTCCAAATGGTGCAGAACAAGGAAGAAAATTCTTTGATAAAATGACTGAATTTGCAATAGAAGAATGCGGAGCAAAGGGACTTGCTTGGACAAAAATAGATAAAGAAGGTTTAGTTCAAGGAGGAATAGCAAAATTTATTACAGAAGATATAAAAGAAAAATTACAAAAGGAATATGGAGCAGAAAACAATTCAAGTATGTTCTTCATAGCAGATGAATTTAAAATAGCACAAAAACTAGCTGGACTTGTAAGAATAGAACTTGGAAATAAATTAGATTTAATAGAAAAAGGTATTTACAAATGTTGCTTTATAGTAGACTTTCCAATGTATGAACTATCAGACGAAGGAACTATAGACTTTAATCATAATCCATTCTCAATGCCACAAGGAGGAATGGAAGCATTAGAAAATAAAGAACCATTAGAAATACTAGCTTATCAATATGATTTAGTTATAAATGGATATGAAATGGCATCAGGGGCAGTAAGAAATCATAACCCAGAAATAATGGTAAAAGCATTTGAAATTGCAGGATATAATGAAGAAGATGTAAAAACAAGATTTGGAGCATTATATAATGCATTTCAATATGGAACACCTCCGCATGCAGGAGCAGCACCAGGAGTTGACAGAATGATAATGCTTATAGCAGATTCACAAAATATAAGAGAAATAATAGCATTCCCAAAAAATAAAAAAGCAAGAGATTTATTAATGAGAGCACCATCAAAAGTAGACGAAAAACAATTAAAAGATGTACATATAAAATTAGATTTAGATGATTAAAAATTTTATATATAAAAAATATAATATTATTTAATTTAATGTAGCAAAAGAGGTACAAGCAAATGATAGAAGAAGAAAAAATTAGAAGGGCAAAAGAAAAAAACAGAAAAATATTTCCTATATATAAAATGTTTTCATGGGACTTATTGTTTTATTATTCAATAAGTTTCCTATTTTTAAGTCAAGCCAAAGGATTAAGTGCCTCAGATATATTTTTAGGAAATGCATTTTATCCAATATTTAAGGTAATATTTCAGCTATTTGCTCCAATGGTAATTAACTTATTAGGAAAAAGAAAATCAACCATATTAGGAAATATATTTATTTCTATGAGTATTATAATAATGATACTATTAGAAGGAAATGTTACAAACCTTATAATAGCAAATCTAGTTATGGCAATAGGTTTTGTTCTAAAAGGAATATGTGAATCATGTATTCTTAAAGAAAGTATAGGTAATGAAAAAGGGTTAAGCTTTTCAAAAATAGATAGTAAGGGCTCAGTGTATTATTATATATTTGATGCAATATCAGCAGCAACCACGGGATTTTTATTTGTAGTAAATCCATATATTCCAATGTATTTATGTTTTACACTTTGTATAATAGCGACTTTAATATCTTTTAAATTTGAACATTACGAGATAAAAAAAGAAAGAACTAAAAGAGAACCCCCGCTAGAGATTTTAACAAGAAAGATAAATATAGCAAAAAAGGAATATACATTCATATTAAAATCTAAAAGATTACACGCATTATTACTATTTATGTGTTTATTTAATGGAATATTATATATACGTTCTGATATTGCAAGTAATGTATTTGTAGATATTGGAATACCAAATAAATATTTTGGAATAATCGGAGCACTACTTGCAATATCTTCAACAATAGCAACATCTAAGCAAAGTTTTATACATAATAAATTAAGAAATAAAGTACTTACATTTTTTTCAATAGGATATTGTATATCTTATATAATTATTAGTATAATGGCAATTCTAAAAATAAATTACATTTTAACTGTAATAATTGTATTATTAATGATGATACTACAGAAAGCTATAAGAGGTCCTTATAATACACTAATAAAAAAATATTTAAACAGTTTTTCAAATGAAAATATATCAGTAAAAATATATTCAAGTGCTAATTTAATGGAGGATTTAGGAGCAATGCTATCTTCATTTATAGTATCCATATTATTAAAAAATATGGCAATAGCATATGCAAGTTTAATAATAGGGATAGTGTCATTAATTTTATTTATAATAGTATTAGATTATATGAAGACGAGAATAGGACTTAAACCAGAAGAATATAGAAAACAGGATATTGAGTTTGATTCCAAAGAAAATATAAAAGCAAAGGTTGTACAAATAGATGTAGGATTAGATGAAAGAGGAAAAACTAATGTTAGAATATATTAAAATTATTTGATAATTTATTGTAAGGGCACGTTGCAACGTGCCCTTAGAAAATGCTCTGCATCTCTAGCAATTTAATATAAAATAATTTACTTTTTTATTTACTCTTACAATAAGTAACTTTGTCAGACTTACGTAATTTAAACAATTCTGCAATTAAAATTAGCAGTAAATAAACAAAAATAAAAACAATAATTTTAATCATTACAATTAATTTTCTACTAGTCAAATAATAATCGAAAGTATCAAAAGCAAATTTAATTATAAGTATTAAAATCAAAGGCAAAATCACACAAAACACATAATCGAAACGAAAATGAGTCTCTTTATATAATTGATATAAACTAACACAAAAATTAAAGATTTCGCTAGTATATAAAATCAAAATATAGCCATAAATGCCATAAATAGGTATAAATGAATAAATTAAGGTAATTGTAATAAACAAATCAGCTATATTACAATACATAACCTCAACTTGACGGTCAAGACCTTTTAACATCGAATCAATAATAGTATCTAAATACATAAAAATTATAATAGGGCATAAAAGCACTACAAATTCTACAGTTTCTAAATTATGATAAACAATGGTACAAATTTCCTCAGTAAAAGTAAGAAAAATGCCAATCATACAAATAGAGAATACAGAAGCGATTTTAAAAATAAAACATATAATTCTATTCATTGTAGAATAATTGTTATTAAGTTTAAAATTAGCAAACTCAGGAATTAATAAACCTGCAAAAGAATTTATAAAAACGCTTGGAAACATAAGCAATGGAAATGTCATACCATTAATTAAACCATATTGAGAAAATGCAAGGTCAGAAGAATGAGTGAATTTTTCCAAACGTATTGGTATTAAAGACTGTTTTAAAGTCGAAAGACCAGAACGTATAATAGATGTAATAGCTACAGGCAAAGAAATTTTTAAAATCTTTGATAAATAATTATTATTTCTCTTATTTGTAGTACATAGTTTCTTTTTATCAATATAATAAAGAATATAAGAAAATAAAAATTCAAAAATGCTTGCAATAGTACTAGAAAGTACTAAAAATGAGCATACTAAATCTATATTATTAGCAGGAAAAATATATAAAAATAAACATGTAAGTGCAACTCTAATAAATAAACTAGAAGTTCTAATAAAAGAACTCTTTGATACTTTTCTAACACCAGAAAAGTATCCAGAAAGAGAAGTTGTAATCGAAACAAAAGGAAGACTTACAGCCAATATATATAATGGTTTTGCAGATATTTTATTCATTAATAAATTAGACACTAAAAAAGGAGTACACAAAAATAATATAATAGCTGCCAATACGCCAAAGAAAAGGCTATAAAAAATGCATTTTCTCATAGCAATAGTAATACCGCTAGAACCATTAGTATCAACTTCTTCAGCAACAATACGTGTTGCTGCAAGACTTATACCAGCATTAGCGATAGTAGTTGCAAAAAGATATATAGACATGATAAGTTCAAAAAGACCAGACCCCTCACTTCCAATCTTATTTGCAACATATACACTAAAAAACATATCAATAGCTCTAATTAAAATTGAAGTTAAAGTTAAAATAATTGTATTAAATAAAAAAAGTTTAAAACGACTCATATTTTATTTATATTAATATAAAACGTAAAATATGAAATAAAAATTGGTGGGTGCCCATACAACCATTAATCTAACATTTATGTAGAAATCTAATATGTTCAAATTTGTGTTTGTAGGGATCATGAATTTTTAGGTGAATTTAAAATTGTAGAGGAAATGTAGGGGCGCCCTTTGGGCGTCCGTGAAATAATAGGATTTTAAAATTATAAAATATTAAATAAATGTAGGGG
>CARPYP010000007.1 GCA_949045875.1 uncultured Clostridia bacterium | reverse complement strand
TAAAAATAAATGAAGAAGAAGCAAAAATCGTAAAAGAAATATTTGAAAGCTATGTATATAAAGGAATAGGAACAACCAAAATAGCTTGGGACTTAAATGATAGAGGAATTAGAACGAAGAAAACAAAATCAAAATGGGTACAAACTTCTATTGTAAGAATGCTTAAAAATCCAATTTATACAGGAAGAGTAACCAATAAAAAAAGTGAAGTTACAGATTTTATAACAGGAACAAGAAAAGACTTACCAGAAGAAGAATGGATTACAGTAGAAAGACCAGAAATAAGAATTATATCAGATGAATTATTTAATAGAGCACAAGGATTACTAGAACAACGTTCAAAAGAATTTAAATTAAACAATAAAAGAGAAAAAACAGAATATGTATTTAGTACACTTATTTATTGTAAACACTGTGGGTATTCATTTAGAAGAATAAAAAGAAAATATACAACTGATGGACCAGAATATATAAGATGGGTATGTAGTGGAAGAAACTCAATGGGTGTAAATCATTGTCCTAATACAACTGTTATTGATGAAGAAGAATTATTAAATGCAATAAAAGAATATTTAAAAAGTATCATTTCAAACAAAAAGAATTTCTTGAAAGCAGTTGAAAAAGAGTTTGAAAAGATTACAAAATTAAGAGAAAGTAACGAAAGAAGTGAAGAAAGCCTACTTAAAGAGATAGAAAAAGTAACAGTTAAAAAACAAAAATATATGGAAATGTTCCAAAACGAAGTTATTAATATACAAGAATTAAAACAATATACAAATCCACTAAATGAAGATATAGCGAGATTAGAAAGAGAATTAAAATTAATCTCATCAGAAATAAAAGAAAAAGATGTATTAGAAAAAGAACTATCAAAAACAATTAGCACAGTAGATGATATTTTAAACAACAAAACAATTACAAATGCTATGTTAAAAACAATCATAGATGTAATAGAAGTAGATAGTGACTCAAATGTAGAAGTAAGACTTAAACTATTAAATGAAATAGGTTCTACACCAACTGTTATTACCAATTTTAATGAAATTTCAACTAATGTAGGGGCGCACAGTGTGCATCCGTCTATCCAGACAATAACCCTAGATAACGAAAGTCCAACCGTTACGAAAAGTAACATCAGTACACAAAGATGTATCAGAAAGGTTACTAAAGATAAACCCAGTACTAGCGTTAAAAGTTAGGGAAATCTTAGATGAAAACAAAGCAGAGAGGCATATAAGGGGAGGAATGGCTACAAAATTAAAATATGAACATGAACACGAAGAAAAAAACGTAGGATAAATTTTAAAAGAAAAAATTAAATAAAAATACTTACTTAATTAACCTATTGTCTTATCAAACAAAATCTGCTATAATACGACAGATGAAAGGAAGAAAAAGATGAGAATTAGGTTTAAAAAATGGGCACGCCCAGAATTAGAGGCAAGTGCATTTTATGTTGATAATCCACAAGACTACAAAGGAAAATGGAAAACTGCATTTAAAAATAATAGTAATCCAATACAAATGGAACTTGGCTGTGGTAAAGGAACTTTTATAGCACAACTAGCATCAAAAAATTTAGATATCAACTATATTGCAATTGATATGGTTGATGCAATGTTAGGATTAGCAAAAAGAAATATAGAAGCCATATATAAAGAAAAAAATTTAGAAATAGAAAATATAAAATTAGTAAGACATGATATAGAAAGAATATTATTATTCATGGATAAAAAAGATAAAATAGAAAGAATATATATTAATTTTTGCAATCCTTGGCCAAGACCAAAACATAGAAAAAAGAGGCTTACAAACACAAAACAATTATTATTATATAAAGAATTTTTAGTAGAAGGAGGAGAAATCTTCTTTAAGACCGATGATGATGCATTATTTAAAGATAGTATAAAATATTTTGAAGACTCAAAATTTAAAATTATAAATAAAACATATGACTTGCATAATGAACCAATATTTGAAGATAATATAGTTACAGAGCATGAAAAAATGTTTAGTGATGAAGGGATAAAAATAAAAGCTTTAATCGCAAAAAGGCAGTAATAACAAAAAAATGCAAAAATATATTGAAAAATGATAAAAAATACAATATAATTAGTACAATTTGTAACTGTAAAAAATGAATCAGTTATCTAAAAACATATAGTTGAAAGGTGGATTTATAATGTTTAGTTTTGGGGGTTATGATATAGGCATAGACTTAGGAACAGCAACTGTAATTGGGTATGTAAAAGGAAAAGGGATAGTTTTAAGAGAACCATCAGTTGTTGCAGTTGATAATAATACAAAAGATGTTCTTGCAGTAGGACAAGAAGCTAGAAGAATGTTAGGAAGAACTCCTGGAAGTATTGTAGCAACAAGACCCCTAAAAGATGGAGTTATCTCTAATTATACAGTTACCGAGAAAATGCTAAAAAGCTTTATAACAAAAATCTGTGGAAAAACCATATTTTCACCAAGAATAATGATATGTATTCCATCACAAGTTACAGAGGTAGAAAAAAAAGCAGTTATAGATGCAGCAGGACAAGCAGGAGCAAGAAAGGTATATTTAATAGAAGAACCAATAGCAGCAGCAATTGGAGCAGGAATAGATATTTCAAAAGCATGTGGAAATATGATAGTAGACATTGGAGGAGGAACAACAGATGTAGCTGTAATATCTTTGGGAGGCTCAGTAGTAAGTACATCTTTAAAAGTTGCAGGAGACAAATTTGACGAAGCAATAATAAAATATGTTAAAAGAAAATTTAATGTAATAATAGGAGAAAGAACAGCAGAAGACTTAAAAATAAATATTGGATGTGTATATCCAGGAGTACAAGATGCAGAGATGGACATTAGAGGAAGGGACTTATCATCAGGATTACCAGTAACAATAACAATTCATTCAAGTGAAATGATGGAAGCATTAATAGAACCAGCAATGCAAGTAGTAGATGCAGTACACTCAGTACTAGAAAAAACACCACCAGAATTAATTGCAGACATAAGTCAAAAAGGAATATATATGACAGGTGGAGGATGTTTGCTTAATGGGCTAGATAGACTATTACAAGAAAAAACAGGAATAAATGTAATGATAGCAGAAGACTCAGTATCATGTGTAGCATTAGGAACAGGAAAAGCATTAGACAATTTAGATGTATTAGATGGAAAGAAAATATTAAGATAAAAATGTGTTTCAAATATACTAACATTTATAAGTTAAAATATAAAAAATGAAAGAGAGTATGAAATGAAAAACAAAGTAGCTTTCTATACATTACGGTTGTAAAGTAAATCAATATGAAACAAATGCGATGAAACAAAAATTTATAGATAATGAATATATAATAGTAGACTTTGAGGAAATAGCAGACATATATATAGTAAATACATGTACTGTAACAAACATGGCAGACAAAAAATCTAGACAAATACTAAGAAGGGCGAAACAAATTAATCCAAATTCAATATTAGTAATAGTTGGCTGCTATGTTCAGGTAGGAAAAAAAGAATTAGAACAAATAGATGAAATAGATTTAGTCCTTGGAAATAATGAAAAAAATGATATAGTAGAATATGTAAAAAAATATAAAGAAAAACAGGTAATAGTATCAGATATAAACAAGCAAAAGGAATACAAAGATTTTGGAAAGACTACATATACAGAAAAAGTACGAGCATTTATAAAAATACAAGATGGATGTAATAACTTTTGTAGTTATTGCATTATTCCATATGCAAGGGGAAGAGTTAGAAGTAGAAAAATAGAAAATATAGTTAATGAAATTAAAGATATAGCTCAAAAAGGTATAAAAGAAATAGTTATTACAGGAATACACATTGCCTCTTATGGAATAGACTTTAAAGAAGAAATAGGTTTAATAGATTTACTAAAAGAAAT
The DNA here is from genome assembly GCA_949045875.1 of uncultured Clostridia bacterium. GTDB lineage: Bacteria > Bacillota > Clostridia > TANB77 > CAG-508 > CAKPSH01. The sequence goes on along the minus strand of CARPYP010000007.1, from coordinate 64,919 downwards.
AAATAATATTAAAGGAATAGAAAGAATAAGACTAGGATCATTAGAGCCAAAACTAATAACACAAAGATTTGTAGAAGACTTAAGAAAAATCGAAAAAATATGTAATCAATTTCATATGTCACTACAAAGTGGATGTGATGAAACCTTAAAGAGGATGAATAGAAAATATACAACACAAGACTTTGAAAAAGGAGTGCAAATTTTAAAAAAAGCATATCCAGACTTGTTATTAACAGCAGACATAATAGTAGGATTTCCAGGAGAAACAGAAAAAGAATTTGATACAACATATGAATTTTTAAAAAAAATAGGATTTTATAAAATACATACATTCAAATACTCAAAAAGAAAAGGTACTGTTGCAGAAAAAATGCCAAATCAAATAACTAATAAAATACAAGAGGAAAGAAGTAAAAAAATAATAGAATTATCAAACGAAATGCAAAATGGATATAACAATAATTATATAGGAAAAAAAGTACAAGTTTTGTTTGAAGAAAAAGAAGGAGAATACTATAAAGGACATACAACAAACTATATGATGATACAAGTAAAATCAAAAGAAAATTTAGAAAATAAAATTGAAACAGTAAATATAGACACTATAGAAAAAGATAAGATAATAGGGAGTATTAGCTAAAAGTAGATTATTCAAACAAAATAACTAATTATTATCATTTACCCCTTGCAAAGAAATTAAATTTGATGTACAATAATCAAGGTTAATAAAATTTAATAATATGGGTACAATAAGTACCATAATTAAAGGAGGAATTTTAAATGGCAATTAAAGTAGGTATTAATGGTTTTGGAAGAATTGGAAAATTAACATTCCAAGCAGCTTTAGGAAAAGAGGAGGTAGAAATCGTAGCAGTAAATGACCCATTCATAACAGCTGACTATATGGCATACATGGTAAAATATGATACTGTACATGGAAAATTCAATGGAGAAGTAAAAGGAGAAGAAAACACACTAACGATAAATGGAAAAGATATTAAAGTATATAATGAGATGGATCCACATAACATTCCATGGGGAGAACTAGGAGTAGAATATGTATTAGAATGTTCAGGAGTATTTACAACATTAGAAAAAGCACAAGCACATATAGATGCAGGAGCAAAAAGAGTAATAATAAGTGCACCATCAAAAGATGCACCAATGTTTGTTATGGGAGTTAACAATGACCAATACGATTCAAGCATGAATATAATTTCAAACGCTTCTTGTACAACAAACTGTTTAGCACCACTTGCAAAAGTAATAAATGATAACTTTGGAATTAAGGATGGACTTATGACAACAGTTCATGCTACAACAGCTACACAAAAAACAGTTGACGGAGCCTCTAAAAAAGACTGGAGAGGTGGACGTGCAGCAGCAGCTAATATAATACCATCTTCAACAGGAGCAGCAAAAGCAGTAGGAAAAGTAATACCATCATTAAATGGAAAATTAACAGGAATGTCATTTAGAGTACCAACAGTAGATGTTTCAGTAGTAGACTTAACATGTAACTTAGAAAAACCAGCAACATATGAAGAAATATGTGAGGTAATAAAAAAAGCATCTGAAAATGAGATGAAAGGAATAATAGAATATGTTGATGATTTAGTAGTATCATCAGATTTCATAAATGATGAACACACATCAATATTTGATGCCAAAGCAGGAATACAATTAACAGACACATTTGTTAAATTAGTTGCATGGTATGACAATGAATGGGGATATTCAAACAAATTAGTAGATTTAGCAATATATACATCTAAAAAATAAAAGTGAGAGAAATGGAAATTGGGATAGTTCTCTTTCCAATTTCTAATTTCTCTTTTCTTTTCGTATTAAAAAAATTGAAGGGAGAGATTTTAATGAATAAAAAAACAGTTAGAGATATAGACGTAAAAGGAAAAAAAGTACTTGTAAGATGTGATTTCAATGTACCACAAGATGAAAACCTAAATATAACAGACAACAGAAGAATAGTAGGAGCATTAGAAACAATAAAATACTTATTAGACAATAGTGCCAAAGTTATTTTATGTTCACACTTAGGAAGACCAAAAGGACAGGTGAAACCAGAATTTTCCTTAGCTCCAGTAGCAAAAGAACTATCAAAATTATTAGGAAAAGAAGTAAAATTAGCAGGAGATATAATAGGAGAAAGTGCAAAAGAATTAGTAAACAATATAAAAGAAGGAGAAGCTATACTATTAGAGAATGTTAGATTTGATAAAAGAGAAGAAGAAAATGACCCAGAATTTTCTAAAGAACTAGCAAGCTTAGCAGAAATATATGTAAATGATGCATTTGGAACAGCACATAGAGCACATGCAAGCACAGCAGGTGTAGCGGCATATTTACCAGCAGTATCAGGATTTTTAATAGAAAAAGAACTAAAATTCCTAGGAGAAGCATTAAATAATCCAAAAAGAACTTTTGTTGCAATAATGGGAGGCAAAAAAGTATCAGATAAAATAGAAGTTATAGAAAAACTACTAGAAAAAGTTGATACATTAATGATAGTTGGAGCTATGGAATATACATTTTTTAAAGCACAAGGACATTCAGTAGGAAATTCAATTTGTGAAGAAGATAAACTAGAATTAGCAAATTCTTTAATGGAAAAAGCAAAAGAAAAGGGAGTTAAATTCATGTTACCAGTAGATACAAAAGTAGGAAAAGAATTTGACAAAGACACAGAAAGCAAAGTAGTAAAAACAACAGAAATGCCAGAAGGATGGATTGGGTTAGATATCGGACCAGAAACAGTAGAACTTTATTCAAAAGAATTGGAAAATGCTGCAACAGTATTATGGAATGGACCTGCTGGACTTTCTGAATTTGAACAATTCGCTTTTGGTACAAATTCTATAGCTAACAAATTAGCAAATATAAATGCAGTAACAGTTATTGGTGGAGGAGATTCTGCTGCTGCTGTTGAAAAAGCAGGTGTTGCTGATAAAATGACTCATATTTCAACAGGTGGAGGAGCTTCATTAGAGTATTTGGAGGGGAAATTATTACCAGGAATCGAATGTCTAGACGAGGTTGGGAAATAATTGCCCTCTAACGTTGTTGCTACTCAGGTGATTTCCATTCAACGTACACTAGTCTAGGAAAATTCGCTTTGCGAATTTTCCACACGTTGCTCATGGAATATTACCTTCGTGCGCCTAGTTAGAGAACAATTATTTTCCAACAGCTAGGTAGAAATAGAATATAATTGTTAAAAGATTATATAAATAAGGAGGAAAAATTTATGAGGAAAAAGGTAATTGCAGGTAACTGGAAAATGAATATGCTTCCAAATGAAGCAATAAATTTTATAAATGAATTTGCACCATTAGTAAAAGATACAAACAATGAAGCTATACTTTGTGTTCCATATACAGATTTATTTTATGCATTATTACATGTTCAAGAAACTAACATAAAAATTGGGGCACAAAATATGCACTGGGAAAGTACAGGTGCTTATACAGGAGAAATATCAGCAGAAATGTTAAAAAGTATAAATGTTGATTATGTAATAATAGGGCATTCAGAAAGAAGACAATACTTTGCAGAAACAGATGAAACTGTAAATAAAAAAGTAAAAAAAGCATTATCAGTAGGTTTAAAACCAATTGTATGTGTTGGTGAAACATTAAAAGAAAAAGAAGAAGGAAAAACAGCAAATATAATAACAACACAAACAAAACTTGCATTAGAAGGTTTAAGTCCAGAAGATGTAAAAAATACAATTATAGCATATGAACCAATTTGGGCAATTGGAACAGGAAAAACAGCAACAGCAGAGGATGCAAATGAAAGTATTAAAACAATTAGAAAAGAAATTGAGGAAAACTATGGAAAAGATGTAGCAGAATGTGTTATAATACAATACGGTGGAAGTGTAAAGTCTACAAATGCAAAAGAACTATTTACAACATCTGACATAGATGGAGGACTTGTAGGCGGAGCAAGTTTAAAACCAGAAGAATTTGCAAAAATAGTGAATTTCGACAAAGAATAAAGTTCAAACAGGAAAGGGGAAAATTCAAAGTGAAGAACAAATTAACAATGCTAATGATATTAGATGGATTTGGTATAAATTCAAAATCAGATGGAAATGCAATAAAAATGGCAAAAACACCTAATATCGACAAACTAATGAGTGAATGTCCAACAACACAAATACATACAAGTGGACTAGCAGTTGGACTACCTGAAGGACAAATGGGAAATTCAGAAGTAGGACATACAAACATTGGAGCAGGAAGAGTAGTATATCAAGTATTAACTAGAATAACAAAATCAATAGAAGATGGAGAATTTTTTACAATACCAGAATTTAATGAAGCTATTGAAAATTGCAAAAAATATAATTCAAAATTACACATAATGGGATTAGTCTCAAATGGAGGAGTTCACAGTCATAATAGACATCTGTATGCTTTACTAGAATATGCAAAAAGAAAAGGATTAGAAGATGTATTTATACATTGTTTTATGGATGGACGTGATACACCACCAGCATCAGGAGAAGGATTCTTAACAGAACTTCAAGAAAAATTAGATGAAAAGCAAATCGGAAAAATTGCAACAATTGCAGGAAGATATTATGCAATGGATAGAGATAATCGTTGGGATAGAGAAAAATTAGCATATGATGCAATGGTAAATGGAGTAGGACCAAAAGCAATATCACCAATAGCAGCAATTGAAGAATCTTATCAAAAAGAAATATTTGACGAATTTGTTGTGCCTACAGTAATATGTAATAACAATGAAGAACCAATAGCTACAATTGGAGAACATGACTCTGTAATATTCTTTAACTTTAGACCAGACAGAGCAAGACAAATTACAAGAACATTAGTAGACAATGAATTTAAAGAATTTGAAACAAAAAAATTAGATTTATATTTTGTCACATTTACACAATATGATGAAACATTACCAAATGTTAATATTGCATTTAAATCAATAGCATTACAAAATACATTCGGAGAATATATAAGTAAATTAGGATATAAGCAATTAAGAATTGCAGAAACAGAAAAATATGCCCATGTAACATTTTTCTTTAATGGTGGAGAAGAAAAAGTATATGAAGGAGAAGATAGAATTTTAGTAAATTCTCCAAAAGTTGCAACATATGATTTACAACCAGAAATGAGTGCATATGAAGTAACAGATAGAGTAATCGAAGCAATAAATCAAGACCAATATGATAGTATAATATTAAACTTTGCAAATTCAGATATGGTAGGACATACAGGAAATTTAGAAGCAGCAATAAAAGCAGTTGAAACATTAGATGAATGTGTACAAAAAATAGTTGATGTTGTAAAAGAAAAACAAGGAGTATTATTAATAACAGCAGATCATGGAAATTCAGAGCAAATGGTAGACTATGAAACAAAAGAACCATTCACATCACATACAACAAACCCAGTTCCATTAATTTTAGTAGGAAAAGAAAATATAGTTTTAAAAGAAGGAAAGCTAGCAGATTTAGCTCCAACAATGTTAGATATAATGGGACTTGAAAAACCAAAAGAAATGACAGGAGAGAGCATTATTATAAAATAGGAGTTTTATATGAGTGTTGAAAATGATATAAAAAGTCTGCATAAAGAAATTCAAAAAAATATAATTGTAATGTTACCAGAAAAATATAAAAAAGTATGCTTATATGCATCAGTAATAGATGGAAATCAAGTACAAAATGGAGAAATGTTCTTTTACTATTTTCCAAGTGGAATACTTAAAAAAAATCCGATAAATGTATACCAGATACCTAAAATATTTGATTTTGAAGAAGAGCAATATGCAAAATTAGAAAAAAGATTATATGAATCAATAAAAAAACTAAAAAAATATTGTGTAGATTTTGAGCAAAATCTATGGTCAAATTTAACAATAATAATAGAAGGCACTAAATATTTTGTAGAGTATAATTATGATGACTTAATAAACTCAGAATTTGACAATTATAGCAGACATATCATTTGGAGATATAAATATCTAGATATGCCAATTGAAAGCTATACAAAAAAAGAAAGAGAAATAATAGATAGATATTTTGAAAGTTATGAATATAGAAATTCTCATACAGTTATATATGAAGAAAATATATATGAAAAACCTGTAACTAAAAATAAAGTAACAATATATGATAGTGTAGAAAGCCATGATGATTATATAAAGAAAACAACAATGTTAGAATCAAAAAATACAAAAAGCCAATTAGTTGCAATGCAGGATATCATAGAAAAAGACAATAACAATCATATAGATAAAAACAAAATATTAGAAATACAAAATCCGATAAAAAATCAACTTTTAAAAAACTTTATTATACAAGATGAAAATGAACAAAAAGAAAATATCAATACAGCCAATACATTATTATATAATGAAAATAACATTATAAAGAGTCAACTTTTAAATAAAATAACATTAAATTATAATAAAGAAAAAGAAAGTATAAAAGTATCAAAAATTATAGAACAGAATAAAAACAATGGTGTAAAAAGCCAACTTTTAAATAGATTTTCAATAAATAATAACAATGTAACAACAAATACCATTACATCACAAATAATTGAACAAGAAAAAAATAATGGTGCTAAAAATCAGCTTTTAAATTTTTAATATATATAATATAAAAAGAAAGGAAGATTAAACATGAAAGATTTTTTAGGAATTGAAGAAGTAAAAGCATTGGAGGTAATAGACTCTAGAGGAAATCCAACAGTTCAAGTAGAAGTAATTACAGAAGGAGGATTTTCAGGAGTTGCAATGGTTCCATCAGGAGCATCAACAGGAAGTTTTGAAGCAGTTGAATTAAGAGATGGAGACAAATCAAGATATTTAGGAAAAGGTGTTTTAAAAGCAGTAGAAAATGTTAATACAATTATAGCAAAAGAAATAGAAGGAATGAATATTTATGACCAAGTTGCACTAGATAAAAAACTTATTGAAATAGATGGAACAGAGAACAAAGCAAAATTAGGAGCAAATGCAACATTAGGAGTATCTTTAGCAGTAGCAAAAGCAGCAGCAGCATCTTTAGGAATGAGTCTATACAGATATATTGGAGGAACAAATGCAAAACAATTACCAGTTCCAATGATGAACATTATGAATGGAGGAAAACATGCAGATAGTACACTAAGTGTACAAGAATTCATGATAATGCCAGTAGGAGCAAAATCTTTCTCAGAATGTATGAGAATGGGAGTAGAGGTATATCATAACTTAAAGAAAGTATTAAAAGCAAAAGGATTAGCAACAGCAGTAGGAGATGAAGGGGGATTTGCACCAAACGTAAAAGACGAAAAAGAAGCTATTGAAACAATACTAGAAGCAATTAAACAAGCTGGATATGAACCAGGAAAAGATATATGTTTAGCATTAGACTTAGCAGCAACAGAAATGTATGATGAAGCTAAAAAAATAGGAAAAGATGGATACTATTTCTGGAAAATAGACAAATTTTTAAGCAAAGAAGAAATGGTAGACTTTGTAGTAGACTTAGCAAACAATTATCCAATAGTATCAATTGAAGATGGATTAGCAGAAGAAGATTGGGAATCTTGGAAAGTACTAACAGACAAAATAGGAAATAAAGTACAAATAGTAGGAGATGACCTATTTGTTACAAATATTAAGAGACTACAAAAAGGAATTGACAATAAAACTGCTAACAGTATATTAATAAAATTAAATCAAATAGGAACATTAACAGAAACATTAGACGCAATCGAATTAGCAAAAAGAAATGGTTACACAGCAGTAGTATCACACAGAAGTGGTGAAACAGAAGACACAACACTTGCAGATGTAGCAGTAGCAACAAATGCAGGGCAAATCAAAACAGGAGCACCATGTAGAACAGACAGAGTTGCAAAATATAACAGACTAATAAACATCGAAGCAGAACTAGGAGAAACAGCAATATTCAGTTCAAAAGAATTAATGAAATAGATGTGAGACATAAGACATGTAAGGGAAAATGAACTCTAGTGAATAATAATAGTGGAAAGTGAATAGTGAATAAATGAAATTAACATATTAACTATTAACCATTCACTATTCACTATTAATTATTTTATATTGGGGTATTTCTAAACTGCTTAGACTGTTCGAAGGCAAAGCCTGAGGTACAGTCTAAGTATACAGCGAGCCAAAGGCGAGTCGTAGGTAAGTAAAGTGGCTCGTGAGAAAAAATAAGAATATATTGGGGTATCGCCAAGCGGTAAGGCATCGGACTCTGACTCCGACATTCCTGTGTTCGAATCACAGTACCCCAGCCATAAAGAAGTTTCGTCGAACTTTTTGGAAAGCTTGAAACAAGCAAAGTTCGAAGAACACAAAAATCCTAATTCCGTCTTAAATGGACGGGATTTTTTCGTCTAAAGAATGTGTTTTAAGACATAGAGGCAGTAAAGAATTACCTAGAAATACAATAGAGGAACAAGGTGTAGCAGTACCTATAGTTATAGTAAAATAGAAAATGTTAGAAAATAGTATTGCGAATTTTTGGATTTCAATTTATTATTCTTGCGAATAAAAGGGATATTTTTCTTCAAAATCTTTAAAAAAGGAATTATATATGATATAATAACTTCATTGATTACTGCGAAAAAAGGAGGATTTATGGAAGATTATAATGCAAAACTTACAGCCGAACCTTTTTTATATAATGAAACTAAAATTATAGGAAGATATTTACTTGATGGAGAAGATGAGAAAACTTTAAAAAAAAGGAATATTGATGAGAATTTAATCAAGTATAAAAAGGTAGGAAGTGTAAAAAGAGTAAACTCTCCAATATTTAGAAGATTAAATATAATGAATAAAGAAATGCTAGAGGAGTTTGTTTGTTCTGATATAGAAACAAGTAAGTATATCTTGCTATATGCCATTATGAAGACTGATAAATTAATAAGAGATTTTATAATTGAGGTTTATAAGGATAAACTTTATATGAGAAAAGACTATATAGAAAAGTTTGAGGTTGATAATTGGTATGAAGAAAAACGTATATTGAGTGAAACTCTAAAAGAAAGAACGGAATCTACTTCGACTAAACTAAAACAAGTAATAATGAAAATATTACAAGATTCTGGTTTAGTAATAAAAGAAAGAGATAGATTTAAAATAGTTAGACCACTATTAAAAGAAAAATATATAAGTATGCTTGATAAAAATGGAGATATGGAGTATGCAAAAGTAATAGGAGGTTTATTATGAAAAACATAAATACAAGGTTACAGGAAATGACCAATATATTAAGCAGTAATGATTTATTTGAATCTAATGGATTGGGGAATGAAATAAACTTTCACGTTTTTGATTATGATCCAGAAGATGAATATATAGTAAGAGAATATTTAGAAAATTACTTATTAAAGAGAAATAAATTAAATATACAGGTTTTTGATATTTATGAAATTATTATTGAAATATTAAAGAAAAAGGGTTTTCTTGAAAAATGTTTTGATTATGAAACAAAAAAAGGTACTAAATACTTAAATACAATTATTTCAAAAACAATAGGTATAGGCTCTGGAAATGATTTGATTATGAAGAAAATAAAAAGTGAAGTCGAGCCAAATAAAATAATTATAATTACAGGTATGGGAAAATGCTATGGAATAGTAAGAGGACATACAATTTTAAATAATTTACACAGTATTATAACTAGTAATCCTTTGATAATGTTTTATCCAGGAAGCTATAATGGGCAAAGTTTTAAACTATTTAATAAATTAGAAAATGATAATTATTACAGAGCATTCCAATTAGTAAGAAGAAAATAATAGGAGTAAAAATATGAGTAATTTAAAGAAACTATATGCAAAAGATATAGAAAGAGAAATACAAGGTGTTATTAAAGTAGATGGTGAAAGTTATATAAGTCAAGAATTAGAAGAATATGTAGTTACAGAAGAATTATTAAAACACTTTAATAGTTTCTTTGATGCATACCATACAGGAATAAATGTTAATACTGAAAAAATAGGAGTGTGGATTTCTGGATTTTTTGGTAGTGGTAAATCTCACTTTTTAAAGATAGTATCTTATTTATTAGAAAATAAAATAGTAAATGGAAAAGCAGCAGTAGATTATTTTGATGACAAAATTGATGATAAAATGCTACTTACAAATATTAAAAAATCAGGAAATATTCCTACTGATGTAATATTATTTAATATTGATTCAAAAACAGAAAATAGTAATGGTGGGAAAGATAAAATACTTGATGTTTTTGAAAAAGTATTCAATGAGAAAATGGGATTATCTATTACTCCATTTGTAGCAGAAATAGAAAGACATATCATAAATCAAGGAAAGTATGAAGAATTTAAGAATGTTTTTGAAATTAAAGCGAATAGTTCTTGGGAAGAAATGAGAGATGGAATCCAATTTGTAGAAGATGAATTTGCTAGAGCTTATGCAGAAGTTCTTGGGAAATCAGAAGAAGAAGCAAGAAACATTGTTGAAAGAACAGAAAAAAACTATACATTATCAGTGGAAAAGTTTGCAGAAAGAGTTAGAGAATATATTAAATTAAAAGGAGATAATAGGCACATAGTATTCTTAGTAGATGAAATAGGACAATATATAGGAGATGACAGAGGATTAATGTTAAATCTTCAAACAATAGTAGAAGATTTAGGGCTTGAGTGCGGTGGTAAGGCTTGGGTAATAGTTACATCACAAGAAGCAATAGATGATATTGTTAAAGTACAAGGAAAGGATTTTTCAAAGATACAAGGTAGATTTGATACTAAACTTTCTTTATCAAGTTCTGATATAGATGAAGTAATTAAGAAAAGAATACTTGATAAAACAGAGGAAGCAAAGACAAGTCTTAAAATGATATATGATAAAGAAGAATCAATAATAAAAAACTTATTAACATTCAAAAGTGCTACATATCAAAAAGTTTATAAAGATAGTGAAGACTTTGCAGAAACATATCCGTTTATTCCTTATCAGTTTAAATTATTACAAGATGTATTTACTGATATAAGAAAACACGGATATGCAGGAAAACATTTATCAAGTGGAGAACGATCATTATTAGGTGCATTTCAAGAAACTGCAAAAAGGTTTGGAGATGAAAAAATAGGAAGTTTAATACCTTTTTATGCTTTCTATGATACTATTGAACAATTTTTAGAACACCAGGTGAAAATTGTTATAAATACTGCTATTGATACAGTAAAAAGTGGAGAATTAAAGGATATAGATATTAAAGTATTAAAAATGTTATTTATGCTTAAAAACATAAAAGAAATACCAGCTAATATTGATAACTTATCTACATTATATATATCAGATATTAAAGATGATAAGATTACAATTAAAAAGGAAATCTCTGATTCATTGAGAAGATTAGAAGCACAAACTTTAATTCAAAGGAATAATGATGAATATAAGTTCTTAACTGATGAAGAACAAGAAATAAATAGAGAAATCAAACAAATAGTAATAGACCAAAATAGAATCACAGATTATTTAAAGAGAATAGTTTTTGATTACATATTAACAGATAATAAATTCACATATAAGAACAAAAACTTCCCATTAACAAAATATATTGATAATATCAAATATTCGCAAGAATATGAAATTGGTATAAAGGTTATCACAACTTCGCCAGAGAAAGATGATACAGATATTATTATGCAATCTGAAAGGGAAAATAAATATGTGTTTATAAAACTTGAAATATCAACACTTATTTATGATGAAATTACTAACTATCTACAAGTAGAAGAATATAGAAGAAGTAAAAGTGGAATAATCCAAACACAACAAGTTGAAGATATTATTAGAGCAAAGCAAAGAGAAATTGAAAACGCCGAAGCAAGAGTTAAGGAGAATATAAAAGAACAATTAAATATTGCTGAAATAATAATTGCAGGAGATAGACAAAACATAAATGCGAAAGAAGCAAGAGCCAGAGCAGATGAAGCATTAGAAATTTTAATTAACAATATTTATACAAAGTTTGCATATATTAAGCACAATTTTTCTACACAAGATATTAAAGACCTATTCCACAAAAACGGACAAAACTTCATAGGAAATGAAGTAGAGTTTGTAAATCAAAAGGCTTATGATGCAATGAAAGAATACTGTGAAGAAAAAAATGTATTTAGTATGCCAATGACTACTAGAACTTTATTACAAGACTTTGGAACTGCTCCTTATGGATTCCTTGATGAAGATATTATATATATATTAACTAAATTATTAAAAGATGAAGAAATATCTTTAATATATAATAATGAAGTTCAAAATATCACTTCAGAAGACACATTAACAAAAATATTAAAAAGAGATTACTATGATAGAACAATAATAAAGATTAGACAAAAAATAGAAAAAGGTTTAATAAATGATTTAAAATCAGTTGCAAGAAATGCTTTTAATGTTATAAATTTAAGAGAAGATAAAGATGGAATGGTAGAAGATTTCAAAAATGATTGTCTTAAAAGTACATTAAGTAAATTGAATAAAATAGAAGGTTATTATAATATCTCTGAAAGTAAATACCAATATCCAGGGCAAGATGTAAAAGATGGAGCAACTACTTCAATGGAAAGATTATTAAGGATAAGAGATGTAGGGGAGTTTTTTAAAGAAGTATCAAATAAAAAAGATGAACTTACTACATTAGCACCAAGAATAGAAATGTTATTAGACTTCTTTGAGGGCACACAAAAACAACAATTTGATGAAGCGAAAAAAATCATTACTATTTACGATAATAATAAAGACTATACTGATAAAACTGAGGAATTAACAAATGTGGTTGATAAAATGGTTTCAATTCTTACTTCAAAAGAGCCATATAGTGAAATACAGGAACTACCTAAATTAAGAAAGAATTTAATAGAAATACTTACTAATATGTATGAAATTAAGTCAGAGCCAATAATTAAAAACATTAATGGAATTATTGAATATGTAGAAAGTGAAATAAAGACTGCAGGAGTAGATAAAAGTTTTGGGAATTATTATATTGATATATGCAAAGATGTAATAGAAGCATTAGAACGCTCTAATGAGTTAAAAGATATATATGCACAACAAACTAGAATCGACCAATTAAAAGATAAATTTATTAACGCACTAGAATATGAAAAAAGTAAGAAAAATGCAAGTACAGAAACAGGAGAAGTTGTAGAACAAAAAATTGTTAAGAGAACTATAATAAGAACTGATAGTTTAATGAATCGTTCTTATGAAATAAATTCCAAAGAAGATATTGATAAATATTTAGAAGAATTAAAAGATAAACTAATAAAAGAGTTTGAAAAAAATAATAACTTAACTATTAGATAGGAGAATGTTTTTTATGGATAAAACCATATTAAAAAAGTTTGCCATTGAATCGAGAAAAGAGTTAATGGAGAAAATGAAGAATAAAATAAATACCTTTTATACTGATGAGGATTTTAAAAGTGAACAGAAAGGCGAAATATACATTTTATCTAATGAAAAGCATTCATTAAGCCTAACAAATGATGAGTTTAATAAGCGTGAACTTTTAATTAAGAGAATTAAAGAATTATCTTTTGAACAAGTAATTGAAGAAGCAGCATTTACTTGGTTTAATAGAATAATTGCTATACGTTATATGGAAATTAATGAGATGCTTCCATTAACAAGGGACAATCAAACATTAGGAGTAAGAGTATTATCTTCAAAAGATAATACTCCAGATCCAGAAATATTGAAGTTTACCAACTTAATAAATCCAGATTTAGATATTGATTTAAAAAAAGAAAAATATGTAGCATTAAAAGATGATAATGAAAAATTTAAATACATATTATTATTGATTTGTAAAAAATTAGGTAGAGTAATACCACAAGTGTTTGATGGAATAACAGATTACATTGATATTTTAATACCAGATAATTTATTAAATGATACTGGATTTATTACAAAAGTAATAAAGGAAGTACCAGAAAATAATTATAATCAAGTTGAGATAATAGGGTGGTTATATCAATATTATAATCAATCTGAGAAAGATAGAGTTATGTCTGAAGACAGAGCTTATAAAAAAGAAGAAATCCCTTTCGCTACTCAAATCTTTACACCAAATTGGGTTGTTAAATATATGGTAGAGAATTCTTTGGGAAGATATTGGATTGAGCATAGCGAAAATAACGGAATTATAGATAATTGGCAATATTTTATAAAGGAAAATATAGAAAACCAAAAAGAAAAAATAAATCCAACAAATATTACGTTTATTGACCCTTGTTGTGGTAGTGGGCATATTTTAGTTTATGCTTTTGAAGTGTTTTATCAAATATATTTAAAAGTAGGATACAATAAAAATGACATTCCAGAGCTTATATTAAAAAACAATTTATATGGATTAGATATAGATGATAGGGCAGGACAATTATCAATTTTATCAGTATTATTAAAAGCAAGAGAATATGACAAGAATATCTTTAACAAAGAAATAGTTAGAAAACTTAATATAATGAGTATCCAAGAATCTGACACTTTTTCTGAAAGTATTATTGATAATATAAGTGTAGATGTTCAAAAAGAAAAAGCACAATATTTAATTGATAAATTTAAAAATGCAAAAGAGATAGGTTCGTTATTATTATTAAATAATAATGATTATACTGATTTAGAAAAAGAGATATATAATGATAAAACAATATTTTCAATAGAATTAAGAGAAAAGTTATTACCAATTATTAAAGTTGCTAACATATTATCGCAAAAATACGACATTGTAGTTACTAATCCACCATATCTAACTAATAAAAATATGGATAAATATTTACAAAAATTTGTTAATAAATATTATGAAACTTCAAAACGTGATTTATTTAGTTGCTTTATAAAACAATGTAGTAATTTAACAAAAGAAAATGGATTATATACAATGATAACAATTCATACATGGATGTTCTTATCTGCATTTAAAAATATAAGGAAGGATATAATTGAAAATAATAGAATTATCTCAATGATACATTTGGGAGCAGGAGTTTTTAAAGAGATAAACACTTTTAATGTTTTAGCGACTTCTTTCGTAATACAGAAACAAAAAACAGAAGAATTTATGGGAACTTATATTAGATTAGTAGATTATTCAAATGAGGAAGAAAAAATAGGAAATTACTTTAAAAAAGAAAATCATTATAAATGTAATCAAAAAGATTTAAGAAGCATTCAAGATAATATGTTTTTATATTTTCTATCAGAAAAAATGTTATATATATTAAATAACAATAAAAATATAGGGTCTCTATTTAGAATTAAACCAGGATTAACAACATCAAACAATGCTAAATTTGTAAGAAATTGGTATGAAATAGATTTTTCTAAAATAGGTTTTAAATTAAAAAGTCGTGAAGAATCTGTAAAATCTCAAAAAAAATGGTTTCCATATAACAATGGTGGAAATTATAGAAAATGGTATGGAAATAATGAAGCAGTTGTAAATTGGGAAAATGATGGAGAAGAGATTAAAAATTATAAATTAGCAATCAGAGAACAAAAGCCTAGCTTTAATGTTGGTATTGCAGCCCTAAATGATATATTTAAAAGGGGATTAACATATTCTATCTTTGGTTTTAGGAATTTCGGTATTAGATACAAGGAACATGGATATTTGTTTGATGTATCTGGAGCGTCTATATTTCCAGATGAAATTAATATGTATTATTTACTTGGATATTTAGCATGTAATGTATCATTTGCATTTTTAAGTGCTATTGCGCCAACTGTAAATTTTCAAGCAGGAGATATTGCAAGTATTCCATATATTTATAATGACAAATATTGTGAAAGAATTGACAGTATTGTTAAGGAGAATATAAAAATAGCAAAGGCAGATTGGGATTTATTTGAAACAAGTTGGGATTTTGCATCACATCCATTACTTTTAGAACAAACTATTTCTCCTAAAAAAATTAAACAAGAAGAAGATAATGGAGTTTTAGTTGAAAACACACTAGAAGAAGTATATAAACATTGGGAAATAAGTTGTAATGAAAGATTTAATAAATTAAAAGAAAATGAAGAAGAATTAAACAGAATTTTTATAGAAATATATGGTTTACAAAACGAATTAAAACAAGAAGTAGAAGAAAAAGATATAACAATAAGAAAAGCAAATAAAGAAAGGGAAATTAAATCATTAATTAGTTATGCAGTTGGTTGTATGTTTGGTAGATATTCTCTTGATAAAGAGGGATTAATATATGCTGGTGGAGAATTTAATGTTGATAAATATCAATTATACAAGCCAGATATAGACAATGTTATACCTATTACAGATGAAGCATGTTTCAGAGATGATATTGTAGAAAGATTTAAAGATTTTATTAGGACGGTTTATGGTATAGGAAAATTTAATGAAAATATGGATTTTATTGCTGAAGCATTGGGAAAAAAAGGTACAGAAACAAACGAAGACACTATAAGAAGATATTTTCTAAACGATTTTTATAAAGATCATATTCAAACTTATCAGAAAAAACCTATATATTGGTTATTTGATAGTGGAAAAAAGAATGGATTTAAAGCACTTGTTTATATGCATAGATACAGTGAAAATCTAATACCGAAAATCAGACTTGATTATTTACATAGAATACAAACCACCTATGAAAAATTGTTAGCAGATTTAAATTATAAACTTACAATGGAATTATCAATGTCTGATAAGAAAGCAGTACAAAATAGACAAGCAGATTTAAATGCAAAAATACAAGAAATAAAAGAGTATGATGAAAAAATCGCACATCTTGCCAACAAAAGAATAAGTATTGAGTTAGATGATGGAGTAAAAGTAAATTACGATAAATTTAAAGATATACTAGCAAAAATAAAATAGGAGGATAAATAATGTTTGATGAAGTATTAGGACTTTTGAAAGATACTGTAAAAGGAGCTTTTTCAAAAGATACAGAAAGACAACGAATTAGAAAAATAATATTTTGGTATGATTCCAAACAAGAATATCAAGATTTTATAAATGAACTTCAATTAGAAAATACAGAAATAATCAAATATGATAACAATAGTTTTTGGATTAGATACCATATTGAAAAAGAAGAACTTAATAAGAATATTATTATATATCTTCCTTTTGAAAGAAAAAAAGGTATAGATAATGAATTATTAGATTTAGAATCTTCTAATAGAGATTTATTATTTAATCTAGATTCAACAACAATGAGAATAAAGAACTTAGCATTAACTGATGATTGTAGAGAAATAGTAAGTAAATATGCAAAGTTTTTTGGAAATAAGAAAAGAGAAGCAGAGTTTAAGAACTTTGATATTGAGGAAAAGACACAATACAATATAGATTTAATTATTACTGCTATTATGCTTAATATAAAGTCTATCAATGAAGATGAAATATTAAAAGAAATAATTAAGTATTACTTTGAAGATGAGAAAAAGTATGAAGAACTATTTAAGTTTGGTAGTGAAGAATTTATATTAAATTTATTCAATGACACATTTGGATCTAGTATAAATTCTTATGTAGAATTACCAGAATTATATAAATCATTAGTATTTACATATTTTGCCACAAGTTTAAAAGATTTTAAGAAAGTAGAAAGATATAGCAAATATTTACTTACTAGAAAGACTACAAATGTATATGTATTTATCAACAACTTAATGCGAGATAAAACTACAAAAGAATATTTTGAGAAGTTATCAACAGACATTGAAAAGGATTTTGGAATAGAAAATTTACTTAATCCCATGGATATTGAAGAATATAATTCAAGTGATGCATTTAAAAGTGTAGATAAGTATGTAATCAAATATATAGTAGATAAACTATTTAATGGTATTGGAGAATACGAAATATATAAGAACTACATTAATATAAGAGAAAATAAGTATTGGTTTGAAAAATTAGAAAATGAGTATAACTTATTAAAAGTAGCAATATCATTCTTTGAAAAAATCAATTCAATAGCAAATTCAATTAAAATGGTTGATTTTGATAGATTTGCCCAAGATTATGCAAATAGTTTTAGTGAAGTAGATACCTTATATAGAAAAATGTATTTCTATTTTGATAGTATTGAAAATAAGGATTTATTTATTAACTTAAAGAATAAGATAGAGAATATCTATGTAAATGATTTTATGAGTGAATTATCTATTAAATGGAGTAATATGATAGAAAATATGCCCCAATATACTTCTAATAGTATTACATTACAAAAAGACTTTTACAAGAATTATATCAGACCATATAATGATAAAAAGGATAGAATAATAGTAATTATATCTGATGCATTTAGATATGAGTGTGCAAAAGAACTTAATAACAATTTAAAGGCATTTGCAAGTAAATCAGAAATAGGATATATGCAAGGAATTGTTCCATCATATACAAAATTAGGTATGGCTTCGCTACTACCTAATAAAGAATTATCAAGGGTAAAAGATAGTGATGATATTTTAGTAGATGGACAAGTATCTAGTTCTATAAGAGATAGAGAGTTATTGATACAAAAAGAGAATATTGATTCTATTACAGTTAAATATGATGATTTATATGAAATGACAAAATTAGAATGGAAAAAATTATTCTCTGGAAAGAAAATTGTATATATTTATCACAATACAGTAGATAATGCAGGGGAGCATAATGAAAATACAATATTTACTGCTTGTGATAAAGCAATAAAAGAATTAGAAAAATTAGTTAGAGATTTACATACTACTTTTAGTGGCATAAATGCTTTCATAACTGCAGATCACGGCTTCTTTTATAAAAGAGGTAAAGTTGAGAGTTATGAAAAAACAACCAAAACAACAAACTCAACAAAACAAAAAACTAGATATTCTTATACAGATAGTATTTCAAATGAAGAAGGTATCTTATCTATAAATCTTGATTATGTTTTTGGAGAAAATAGTGGATATGTAAATATTCCAAGAGGAAATATAATATTTGCTAGACAGGGTACAGGAATAAACTATGTTCACGGTGGAATACTTCCACAAGAAATAATAATACCAGTTATTGATTTCAAATCAACAAGGGCGAGTGAAGAATCAAAAAAAGTCGGAATTACATATAGTGGACTTTCAGCAAAAATTACTAATGCGATTACTTATTTAGAGTTCTTACAAGATAATAATATTGATGAAAATAATAAGCCTTGCAGATATTTATTGCATTTTGAGGATGAAGATGGTAATAAAATATCTGATGAGTGTACTATAATAGCAAATTATGAGAATACAGAAGTTAAAAATAGATTCTTCAAAGAAAAGTTTGTATTTAAGAATATGCGATATGATAAGAATAAACCTTATTATCTAATTATAATTGATGAAGAAACAGCAAAAGTAGAATATAAAATTAAATTCTATATTGATATAGCGGTAATAAATGATTTTGACTTTTAGGCACCAATAAAATAAGGCTTCCGCATGTACTTTTGATAAAACTTTAAGGGAGAAATCGTGCAAAACAATAATCCTTTAAAAATATATCCTTGTCACTGTATTTCTCTAGATGCTAAAATAGAAATAGGAAAGAAATTAAAAATAAATGAAGTAGGAGTTGGATTAGAAATTAGTATTGATTAGAAAAATACAATGCATACTATGAAAAAATAAAGTGATAGAAATTTTTACAAATAGGGTGAAATTTTTTAAATTTATGGTATAATAAGAAATATAGGAAGGATGTGAAAATATGCAAAGAGAAATTACAGTTAGAGAATTTGAAACTACAGTTAATGAAGTAGATAATATAGAAGAACCAATAATAGTAAAAAGAGAAAACAAAAAAGATTTAGTGGTAATTAGTTTAGAACAATATCAAAAAGAAATGTTTTTAAGTAAACTAGAGAAAAGTAAAAAACAATATAAAGAAGGAAAAGTCCATAGTGCTAGAACAGTTTTTAAGGGGTTGAGAGAAAAATATGGATACTAATACCTATGAAATCATTTTAACAGATGTAGCAAAGGAAGAATTAGAAAATACTTATGAATATATATCAGAACACTTACAAGCAACAAATGCAGCAAATCGACTAATGGATAAAATTGAGCAAAGCATTTTTATGTTAGAAACAAATCCATACGTATGTTTAGAAGTACAAATAAAACCACATAATGATGTATATCGTAAATTAGTAGTAGAAAATTATATAGTGTTATATGAAATAGAAGAACAATATAAACAAGTGGTTATTCATAGAGTGATATATGGAAGAATTGATTATTTAAGAATAGAAGATGAATGATTATAAAAATATATTAGACAATGCAAGGTTATAGATACCTTGTATTTTTTATATAAAAATGCTAGAATAGAAATGTTAGAAAAATATATTTAGTTTTAAATAGGTTTATTTAGAATTATTTAGTTTAAAAATATAAAGTTTGTGACCGAATTCGTGTAATTGACATTTATGTTTACAAAAAAACGAAAAAAGGCGAACAAATTACACGAATTTTTGGTTAATAGGTGTCATTTTTGTCGGTCACAGCTAACACCACATAAGTTACTATAACAATCAAAGATTGAACAGTAACTAAGTACCATGCATACTGACGCTGTAACAGGCAAAGCCTTAACAGCCTCAGCAAAAGGAGGAAATATGTTTAAAATTCATTCAGATTATAAGCCAACAGGCGACCAACCAAAAGCAATTGCTGAGGTTGTTGAGGCTTTGCCGATTACAACGTCAGTATGCAAAATGCAAAGCATTTTGTTTTCAATAGAAAGGAGAGTTAGAGATGTTTAAAATACATTCTGAATACAAACCTACAGGAGATCAACCCAATGCTATAGAGTACCTTAGTAAAGGAATAATGGAGGGTAAGAAATTCCAGACACTTCTAGGAGTTACAGGTTCAGGAAAAACTTTCACAATGGCAAATATAATAGAAAAAGTACAAAAGCCAACACTAGTTTTGGCACATAATAAGACACTTGCTCGGACAACTGTTCAGTGAGTTCAAAGAGTTCTTTCCAGAGAACAGTGTTGAATATTTTGTTTCTTATTATGATTATTATCAACCAGAAGCATATATTGCATCCAGTGATACTTATATTGAAAAAGACGCAAGTATAAATGATGAACTTGATAAATTAAGACATTCAGCTACTGCTGCACTTTTTGAAAGAAAAGATGTTATAATAGTATCTTCAGTTTCTTGTATATATGGTTTAGGAGACCCTATTGACTATGAAAATATGATAGTATCATTAAGACCAGGAATGGAAAAATCTAGAGATGAAATCATGAAAAGGCTAATAAATATGCAGTATACCAGAAATGAGATTGACTTTAAAAGAGGTACTTTCAGAGCAAAGGGAGATGTCTTAGAAATTTATCCTTCTGACCAAAGCGAGAGTGCAATTAGAGTTGAATTTTGGGGAGACGAAATTGAAAAAGTAAATGAAATAAATCCTTTAACTGGTAAATCAGTAGGTTTAAGAAATCATGTTATGATATTTCCAAACTCTCATTATGTTACAGAAAAAGGAAAGTTAGATAAGGCAATAGTTGATATAGAAGAAGAATTAAAAGAAAGAATAAAATACTTTAAAGAATATGATAAGCTAATAGAAGCACAAAGAATTGAGGAAAGAACAAATTTTGATATTGAGATGATGAGAGAAACAGGTTTCTGCCAAGGAATAGAAAATTATTCAAGACATATAAGTGGACGAGTACCAGGCTCAGCACCTTTTACATTATTTGATTATTTACCAAAGGACTTTCTGCTATTAGTAGATGAATCACATGCAACAATACCACAAGTTAGAGGAATGTTTAATGGTGATAGAGCACGTAAAGAAAATCTAATAAAATATGGATTTAGATTACCATCTGCATTAGATAATAGACCACTTAAATTTGATGAATTTGAAGATAGAATTAATCAAGTAATATTTGTATCTGCTACACCTGCAGAATATGAAAGTGAACATTCTAAGGAAAATGTAGTTGAGCAAATTATAAGACCAACAGGACTATTAGACCCAAAAATAGAAGTAAGACCAGTAGAAAATCAGATAGATGATTTAATAGGTCAAATAAAAATGAGAACAGAAAAAGATGAAAGGGTACTTGTTACAACTCTTACAAAAAAGATGGCTGAGGATTTAACAAGTTATTTAGCAGGGGTAAATATAAGAGTAAGATATATGCATTCAGATATAAAAGCATTAGAAAGGATGGAAATAATAAGAGATTTAAGAGTTGGAAAATTTGACGTTTTAGTAGGAATAAATCTTTTAAGAGAAGGATTAGACATTCCAGAAGTATCATTAGTTGCAATACTAGATGCAGATAAAGAGGGATTTTTACGCTCAGAACGTTCATTAGTTCAAACTATAGGTAGAGCAGCAAGAAATGTAGACGGAAAAGTCATAATGTATGCAGACGAATTAACAGAATCTATGGAAAAAGCAATTAAAGAGACAAATAGGCGTAGAAAAATACAGGAAGAATATAATAAGAAGAATAATATAACACCACAAACTATTAGAAAAGGTGTAAGAGACACTATAAGAGCTACAATAATAGAAGATATTCAGTCAGAATATGGAATAAAAGAAGAAGAAAGCATAGAAGATGTAATAAATAAATTAACAGAAGAAATGTTAAAACATGCACAAAATATGGAATTTGAAGAAGCAGCCATTTTAAGAGATAAAATAAAAGAGTTAAGCGAAATTAAATAGGAGATGATATATATTGACAAAAAAACAACTAACTGATAAAATAAAATGCGAAATACCACACAATTTAGATGAAGAAACAACTGCTGCATATATAATGAAAGAAATAGCACAAGATAGGAGCTTTTCGGAGCACTATTATTGGGGAAATTCAGAAACTATTAAAAAAATATATAAATTATCAAAAGATAATAGAAATATAGAAACTCTTGATAAAAGAAAGATTATATGTGTAACAATAAGCAGATTGTTTAAATCTATTGCAGGAGAGATGGGATTAGATGTATATTATGTTGATGAGGAAGGAACTATTACCAAAAATGGAATACAAAATTTAGAAATTGGAGAACATGTATATCCTGTAATAAAATTAAAAGACAATAGAATTATAAAATGTGATTTACAAAGAGATTTAACAAATATTCAAACAGGATTTCACTGGAGAAACTTTGGAACAAAAGGATTTGGAGAAGGTTTTTTAAGTACATTATCAGAAGAAAAAATTGATGAAATTATGAGAAAAATAGGAACAATTAGTGATGATAAGGGTTATACAGAAGATTATTGTAGACAACAGAAAAGTAATATAGGTAAAAATATTACAACAACAGAAATTGTAAAAAGTGTTTTTACAGATAATAGATTAAATGAAGAGGTGAAAAAAACATCAGTTGGAGAAACTTTTAAATTTTATAGAAAAGTTTTTGAAATTTACATTGGCAAAGATAGGCCAGATGAAAGAATTGAAGCTTCAACTCTATTTCAAACATATAAAGAAAAACTATTTATATTTCCTTGTAATATAGTAAAAGGTAAAATATCTAGATACACAATATGTGCATATACATTTGAAAATAAGGATATAACTTCTATATATTTATTATCAAGAACAGATAAAAGTATGCTTCCTGTAACATTAGAAGAATTAAAATATTTTGAGAACGAAGGATTAAGAATCGGAATAACAAGTAAAGGTTCTAGACATTTAACAAGAAAACTAGAAGAAATTTCGGAAAAAAGAATACCTAATATAAGGTTAAATGATTTAGTAGAGGAAAGAACCATAGATTAAAATAAGCATTGAAAATAAAAAACTTATATGCTAAAATATAAAAAAATAAAATGAGAAGGGAAAACAATGAATAGAAATCATATTAGAAATTTTAGTATAATTGCACATATAGATCATGGAAAGTCTACATTATCAGATAGAATAATAGAAATGACAGGAGTATTATCTAAACGTGAGATGGAAAGCCAAGTATTAGATAATATGGAATTAGAAAAAGAGCGTGGAATTACTATAAAATCACAAGCAGTAAGAATGATATATAAAGCTAAAAATGGAGAAGAATATATTTTTAATTTAATAGACACACCAGGACATGTTGATTTCAATTATGAGGTATCTAGGAGTTTAGCAGCATGTGATGGAGCAATACTTGTAGTGGATGCTTCTCAAGGAGTTGAAGCACAAACTTTAGCAAATGTTTATCTAGCAATAGATAATAATCTTGAAATAATACCTGTAATAAATAAAGTAGATTTACCAAATGCAAGACCAGACGAAGTAAAAAAAGAAATAGAAGATATAATAGGAATTGAAGCAGAAACAGCACCATGTATTTCAGCAAAAACAGGATTAAATGTTGAAGAGGTGTTAGAAAGAATTGTAAAAGACATTCCAGCACCAGGAGGAGATGAAAATGCACAAGCTAAATGTTTAATATTTGATTCATATTATGATAATTATAAAGGAGCAATAGCTTATGTAAGAGTATTTGAAGGAAAAATAAAACCAGGAGACGAAATAAGACTTATGAAAGCAAACAAGGTATTTACAGTAGCAGAGGTAGGTTATTTTGAACCAGGAACATATATAGAATCAAATGAAATAAAAGCAGGAGAAGTTGGATATATTGCAGCAAGCATAAAAAATCTAGAAGATATACATGTTGGAGATACAATTACAGTTAATTCAAATCCAGCAACAGAAGCATTACCAGGATATAAAAAAGTAAATCCTATGGTATATTGTGGAATATATCCAATGGATGGAAGCCAATATGAGAACTTAAAAGTAGCACTTGAAAAATTAAAACTAAACGATGCAGCCCTTCAATATGAACCCGAAACCTCAGCAGCATTAGGATTTGGGTTTAGATGTGGATTTTTAGGATTATTGCACTTAGAAATAATACAAGAAAGACTAGACAGAGAATTTGACTTAGGGCTAATAACTACTGCACCATCAGTTATATATAAAGTACACAAAACAGATGGTACAATATTAGACTTATATAATCCAACAGATTTACCATCAGGGCAAGAAATCTCTTATATTGAAGAACCAATAGTAAAAGCAGAAATATATACACCTAAAGAATATGTAGGAAATCTAATGCAAATATGTCAAGACAGACGTGGAGTTTATATAGATATGAAATACTTAGATGAAAACAGAGTTACTTTAATATATGATATGCCATTAAATGAAATAATATATGACTTTTTTGATAACCTAAAATCTAAAACAAAGGGATATGCATCTTTTGACTATGAATTCAAAGAATATAAACGTTCAGAACTTGTAAGACTAGACATACATGTAAACAATGAACCAGTTGATGCTTTATCATTTATAGTATTTAAAGACAGTGCTTATAATAGAGGAAGAAAGATGGTAGAAAAACTAAAAACAGTAATACCTAGACAATTATTTATAATACCACTTCAAGCAGTAGTAGGAGGAAAAATAATAGCAAGAGAAACAATATCAGCAATGAGAAAAGATGTATTAGCAAAATGTTATGGAGGAGACATAACAAGAAAAAAGAAACTACTTGAAAAGCAAAAACGAGGAAAAAAGAAAATGCGTCAAATAGGAAATGTCGAAGTACCACAAGAAGCGTTTCTATCGGTTTTAAAGCTGGATGAAGAGGACTGATGTAGTTGCACAATGCCCACTAAAAAATAATATGAAAGGACAATAATAACTATGAAAAATAGAAATTCCAAATATAGCAAAAAAGGTTTTTCAAAAGAAAATATAAGAAAAAACAATAATGTAAGAGTAGATAATAACAAACCACAAAAAATATATGATGACATAATAGAAGGTCGTAACCCTGTTTTAGAACTATTAGAATCTGGAAAAGATATAAACAAAATATTTATACAATCTGGAGAAAAGAATGGTTCAATAAATAAAATAATAGCAAAAGCAAAAGAAAAAAGAATAGTAATGGTAGAAGTTCAAAAATCCAAACTAGATGAAATATCAGAAACAAAAAATCATCAAGGAGTAATAGCAATAGTTCCACCATTTGAATACTGTGATGTATATGATATATTAGAATATGCAAAAGAAAAAGAAGAAAAACCATTTATACTAATTTTAGATGGAATAGAAGACCCACATAATATGGGGTCAATAATTAGAACAGCAGAAACAGCAGGGGTACATGGTATAATAATACCTAAAAGAAGGTCAGTAGCAGTAAATGCAACAGTAGCAAAAACCTCAGCAGGAGCTGTAGAATATGTAAAAATAGCGAGAGTTAGTAACATAAATGATACAATAAAATACTTAAAGGAAAATGGTGTATGGATTTATGGAACTGATGGACAAGCTAAGAATATGTATTACAATCAAGATTTTAGAGATGGGTCAGCCATAATAATAGGGAGTGAAGGCTTTGGAATGAGCGACTTAGTAAAAAAGAACTGTGATGGATTAGTAAAAATTCCAATGAAAGGAAAAATAAACTCACTAAATGCATCAGTATCAGCAGGAATTGTAATGTATGAAATTGTTAAACAAAGAAAAAAATAGGACACAAAAAATTTACAAAGTAACAAAAAACGACATGAAAATGAGGAATACGTAAGAAAGAGGAAGAATAACCAAAAATTAATAAAAAATATTGATAAAAAAGTCTTGAAATAAATTTTATTTATTGTTATGATATAAATGTATATATGTATAGAGTAAATTTTTTTAAAAATCATAGAGAAAAATGTCATAATATATATAATTACAAATTCAATTATTTATAAATCTATTAAGGAAGAGAGCAAAAATGATAGAATTTAGAAATGTAAGAAAAGTATATGGAACCAGTGATGTGCCAGCAGTTGAAAATGCAAACTTTAAAATAGAAAAAGGAGAATTTGCATTTTTAGTAGGAGCATCAGGTTCAGGAAAATCAACATTAATAAAAATGATATTAAAAGAAGAAGAACCAACATCAGGCAATATAATAATAAATGGGAAAGACACTACATTTTTAAAAAAAAGTAGAGTTCCATACTTAAGAAGAAGTATGGGAGTAGTGTTTCAAGACTTTAGATTATTACCAGACAAAACAGTATATGATAATGTAGCATATGCAATGTATATAGTAAGAGCAACACCAAGACATATAAGAAGACAAGTACCAATGGTATTATCACTAGTAGGACTTAGTGGAAAAGCCAAAATGTATCCAAATGAACTTTCTGGAGGAGAACAACAAAGAGTAGCACTAGCCAGAGCATTAGTTAATAATCCATCAATGATTATTGCAGACGAACCAACAGGAAACTTAGACCCAGAGACAGCTTGGGATATAATGAATCTATTAAATGAAATAAATTTAAGAGGAACAACCGTTGTAGTAGCAACTCATGCAAAAGATATAGTTGACGAAATGAAAAAAAGAGTTATTCAAATAGATAAAGGTGTCATAGTAAGAGACGATAAAAAAGGTGGTTATAATAGTGAGATATAATATTATTAGTTATTTGATTGGAGAAGGATTTAGAAACGTTTTAAAAAACAAAAAGTCTACAATGATTTCAATAACAACCATGTGTTTAACAATGTTAATGTTTGGAGCATTCTTTATACTAGGAGAAAATATTAATCATATAGTAACAAATATAGAAAAACAACAAGGAATGCAAGCATTTATAGTAAAAGATGCAACAGATGAACAAATAAAAAAAGTAGAACAAGAGATAATGAAAATTGAAGGAGTTAATACTACAAAATATGTATCAAAAGAAGATGCTCTAAATCAGATGAAAGATGATATGAAAGACCATGATAAATTCATGGAAGGAGTTACAGAAGACTATGTAGAAGCATCATATACAGTAACACTAACAGATTTATCTTTAAATAAGCAAGTTCAACAACAAATAAGAGATATAAGAATAGATAATAAAGAAATCATAGATGATATTGTAGCAACAGATAGTACAATAGAAACATTATCATCAATTGCAAAAGGTCTAAGGATAGGAATATTTGTAATACTTGTTGCACTAATAATAATATCAATATTTATTATATCAAATACAATAAAATTATCAGTACATGCTAGAAGAAAAGAAATATCAATCATGAAATATGTAGGAGCAACAAATAACTTTATACGTTGGCCATTTGTAGTAGAAGGAATGATAATTGGAATAATAGCAGCACTAATCACACTAATAATAGTTGGATTTGCATATAATGCTATTGCAGTACAAGCAGTACAAGTAGAAACATTACAAAAATTAAATATAAGCTTAGTATCATTTGCAGATATGATTAATTTAATTTTAATTATGTATTTAACAATAGGAATAGGAATTGGTGTATTAGGAAGTGGTATGTCAATGCGTAAATACTTAGAGGTGTGATATTATAGAAAAATATAAGAAATACAAACGAAAGGAATTAAAGAGAAATGAAAGCAAAAATAAAATTAGTATTATCAGTATTATTAGTATCAATATTATTATTTTCTACAATTTATAGTACATATGCAGTAACTCAACAGGATATACAAGATACTAAAGATGAAATTAATGAAATTGAAAAAGAATTGAAAGAAGTACAAAATAACTTATCAGAAGAAATGAAACAATTAGATTCATTAGATGGAGATATTGCAGAAGTTCAATATAATTTAGATGTAGTTCAAAAAAATCTAAAAGAATTAGAAAAAGAGATAAGTGAATTAGAAAAAGAATTAGAGCTAAAAAAAGCAGAATATGATAAAAAACATAACCTTGCATGTGAAAGGGTAGTTAGACAATACAAATATGGAAAGAAAACAATATTAGATGTATTCTTAAATTCTACTAGCTTAACAGATTTTCTATCTAGTTATTATACTTTAAATGAAATACTAGAATTAGATGAGCAATTATTAGATGAATTAGAAAAGGAAAAAGAAAAAATAGAAAGTGATAAGATAACATTAGAAGATAAGAAAAAGAAAGCAGAAGAAGAAAAGATACAAGTCCAAAAACAAAAAACTACATTAACAAATAAAAGAAATGAAAGACAAAATATAGTTTCAAAATTGAATGCAGAAGATGCTGCATTACAAAAAGAAAAAGAAGCAAAATCAGCTGAATTAGCAAGACAAGAAGAAGAATGGAGAAGATTAGCACAACAAAACTCAAATACAGGAGGTTCATATTCTGGTGGTAGTTTAGAATTCCCATGTCCAGGATATACAAGAGTTTCTTCATACTTTGGTTCAAGAGGTAGCCCATTAGCAGGAGGTTCATCATATCATAAAGGAATAGACTTAGCAGCACCAAAAGGAAAAGCAATCCTTGCATCCGAAGCTGGTACAGTTATAGCAGTTTATACAGGCTGTTCACACAATTATGGAAAATCAAGAAGCTGTGGTTGTGGTAGTGGATTTGGAAATTATATTATGGTAAGTCATGGTGGAGGACTAGTTACAGTATATGCACACTGTTCAACCATTAATGTAGGGTTAGGAAGCAAAGTAGCAAGAGGATCAATAATTGCAACAGTAGGTTCAACAGGAGCTTCAACAGGATATCACTTACATTATGGAGTATTGAAAAATGGTACATATGTAAATCCAGCACCATATATAGGTCTATAAAAATAAATTGTGAATATAATATATAGTGGCAACAAAGATTAGATGCAAAAATAATAAAATTTATTTTATTATTTTTGCATTTTTGCAAGCCGAATATTATAAATTTGATGGTTAATATATCTAAAATATATAAGCATAATGTTAATTAACTTTTGCAACTAAAAATGTAAAGGAGAGGTATAAATGCAAATAAACAAAGAAAAATTATCACGAATATACAAAACTGTAATGATAATAATTATTACTGCTGTTGTAACATTTTGTGTAACAAGTGTTTTATTATATAGAACTGGAGGTATAAAATACATTGCAGTAACAAAGGGAGACACAACTGGATTAGGAGCTACATTAACCTCTTTTAAGGAATTATTAAACAAAAGATATCTATATGATATGAATGAAAGTGAAATGATAGAAGCAGCAATAAAAGGATATATTAGTGCAGTAGGAGATGAATACACAGAATACTTTACTCCTGAAGAAATGAAAACATTTACAACATATACAACAGGAAATTATGTAGGAATTGGAATTTATATGGAAGCAGACACAGAAAATAATGTTATAAAGGTTTCTTCAACTATAAAAAATAGTTCAGCAGAAAAGGCAGGATTGCAAGCTAAAGATATAATAGCAAAAGTAAATGGAGTATCTTATGATGCAAGTGAATTAACAAAAATGT
The DNA here is from genome assembly GCA_949045875.1 of uncultured Clostridia bacterium. GTDB lineage: Bacteria > Bacillota > Clostridia > TANB77 > CAG-508 > CAKPSH01. Next base: position 34,588 of record CARPYP010000007.1, on the reverse strand, counting down.
CTACAAACATAAAAGGAGAAGAAGGAACAACAGTTGAGTTAGAAATAATAAGAAATGGGCAAACAATTAATTATACATTAGAAAGAGCAAGTGTAGAACTATATCCAGTAGAAGGAGTAGTATTAGAAGAAAATATAGGTTATATAGAACTTGCTACTTTTGATGAAGGATGTGCAGAGCAATTTAAAACTGCATATGAAGAATTAAAAAATAAAAATGTAAAATCTTTGATTATAGATTTAAGAAATAATGGTGGAGGAATAGTAGACGAGGCATTACAAATAACAGATTATATTTTAGATAAAGATTCTACAATGTTAATAACAGCAGATAAGAACAAAGCAGAAGAAATAGAAACATCAAAAAATGCTCCTATTATAGATGTACCTATTATAATTTTAGTAAATAATGAAACAGCAAGTGCCTCAGAGATACTAGCAGGAGCAATACAAGACTATAAAAAAGCAACAATTGTAGGAGAAAAAACATTTGGAAAAGGAGTTATACAAGAATTATATACATTAAACGACGGAAGTGGACTAAAAATAACAATAAAAGAATATTTCACTCCAAATAGAAATAAAATCAATAAAGTAGGAATTACACCAGATTATGAAATTATAGAAGAAAAAGAAACAGAAGAAGACGAGCAATTACAAAAGGCAATGGAATTGTTAAAATAAAAGAGGTTTTACCATTCCAGTCAAAAATGGATGTGAAATATAAATAATTTCAACCAAAAGGGTTGAAATTTTTTTTTATTTATTATAAAATTCAATAGTTAATATACAAATGAACTGAAAGGAAGGTTATTAGAAAATGATAACACTCGAAGATGTAAGAAAAAATCCAGAGGTACAAGCTCTAGTAAGTGGTTCCCAGCAACAGTTAAATGTATTAGGATATACAGAACATTCAATAAGACACACATCAATTGTATCAGAAAGAGCAGGAAAAATTTTACAGGATTTAGGGTATCCACCAGAAAGAGTAGAATTAGCAAAAATAGCAGGATATTTACATGACATAGGAAACTGTGTAAACAGGCAAGACCATGCACATTCAGGAGCAATACTTGCATACGACATTTTAAAAGATATTGGAATGGATCCACAATTAAGAACAGAAATTATGACAGCAATAGGAAATCATGATGAAGCAACAGGAACAGCAGTAAGTGACATCTCAGCAGCATTAATTTTAGCAGATAAATCAGATGTACACAGAAATCGAGTTGTAAAAACAAATATAGCAACATTTGATAAACATGATAAAGTAAATTATGCAGTTACAGATGCGCAACTTACTCTAGACAAAGAAAAAAGAAAAATTGTTTTATCAATTAAGATTGACACAGAAATATGTCCAGTATTAGATTACTTTGAAATATTTATAGACAGAATGATAATGAGTAAATTTGCGGCAAAATATTTAAAAATATGGTTTGAACTTATAATTAATGATACAAAATTATTATAGATTGAAAGGATGAGAACAGTGGAAAAGAAATTAAAGATTGCACTAATAATATTAATAATGGTATTAGTTACAGTAGTAGGATTTGGAGGGATATATATAAAAAAATTAGTATCCTACAATAATATATTACCAGATTATGAACTAGGATTAAGTCTTAAAGGTTCAAGAATAACTATATTAAAAGTAGGAGACCATATACATGAGGTAATTCGTGATTCAGAAGGAAATATTGTAGAAAAAATACCAGAAGGTGCAGATGAAAATTCATACACAAAAGAACAAGTACCAGAAAATAGTGAAGAAAGTAAAACAAAAGAAAATTATAAAAAAGCAGAAAAAATTATAAGGGGAAGATTAAAAACTTCAAAAATAGCAAATTATGATGTAAGATTAAATGAGGAAAATGGAAATATATATGTAGAACTAGCAGATACAGATAATACAGATACTACTATATCACACTTATTAGCAAGTGGAAAATTTGAAATTGTAGATACAAATGATAAAACAGTATTAATGACAAATGATGATGTAGAGAGTGCCCATGTTTTATATAGTTCAACAGAGACAGGAGTTAATGTATATTTAAACATTAAATTTAATAAAGAGGGAAAGAAAAAAATTAAGCAAATTAGTAAAGACTATATAAAAGTTGAGGAAGAAAATAAAGAAGAAGAAACAACAGAAGAGACAACAGATGAAACTAAAAAGGATTCTACAGAGAAAACAGTTACAATGAAAATTAATGACGAAGAATTCTTATCTACACACTTTGATGAAGAAATAAGTGAATTAAATATATCAATGGGAACAGCTAGTACAGAAAGTGATACAATAAATGAAAATATAGAACAAGCTCAATATTATGCCACATTACTATCTAATGGAGAAATGCCACTAGAATATGAGGTACAGGCAAGTGATTATATACAATCTATATATGCATACAATATATTTCAATATATCATGTTAGGTATAATAGGATTAATAATTTTAATAACAATAGTATATATAATAATTAGATACAAAAAATTAGGTTTATTATCAGCAATAGTCTATATTGGTTCAATATCATTATTATTAATTATAATAAGATATACAAAAACAGAAATAGGTCTTGAGGCTATAATACCTAGTATAATACTTATATTGATAAACACATATGTAAATTGTAAAATTTTAAGAAACTTAGACAAAGATGATTCTAAAGAAGATAGAAAAGCAAAAATATATAAATCATGTTTAAAGGTAATAGATTTATTAATAATAACTTTAATTCCATCAGTTATATTCACATATAGCACATCTTCAGCAATTTCTTCAATAGGAACACTTTTATTCTGGGGAGTAATTGTAATAGCATTAATGAATGTTCTATTTACAAGAAAATTACTAATTGAAGAAGCAAAAAAATAAGTGAAGAAAGGAATGTTAGATAATGAAAAACATTAATAATATTATGAAAATAATGATAGTAATAGTTGCGCTAATTATCTTAGCAGGAATAATTATGATATGTGTAAAAGGCTATAATTATGATTTATTATATTCAAAATCTGTTAGAATGAATATATATTTAACCAAAGAATTTAAAGTAAATGAAATTGAAGAAATTGCAAATGAAATTGTAGGCACAAATAAATTAAAAGTGCAACAAGGAAATACATTTGGAACGGTTGTATCAATAGTATCAAAAGAAATAACAGAAGAACAACAAAACAATATAATTCAGAAACTAAATGAAAAATATGAAATAGAAATTAATAAAGATGAAGATGTAATAGTAGCACAAATACCACAAGTAAATATATGGGAAATGATAACAAAATATATATCACCATTAGTTATAACAACAATAGTAATACTTGTGTATTTTGTAATAAGATATAGAAAGCAAGGAATCATAAAATGTATAGGAATTCCAGTATTAACACTAATAGGAATAATTGCATTATATGTAAGTATAATAGCATTAACAAGAATACCAGTTAATGAATTATTTATAATATTTTTAGTACTAATATATTTCTTAACATTAATTTGTAATGCGGTAAAATTAAATAAACAAGAAATTTAATTTCTAGGTGCGTTAAAGTGAGAAAACCATGAGGATAAGAAAAATTTTCTTATTCTCATGGTTTTGTGAACAACATATGAAAAAATTGCTGGGTACACTGTACCACTACAAGCTTATTAAAGGTAAGAAAGGAAGATAAGAAATGGTAGAATCAATGGAAAAAATTGTAAACTTATGTAAAGCAAGAGGATATATATATCCAGGTTCAGAAATATATGGAGGATTAGCAAATACTTGGGACTATGGGCCATTAGGAGTAGAATTTAAGAATAATGTAAAAACTGCATGGAGAAAAAAATTTATTCAAGAAAATAAAATGAATGTAGGATTAGATGCAGCAATACTTATGAATCCACAAACTTGGGTTGCTTCTGGGCATGTTGGAGGATTTTCAGACCCTTTAATAGATTGTAAAGAATGTAAATCTAGACATAGAGCAGATAAACTAATTGAAGAGTGGGCGACAAAGAATGGTAAGGATGTAATAGCAGATGGTTGGTCTGATGAACAAACAGTTAAATACATAAATGATAACAACATAGTTTGCCCTGTATGTGGAAAATTAAACTATACATCAATTAGGAAATTTAATTTAATGTTTAAAACATTTCAAGGTGTTACAGAAGATGCAAAAGCTGAGATATATTTAAGACCAGAAACTGCACAAGGAATTTTTGTTAATTTTAAAAATGTTTTAAGAACTACAAGAAAAAAACTACCAATGGGAATTGCTCAAATAGGAAAAGCTTTTAGAAATGAAATAACACCAGGAAATTTTACATTTAGAACAAGAGAATTTGAACAAATGGAATTAGAGTTTTTCTGTAAGCCAGGAACAGACTTGGAATGGCATTCTTATTGGAAAGAATACTGTAAAAACTGGTTATTAACTTTAGGAATGAAAGAAGAAAATATAAGACTAAGAGATCACGAAAAAGAAGAATTATCACATTATAGTAATGCAACAACAGATATAGAATTTGCTTTTCCATTTGGTTGGGGAGAACTATGGGGAATTGCAGACAGAACAGACTTTGACTTAAAAAAACATATGGAATTTTCTAAAGAAGACATGAATTACTTAGACACAGAAACTAACGAAAAATATGTACCATATTGTATAGAACCATCATTAGGAGCAGACAGAGTAGCACTAGCATTTTTATGTAATGCATATGAAGAAGAAGAAATCGCAGAAGGAGATACAAGAATAGTACTACATTTACATCCAGCACTTGCACCATATAAAGTTGCAATACTACCATTATCTAAAAAATTATCAGACAAAGCAAATGATGTATATGATATGTTATCTAAAAAATTTATATGTGACTATGATGAAACAGGAAGTATAGGAAAAAGATATAGAAGAGAAGATGAAATAGGAACACCTTATTGTGTAACAATAGACTTTGATACATTAGAAGACAATACAGTCACAATAAGAGATAGAGATACAATGGAACAAATACGATTACCAATAGATGAACTAAATAAATGGATTGAAGAAAAAATAGAATTTTAAACTTAAATATTATAAGGAGAAATTTGTAACTCAAGAAGGGATGATAGCAAATGCAAGAAGAACAGCAAATAACATTAAATGACCTAATATCTACAATAAAAAAGAATAATAAAATAGCGGATATAAAAACAGTAACAAGGGCATATAATTATGCTTTACAATTTCATGGAGCACAAAAAAGAAAATCAGGAGAACCATACATTATACATCCATTAAATGTAGCAAATATTCTTGCAGGATTAGGAATGGATACTACCACAGTATGTGCTGCTCTATTGCATGATGTTATAGAAGATACAGAAGCAACACGTCAAGATTTAATAAAAGAATTTGGAAAAGAAGTAACAGAAATTGTAGATGGTGTAACGAAATTACAAAAATTACAATACACAGATAAAGAAGAACAACAAGTTGAAAATTATAGAAAAATGTTTTTAGCTATGGGAAAAGATATAAGAGTAATACTTATAAAATTAGCAGATAGACTCCACAATATGAGAACTTTAAAATACTTAACAAGAGATAGGCAACTTGCAATTTCAAAAGAAACAATGGATTTATATGCACCACTTGCAAATAGAATAGGTATGTATTCATTAAAATGGGAATTAGAGGATTTAAGCTTCAAATATCTATATCCAGATGAATATAGAGAAATTTTAGAAGGATTAAATGAAAAAAGAGAAGAAAGATTAGACTTTGTAGATAAAATAAAAAAAGAAATTACAATAGAACTAAAAAAGGCAAAAATAGTTGCAGATACTACAGGAAGAGCAAAACACATTTATAGTATTTATAGAAAAATGCAAAGGGATGGAATAACTCTAGAACAAGTATATGATTTATTTGCGTTAAGAATAATAGTTAATTCAGTAAAAGATTGTTATGCAGCATTAGGCGTTGTTCATGATTTATATAATCCAATGCCAGGAAGATTTAAAGACTATATAGCTGTTCCAAAAGCTAATATGTATCAATCACTACATACAACTTTGATAGGACCAAATGCAACACCAGTAGAGGTACAAATACGTACTTGGGACATGCATAGGATAGCAGAATTTGGTATAGCAGCACATTGGGCATATAAAGAAGCAAATAGATTTAAGAAGACTACAGTAAAAGTAGAAGAAGACAAACTATCATGGTTAAGAGAATCTTTAGAATGGCAAAAAGAAATGAATGACCCAAATGAATTTTTAAACACATTGAAGAAGGAATTATTTGAAGATGAAGTATATGTATTTACTAAAAATGGTGAAATCAAAGTATTGCCAAAAGATGCAACCCCAATAGACTTTGCTTATAGCATACATACAGAAATTGGAAATAGAATGACTGGGTGTAAAATAAACTCACAAATGATGCCAATAGTAACAAAATTGAACAATGGAGATATTGTAGACATAATAACATCAGACAATGCAAAAGGACCAAGTAGAGATTGGCTTAAATTTGTTCAAAGTACTAGAGCAAAAAGTAAAATTCAACAATGGTTTAAAAAGGCAAACAGAGAAGAAAACATTGAAAAAGGAAAAGAATTGCTTGCAAGGGAAATAAAAAGAGTAGGGCTAACAGAAACAGAACTTTATAAACAAGAATATATTAATGCGATGTTAGAAAGATACAAATTTCCAAATGTAACTGAAATGCAATCATCTGTGGGATTTGGAGCGATATCTGCAGGAAAAATAGTTTCTAAACTATTAAACGAATACTCTAAAGACCACAAAGAAGAAGAACTAGAAAAGAAAATTGAGGAACTTTCTAGTTCAAGTAAAAAAATTCAAGGAAAGCCAACAAGTTCTGGTATTATTGTAAAAGGAATAGATAATTGTTTAGTTAAATTTGCGAAATGCTGTAATCCTGTACCAGGAGATAAGATAATAGGTTATATAACAAAAGGAAGAGGAGTTTCTGTTCATAGAAGTGATTGTATAAATGTATATGAGTTATTAGAACAAGAAGATAGAATAATAGATGTTGCATGGTATGAAAAGGCAAAAACGTCTTATACTGTAAATATTGAGATATTTTCAAATGACAGGGATGGTCTATTATCAGATATTGTAAGAGAGTTTGGAAATGAAAAAGTAAGCATTATGGATATTCGTTCAAAGGTTACAAAAGAAAAAATAGTTATCACAGAGGTTACTACTGAGATAGAAAATTTAGAAACATTAAATAAATTATTTAGAGTTTTAAGAAAGATTGATAGTGTGTACGAGGTCAAACGTAAAAACTGATAGCTTTTGCAAAATAATTGCCATTTGGCGTTGTTAAATTTCAAATGAAATCAAATCAACGTACACTAGTACGCCTCATTGATTTCATTTTCATTTGCCTAGCCAAATAACAATTTTTTTACAAATAGCTCATATAAAAAATTGTATAGAAGGGAAAAATAATAAAAATGATACTAAAGACATTAAAAATTAAAACATTTTTAGCAGATCCAACAAATTGCTATATAATACATGATGAGATAACAAAAGAAACTATGGTAATAGACCCAGCAGGTGAAACAGATAAAATATTAGAAATGTTAGAAATTTTAGAAGCTAAATTAAAATATATAGTAGTAACTCATTGTCATGGAGACCATGTAGGTGGAGTAAATGAATTAAGGCAAAAAGCAGGAGGAACAATTCTATTACATAGAATTTGTGAAAGAAATATAAATAATCAAGAAATAATGCTAACAGAATATATAGGAATGGAACCTGTAATATTAACAGATGTTAGAAGAGTAGATGATGAAGATTTATTGCATTTAGGAGATATACAAATGCGAGTAATTCATACTCCAGGTCATACAAGTGGAGGAATATCATTATATTTTAAAGAAGATAAGATGTTATTTTCAGGAGATACTTTATTTAGAGGTACTTGGGGAAGAACAGATTTACCAACAGGAAGCTTAGAAGAAATTATGAATTCAATAGTAAATAAATTATTAATATTACCAGATGATACATTAGTTTATCCAGGACATGGAGTTTCAACAATTATAAGAGAGGAAAAACCAATATATCTAAGGTTAGAACCTAGAGGGTATTAATTATTATAAAATGAAATAGAAAAATTTTTCAAAAATTGGGAATGATATAAATATTAATAATAAAAATGTGTAAGGAAAGAAAGGTTGAAAATCTTTTCTAACCAATTTGTGCCTTGGGAAAGGAATGATAGTAAACATGAAAATAACATGTAAAGATAAAACTTTTAATGTAGAACTAAATACTAGAATAAAAGATGCATTAAAAAATGAAATAGAAAATTCAGAAAATAAAATAATAACTTGTATTTGCAATAATAAGGTAAAAAGTTTAAATCATAGAGTTCATGAAGATAGTAACATAGAACTATTAGATTATACTAATAAAGAAGGAAAAAGGGTATATGTAAGAGGTGCACTTTATATAATGGCTAAAGCTTTTAAGGAAGAATATCCAGAAGCTAAATTAACTGTAAATTATCAATTATCAAATTCTATGTACTGTGTTATAGATAATATGGAAATAACAGACGAAATGATAAATAAAGTAAAGTCTAAAATGAAGGAAATTATAGAAAAAGATTTAGAAATAACAAAAGTAGTTATGTCTCAAGAAGAGGCTAGAAAGTTTTATGAAAAAGAGAAAAATAAAACGGGTATATTATTGCAATTAAATAAAAAAGAAGAAACAGATAAAATATCATTATATTATTGTGAAGATTATTATAACTATTTCTTTGGAGTAATGCCTGTTTCTACAGGAGTAGTTAAGATATTTGATTTAGTAAAATATAAAGATGGATTTTTAATTAAATATCCAAGTAGAGAAGAACCTAATAAATTAGCTCAATTTAGAGAAACGAAAAAGCTATTATCAACACTAAATGAATATGATGAAATCTATAAAATCCTAAAAATAGATACAGTTAATAGATTAAATAAAAGAATAGAAGAAGATAAAGGAAAAGAAACTATAATACTTTCAGAGGCACTACATGAAAAGAAAATCTCAGATATAGCAGACAAAATAGTTAATAATAAATCTACAAAAATGGTATTAATAGCAGGACCTTCTTCATCAGGAAAAACCACATTTGCTAATAGGTTAGGAATTCAATTAATGTTAAATGGAAAAAGACCAGTAACTATATCTGTAGATAATTATTTTGTAGAAAGAGAAGATAATCCTAGAGATGAATTTGGAAACTATGATTTTGAATGTTTAGAAGCCCTAGATGTTGAATTATTAAATAATCATATTAAAAGACTATTAGCTGGAGAAGAAGTTGAAATGCCAACTTTCAATTTCACAAATGGTCATAAAGAATATAATGGAAATACAATAAGGTTAGACTCAAATGATATATTAGTAATGGAAGGTATACATTGTTTAAATGATAAATTAACAATGTCAATTCCGAGAGAACAAAAATATAAGGTATATATAAGTGATTTAACAGTATTAAACCTAGACTATTATAATAATATATCTACTACTGATACTAGATTAATAAGAAGAATTGTAAGAGATAACAATTTTAGAGGATATTCTGCTTTACAAACAATAAAAACTTGGTATTCAGTAAATAGAGGTGAAAGTAAATATATATTCCCATATCAAGAAGAAGCAGATACTATGTTTAATTCATCATTAATATATGAATTATCAGTATTAAAGGATTATGCAATACCACTATTAAAGGAAATAGATAATTCTAACCCAGAATGTGCAGAGGCAACTAGATTAATCAATTTATTAAAATATTTTGATTCAATACCTGATAAATATATTCCAAAGACTTCATTAATTCGTGAATTTATAGGAGGAAGTGCATTTAATGTATAGTAAATTTACAAAAATAGATGAAGAATTTATATGTGAGAATTGTGGTAATAAGGTAGAAAAGTTAGGTTATACATGTAGAAATCATTGCCCAACATGTTTACATTCAAAACATGTTGATGTAAATCCAGGAGATAGGCAAGAAGAATGTCATGGACTTTTAGAACCAATAGGGTTAGAGATGAACAACAAAAAGGGATATGTAATTATTTTCAAATGTAGAAAATGTGGAGCAATTAGAAAAAATAAATCAGCAGAAGATGATAATATGGAATTATTGATACAACTAAGTGCAAAACATTAAAAAATCTTCAAAAAAATAAACATATATGTTATAATAATAAACTGTATTAAGAGAAGAAAGGAATGATAAATAATGAAAGTAGTACCAATTACATTATTAACAGGATATTTAGGAGCAGGAAAAACTACTCTTATAAACCATATTTTAAATAATCAAGAAGGATACAAAGTAGCGGTAATAGTTAACGATATTGGAGAAGTCAACATAGATGCATCTTTAATAGGAAAAGGTGGAGTTGTTACAGAAACTAATGACAGTCTAGTTCCACTACAAAATGGTTGTATTTGCTGTACTTTGAAAGTAGATTTAATGCAACAAATAGTAGATTTAATAAAATCAAGGAACTTTGATTATATATTAATAGAAGCAAGTGGAATTTGTGAGCCTATTCCAATAGCTCAGACAATAACTGTTTTACAAGATTCTACAGAACAATATGGATTACCAAAAATCTGTAGACTTGATAATGTTGTATCAGTTGTTGATGCACTAAGATTAAGAGATGAATTTAATTGTGGAGAAGAACTAGAAAAAGAAGAAATAGATGATGAGGACATAGAAAATCTTTTAATACAACAGATTGAATTTTGCAATACATTAATTTTAAACAAAGTAAATGAATTATCTAAAGAAGAATTAGAAAAAGTCAAAGCTGTAATAAAGAAATTACAACCTAATGCTAAAATAATAGAAACAAATTACTCAAAAGTTGATGTAAAAGAAATAATGGATACAAATTCTTTTGATTTTGAAGAAGCAGCAATGTCTGCTGGATGGGCACAAGAATTAGACAAGCCAGAAGAAGAGGAAGAAGAAGGCGAAACAGAAGAATATGGAATAGGAACTTTTGTATATTATCGTAGAAAACCATTTGATGAAGCAAAATTTGAAGAATTTATAAATAAATTTCCAAAAAATATAATAAGATGTAAAGGAATAGTATGGTTTAACAATGATTATGAAATGTCTTATGTATTTGAACAAGCAGGAAAGCAAAAGGGAATATATGAAGGCGGAGAGTGGATTGCAACATTCCCAGAAGAAGAAATAAAAATGCTAAGAAAAGAACATACTGATTTAGAAAGAGACTGGGATGATAAAATAGGCGATAGAATGATAAAATTAGTATTTATTGGGCAAAATATGGATAAAGAAACAATTTCAAATGAATTAGACAAATGCATTAAACAATAATTATATATTAATTGTATGGGCACCTTTTGTGCAGTAAGAAAAAATATAAAAATAAAAAATTTTATTTTTATATTTTTGTGAACGAAACATGAAAAATTTGTAAAGCAAATTTTACTGGGCATCTGTTCAAGGAGAAATGAATTAAAATATATTGACAAAAAAAATGGGAATGATATAATGAAGAAAAAATTAGGAGGTAATAATAATGGCTTTAGTTACGACAAAAGAAATGTTCGAAAAATCAATGAAAGAACATTTTGCAATAGGAGCTTTTAATGTAAACAATATGGAATTAATACAAGGGATAGTAGAAGCAGCAAGTGAAGAAAACTCACCAGTAATTTTACAAGCATCTTCAAGTGCAATAAAATATGCAGGAATAAATTATTTAATGAAAATGGTAGAGGCTGCTGTTGAATCTACAAATATACCAATAGCAATTCATTTAGACCATGGACCAGATTTAGAAACTTGTAAAAAATGTATAGATGCAGGTTTTACATCTGTAATGTTTGATGGTTCAAAATATGATTTTGAAGAAAATATCAGACTAACAAAAGAAGTAGTAGATTATGCACATGCTCATGGAGTTGTTGTAGAAGCTGAGCTTGGAAAATTAGCAGGAATAGAAGATGAGGTTAATGTTTCAGCAAGTGATGCTATGTTTACAGACCCAGAACAAGCTAAAGAATTTGTAGAAAGAACAGGTTGTGACTCTTTAGCGATAGCCATAGGTACAAGCCATGGAGCATATAAATTTAAAGGAGAAGCAAAATTAAGATTTGATATACTTGAAAAAGTAAAGGAAAAATTACCAAACACACCAATAGTTCTACATGGTGCTTCAACAGTAATTCCAGAATTAGTTGAAATGTGCAATAAATATGGAGCAGATATACCAGGAGCAAAAGGTGTTCCAGATGAAATGCTACATGAAGCAGGTTTAAGAGGTGTTTCAAAAATAAATGTTGATACAGATTTAAGACTTGCAATGACTGCTCAAATTAGAAAAATTTTTGCTGAAGATCCATCTGCATTTGACCCAAGAAAATATTTAACGCCAGCAAGAGAGGAAATCAAAAAAACAGTTAAACATAAGATACATGATGTATTTGGTTCAAAAGGCAAAGCATAATAAAAAAGTGTTACAGAATACTATTGTAAAAACTATGTAAACAAATCCTTTCTTGATATTTTATCATGGAAGGATTTATTTATACAACGAAATTTTAGTTTTTATGTAAAATTTCAATAAAAGTATTTACAATTTAAGTTTTATTTGATATAACATATATAACATTTGAACAGTAAAAAATAGGGAGTGTGGAGAATGGAAAAACAAATAAATCATTTTTTAGAATTCATACAGAATGATAAAAAAGCTTCAGAAAATACATTACAATCATACAGAAGAGATATAGAGCAATACCAAAAATATATAGAAATAAATAGAATAAATTATGCAAAAGTAGAGGCAGAACAAATATCAGGTTACTTAGATAATATGAAAAATCTTGGAAAAAAAAGTTCAACAATTTCAAGAAGTCTTGCATCAATTAGAGCATTTTATCAATATCTATTAAGAAACAAGAAAGTTAAGAGAGACCCAACAGAAGGAATACAATCTCCTAAAATTGATAAAAGAGTTCCAACAGTATTATCTGCCCAAGAAGTAGAATTATTATTAGAACAACCTAAAAGTGTTGACTTAAAAGGAATTAGAGATAAAGCCATGTTAGAATTTGCATATGCTACAGGAATGAAAGTTACAGAAATTATATCATTAGATATGGAAGATATTAATTTTATAGAAGGTCTTGTAATGTGTAAGACTGGTGAAAAACAGAGAAATATTCCACTAGGAAATTTATCAAAAGAAGCATTAAAAGACTATGTTGAAAATGCAAGACCAATACTTATAAAAGATGATAGTGTTACAGCCTTATTTGTTAATACAAATGGACAGAGATTAACAAGACAAGGTTTTTGGAAAATAATAAAATATTATAAAGAGCAAGCACATATAACAAAAGATATAACGCCACATGTATTAAGACATTCATTTGCAACACACCTATTACAAAATGGTGCAGACCTAAAATCAATACAATTAATGTTAGGGCATTCAGACATATCATCAACACAAGTATATATGCAATTTCAAGATGAAAGTTTACAAAACATATATAAAAAAGCACATCCACGTGCATAAGCAACTATTAAATAAGATAACACTAAGAAGGGTAGATTTATAAAATCTGCCCTAAAGCGTTAATTATAATCGGAGGAAAAAATTTGAAAAACAAAGAAACTGAAATAAGCACAAATTTAGCAAAACTAGAAGAAGAAATAAAAAATAAGAAAAAATTACCTCAAGAAAAGAAAAAAGCAATATTCAAAAAATGTTTACTTAATACTATACTACTAATAATAATATTAATATATTTAATTTGTTTACAAATAGGAGAACAAAATATAGAAACAGGAACATATATTGCGACACTAAAAACATTAAGTATAATATTAATAATAGGAACAACAATAATGTTAGAAATATCATATAGAACTAATAAAAACAATATAATAATACACAGTATAGAAATATTAACACTAACATTCTACACGCTACTCCTAATATCAGGATACTCAATATACTATGGAAACTTTCATAAAATAACAACCACAGGAATGATTGTAAGTGGAATATACTATATACTAAAAAATATACTAATCATAACAAACGCAAAAAAGAAATATCAAAAAAGTCAAAACGATATAAAAAGTATAGTTAAAAATTAACTAAAATTAAAATAAAAAGATTGCGAAGCAAATCTTATATATTTGTGAAGCAAAACTTATGAAGGAGTGATTAAAAATGATGGTAAGACCAACTGTCACAGAATTATTAAAAAAAGTAGATAATAGATTTGGGTTAGTAATAGTAACTGCAAAAAGAGCAAGACAATTATCAAATGGAAGAGAACCATTAACCAATAAAATAGAAGACTCAAACGTAACATTAGCAGCAGTTGAAATTGCGGAAGGTAAGGTAGGTCCAAAATGTTAGTAATATTATCAGGAGTAGCAGGAGCAGGGAAGGACACTGTAAAGAAAGAAATAGTAAAAAGATTAGAATATGTTGATACTTTTCCAACAGTTACAAGTAGACCTATGAGAGAAGGAGACATTCCTGGAATAACATATATATTTGTTACTAAAGAAAAGTTTAAAGAAATGATAAAAAATGGTGAATTGTACGAATATGATTTACATCATAATAACTATTATGGAGTTGCCAAAAAGCCATTACAAGAAAAAATCTCAAATGGAAAAGTAGCTATAAGAGATGTAGATGTTAATGGAACTGAAAACTTAGTTAAACAGCTAAAAGAATCAATAAAGATTATTACTATATTTTTGAGAGTTCCAAAAGAAGAGCTAAGAAAAAGACTAGAATTAAGAGAGGACAAACCTAGTGAAGAAGAAATAAAACTAAGATTAAGTAGATTTGAATATGAAGAATCAAAAATGGAACAATATGATTATATTATAGATAATGTAAATCAAGAAGAAACGATACAGAAAGTAATAAAAATAATAGAAGAAAATATAGAAAAATAGTTAACAAAATGTAATTAAATTTTGACAAAAAAAGTATTGCATAATTTGTCATTATATGATAATATAATTAAGAATTAAAGAGATAGATTAAAAAAAAACCCTTAAAGAGGTTTTGATTTAATCTATTTTTTAATATAAAATAGGATTTTCTTGCTTCGTAAGGAAAAGGAGAGATAAAAATGAATACAAAGTACATATTTGTAACAGGAGGAGTAGTATCAGGATTAGGAAAAGGAATAACAGCAGCATCATTAGGAAGGTTATTAAAAAATAGAGGATATAAAGTAACAAACCAAAAGTTCGACCCATATATAAACGTAGATCCAGGTACAATGAGTCCATATGAACATGGTGAAGTTTTTGTAACAGATGATGGAGCAGAAACAGACTTAGACTTAGGACATTATGAAAGATTTACAGATGTAAATTTAACAAGAAATTCAAGTGTTACATCAGGAAAAATATATCAAGCAGTATTAGACAAAGAAAGAAAAGGGGACTATTTAGGAAAAACAGTACAAGTCATACCACATATTACAAATGAAATTAAAGACAGAATATATGCATTTGAAAATAAAGATGTAGATATTGTGATAACAGAACTAGGAGGAACAGTTGGAGATATAGAAAGTTTAGCATTCATAGAAGCCATAAGGCAAGTTGGACTTGAAAAAGCACCAGAAGATGTATGTTATATACATGTAACATTATTACCATATATATATGGTTCAAATGAATTAAAATCAAAGCCAACACAACATTCAGTTAAAGATTTACAATCATTTGGAATAAAACCAGACATTTTAGTCTGTCGTTCAGAACAAGAAGTTCCAGAAGATATGAGAGCAAAAATTGCTTTATTCTGTAATGTTAGAAAAGAAAATGTTGTACAAAATTTAACAGCAGATAATCTATATGCAGTACCATTAATGCTTGAAAAAGAAGGATTAGCTATAGATGTATGCGAGCATTTACATTTAGATAAAAAAGAAGCTAAAAATGAAGAATGGGAAAAGATGATTAATAGTATAAGACAAATAGGAAATGAGAAAGTTACAATTGCTATAGTAGGAAAATATATAAAATTAGAGGATTCTTACTTATCAGTAGCAGAAAGTTTACAACATGGAGGATTTGTAAATAATGTAAAAGTAAAAGTAAAATTTATAGATTCAGAAGCAATAACAAAAGAAAATGTATCACAAATTTTAGAAGGAATACAAGGAGTAGTAATTCCAGGAGGATTTGGAGATAGAGGAATAGAAGGTATGATAAATACAATAGAATATGTAAGAGAGAATAATATTCCATTTTTAGGAATATGTTTAGGGATGCAAATGAGTGTTGTTGAATTTGCAAAAAATGTATTAAAATTAGAAGATGTAAACTCAGAAGAATTTGATGCAAGATGTGAAAATCCATTAATACATATAATGGAAGAACAAGTAGGAATAGAACACAAAGGTGGAACAATGCGACTAGGAGCGTACACATGTGTTATTAAAGAAGGAAGTCTTGCAAATTCGTTATATGGAGAAACAGAAATTTCAGAAAGACATAGACATAGATATGAGTTTAATAATAAATATAGAGAAATGCTAGAAGAAAAGGGATTAATAGTATCAGGAACATCACCAGATGGAAAACTTGTTGAAATGGTCGAAAACATAAATCATCCATACTTTATAGCAGCACAATTCCATCCAGAATTTAAGTCAAGACCAGATAGACCAGGCCCTTTGTTTAAGGGACTTATAAATGCAGCAAAAAATGTTTCGCTGAAAAATAATTGTAATTTGCATAGCTAAATACAATTATTTTATAACATAAATATAATGCTAATGTAAGGGCGAGCATTGCTCGTCCACAAGACGTATTAGGAGGAGCTAAAAATGAAAGACGTATTTGAAGATGTAAAATCTATAATGCTACAACAAGAAGAGTTGTTTTCAGATAATGCATGTAAAGCACAAAATTGTATTATATTAAATGAGGATAAATCTGATATTAGACCAGCATATTTTAGAGATATTGATAGAATAATCCATTCACAAGGATATACAAGATACATAGATAAAACGCAAGTCTATTCATTTACAGATAATGACCATATTACACATAGAGTATTACATGTACAATTAGTATCTAAAATTGCAAGAACAATAGGTAGAGCATTAAGATTAAATGAAGATTTGATAGAAGCGATAGCATTAGGACATGACATAGGTCATACTCCTTTTGGGCATACAGGAGAAAAATTTTTAAATGAAATTTGTAAAAAAGAGAATATAGGATATTTCTGTCATAATGCACAAAGTGTTAGGATTTTAAAAGATATAGAAAGTGTTAATATAAGTATACAGACATTAGATGGGATACTAGCACATAATGGAGAACTATTATTAAACAAATATGAGGTAAATAAAGAAAAAACAAAAGAGAAATTCCTAGAGGAACTAGATAATGTATTTCACATAGAAGGATATAGTAAATTTATAAAATCAATGACATTAGAAGGATGTGTTGTAAGGTTATCAGATATAATAGCATATATAGGAAGGGATATAGAAGACGCAATAACAATAGGAGTTATAAAAAGAGAAGAAATACCAACACAGATTACTGAAGTGTTAGGAGATAACAATTCAAGTATAGTAAATACTTTGATTTTAGATGTAATAAAAAATAGTATTGACAAAGATTATTTACAATTTTCAAAAAGTATCTTTAAAGCTTTAATAGACTTAAGAAATTGGAACTATAAAAAAATATATGATTCAGAGGAAGCATGTAAAAATAAGAAAGAACTAGAAAAAGCATTTTCAGAAATGTATGGTATTTATTTAAACAAATTAGAACAAAGAGATTATAAAAATAAAATAGAGATTTCTGCTAATTTACCATATTCAGAAAAAAATTTATATGAATATGTTAACTTAAAAAATGATAAATATAAAAACAATACAAATGTAAAAAGAATAGTAATAGATTATATTGCAGGGCAAACAGATAAATTTTTCTTAAGAGAATGTGCAAGTAACTTAGATGAGCATTTTGTATAAATTTAAACATCTTGAAAAACAAAATCATATATGTTAAAATATAAAACATCAGAAAAAATAAGGAGATAATAACCGTGAACCTATTGATAATAGTGTATATACTAATCATAATTATATTTGCATTAATTGCTTATTCTGTGATGCAAATAAAATTAGCAGGAATGAATGTAAAAGATTTCTGGGACTTTGTACAAGCAAACCAAATATTAGAAAGTTTATATAGAGCATCAAAAGAATATGATCAAATGTCTCAAAAAGAGCAAATAGTATTTTTAATGGAAGCAGAAAAAGTATTTTCGGCATTTGATAAAGTACCTAATATTTTATGGGAAGACGAATACCAAAAATATAGTAAAATATTAGAAATTTATAAAAACATAAAAGTACTTAGGTGGAATAGAGAAGTTAGTCAGCAAACTTAGGGGGCACGGTAAATCGTGTCCTTTTACATAAAATTCACATAAATAATATATAAAAGTCTTATATAAATGATATATATATATATAAATTAGTATATAAGGGAGAAATAGAAAATGAAAAATAGTACCATATTAATTGTAGATGATGAACAAAGAATGAGGACATTAATTAAAGACTTTTTAGAAAAAAAGGAATATAAAATATTACAAGCAAAAGATGGAGAAGAAGCATTAGAAATATTTAATATAGAAAAAGACATAATATCTTTAATAGTACTTGATGTTATGATGCCAAAACTGGATGGATGGTCAGTATTAAGGCAGATAAGACAAACATCACAGGTTCCAATTATAATGCTAACAGCAAGAGGAGAAGAACAAGATGAACTATTTGGATTTGAATTAGGTGCAGATGAATATATTTCAAAACCATTTAGTCCCAAAATATTAGTAGCACGTATTGAGGCAATATTAAAAAGAGGAATAGTCTTAGAAAATACAAACGAGAATATTCAAAAATCTGGAATAGAAATTGACGATAAAGCGAGAACTGTTACAGTGGATGGCAAAAATGTAGAAATGAGTCTAAGGGAATTTGAACTATTAAGATATTTACTTGACAATGTAGGAATAGCACTTTCGAGAGATAAAATTCTTAATAATGTTTGGAATTATGATTATTATGGTGACTCAAGAACAATTGATAGTCATATAAAAAAAATTAGGCATAAACTAGGTAAAAAAGGAAAATACATAAAAACTGTAAGAGGAATTGGATATAAATTTGAAGCAAAATAAAAATAAGGGGAATAAAAGATGCCAAACAAAATGAAATCAATAAGGACAAGACTGTTTTTAACATTAAGTATAACACTCACTATAATAATAGTACTGTTTATAATAGCAAATAACATTATATTAGAAAGATTTTATATATATTCAAAAGAAAACAACCTATTAGAAGCATATAAAATAATAAATTTTTATTATAATAGTCAAGAAACAATTGATATGGATGCAAAATTACAAGAAATTGAAATAAATAATAATTTTGAAATATTAATTACAACACCATATAATGCAACAGTCTATATGTCAAACAATGATTTCACACCAAGTTACATGAGTATAATAATAAAAAGAGAATTTTTACATAATGCAAGTGCAATATATTCAGGAGATAAAATAATAATAAATCAATCACAAGATATTACTACAGGGTATAAGTTTATATATTTGACTGCAACACTAGATAATGAATATAAACTATATATAAGAGCACCTATAGCGGCAATAAAAGAAAGTGTAAAAATATCAAATACTTTTTTACAACTAATAGGTATAATCACATTAGTTATAAGTGGTGTTATAGTAGTAATAATATCTAAGAGATTTACAGAACCAATTTTACAATTAAATGAAGTGGCAAGAAAAATGTCAAGATTAGACTTTAGTTCTAAATACAAAGAAACTAATACTAATGATGAAATAGACAATTTAGGAAAAAGTATAAATGTAATGTCAAACACAATGGAAAAAACAATAAAACAATTGAGAAATACTAATATAGAACTAGAAAAAGACATAGAAGAAAAATCTAAAACAGATGAAATGAGAAAACAATTCATATCAGATGTATCACATGAACTAAAAACTCCAATAGCATTAATACAAGGATATGCAGAAGGATTAGTAGAAAATGTGGCCAATAATGAAGAAAGCAGAAAATTTTATGCAGAAGTAATATTAGATGAATCTAATAAAATGGATGTCTTAGTAAAAAAACTATTAGAACTAATAAAAATAGAATATGGAGCATTAGAGTTTAATAATTCAGAATTTGATGTAACAGAACTAATATCGGAAATTATAAGGAAATCACAAGTAATGATTAATGAAAAAAAAGTAAATGTAATATATAACAAAGATGAGAAAGTCATGATAAATGCAGATGAATTTTATACTGAGCAAATAATAAACAATTATTTTACAAATGCCATAAAAAATGCAAAAGAAATAGAAGGAAAAAAGGAAATAAAAATAGAAATCAAGCAAAAAGATAACAAAACAATAATATCAGTATTTAATACAGGAGAAAACATAAAAGAAGAAGACTTAGAAAGAATATGGAAAAGATTTTATAAAGTTGATGAATCAAGAAATAGGCAAAATGGAGGAACAGGAATAGGACTAGCACTAGTAAAAGCAATAATGGAAAGAACAGGAAAGAAATATGGTGTAGAAAATAAAGAAAATGGTGTAGAATTTTATTTCGAAATATAGTCGGAGTGAGAGTAAGAATAAAAAGTAAAATGTATTTTAATTTTTATTCTTTCGCGAGTAGCGCATGGAAATTTCGTGTACAGAATTTCTAGGAAAAATGTCTGTTCAAAATGGAAAAGAGATATTATATAAAAAAATTTTAAAAAACTGTTGACAAAAAACGTCTAATGGTATATATTGAAACAAACATACGTTTTAAAACAAAATTGAAGGGAATGAAAATTAATGAGTGAAACAAATAATGAAAGAAAAAAAGCCTTAGAAGTAGCAATGGGACAAATAGAAAAACAATTTGGAAAAGGCTCTGTAATGAAACTAGGAAACTTTAAAGCAATGGAAATAGAAGCAATATCAACAGGAGCATTAAGCCTAGATGTTGCATTAGGAATTGGAGGAGTTCCAAGAGGAAGAATAATAGAAATATATGGACCAGAATCATCAGGAAAAACAACTTTAGCATTACATATAATAGCAGAAGCACAAAAAGAGCAAGGAGAAGTAGCATTTATAGATGCAGAACACGCACTAGACCCAGTGTATGCAAAACATCTAGGAGTAGATATAGATAATTTAATAGTATCACAGCCAGATACTGGAGAACAAGCATTAGAAATAACAGAAGCATTAATTAGAAGTGGTGCACTAGATGTAATAGTTGTAGACTCAGTAGCAGCCTTAGTACCAAAAGCAGAAATAGATGGAGACATGGGGGATTCACATATTGGTTTACAGGCAAGACTTATGTCTCAAGCATTAAGAAAATTAGCAGGAGCAGTAAACAAATCAAAAACAGTTATAATATTCATAAACCAATTAAGAGAAAAAGTTGGGGTAATGTTTGGAAACCCTGAAACAACAACAGGAGGTAGAGCATTAAAATATTATGCATCAGTAAGATTAGATATTAGAAAAGTAGAGAACATAAAACAAGATGGAGAAGTTGTAGGAAATAGAGCAAAAGTAAAAGTTGTCAAAAACAAAGTAGCTCCACCATTTAGAGAAGCTGAATTTGATATTTTATATGGTAAAGGAATATCTAGAGAGGGAAACATATTAGATTTAGCAGTAAACCTTGATATAATAGAAAAAAGTGGTTCATGGTTTAGTTATAATGGAGACAAAATAGCACAAGGAAGAGAAAACACAAAAAAATACTTGTTAGAAAACCCAGATATAACAAATGAGATAGAAAAGAAAGTAAGAGATAATTTCAATAAAGCATTTGAAAATAGTTTAACAAACGAAAACGAAAATCAAGAAGAAGATGAAGAACCAGAAGAATAATTGTAATGAGGGGCACATAATAAATGTGCCCCTTGATTTTAAAGCAATATTAGTATATAATACTTGATGAAAGTTATCAGAATATATATCAACAATAAAACAGTCATCTAAATAGATAATAAAAATATAAATAGAAGGGAAACGTGATAATATGAATGAACAACAAAATAATAATATAGAACAAGAGGTAGACGAGAATCATCTTATACAAATTAGAAAGGAAAAACTATTTGAATTACAAAAAAAAGGTCAAGATCCATTTGCAATAACAAAATATGATAGAACACATACAAGTAAACAAATAAAAGATAAATATGAGGAATTAGAAGAAAAAGATGTAAGTATTGCAGGAAGAATAATAGCAAAAAGAATAATGGGAAAAGCCTCTTTTTGTACATTACAAGACAGTGAAGGAAAAATTCAAAGTTATGTAAGTATAAACGACATAGGAGAAGAAGAATACAAAGCATTTAAGACATGGGATATTGGAGACATTATTGGTATAAAAGGATTTGTATTTAAAACAAAAACAGAAGAAATATCAATACATGCAAAAGAGGCAATATTACTTACAAAATCTTTAAGACCATTACCAGAGAAATTTCATGGTTTAAAAAATGAAGACTTAAGATATAGACAAAGATATCTTGACTTAATAGTAAATCCAGAAGTAAAAGAAGCATTTATAAAAAGAAGTAAAATATTAAAAGAAATTAGGAACTTTATGGACGAAAGAGGATATATGGAAGTAGAAACACCAATGCTTACAACAGTAGCAACAGGTGATGCAGCAAGACCTTTTATTACACATCATAATACTTTAGACTTACAAATGTATTTGAGAATTGCGCCAGAATTAAACTTAAAAAGACTAATAGTTGGTGGATTTGATAAAGTATATGAAATTGGTAAAAACTTTAGAAATGAAGGAATGGACATAAAGCACAATCCAGAATTCACAGTAATGGAATTTTACTCTGCATATGAAGATTATAATGACATGATGAACATAGCAGAACAATTAATTTCCACTGTTGCACAAAATGCTTTAGGAACAACAAAAATCAACTATCAAGGAACAGATATAGATTTAACTCCATCATGGAGAAGAATTACAATGATAGATGCAATTAAAGAAGTAACAGGAGTTGACTTTAATATAGTTAAAACAGATGAAGAAGCACAAAATTTAGCAAAAGAAAAAGGTGTAGAATATGAAGAATATAAAAATACCAAAGGACATATAATTAATGAATTCTTTGAAACTTTTGTTGAAGAAACACTAATTCAACCAACATTTATAATAGATTATCCAGTAGAAGTATCACCACTTACAAAAAGGAAAAAAGATAATCCAAGTCTAGTAGAAAGATTTGAACTATTCATAGGTGGAAGAGAATATGGAAACGCTTATTCAGAGCTAAATGATGCAATAGACCAATATGAAAGATTTATGAAACAGGTAGAAGCAAAAGAAAAAGGAGACGAAGAAGCAGGAGGAATGGATGAAGACTTTGTTAATGCACTAGAAATAGGATTACCACCAACAGGAGGAATGGGAATAGGATTAGATAGATTAATTATGTTATTAACAAATTCTGCATCAATAAGAGATATAATATTTTTCCCAACAATGAAACCACTTAATAATACAAATGAAAAAAAGTCAAAAATAATAGAAAGCAAAGAAAAAACTAACAGTAATAGTAATGGTAAAAATTTTGAAATAAAAATAGATAGAGAAGAAGCTATAAAATTACTAAAAAAATATAACAAAGAAGAATTTCATATAAGACATGCACTTACAGTTGAACAAATTATGAAATATTTTGCAAAGAAATACAACGAAAATGAAGAATTTTGGGGATTAGCAGGACTATTACATGATATAGATTATGAAATGTATCCAGAAGAACATTGTAAAAAAGCACCAGAGATATTAAAAGAAATTAACTCAAGTGAAGAATTAATACATGCAATATGTAGTCATGGATATGGAATTTGTAGTGATATTATGCCAGAGCACCAAATGGAAAAGATATTATTTGCAATAGATGAATTATCAGGCTTAATATGGGCAGCAGCAAAAATGAGACCATCACAAAGCACAAAAGATATGGAACTAAAAAGCCTAAAGAAAAAATATAAAGACAAAAAATTTGCAGCAGGATGTTCAAGAGAAATAATTGATAATGGTGCAAATACTTTAGGCTGGGAATTGGATGAATTACTACAAAGAACACTTGAAGCAATGCAAGAGATGGAAGACGAAATACAAAAAAGTGTAAAACAACATATTAATTAGGAGGATATTTAATGTTTAGTTTTGATAAAAGAGCAGTATATTTAATAATTGCTATAATAGTAATTTTTAATGTTGTTAATATGGGAACAGCAGGATTATTATCTTTATTATTAACAATCCCAGGAGTAATAATTGCAATTTCATTACATGAATTTGCACATGCATGGATGGCAGTAAGATTAGGAGATGATACTCCACTTAGGCAAGGAAGACTAAGTATAGACCCATTAAAACATTTAGACCCAATAGGAATTATGATGTTAATGTTCTGTGGAATTGGTTGGGGAAGACCTGTACAAATAGACTCAAGTAATTTCAATCCAAAATACAGAAGAAATGGAGAAGCATTAGTATCTCTAGCAGGACCTGTAATGAACTTTATAATAGCATTTGTACTTACTTTAATAGATGGTCTAATCTTAAAATTTGCAGTAGCTTCATTTTTATCTACTACACTAGGTAAAGTCATTTTAACGATGATTCAATCTGCGATTATAATGAACATAGGATTAGGAGTATTTAATTTAATACCATTACCACCATTAGATGGTTCAAAAATATTTATAAGATTTATGCCATATAATGTTAGAAACTGGATATATGACCATGAAATGTGGTTCTATATGGCATTTTTAGTATTATGGATTACAAATCTATCAAGTATTATAATAACCCCTATTATGACTTGGATATATCAAGTAATAATTAATGTAGTAGGGCTATTATTATCATGGTTCTAGAGGCTAGAAATTAGAAGGTAGAAATTTAGAGATTAGATAATATAGGGACTCCATTTAGGTGTCCGCAAGAGAAATTGGAGGTATATACAATGAACTTAAAAGATTTTATAATAACAAATGCAAAAGTAGCAGGATTAGATGATAACGAAATAGGAGGAATTTTACAATCTGCAAGTAGGAAACTTCCAGGAAATGTTCCAGAAGAAAAATGGAAAGATCAAATTATGGAATGGATTAATATTAGAGCAAATAAAAACAAGCCTTTGAATGAAAATAATAAAGAACAAAAAGACTTTACAAGATGATTAAAGTTGGAAGGGAAAAATATGAAAGATATAATTACACTAGGAATAGAATCAAGCTGTGATGAAACATCAGTAGCAATAGTAAAAAATGGAAGAGAAGTACTTACCAATGTAATAAATACACAAATAGAAACTCATAAGCAATTTGGTGGAGTTGTACCAGAAATAGCATCGAGAAAACATATAGAGAATATTTCAGATGTTACTAAGCAAGCACTCAAAGAAGCAAATATGAATTTTAAAGATATAGATTTAGTAGCATGTACATATGGACCAGGATTAGTAGGAGCATTATTAGTAGGAGTTGGATATGCCAAAGCATTAAGTTTTGCACTTAACAAACCTTTAATAGGTGTAAACCATATAGAAGGGCATATAGCTGCAAATTATATAACATTTAAAGAATTAGAACCACCATTTTTGTGCCTTGTAATATCTGGAGGACACACACATTTGATCTATATAGAAGATTATACACAATTTAAAGTATTAGGAAAAACACGAGATGATGCAATAGGGGAAGCATATGATAAAGTAGCTAGAGTAATTGGATTAGAATATCCAGGAGGACCAAAGATAGATAAACTAGCAAAAGAAGGACAAGCAAATATAAAACTACCAGAAACATGTTTTGAAAATTTAGACTTTAGTTTTAGTGGAATAAAAACAGCAGTATTAAACTTAAATCACAAAGAACCAAACATAAATAAAGCAGACTTATGTGCGAGTTTTGAAAAAACCACAACAGATATGTTAATAAATAATACAGCAAAGGCAATAAAAGATATGAAAGTAAATAAAATAGCTTTAGCAGGTGGAGTTTCAGCCAATTCATATATTAGAGAAAGATTTAAAATATTAGGAAAAGAATTAGGAATAGATGTGTACTATCCAGAATTAAAACTATGTACAGATAATGCAGCAATGATAGCAACAGCAGGATATTATAACTTTATAGCAGGAAATGTATCAGGAATGGAATTAAATGCAGTACCAAACTTAAAAATAGTATAGTAATGGAGTATAACACATTATAAAATTTAATATCATGAATGATTCTTAGAGGCGAGCAATGCTCGCCAATGTCAATTCAAAAAATTAAATTATATTAAGTAATGGAAGGAAACAAAAATGTCAATATATGCAATATCAGATTTACATTTATCTTTTAGTACAAATAAACCTATGAACATATTTGGAGATAATTGGAATAATTATGAAAAAAGAATAGAAGAAAATTGGAAAAAATTAGTAAAAGAAGAAGATACGATATTATTACCAGGTGATTTTTCTTGGGCCATGACTTTTGAAGAAGCAAAACAAGATTTTGAATATTTAAACAAGCTACCAGGTAGAAAAATAATGTTAAAAGGGAATCATGATTATTGGTGGGGAACATTAAATAAAATCAACAAATTTTTAAAAGACAATAACCTAGAAAATATAAATATGTTATATAATAATTCATATTTAGTAGAAAACAGAATAATCTGTGGAACAAGAGGGTGGACAATAGTTGATAATGACGAAGAAAATGAAAAGATATATAAAAGGGAATTATTGAGATTAGAAATGTCTTTAAAAGATGGAATAAATAAATATGGTAAAGAAAAAGAGATAATTGTGTGTATGCATTATCCACCAACAGATGAAAGTTTAATGGAAAAGTCCGAATTTATAGAAATAATGAAAAAATCTAATGTAAAGAAATGCATATATGGTCACTTACATGGAGAATCACAAAAAGATGCTATAGAAGGAAATGTAAATGGAATACAAATAGAATTAGTCAGTTGTGATTATACAGATTTTAATTTGATATTATTATAAATTAAAGTTAATGGTATACTATTTAGTAAAGGGATATTATTAATAGAAACATATCTAAAATTTAAATGTACTATTCTAATATATATGAAAGATAAAAAAAAATTAAAAAATTTAAAAAAAGTATTGACATTTTTCTGAAAATTACGTATAATTATCAATGTCGAAAGAAAATGGGCGCTTAGCTCAGCTGGGAGAGCATCTGCCTTACAAGCAGGAGGTCATAGGTTCGAGCCCTATAGCGCCCACCATTTTTTTACGGCCTGGTAGTTCAGTTGGTTAGAACGCTAGCCTGTCACGCTAGAGGTCGACGGTTCGAGCCCGTTCCAGGTCGCCATTTTTTATTTTATTGGAAGAGTAAAGGACTAAAAATTAATAGTTCAGTATGTGCCTTGATAGCTCAGTTGGTAGAGCAAAGGACTGAAAATCTTTGGTGCAAACTTATGGCTTCTTAGCTCAGTTGGTAGAGCAGGAGACTGAAAATCTCCGTGTCAGTGGTTCGATTCCACTAGAAGCCACCAAACACTATTTTGTACTATAAAAATTAAAATTTTAGGTATCATCTAAAAAAACATCTAAAAAATTTAATTTTTATATTTTCAGTTTAAAAGTACATATTTTAGTTGAAGTAGTTTTTAAGCAGTAACTGCTTCTTTTTTTGTGCTGAATACATTTGTTATTACTTTTCCAACATCATTTACACTACTTGTATCTAAATGTGCATATAAGTTAGCAGTAGTATTATAATTTGAATGTCCTAGCCATGCTTGAATTTCTTTCATATTTGCTCCATTCTTTAGTAAAATACTTGCACAAGTATGTCTTAAATCATGAAAACGAATAATCTTTAAATTTTTCTTTTTTAGTAATTTTAAAAATGTTTCTGTTACATAGTCTGGTCTAATAATATTACCACCATCATCTACACATATATATTCTAAATAATCTTGATTGTAGCTGTTTCCACATAGTTCTTTATTCTTTTCTTGTTTTTCTTTTAATTCAAGCAAGAAAGATTTTACAATAGGCTCTAGTGGTAAAGTTCTTTTGCTAGATTTAGTTTTCGTTTTATCTCTTATAATCAGTTTTCCATTTGATTGTGTAATAGTATGATTAATTGTAATAGTGTCTTTTTCAAAATCAACAGCACTCCACTTCAATCCAATTACTTCACTTCGCCTAAAACCATAAAAGCAATCTATCATTACAGGAATTTCTAATTTTGTACCAAGAACTTCATTTAGTAATGTTTTAACTTCATCACTTGTATAAAATTTTGGTTTATATTCTTCAATTTTGGGTAAATCAACTTTATCAGCAGGATTAGATAAAATAATATCTGTTTTCATAGCATATTGTAATGCCTTTCTTATATTTGCGTGATAATGTTTAACTGTATTTCCAGAAAGTCCTTCATCTAATAAATATTGATAAAATTCTTGAATATGTTTTGGCTTAATATCTTGCAATGTTATCTTCTTATCACTAAAATAATCTGATAATCTTCCATTTACAACACCTTTATATCCATTATAAGTTGTTTCTTCTACACTTGCTTTTATCATTTTTAGCCATTTCTTCATATAGTCTATAAACAATATTTTTTCATCTTCAATATTATCATTATTTATTTCTTCTTGAAATTGTAATCTTATTTCTTCAAGTTTTGCTTGTGCTTGTTTCTTATTTCCTTTTACTGCTTGAATTTTAGTTGAAACCCATTTTGTTTTCCATTTATTATCTTGTTTATAACTTAAAACTGCTTGATATATTTTATTCTTAATTTGTAAGCTACCTGTTACATCTATCATCTTTTACTCCTTCCTTTTCTATAACAGCTTAAATTTAACTTACTATTGATATTGTTTGTATAATACCATGTAATTACATTTAAGTCTAGTTAACTTGTGTAATAAAATAAGAGCCATTATCAAATAAAGGATAATGGCTTAATTCTGATTTGTTAAATAACAAATAATATTTCTTTTTGGTATTTTATATTCTCTGCCAACTTTTAATGCAGGAATAGTTTTATTTTTAACTAACCTATAAGCTAGTGTAATGCCAATACCAAGCATTTCTTTTAATTGACCGATATTTACTAAATCTGGATATGAAGTAAACATTAGATCATAGTTTTCTTTAATATTTCCCATAATTTCAAAAACCTCCTTTCCAAAAAAATTATAAAAATATCACTATTGAGAATAAAAACTCAATAATGATTACTAATTACTAAAGCAACATTTATGCTTGTATTTCTGTGTTGGTACTTTAATATTCATATTTATCAATTTTGGAATATCAAATCCTACTTTTAAACCTTTGTTAATTCTCATATTTCCGTTATTATCTCTATGATAAGCTCCTAAATTCCAATGTAGGAAAGCATAATCAGAAAGAGTATTGCTTGTATATGATAATTCTTTTGAGGCTTGTTTGTGCATAGTTTTTAGTTGTTCATAAGAGTTATCTTGTTTCTTAGGTCTTTCATAAGTTTTATAATATTCTTTGTTGTATTCAGCTTTTCTGATCATTGCTTCATTATGCCTATTTTCTTTTTCTACCCAATATCGTTCATCTTTTTTTATCACTTGTGATACATAGCTTTGCTTAACTCCAACATTTTCAGCAATTACATTTTGTTTTTGATGTTCTTCAAAGTACATTTGTAAAATCTTTGCTTTTTTATCCATCTTGATGACCTCCTTTCTTTTTACTTATATTTTTTACTTGCATTATTTTAGATACAATTATCCTATAGAATATATGTAATATTTCTTCATAAATATTGACAATTAAAGGTATTTGGTGTAATATATTCTTATAAAGAAAGTATTAAATTTTGTTTTAAGTATTATTAATACTTTTTACATATTAAAGTATTACATTAAGATTATACTGTAATATTTTATGGTTGTCAATATATTACTATAAATTTTTTGAAAAATTTTTAGATTGGAGAAAAAGATATGAGATTTGATTTAGAATATGGCTTTAATAATCAATCATTACCAAAGTTTGAAGAATATGAAATAAAAGTTATAAACAATATAAAATATGTTGTACCAAAGTTTGATAGCAATAGTTATATGAATTATGGTTTAATTAGTTTTGATGATTATGAAGAAAATGATAAACCATTAATAGATTTTATAAATTTAGGAAAACTATCATTAGAAAATGAAGAGGAAACTGATAGTTTATTACTAGATTTTGTAAATCAATATGGACTTTTAGGATTAATTCATAATTTACCAGTAAATAGATATTATACATTAGATAAAAAGGTATTGTTAAAAGAATTTAATAATGTAACAGGCAAAGCATACTACGATTGCTTTAATACAATGGACATACTAGATTATTTTAAAATATTTTTTCCAACAGCTAGTAAAGATGAAATAAAAGAATTGATAGAAAAAAGCAATAGCTTTATTTGTCAGCATAGTATGGAGAAATTTATTACTCCAGAATTGAACGAATTATATTATAAAAATGAAAAATACTATGAACAAGTAGATATGATAGTAAATTATGCACAAACTTTATATAATATATTAAGAGAATTGAAGAAAGAAAAAGGAGAAAATATACAACATTCTTTGATTGAAAAGCTAGAATCAAACCATATTAGAACTAATTTAGAATATAACGGAATTACAATACATATAAGAAGTTTAAAAGAATACATAGATGAAGATTTTAAATTATTTGCAATAGAAGAAAAGAAATATTTAAAACTTTGCAAACATTGTGGAAAAGCATTTACAGCACCAAACCCAAAAACTGAATATGATACATTTAGCTGTAAAAATCAAGAAAATGTTTATAAAAGTAGAGCAAGAAATAAATAATAAATGAAAATTGCCACTGCTGGTGGCAAAATTGGAGGTTTTGATAATGAACGAAAATAATATGCTAGATAAAGATTTTAAAGATTTAGTTTTATATGCTAAACAAGATATTCTAAAAACAAGATATGAAGTTCAAGAAAATGCTAATATGGAATTAATTAAACTATATTTTAGACTTGGTAAAATTGTAAGTGAAAATGCAAAATATGGAAATAAATTTGTTAATGATTTTTCTATTGCTTTAAAATTAGAATTTCCAGATTCAACTGGATTTTCTACAAGAAATTTAGCAAGAATGAAGAAATTTTACGAAAAATACAAGGATTTATCAATTTTGCCACCAGCAGTGGCAAAATTGCCATGGACTCATAATTGCATATTATTAGAAAAAGTTAAAGATGATGATATACGAAATTGGTATGCAGAAAAGTGTGTAGAAAATGGTTGGGCAAAAACAGTTTTAGATCATCAAATAGATTTACAATTATATGAAAGACAGGCAGTTACCGAGAAACTTACAAATTTCAAAGAGAAATTACCTATTCCACAAAGTGAACTTGCAAGAGATGTAATAAAAGACCCATATATTTTTGAACTTGAAGGAATTAAAGAAGAAGCTATCGAAAAAGACATTGAAAATGCGATGATGGAAAGAATAAAAAATGTATTACTAGAATTAGGAAAAGGATTTAGCTTTGTAGGAAATCAATATAAAATTTCTACTGAAAGTCAAGATTATTATATTGATATGTTATTTTACCATTTAGACTTAAGATGTTATATTGTTGTGGAGTTAAAAAATAATGAATTTAAGCCAGAATATACAGGACAATTAAGCTTCTATGTAACTGCAGTTGATGAGACCTTAAGAAAAGAACAAGATAATCAAACTATTGGTCTATTACTTTGTAAAGGAAAAGATAAATTATCAGTGGAATGGGCTTTAAAAGGAACAAATGCCCCTATCGGTGTTACTTCTTATGAGGTTAGAAACGAATTACCACAAGAAATACTAGATAAATTACCAACAGAAGAAGATATAAACAAACATATTGAGATAAATGTTGAAGAAGATAATGAGGTGTAAAATTTGAAAAAGATTATTAAAAATTCAATAAAATGTAATTTATGTGGAGATATTATAGTATCAAAACATACTCATGATAATGTTACTTGTAAATGTGGTGCTTGTAGTGTTGATGGTGGAAATAGTTATCTAAAACGAGGTTATGCAAATTCTGATGATGATTTTACTGAATTAAGTGAGTATATAGGAATAAATGAACAATAAGATATTGAAGACTGGCAGAGTAATAACACGGTTAAATAATTATGATTTAATGAGAAAAATAGCTAAATATCATTGATTTTTAGCCAAAAATATAATATAATAGATGTTATGTAACTGTTGTTTTCACATATTAACGATTGGAGGTATGTATAAATGAGTGAACGGCAACTATCCAAGTCCTATGGTTCTCTTCAAAAATGGGAAAGTACCAATGGACATACAAGGCAATGGATTAGATGGAAGTTTTCCACGCCAAAAGAAAAATGGCTTGAGAATAACAAGCTAACAGAACAGTGGTTATACGAAAATCTCGAATGGATGATTGATGAAGGAGAGATTACTTCTATTCGAAAGTCTGATGAAAGCAGATTGTATTACATTGTGACTACTCAAAAAGGAGAAGAGTATTATCTTATTTTTGAGCAAACAAAAGCTGTAAATGCATTAATTCTTATCTTTGAGAAACACTGGCAAAATTATAGCTATAATACTGTATTGAATACTCTTGATTTTGATTATGAAGTATATGATTGTTTTCAAAATGGTATTGAGCAGATTTCATTTAGGCATAGCAAAAATAGGGATTCTGCACATATTAGCACAATTATTGTTGGTGGGAAAATTGATTTACAATTTTCAAGCAATCATAATTTTCCAGTTTGGAAAGTACTCAGTGAATACCATTCCATTTTTGAAGAAATGAGCAAATATAACTCAAGTAGCATAGAACCTTTTGAGCAGAAAAGACAGATAGAAATAGTTGTTAAAATAGCGAATATGTTAAAAAAGCATATGAGCAAAGAAATAACAAGATTTAGAGTAATATTCGACTATAATAAAGAATGGTTTGATGTCGATTCAAATGGAGAGTCAATAAAAGCGAGACTTTGTGATGGTGGAAATTATGTTATATGTCATAAAGACGGCTCAACGGAATGGTTAAATCAGTATTCTACTGATGACAGAGGCTACAAAATTAAAGATGGAGCTATTGTTAATTGGAAAGATGAGAGGGTAACAGATCAGAAACTTGTCAAGACAATTATTTCTGATATTCGAGAAGCAAAGAGGTTGTTTTATCGTGTTAAGCAGGAATTTTTGGCGAATTAATTAATGGCACTCAATTAAACAGTCAGTTTTAAGAGAGGGATGAGCATATACAGCTCATCTTTCTCTCTTCAATGAATATAAATTATAATTCTAGCTCAAAACTTTTTTCGCTTTGTTCTTTTTTTACTTGTTTTTCAGCATCAAGAAAAGTATGAGTTTCTTTTTCAAAATCTCTAATTATCTCATCTTCAGAAGGTAAATCAAATTTTTTACAAATCCATTTTATGAATTTTTTAGTAGTTTCTTTAAATTTATCAATTACTTTTTTCAAATGGTTATTTTCTTTTTCTAGCTTATGAATTTTATTTTTATATTGCCATTCTAAATTAAATGATTTATCTTCAAATTCGTGTTCAAGTGTTTTCTTCTTTTCTGTGTATTCATATTCTAAATTTCTAACAGTATTATTAAGTTCTTGATTATCAGCAAGTATTTTATCTCTTTCTTTTTGGTATTTTGTAGCTTCATCAACAATTTTGGACTGTTTTGATAATTCCTTATTCGAATAAAGATTTTCTTTATATAATTCTTTAATCAAATCATCTTTAGGCTTTATAATTTTTTCTAATATCTTTTCATCTCGTTTTATTGAAAACTTACTAATGTCATTTATATCTGGAACTTCTGGTAATTCAAGTTTCATTTCATTTAATAGTTTTTTAGTATTATCATAATTTGTAATCTTCTTATATTCTTCAATGGTGTAATGCTTTCTGTTAGTATCTTCAACAAACATACCCCTTTCTAAATCAAAGCCTTTTGATTTAACATGATTGAAATAGGCATCCTGTAGTTTTCTATAACTATCTCTGCCTTTCCAGAAATCTCTAGCACATATTTTATCAGTTTCATTGCCTTCTTTATCTTTTGTATGAACAACAGGAACAAACATTACATGCATGTGTGGTGCTCCTTCATCTAAGTGCACTACTGCTGATATTATATTCTTTTCTCCAAGATTTTTATAATTACAAATAAATTTATAACATTCATCAAAATATCTTTTTGTTTCTTTTTCTCCAATTTTATCAAAGAATGCTTGGTCAGAAGTAAATATCATTTGA